>NZ_JBIVRG010000001.1:0-727331 GCF_044755505.1 Pseudarthrobacter sp. NPDC092202 | reverse complement strand
AACAGCGGTCTAGACAATCACTATTCTTCCTGATCAGAGGGGCATTTCTGCGTCACGGCACCCGCTTGTCACCCAAGCTCATCGGTGGATCGAGGTTTAGGACCAGTCTGATCAAAACAATCCGCCTCGTGGGTGGCCAGGGTAACCCAGCCGGAAAATCGACTGGCGTGCCAGGTGTACGTCCAGGTTCAGGTACATCCAAATCTGACGCCAAGGCGTCAACAGGAAGACTTGAACCTTGTTCCTCTTTGGCCGGGTACAAGAGCTGTCGTGCTGGCGGCGTCAGAACGTCCCCATACCGATGTACTGTTCCGAGCCCTAGTGGCGGCCGTCAGTCTCTTTAGAGCACAATGAAGGCCTCTGTTTCTTGGCTTCATTGTGGTTGGACGACTATGAACTGGCCCATCATGCCCTGGTCGGCGTGCCGTACCAAATGGCAGTGGTACATGTAGGCCGTCTCCGGGTCGGTATGGCGGCCGAACTTCAAGGCAATCCGCGCCGAGGTCCCTACCGGCAGGAACACGGTGTCCTTCCACCCGGAGAATTCCGGGCCAGGATCGGCGCCGTTGAGTTCCAGGATCCGGAACTGCACCCCGTGGACGTGGAAGCTGTGCGGCTGGTTATCGATGTTGCTGACCATCCATATTTCCACCGTGCCGGCGCCGACGGTCGCGTCGATCCGGGACATGTCCATCATGCGCCCGTTGATGTACATGCCTTTGAGAATGAAGCTGCGCGTTGCCGCCGACATTTTCGGGTCAACAGGCTCGAGGTCGGCCAAGCGTTCGGGCAGTTGCGGTGAACCGGCCAGCTTATCGGCGGCCCTGAACTGCAGCAGGTCCAGCACGTCGTTGCCGCCGGCGCCGTCGTTAAATTCCCTGCTCATCCCCAGTTCGTGGGGAAAGGACCGGAGCACGGGCTGTTCCCCGGGCGTGAACCGGACCACGATTTCGGCCCGCTCCCCCGGTGAGAGCAGCAGCCTCCCAACAGCAACGGGTGCCGGCAGCAGGCCGCCGTCGCTGCCTACCACCTGGAACTGCCGGTTATCGGCGAAACCGAAATTGAAGATGCGTGCGGTCGCAGCGTTGAGGAGCCGCAGCCGTACAGCCTCCGTTGTGACGGCCAGGTGCGGGTTGCAGGTACCGTTGACAAGGACCGTGTCGCCCAGCAGCCCGGTCTGGGCGGGCGGGCCCGGCCGGAAGGATCCATCATCACCAAAGGTCCGGTCCTGGACGACGACGGGAACATCATCCACCCCGTACTCGAAGGGCAGGCCCTGAACCGGCTCGTCGCCGTCAATAATGAACATCCCCGCCAGACCGCGGGTCATCTGCGCTTCGGTCTGCCCATGGGGGTGCGGGTGGTACCACAGGGTGGCCTCGGGCTGGTCCACGGTCCATTCAGGGGTCCAGACAGCGCCGGGATTGATGATCTGGTGGGGGCCGCCGTCGAAAACGGCGGGCAGCCGCATGCCGTGCCAGTGCACGGTCGTTGACTCCTCCAAGGCGTTCACGACGGTGACGCGGACCTTCTCACCGCGGCGCGCCCTGAGGGTGGGACCCAGAAACGCTCCGTTATACCCCCAGGTAGGAGTCGTCCTGTCCGGCAGGAAACGGCTGCTTCCGGCCTCCGCGGTTAACTCGAAGACCCGGGTTCCGTCCGCTGCGGTCATCGAATCAGCCAGCGGCGGAATGCCCAGAGGATTGGCGAAGTCCAAGGTCCCGACGGTGGAGAACGCCGCGCGTGTGTCGCCGTTCCTGCAACCGGTCACGGTCAGGGCTGCGGCGCCTGCCGCTCCGAGCAGGAACGCGCGCCGGGAAACAGGGGGATTCACCCCTCCAGCCTAACGTGCAAGCAAAGTCGGCCACGGCACGCTAAACGAGGGGTTTGGTTCGTTGAACCCAGGATCATGACTTCCCGCAGGTCCTGGCGATCGCCGGGATTCACACAATGCAGGTGTTTCTGTCGCCAGGAGTCAGGCACCATCGTTCCGGCCGGACCGGAACGGTGGTGCAGGTAAACGCTTAGCGGCGCTTTCAGGCGGCTACGACCCAGATTGAATCGGCGGCCGCTGATCCGAGGTCGAGCTCGTGGCCGTTCCCTGCCACGCGGATGCTGGTGAGCGCGACGATGTCCCATTCGCGCAGGGTCCTGCCGTCGCGGTCGATAAGGATTTTGAGATCGCGCCGGGGGTGACGTTCCCGGGCTGGAGCTACAACGGCCGGATTCCCGGACCGACCCTCTGGGCGAAGGAAGGCGATGCACTGAAGATCCACTTCACCAACGCCGGAGCCCACCCCCACACCATCCACTTCCACGGAATCCACACGGCCGAGATGGACGGCACGCCCGGGATCGGCGCCGGGTCCATCGCCCCCGGGCAGAGCTTCACCTACGAATTCGATGCCACACCGTTCGGCACCCACTTGTACCACTGCCACCAGTCACCGCTGGCCCCCCACATCGCCAAGGGACTCTACGGCGGCTTCATCATCGAACCCGGCCCAAGGCCGACAACGAGATGGTCATGGTCACGAACGGGTACAACACGGACGGCGGTGACGACAACGAGTTCTACTCCGTCAACGGGCTGCCGTTCCACTTCATGGACTACCCGGTCCAGGTCAAGCAGAACGAACTGGTGCGGATCCACCTGATCAACGTCCTGGAATACGACCCGATCAATTCCTTCCACGTGCACGGGAACTTCTTCCACTACTACCCGACCGGGACCATGCTGACCCCCAGCGAATACACGGACACCATCTCCCAGATGCAGGGCCAACGGGGGATCCTGGAGCTCCGGTTCCCGTACCCGGGCAAATACATGTTCCACGCCCACAAAACCGAATTCGCCGAACTCGGCTGGATGGGCTTCTTCGAAGTGAGCCCGTCATGACCCGCACAGACACCACAACCACGACGACAGACACTACGAGCACCACACAAACGGCAGGAGGCGCAGCGCCGCGGCCGCCGAAACCGCGCTGGCTGCTCGGCCTCGGGCCCCTGGTGCTGATCGCGGTCCTGCTGGGCCTGTTTTCGCTCCTGAATGGACCCGGGCTGTCCCGGCTCGGCGAGGGGGTTCCACCCAAGGAAGACGTGGCTGTCGAAGACATCCGGCTGACCCCGGGTCAGATCATTCTCACGGTCCGCAACCAGGGCCCTGACCCGGTCTCCATCGCCCAGGTCAATGTCTCGGACTACTACGCGCCCTTCAGCCAGACCGCGGAGGTCATGGCCCCGCTGCAGTCCACCACCATCACCGTCAGCTACCACTGGGTGGACGGTGACCCCTACGAGATTGCCCTGGTGACCTCCATCGGAGGCAAAATCACCGCGGCGATCGACGCCGCCGCCCTGAGCCCTGAACGTGACGGCTCCTTTCTGGGCCTCATGGCCCTGCTCGGCGTATACGTCGGAATCATTCCGGTGGCCCTGGGCATGCTCTGGATGCCCTTCGTCCGGCGCTCCTCGGCGGCGTGGGTGCGCGGACTTCTTGGCGTCACCGTCGGGCTGCTGGCCTTCCTGACCTTCGACGCCACCTTCGAGGCCTTCGACCTTGTCGCCGGCAACAGCTCCTTCGGCGGACCACTGGTCGTGATCCTCGGAGCCCTGCTCTCCTACCTGGTTCTGGAAGCCACCGATGCCTGGATGCGACGCCGCCAGGAGCTGCACGCGGCCGCGCAGCCTGCCGCACTCCCGCCCGGGCGCCTGGCCCTGCTGATCGCCGTCGGCATCGGGCTGCACAACCTGGGCGAGGGTCTTGCCATCGGCTCCGCCTACGCAATCGGATCATTGGCCCTCGGCGCGTCCCTGATTGTCGGTTTCGCCATCCACAACACCACCGAGGGTCTGGCCATCGTCACACCCCTGGCCCGCACCCGTCCCTCCCTGGGCCGGCTCGCGGCCCTGGGACTGATCGCCGGGGCACCAGCCGTGCTCGGGGCACTCATCGGAGCCACCGTCTACCAGCCCACACTGGGCGCCTTCCTGCTCGGCGTGGGCGCCGGAGCCGTCGGGCAGGTCGCCGTCAAGCTCCTGCCGCTCCTCAAAGACCACGACGGAAAGACACTCACGCCACTGACCGCCGGCGGCATCCTGGCCGGCATCGCCGTCATGTTCGCAACCGGACTGCTCGTCGTCGCCTGAAACCGCCACGGAATGGGCACAGGACCCCGCTGCCGCGCCATGACAGTACCGACGGCGGGGTGGCTCCATGCAGTGCTGTGGCACGGGACCAGGGGTGCCTCGCGCCGTCCTGCCAGCAGCCAGCATCATGCGACGCGTTCTTGCCGGTGGGACTTCTCGCCAGTTCCCGGCTGTTCAATCAGGTATTGTCCTAATGGATCCAGCCGCCGCGGGATAATAGGGCCATGGCCAAGACTCCCGCCCAGCGCATCAAAAAGCACGGCAACAAGGCCGTGGTACCCGAACACCAGCTGCCTCCGGTGATCAACCCCACCACCACCCGGTCGCTGCAGAAGGCGCAGTCCAACGGCAACCCGATCGTCATTGCCGGCGTCGTAGCCAGCCTGTTCCTGTTCTGGTACCTGCACCTGCTCACACTGAACCAGATGACCCAGCTGACCGGCGGCCTCGCCATGCCGGATTCTCTCGTGGGCGGCTTCTCCACCGAATACCTTCAGCAGCTCCGGGCAGCCATGGATGACGAAGCCCGCGGGCAGCTGAACTACGTCCACAAGACCGCCGGCACACTGTTTCCGCTCATTTTCGGCTTCAGCTGGCTCCTGCTGATCGGCACGAACGTGCCCAGAAAAGCCTTACGCTGGGCGATGTGGGCTGGACCCCTGCTGTTTGTTGTTATCCGGCTTTGGGGCAATGTGGCTATTGATGCGGCCCTGGCCACGCCAACGCCCGACGCAGGCTCGGTGGTTTTGGCGTCCACCCTCGCTGTTTCGGGCTGGGTGCTTCTCCTGCTGAGCCTGGCTGTGGGAGGAGCGGCGGTGCTTCTGGGCCGCCGGGAAGTCCGGCTGGGCGCCGGTCGGCCCTGACCAGCCTGCCCGGACAGTGGGCAGCGGAACTGATGCACCTGAATTCGTTGCGGGTAACGTCGGTATTTCCGGTCCGAATTGGCTCGCAGGGCCCTTACGTCGCCAGCGAAGGTGTGATCTTCTCCGCAAGCGCGCCCGTTGGGTCAACACAGCAGCTGGCATCAAGGGTAGAAGCCGATAGCGGGTTATTGAAAGGATGGCGTTCCGATCCTTATCCATTGGCCTACTACGAGCGGAAACGCACGAAGGGAAGAAACACAACGCTGCCATCATCTGCCTCGCCCGGCGCCGCTGCGAGTCATCTGCGCCATGCTCAAAAACGGAACCCTCTACCAGGAAAAAGTTCCCCAGGCCGCTTGACCAAAAGCATAGGGACACGTTGCCAGCATCGTGAACGTGCCGGAGGGCAACTACACCCTCACGTTCGTGTGCGAAGGCGGCGGCAAAGCCTTCCTTACGGCACGGGTGGAAGAACGCGAGTTGATTGACTTTGGTGCGGTCTGCACCGGTGCGCGCGAAAGTATTAAAATCCTGATTCCGGAATCGGGCCCTGTGGAAATCACCGCATCCAGCGTGGATGCGCCTCTGCTTTACGCGTACCACCTCGTTGCCCGAGCTTAGCCACTCCATCGGCAGGTCCTCAGGACACTACGGGGTCACCGAAGTCGTCTTCACTGAATGCCGGAAGTGCACCGGCTGACCGCCGTCGAGTTGTAGCGCAAGGTCTCCCTAACGCGCAGTGCCCCCACAAAAGTTCCCGTTGGTCCCCACATGACGGCCCATACTCGACAACTTGGTCACGCTTGTCACATCAACTTGTCACTGCACATGACAGCCTTCCTACGCTAAAGGGGTTCAGCGTTCCCGAGCAAAGGAAACTCCATGCCGCATTCATCAGGTTCCGCCACCGTCCCCAATGACGCCCACACCCCGCCGGGCCGAAGACCCCAGAGAATCAAGAAACCAAGTTTCCTCAGCTCCCTCGGCGCCGACCTTCCCGCATCACTCGTCGTCTTCCTTGTCGCCCTCCCGCTCTCACTGGGCATCGCCGCAGCCTCGGGGGCACCAGTCATGGCCGGCCTTATCGCGGCGGCCGTCGGAGGAATTGTCGCGGGCACTCTGGGCGGCTCCCCTTTGCAGGTGAGCGGCCCGGCGGCCGGCCTGACCGTCGTCGTTGCCGGCCTAGTGGACGAGTTCGGCTGGCAAGTGACATGCGCGATCACCGCTGCTGCCGGCGTCATGCAGCTCCTACTGGGGGTCAGCCGCGCAGGGCGCGCCGCGCTGGCCGTGTCGCCGGTGGTGGTCAAGGCCATGCTGGCCGGCATTGGCATCACGATCATCCTGCAGCAGTTGCACGTTCTGCTCGGCGGCAACGCGGCCGGTTCCGCCGTCGAAAACCTCGCCGCCGTTCCTGCGGCGATCATCAACGTGGAGCTGCATTCAGCCCTACTCGGCCTCACCGTCGTAGCCATTCTTCTTGCCTGGAAGTACCTCCCGGCCGCGGTGCGGAAAATCCCCGGCCCGCTCGTCGCCGTCGTCGCTGTCACTGCGTTGTCCGTGGCGGTAGCCCCTAACGTGGCGCGCATCAGCTTCAACGGTTCCCTGTTCGACGCCATCGCCCTGCCGAATCTGCCGGACGGCAACTGGCGCGGCGCTGCAACAGCCGTCATCACGGTCGCGTTGATCGCGAGCATTGAGTCGCTGCTGTGCGCGGTGGCCGTGGATAAGATGCACACCGGCCCGCGCTCACATCTCAACCGCGAGCTCATCGGCCAAGGCTCGGCGAACATTCTCTCCGGCATGCTCGGCGGTTTACCGGTGACGGGTGTGATCGTCCGCAGCGCCACCAACGTGGAAGCCGGCGCCGCAAGCCGCGCGTCCGCCATCCTCCACGGCGTCTGGGTCCTTGTGTTCTCCGCCCTGTTCGCCGGCCTCATCCAATTGATTCCGCTGGCCGTTCTGGCGGGGCTGCTGTTGGTCATCGGTGCAAAGCTCATCAAAGTCGCCGACATCAGGACGAGCCTGCGCACCGGGGACCTCCTCGTCTACGTGGTCACCCTGGTCTGCGTCGTGTTCCTCAACCTGCTCGAAGGCGTGATCATTGGCCTCGCACTCGCTGCCCTGTGCGTTTTGTGGCGCGTGCTCCGGGCGCAAATCCACACGCACGCACCGTCCGCACAACGACTTCCGTGGCGCGTTACGATCGCCGGTTCCTGCAGCTTCTTCGCCCTGCCGCGGCTCAATCGCGCTCTCCATTCCGTGCCCGAGGGCCAGGACACTGTAGTCGAACTCAACGCCGACTACCTCGATCATGCTTTCCGCGAGGCTTTGCTCGCCTGGCAGCGGCAGCACCGGGACACGGGCGGGACCGTGACTCTCGAGGAGCACGGCACCACGGCGTTCCGCGATGCCGCGGACAACACACCCCAGCGCCAGGACCCCCGCGAATTCCCGCTGCCGCCCCGCACATCCTGGCAGCCGTCACCTCTGGACAGCGCCCACCAAGCAGAGGACGCCGACGGCGGGCGGCTGCCGCTGCGGTCAATTCTCCTGGGCATCGACAAATACCACCGGCGCTACGCGGACAAGGTTCGGCCGCTGGTACAGGATCTCACCGAGGGACAGAATCCGGACACACTGTTCGTCGCCTGCGTCGACTCCCGGGTCAACCCGAACCTCATCACCAGCAGCGGCCCCGGTGACCTCCTGACTCTCCGGAACATCGGCAACGTCGTGTGCAGCGACGGCCGCGATGCCTCGATCGATTCGGCGCTGTCCTTCGCGGTCAAGGGACTGTCCGTGGACTCGATCGCGGTCTGCGGCCACTCCAACTGCGGCGCGATGAAGGCCGTGCTGGCTGATGCCCAGGGTGCTTCGAATGCCGCACTGGGAGCGGGCTTCGATGCCTGGTTGGAACACGCCCGGCCAAGCTACCGCGAACTCGTGGCCGGTCACCCCGTGGCCGGTCACCCCGTGGCGTTGGCCGCTGAAGCCGCAGGGTACAGCCACCTCGACCAGCTCAGCATGGTCAACGTCGCCGTCCAACTCAGAAAGCTCGAAGAACACCCGGTCACCGGTCCCGCCTTGGCTTCCGGACAGGTACAGGCCACTGGTCTGTTCTACGACATCTCTACGGCCCGCGTGGTCCTGGTGACCCCGCAGGGCATCGAGCAGCTGGATCCGAGCATGGCGCTTCGCTAGGCGGCGTCCCTTCACGACCCTCGACGCGGCCATGGCCCCGACACTCCGGCTTTCACGGCGTGTCGGGGTGAGCGGGCTTTCACAGAAGGCCGTGGGGACAAGCCCAGCCGCATGCTGCCGCTGGATGGGCTTGAGGCCACGGGAGGTAGCTGAGTTGCGGATTGCTTAGTCGTGCCACTGCGATGAGGTCAGGAGCACGGCGGAGAGCCAAAGCATCCAGCCGCCGTCAAACCAGGCACCCAAGCTGATCTGAATCCCTTGAAGACGAGGACGGGAATGGCGACAAGCTGAGCGAAGGGCTCTGAGGCAAGCTGCTCACCGCTCTGCCGCATTGGGAACGCTTCTGTACCCAGCGCTGCTCGCCGGAGCATCGCCACCACACTCGCGGAACCGACCGAAAGAACTAGGCGGACACCGGAGGCCGCGGTTAGATGGCTTAGCCCACTGGCTTTCATCGCCGTGTCGAGGTCCGCGCTCACCGCTCGCACGTCGCACGGTGAGCCCGGGCAGCCGCTCGGCCGGGCTCGGGCAGGCGCTGCTTCCGCGCGATGAATGTCACGCGCATGTTTGACGGCAAGTCAGCACCGCTTATGCCCTTCACGCATACATGGTTAAGGGCATACCCCCGGCGGGCCCGTCAGCAGCAGGTGGTGTGCCCCGGCGGCTGCGACTTCCAATGCGCGCCGGGCATCGCCCTGGCCGGAGACGTCAGCCATGTCAGGATAGGGGCCGGCTTCCGCGAATGCATCCCCGGTGCCGTCCGCGTCCTCGGGCTCGAAATCCAGCGCAAGCTCCTGGGGGTCCGCGCCGAAGTCCAGCGCCAGCCGGGCAAGGGTGCTGTATCCCCGCACGTGCGCATCAGGAACCAAGGACGCCTCGGCAAAGTTTGCCTGCGCCACCACGATATCCGGATATCCGGCCTGCACCGACGCCATCACAGCTGGAAGGATGCCACGGACCGGGCGCAGCCGGCCGTCGAGTCCCAGCTCGGCGATAAACACCGTCCGCCCGGTGGGTTTGATGTCATTGGCGGCGCGGAGCACGGCCATGGTCACCGCCAAGTCGAATCCGGATCCCCGCTTGGGCAGGGAGGCAGGGATGAGGTTGGCGGTGATCTTCCGGCGGCTCAAGGGAATTCCGGAGTTCTTCGCGGCCGAGCGGATCCTTTCCTTGGCCTCGTTGAGGGAGGCGTCCGGCAGGCCGAGGAGCACGAAGGCCGGAAGGGTCTGGCCGATGTCGTATAAAAGACACATGCTCCGAATGAACCAGAAGCGCGCCGTCCTGTATCTCCGCCTCTCCGTCACGACGGACGAGTCGACGTCTATTGTCCGCCAGGAGAAGGACCTCCGCGACCTGGCTGCCCGCGAAGGCTGGGAGGTTGTCGAGGTACTCACTGATGACGGGCTATCAGGAGGTAAGCGACGACTGAAGGCCGACCGCGCCCTGGAAATGCTCCGCGAGGGCTCCGCCGACATTATCGCCGTTTGGAAGTTCGACCGCTGGAGCCGCCAGGGCGTCCGCGCCGTCGCCGACCTCGTCGAGACGATCGACGAGCGCGAAGCCTCCGGGCTCCCGGCGCTCTTCGTGGCCCTGGGTGACGGTATCCGCTCCGACGCCCAAACCTGGAGGATGCACGTCTCGCTGATCGCCGAGGTCGGTCGTATGGAGCGGGAAAACGTCCAGACTCGCGTAAGCTCCGCCCGCAAGCATCAGCGCGAGACGCGCCGCCACTCCGGCGAGCCTTGCTTCGGATACCGGCCCATCCCGCATCCCTCCGGCAAGGGTCGCGCCCTGGAGATCCGCCCGGACGAGGCCGCGACCGTCCGGCGCGCCTTCGACCTGATCCTCTCCGGGAAGTCCGCCTATATGACGGCGAAGATCCTAAACGAGGAGGGCCGCCCTCCGCGCCGCGCGGCGAAGTGGAACGCCTCGACCCTGGCCGACGTCATGCAACGCGACGGCCTCCTGGGCTACATGACTCACCGGATGAAAGGCGACTCGACGCGGGCGAGCCGGCCGCTCCTGGGCGAGGACGGCCTCCCGGAGCAGGTATGGCCCGCGATCGTGACGCCTTCCGAAATGCGCGAGGTCCGCGCTCTCCTCCGCTCGCGCGGCGACTGGGGCCGCAAGGCCCGCACCGGCCGCAAGGTCGCGACCCGCCTCCTCTCCGGACACCTGGCTTGCGCCTCCTGCGGCCGGATCATGCGCGCCGGACAAGGAGACTTCGCGAAAAATGGGAAGCGGGTCTTCCGCTACGTCTGCGGCTCCCCCGCTGGCGCTTGCCCAAGGAAGGTAAGTATCTCCGCCCTTCACGTCGAGGACTTCGTCGCCGCTCAATTCCTGGAAGTCTTCGGGAGCTTCGAGGTCGTCGAAATGCGCGAGACGAGCCGCGACACTGGCGAGCTCGCGGAAGTCGAGCAAGCCATCGCCTCGACGGCGGCGGATATGGCTTCTCCCGACGCTGATTTCGGCGCCCTCGTCGAGCGGCTGACCATGCTCCGCGCCCGGCGCGAGGTCCTGGCCTCAGTCCCGGTCGAGTCTGTCCTGGAAGAGGTCCGGACCGGCGACACCTTCGCGGAAGCCTGGGAGAAGCGCGACGTCGACGGCCGCCGCTCTCTGATTGCCTCCGCGCTCACTGGCCCGATCGTCGTCTCGCCCGCGCTGACCCGCTCCGTCAAAATCGACTGGAGCCGCGTCGAGATCCCCTGGCGCTGGACGGAGCCGGACCTGGCCGATATCGAGGCGTACCTCCTGGACGCGGCCCGCGCGGACTAACTTCGAAAGCCCCGTCTCCGTCTAGTGCGAAGTCGGGGCTTCTTTGTACGCTCCCAAACATGAGCAAAATCGACATAATCATTAGCGGCCCGGACGCGCTGAAGCAGGAGGGCTACTTCCTAAACGGAAGGCGGCCCGAGCTTCGCGACTTCGCGATAACCCTTAGCTTCCGCCTGGGCGCCCTGCCGGAGCTCGGCGCCCTAACCCTTACTAGTAAGTCTTTCGCCTTCGCGTCTCAGCTAGTCCAGGACGAGGTGAGGGAGCGGCTCGAAGAGATCGACGGCCCCGCCAGCGCGACACTGGAAACCGTCGACGTCTCCTCTACGCCGAAGAACGGCGAGCGCGCGAGCGAGGCCGTGAGCTACTCGCATCCAGTCCTGAAAATAATCGGACCTGCCGCCTAAGGCCCGTCAGACGCCGGAAGCGGCGTGTAAACGCCCTGCCCGATCCTGTTCAAGTGACGAAGTGACGGAATCGAGCGTCACCGTCTTTTTTCTTCAAGGACTTCCCTCCTAGAAGAAGTAATAGGAGTGACGCTTGTTTCCGTCACTTCGTCACCGCCCACCATGCAAGGCCCCGCCCATCCCGGCGTGGGCCTTGCGGCGTTTCCGACCCAAAGGTTTTTCGTCCGTAACTGAGCAGAAAGAGCCTCCCGGCCCTCTCCTCTATTGACGGGAACGGCTGCCGCGCCGCTCGGGAGATGGGTTTCCTTTTCGACTGGCCCTGGCTTGTTGTCCAGGCGCAAGCAACCCGCCGCCCCGCCCTCCTTCATGGTGGGCGGGTTTTCTCAGCCCTCGCACTGTGACAAACAGTGCCCCGTCTCGACCTTGCGAAAGGAGTCGTGCCTTTGAAGTGCCCTGTCTGCGGCGTGCCGGTTACCGGTCACCGCATCACCTGTTCCAGTCGCTGCCGTCAGCGCAAAGCGCGCGCTGCCCGCGCTGCCGCTCTTGAAAGCGTCCAGGACCTCCTAGACCGGCAAACCGACGCCCTCACCGCTGGCGCCGATCCAGTGGTTTTAGAATCCCTGACTCGCGAAGCCCGACGCCTCCTGTCACGAGTAAATGGGCGGTGACGAAGTGACGATTCTCTTCTTGTTCTAGTTCGATTCTCGTTTCTTCTTCTCCCCGAACTGCCCCTGTGCCCCAAGTGCCCCCTTTCCCCGAAGGAGGCGGCGAAAGAAGGGGCACCGCAGGGGCATGACGGGTCACGAAACCCGCCTAATAGAAACCCCTTGCAAAGACGCCGAGGGGAGCTCCGCTCCCTGACCTGCCGAAGGCAGGAAAGCCCTCGACTCCTCCCAGCCATTCCACGGCTAGCCACGCAGAACGCCGGGCAACGCCCCCACCCCTGAAAGGAACCCGCTCAGCCATGCCCTCACTCCTCGACTTCGCCGGACAGCCAACAGCCGCACAGTGCCCGCTGCCTCCCCTTGCCGCCCGCCGCCGCACCGGGGCTTGGCCCGTCGGCCTCCTGCCCATCGATCGACTCGCCGAAGACCTGACCCGCAGGGGCCTGGAATACAGGCGCGGCTCCGGATTCTCGATCGCGGGCGAACCCATCGACGACTACGAAGCCGCCCGCCTCACGGCCGTCACGCTCCAGATCGCCGCCGAAAGCCTCCACCTGCCCCGGCCCCGCTCCGCGATCCTCTTCGAGCACGCCGCCCCACTCGACGCCGAAACCGACCGCCTCCAGGCCGAGGCCCACAGGGAGACGGACGACTACGAAGCCGCCGAGCTCCTCTTCCGGGTCACCTCAACCGGCGCGCGCGCCCTGATTTCGAGCATTCGCACCGCCCTGGAGGCCCCCGACGCCCTCGTCGAGGACCGCGAAGCAAACACCGGCGATACCTGGAAAGAACACGCCCAGGCCCTCGCCCGCACCGCCCGCGACGTCAAAGCCTCCCCCACTGTCCAGGGCCGAATGCTTCAACTTCTCCGCCGCTCAATTCCGGCGCCTGCTGACCGGACGGAGGACGACCGGCCGAGCGCCGAGGACTTCCTCGCATCCCTGGACGGCCAGGCAACACTCCGCCGCTCCGCGCTCGTCGCCCTTTACGCCGACGCAGGGTACCCCGGCGGCCTCTCCCCCGACGAGCTCCGCGCCCTGGCCTCTACCCGCTGGGGCGCCCCGCGCAAGCTCCAGGGCATCTACACCTACCGCCCCGCCCGCGCGAAGGCGGCGAACTAAGACCCCTTCCCGGCGCCCGCCAGGAAGACCACCGAAAGGAAACCCACACAATGACCCAGATCATGAAACAGAACCGCGACGCAGCCGGAAACGTCATCTACCCGGCCTGGCTCGTCGAGCTCACCCCCGGCGCCACCGAAGCCTACGAGGCCGTACTGAAGGCCCAGGAAGAGGCCGCCCTGAAGAGCAAGCGGATCGCGGACCTGACCCGCCAAAAGAACCACATGACCTACTGGGCGTCCCCCGGCGACCGCCAGCGCAAGCCCAGCGTCCGCCAGGACGACCTCGACAAGGTCCTCGTCGAGCTCGCCGACCTTCAGCGCGCCAGCCGTTCCGCAGGCCCAGACGCCCGCAAGGCTTACGACGACCTAATGCAAGGCCGCTCCGGCGCCCTCGATCCGGCGGCCCGCCGTCGCGCTGCTGCCTCCTTCGCCGTTGCCCGCCAGGAAGAAGCTGAACGGCTGAAGTCCGATCTCCTCCGCGTCCTCACGGAGCGCGACGAGGCATTTGTGGCAGCCGGAAAACCTGGCTTCCACTGGTCCCGCCGAAGCGGCGAAGGCCCCAACTTGATCATTAGCCAGGTCGAACGCGGGCTTGCACTCTGGGTTGACGGCTTCGACACTGCCGCCGCCGGTAGGGCCGCCGACGGCGAGAAAGTAATGACCGAGGCCGAGATCGACGCCGCCGACCAGGAAGAAGCCGACAGGATCAACCGCCGCACTGCGTCCGCCGCCCGCAACCGTCGCTGATTGCCTAGCCCGCTACTCAACCGCCCAGGCGTGGCCGTCACGCCGCGCCTGGGCTCCCTTCGACCGAAAGCCCTACCAGCAATGCCCGCTATGCCCATGAGCCCCCAGAAGCTCGCCGCCCGCCGTGCCACTGACCGAGTCAAGCGTGCCCGCCGACGTCTGAGCCTCTTCGCCGCAGAGGACGCCGCCGCCACTCCTTCGGCCATGCGCCGCCCGCACACCCAGTCACAATGGCTGGCCCTAACTGAAGAGGAACGCTTCGAACATCTACGAAGCGGCATGCAACATAACGAATACGCCCGGTGCCTGACGGAGGTCCTTCAGAATCCTCCGGCCCGCGTCCTTGCCTATCTGGAGCTTTCACAAGGCGACAAGGCCGCCGTCGAGGCCGGAACCTACGTCCCGCCCGCCGACCCTGCCCCGGTCCCGGTCCCGGTCCCGGAGACAGTGCCAGCCACAGCCGCACGTTACTCCCTGCCCTGCTCCATCTGCGGCGAGTACGTTCCCGTGCCCAGCCCGCGAGCGCGGCGCGCTAAGTGCCCGAAGCACACAAAGTAATCACGTCAGCGGGGCAAGAAGACACAAGCCTTGCCCCGGCTAGACACTCCCGGCCAACCAAGCCGCTAACCCCTGGGGAGGGACTCCCGGTACCCCCTCCCTCCCAGCCCGGACCGGCATACCTTCTGCCCCCGCGTGCGCAGCCCCCGCCGGATTCCCAACCCGCCCCGAAACCCGAAAAGAAACTCATGCCCGACCTCACCAGCGCTCCACCCCTCGCCCCCGACCCCTACGAAGGACTCCCGACCACCTGGAGCGACTCCGCGAAGGAGACATATATCCAAGTCGAGCGGGAACACCCAAGCATGGACGCCGCCAGCGCAGCCGCCCTCTACGAAGCCTGCAACCTCCTGGCCCTCGCCGACCACATGGAAGAGCGTGTAAACGCAGACGGCCTCATGATTCCCGGCTCCTCCGGCCAAATGGTCCCCAACGGCCTACTCTCCGAGATCCGCCTCGCCCGCGTCCAGTCGATCACGGCCCTCAAATCCTTCGGAGTCGCCCCCGGCCAGTCCGGAGCCTCCAGGGCAGGGGCAGCCCTGGCAATGAAGCGCCACCACGGCCGCACTCCCGGCGTCAGGGCAACTAGCTAATGCTCCCCCGCAACAGCGCCCGCCCGACGCCCCAAGTTCAGACCATCCAACCGCGCTCCGGCGGCCAGCTTCTTCCAGCCTGGGCACCGGTCACGCCTCGCGGCGGCTGGACGCCCTCCAACGCGTGGGAAGCAGCCCAGGACTACGCCGCTAGCCTCTCGGGCCTCGCCGACCTTCCGCCCGCCTCCCGGCTGGAAAAGTGCGCCTACGTCGCCCTCCTCGGCGCCTTCCCCGGCCTCCACGGCGCCGATATAGTCGAACGCCTCCAAGGCCGCCCAGCCCCTGGGTGAACGCTCCGCGTCGATTTGCAGTACCGATAGCGGTGTCTCTAATGTAGTTGCGTCCCTGGCGGTTTCCCCAGCCGCCTAGACATAATCCCGGCGTCGACGGCGCTAGTAGCCCCTCCGCGAGCCTTCCCCCCATCGGCTTAGCGGGGGGGCTTTGCCGCATAGGTAGCTCTTCAGCCTCGCGTCCGGCCCCTAGTGACCCGCGACTCTGTCTTTGCGTTCTCCTGGCGGATCTCCTCGGCCACAGCGGCAAGCGCAAGGTGCGCTTCTATGGACTCTTTGTGTTCCGTCGATGCCTCGTCACTTTCCAGCATCGCCGCGATCTCCTCCGGCGTGCTGTCAACGAGTTTCGACCAATTGCGCGGCACCCTGTCGGGTCCGAGGGCCCCTACCAACCCCGCCCACTCTGCGCCCATGTCCTTCGCGATATTGGAATCACTATGCCCCCCGCGATTCTTGTTCTGCGCGAGTTTCAGCAGCGCTTGAAGCTCAAACATCATGTGCGCTTGTTTGAGAGCCGCCCTTCGGTCTTCGTCAGCAATACGGCGAGCGTTTCTCCGGTCCAAGGCCGAGACGACCAACGCCACGATTGCGGCCAGGACCGCCGCCACCACTGCGGCCACTTGGACCCACAGCGCTATTTCTTCTTTCGTCATGGCTCAACGCTACTTTCCGCGCTGCTGAACCTACGCAGCGCCGCTTCGCGGACCTGCTGGTCGTAGACGAGCCCACCCTCACTGCTGAGTGCGAGATTGCACCACCGGTGGGCCGTCCGCAGATTATCCGGATCGTCATCCCCGCCGAGTGCCAACGAGAAAATATGGTCAAGCGTCGGGTATTGATCGTCTGTTGGCCTGGCGCCCGGGTCGGTTGGAAGCAGACAAACTTGGCACGTGAAGTTGTCACGCTCGAAGACTAGCTGCCGGTGCTTGCTGTAGGTCCTGCCCTTGTTGCGCTTCCGCGCCGACGGCGGAACCGACTGAGTTGTCGTAACCCCTTTGCGGGCTTTGCACTCTCGGCAAAGGCAGTCGTCGGGCCGCCCCTCACGATCCAAAATGGTCCTGCGACAGGTCTCGTGGTCGGCAACGAACTCTTCGTGCGTTCGTCCGGCCGCATGAGGACCGTCCCAATAGCTGCCTTGGCAAACGAGGCAGGTTCCGATCTGCCCAGCAGCGGCGCTCCGCATGATCCTGCATATCGCGGAGCAGTACGCGCGGCTTTTCGTGTGTGCCTCGAATCCCGTCCCGCAGCCCTTGCAGACCGCTTGTTCCCGATCCATAGTCATTACCCCTAAGCACTTCGCCGTGTAGCCCGTATGGCAAGAACCCCGCCAGCGGCGGGCTGACGGGGTTCTCCGTAAGTCAAGAGCTAGCTCAGGTGGTTGCCACTACGCCTGACACACGCCTGACGAACGGACGCGGGTATTCGGGCGACCCCCAGAAGAACTGTTCTTCGTCTTCACCGGGGTACTGCTCTACCCTCATTTGCCCTTGCCCTTCTGAGAAAGGGCGCTTGCTGCGGCGGTCTTCTCCGCCTTGGTGGAGCTGGGGTTACGCAAGACCTTGCTTGCGGCGGTTGCAGCCTTGCTGCTGGTTTGGCGGCTGTTCTTAGCCATAATCCTGGTCCTTCAGGTTGATCCGTTGAAAGGGTGGGACCGGCGCTTTGATTCGAGCCATCGCGGCGCCGGACCCGGTCCAACTCAGCGCATTAGCGCTGGGTCGGGCGGATACGGATGGTCCGCTTAATGCGGATCCGTACTACACGTGTAGCCATTTGCGGCTACTCCTTTCCGGGATCACCGGGCACAAGACACGAAACGTTGTCAAGATTGACGAATGTTCTAACCGCTCGTAGTCTGTTCTGACGTTCCTAGTTCGAACGAAAACGACAAAACACAATATCTTGGGCCGTTGCGCACCCACTTTGGCTGCGTGGCGTCGATCCCTATTTTGTTGTAAATGAAGCGCATGTCCGGGTACCAGCCGTACGTGCGCTTCGTTGCGTGATCCACCATCTGGATGAACCTGTACCTAGATACTACATCTAGGGCAGACGCCTCTTAGGAACCCCAAGATGATGTATTACAAGGATGTCATTTAATGCACCTTTAATCCACAGGCAGGGGTCGTCAAAATGTCCGGAATCCCGGCGATTTGGCGGAGGCAATCCACATGCTGTGGAGTACTTAGCCACATTTAACGCCCTGCGTGTCGTGGAAAAGACGGCGTGTCGCACTACACATCAAGGGTGTCCTGCTAGTGTTTCCCGTTCCCCTAGTGATCCCCCTACAGGCGAAACCCAAGTAGAGTCCCCAGTAACTGCCGTTCACTTCCTGGGGGAAATCATCAAAAAGCTACTCGCGCCGCTAGCCCTGTCCGCCGCCCTCCTCACCGCTTGCGGCGGCGGCACGGCTGCCGCTCCGGCGACCACCAGCCCGACACCAGCGCCGACTGCCAACAAGTACGCCCAGACGTGGACCAAGAGCTACTCGAAGACAACATGCACCGACTGGCTTAGCTTAATGACCCCCACTCAGCAGTTCGCTGCGTCCGCCGACATTCTGACGAGCGGCCGGAACAAGGTCGACAAGGGCACCGGAATGCCGCCCGACTCCCTAATCAAGGACTTTCAGGCCGCGACCACGGACTACTGCACTATCCCGAGCATGACTCTGACGGACGCCACCTACGCCGTCTACATGGATGGGAAGAAGTACCGGCCCTGACCAGCCCAGGAATATTATTCGGAACAAAAAAACCCCTACACTCGCGGAGAGGTTCACCATCTGATTGCTACTTGTCTACCGGCCAGGGGTGTTCGTGCAACTCCTGGCCCGACCCGCCGCCGTCTTACCGTTGCCCGGTATGGCTAGACTAGCGGCCTCCTAAACGTCGTAACGAGGGCCTCTCCAGAATGGAATCGCGCTTGGCTTGCAGTTCGTCCTGGCAGGCCGTGTACGCCTTGCGGAGTTGCTTGATGCCTACCTCATTTGCTCCAAATTTCCGACCCGCCAAGTTCATCTGAAACTCGTGCCCGCAGCCTTCGAGCTCTTTACTGGCCCCGCGACAACCCATCAGTCCCTCCAGTGCCCCCATCATGGCCTTCAGGTCGGCCACAGACGCGACATCGTAGGTGCTGAATCTGTCCATAACGAGTTTAAAGGCCTCGCGTAATTCTTCGGCGTCCCGGTCGACGGAAGCAACGTGATGGTTGACGCTGAGCGCATGATTAGCACTCAGCCTGGAACTCCGCGCGCTCAATGCGGCCACGGCGGCGCTAACCACGCTGGCGGCGGCGGCGATAATGGCTACGACAAGTGCGGTTTCCACCGACTTAGCCTACATGCGCTCAGCAATACACTGGGCTTCCCTGGGACAGGTATCCCGGCTGCGAACTTAGTTGCCTAAAAGCCTCTCAAAATCCTTCTTTATCTCTTCAAACGTTTGGGCAACCATGGCCCGCACTTCGGCCTTCTTAGCCGCGGATTCCTCCTCCTCGGCAATGGCTATGCGGAGGTAGGGACGCAGGTGAGGATCGCTGAAAGTGAAAACGTACCTTCTTTTAGGACCTGTGCGAGCAAGCACATTGCCGTACTTTTCGTCACTCAACTGTCCGAGTGCTGAGTGTAGAAACGAGTAGTTCGGGCGCTTGTCGTATGTCGCCTCCCACAAATCGACGACGTCTGATCCAGTCCAGACTCTTTCGTTAGATTTGGCCAGCAGTCCCAGGATGCGCTTACGGGGTTGGACATCCCCGCCAGCCTCATATGCCCGCCTTAACCTGTCAGCATAGGAACTGGAGACGGCTTTGGCTGCTCTCTTGAGGGCGAGGTCGACTGTGGCATCTTCCACCACGTCGACCCCTGCGCGCCTCGCTGCACGTGCCAGTTCTAGCCCAAGTAAGTGCGCAAAGTACGGGAAGCCGTCGCTGAAGAACACGAGTTCATCTATCAAGTCATCATCGACGTTGATCTCCAGAATCTCGAAGCCCCGGCGCAGAATTTCTGCTATTTCATCGTCGGGCATCCGGGGAACCCCTAGCTCCGTTGTGCGTCTCCCATAGGATCGAGAGTCGCCCAAGAGAGTAGCGGCGTCAGAGGCGATACCAATAACAACGAATTTGTAGTCCCTCCCCGCCGAGCGGCCCGCCCGGTCGGACAGGGTCTCCATCCCCTGAGCAACCCTTTCCCGAACCGCTACGTCCTTGATGTTCTGGAAGTTGTCCAAAACGATAAGCCACTTGTCCGCCTGATCCATTGCTGAGGTAAGGACGTCGATTGCAGCCTTATCCAGAACCTCGAAGGTCTTATCCCGGCCCGCTTCCCCCTTAATCTTGCCGGTGAGTTTCGTAATCCAGGGGATTCCCCCCTCGCCGGTGATCTCTACAGAGCCGGAAACCTTTACCGTTCGGCTTATCTCCTTGACATCAACCATCTGTCGAATCGCGGACTCCAAGATGTCGTCGTAGGACATCCCGGTGTTGCACTCAACCAAGACGAAGTCCAACATCTCCTCCTCCGCCGCGTACTTGAGGAGGGAAGACTTGCCGACTCCGGTGTCGCCGTAAAGGAGCACCTGGCCACCGCGCTCCCGTAAAGCGTCCTGGAGACTGTCCTGTAGCCCGGGGAGCCCGCCCAGATCAGGCTCATTACGGCGTTCGAACATGGCAGCAGTAACAATCGTCCGGGGCGTAAAGACGTCTTCCGGGTAGAGGTAGTCCATTCCATGACAATAGTCACCCTCTGGAGGCACCGCCAAAGCTACATGTGTCATTTATTTGGCATCGGCTGGCCGATGTCAGCCTCGACCTCCACGATGTATCCGTTCAGCCCCACCAGTGCAATGGAGTAGGTGCGTCCCAGCGGCATTCAGCCCACCCCCCGGAGGTGCTCCACCAGGGGCGACCCGCCGCCGTCGTCAATCACCGCAATGACGTCAATGCGCCTCAGCGGCATCCTCAGCTCACGGTCCCGGCACCACGCGGCCCCAAGCCGGTGCAGCCGCGCCAGCTTGTCCGGTCCCACGGCCTCAAAAGGATGCCCGTAATCGAGGGTGCGGCGGGTTTTGACCTCGGCGATCACCAGGGCATCGCCGTCCAGCGCGACGATGTCTATCTCGCCCTCCGTGCAGCGCCAGTTGCGCTCCACCACAAGCATGCCGAGGGTTTCCAGGTAACCGGCGGCAAGGTCCTCGCCGTGCCGGCCCAACAGGTCTTTCGATTTCATGTCTACCTCCGCAACCAGCTTGGACGGGCTGGAACGCGAAGGACAGGACGGCCGCCCCCTATGTGGATGAACCGGGGCCGGGGGTCCCTGTGCAGGGAAGGTCAGCTGTGCCGGAGAAGTGCGCGGCAACGCACAGTATTAGTTGCCCAGGTCAACATCCTTGGGCAGGGCAAGCTCCTCGTTGCGCGGCAGCTCTTCGACGTTGACGTCCTTGAAGGTCAGGACGCGGACGCTCTTGACGAATCGTGCTGAGCGGTAGACATCCCACACCCAGGCGTCCTGCAGGGTCAGGTCGAAGTAGACCTCGCCGTCAGCGCTGCGGGCCTGCAGGTCCACATGGTTGGCCAGGTAGAAGCGGCGTTCGGTCTCGACAACGTAGCTGAACAGTCCGACGACGTCCCGGTATTCACGGTAGAGCTGAAGCTCCATGTCGGTTTCATAGTTTTCAAGATCCTCGGCACTCATGCTTCCATCTTGCACTATCGGCGGGGCGGCTGCTGCCCGGCGCGGGGCTCAGTCCCCGGCGGCAGCTTCTTCCCCGTCCGCCCCTGCATCGTCCGTCAGCCCGCCGTCAGCCAGTTCCCCTCCGAGGAGCCGCCAGCTGACCCGGTGGTACGGCGTGGGCCCGGCAGCTCGGAGGACATCCCGGTGCAGTGCGGTGGCGTAGCCCTTGTTGATGTCCCAGCCAAAGTCCGGGAAGTCAGCATGCAGCTCCCGCATCATCCGGTCCCGCTCAACCTTGGCGATGACGCTGGCCGCCGCCACGCTAAGGCACTGCATGTCCGCTTTGACCTTGGTGTGCACGGGGGCGTCACAACTCGCCACGGCCGGCTCGTCGAACAGGGACAGCTGTTCGGCAGGTGAAAGCCAGTTGTGGCTTCCATCCAGGAGCACTGCCTCCGGGCGGATCCCCGCAGAAAGGACCTCCAGCCATGCGCGGGTTCCTGCAAGGCGCAGCGCGGCGATGATTCCCACCGAGTCGATTTCCTGCGCGGAGGCGTGGCCCACCGCCGAGGCCACGCTCCAGCGGCGGACCAGCGGATCAAGCCGTTCCCGCTCCGCCGGGGTGAGCAGCTTGCTGTCCCGGACGCCGGCCAACGGCTTTTGCCGTTCCAGGTCCACGACGGCGATGCCCACGCTGACAGGCCCGGCAAGCGCGCCGCGCCCTACTTCGTCCACGCCTGCGAGGTACCGGATCCCCTGGTCCTTGAATGTCCGCTCGTGCCTGAGCGTGGGAGCCTTGGCCTGGGGAACCTTGGCCGAGCCCGTCCTGGGCTTGAGTGCGGCGGGCATGGTCAGGGCGCCGTCGGTACGTTGCGGAAAACGTCCGGATAGTTGCCCAGCGTGGTGAACCGGCTTAGGGGCCAGGCGATGACGGCAGCCTTGCCCTCGAGGTCGGCGATGTCGATGAATCCGCCGTCGGAGTCCATATGGGCCCGCGAGTCGGCGGAATGGTTCCGGTTGTCGCCCATCACCCACACCTTGCCTTCGGGGACAGTCACGTCGAAGTCACGGATCTGCGGGACCTCAGCCGGATTGATGTAGCTCTCGTTGATGGCAGTCCCGTTGATCGTCAGTCTACCGCCAGCATCACAGCAAACCACATGGTCCCCCGGGAGTCCGATGACCCTTTTGACCAGGTGCTGCTCGGAGTTGTCGGGCAGCAGCCCCACGAACGTCAGTCCGTCCTGGACCCAGGTGAACGGACCTTGCGGTTGCTCGGGCGCTGCCTGGAGCCAGCCCTTGGTGTCCCGGAAGACCACCACGTCGCCGCGGCTCAGCGCAAACGGTTCAGGGACCAGGAGATTGACGAAGATGCGGTCGTCAACCTCAAGTGTGTTAACCATGGACTCGGACGGGATGAAGAAGGCCCGAAAGAGGAATGTCTTGATAAGGAAGGAGAGGACGACGGCGATCACCACCACCGTGGCCACTTCCTTCAGCCAGGCAAAGACGGGGCTGCCGGCGGGCTTCGCCGCTGACTTGGCTGCGGCGCGGCTGCCCGCGGCGCCGGACGCAGGTGCGTCAGGACCTTGGCCGGGAGTCCCGGGAACGGCATCGGCCGGAACGTCCGAAGCGCCGTCGTGGCGTGGTTCGGGTGTCCGCGCGTGGTTCTCGGGCATCTACTGTCCGTTCTCTGTTGTTGGTCCTGCAGGCGGACGGGGTACTGAAGCAAATCTATCAAGGGGCCAGATGATCTGGACCGGCCGGCCGATCACCCTGTCCACCGGGACCATGCCGCCGCCGGGGGCGCCGAGCAGGCTCCGTGAGTCGGCCGACAGGGACCTGTGGTCCCCCATCAGCCACAGCCGGCCGTCCGGGACCACGGCACTGAATTTTTGGGTGCTGGGGGCATCGCCGTTAAAGATGTAAGGCTCCGCCAAGGGTTCACCGTTCACCGTTACGTTGCCGCCGGCGTCGCAGCAGGCCACCGAGTCGCCTGGGAGCCCGATGACCCTCTTGACATAGGTGGTGTCGCTGCCGGTGAGGCCGAGCCATTGGGTAACGGCGGCCGCGGTGTCCACCAGGGGGCCGTTGCCGCTGTTGAGCGGCGCGAAGGTGCCCCTGCCGTCAAAGACGACGATGTCCCCGCGCCGGATGGGTTCGGTGCCGAATCCGGTCCGGGACACCAGGATGCGGTCCCCGCCTGCGAGCACAGGTTCCATAGACGCGGAGGGAATGAAATACACATCCAGCCAGAGCGAACGGACCAGTCCGCTGGCCGCAACGGCCAGGATGACGGCCATGAACGCAAAACGCCAGCCCATTTTTCGGGGCTGGCGTTTTGTGTGGTCCATGGTCCGTATCCTGGGCGCTGGTGCTGAATGGCTCCGGCGCTGGCCGGATACGGCCGCGGCCCGGCCTCTGCAGGTCCGAAAGGACTTACTTGGCGGTGCTGAAGTCGCGCTTTTCCTTGATCTTCGCAGCCTTACCGCGCAGTGCGCGCATGTAGTAGAGCTTGGCGCGGCGGACGTCACCCTTGGTAACAACCTCGATCTTGTCGATGATCGGGGAGTGGACCGGGAAGGTACGCTCCACACCGACGCCGAAGGAAACCTTGCGGACCGTGAAGGTTTCGCGGACGCCGTCGCCCTGGCGGCCCAGGACGAATCCCTGGAAAACCTGGACACGGGAGTTCTTGCCTTCGATGATGTTCACGTGCACCTTGAGGGTGTCACCCGCGCGGAACTCGGGAACATCGGTACGCAGCGAGGCTGCATCGAGGGAATCGAGAATATGCATAATTGCACTCCTGGTGAACGCCACAGGTCATTCACTTTGGGTCACGGCAGGAGAACCTAGTGCGCTGGTGGCGCACCGGCGATCTCCGCCGAAAGTTAATTGGCCCGGCCCCTTCACTGATTGATGAGGCCGGTTGTCTTAGCTGTTGGTTGCGCTCCCCCTGTGGCAGGTGCGTACCCAGTAGACACAAGGACTAATTTTGCCACACTGCGGAGGCTACAGCCAATCCCGCAACTCCGGCAGCCCGGCGGGGCAGCCAGGCGGAGGCGTCCTGCCGGCGAGGCTTAGTCCTGCCGGGCATCTTCCCCGCCGGGGCGGCGGCGCAGGCGGCCGTCCACGACGTCGTACCCCAGGTCCTGCAGTTCGGTGCGGTCAGCACGTGGCAACTTCCCGGCGTCGAACGCTTCGAGGAGGTCGGGGCGGCGCTCCGCCGTCCGCCGGAACTGTTCGTGGCGGCGCCACTGCGCGATCTTGCCGTGGTTGCCGCTCAGCAGCACGGCCGGCACTTCCCGCTCCCGCCACACGGAGGGCTTGGTGTAGACAGGGTACTCCAGCAGCCCGTCTGAATGGGATTCCTCCACCAATGACTCCGGATTGCCCACCACGCCAGGCAGCAGGCGGCCGATGGCCTCCACCATGGCCAGGACGGCCACTTCCCCGCCATTGAGGACATAGTCCCCCAGGCTGACGGGACGGACCTCGAAGTGCTCCCGGGACCATTCGATGACGCGCTCGTCGATGCCCTCGTAGCGTCCGCAGGCGAACGCGAGGTGCTCCTGCTCGGCCAGTTCGTATGCCAGCGCCTGGGTGAACCTCTCCCCTGCCGGCGACGGCACGATCAGGACCGGCCTGCCAGATCCCTCGGGCCGGTCGTCCGCAATCGCGGATAAGGCCTGCGCCCAGGGTTCAGGCTTCATCACCATGCCGGCGCCCCCGCCGTAGGGTGTGTCGTCGACGGTGCGGTGCCTGTCCGTGGTGAAGGCGCGGAGGTCGTGGACGCGCAGGTCCAGGATGCCGTCCTGGCGGGCTTTCCCGATCAGGGACAGTTCCAGCGGTGCCAGGTACTCGGGAAAGATACTGACGACGTCGATCCGCATCTAGGCTTTGCCTTCCGGTTCGGATGGGGCAGCGTCATCCTCCGCGTTCAGCTCGAAGAGGCCCTCCGGCGGCGTGAGGCGGATGAACCCCTCCTCAACATTGACCTCAGGCACGATCTGCTCCACGAAGGGAACCAGGATTTCATTACCCTCCGGAGTGGTGACCATCAGCAGGTCCTGCGCGGTGCCGGTGTTCAGCGCAGCAACTTTGCCCACCACCCTCGAGCCCACCCGGGCCTCCAGACCCACGAGTTCATGTTCGTACCAGCCCTCGTCGTCGTCTTCGTCCAGTTCCTCTGTTTCGATGAAGAGCTTGGCGCCCCGGAGGGTCTCCGCCTCGTTGCGGGTTTCAATGTCTTCGAAGCCCAGCAGCAGGATGTCCTTGTTCCAGCGGGCGCTGCTTACGGTGAGCGGACCCGCCGACGCCGGCTCGACCACGAACTCGGTGCCCGGCACGAACCTGTCCCCGGGGGCGTCGGTCAGGACCTGGACCGTCACTTCCCCGCGGATGCCGTGCGGTTTGCCGATTCGTGCCACCTGAAGCTGCATGTGTTCCTCTGTATTGGATGGGGTTGACGGTGCTCTGGTAAAAGCACTCCGGCCCCTCCACCGCAGGGGTGGAGGGGCCGGAGCTAAGAACTGAATAGTGCCGAGCGCTCAGCGGCGGCGGTCGGTGTCGACAACGTCGACCCGTACCGGCTCGCCGCCGGCCAAGGCTGCCACCACGGTGCGCAGTGCGCGCGCCGTACGGCCCTGGCGGCCAATCACCCGTCCGAGGTCGTCCTGGTGAACGCGCACCTCGAGGGTGTCCCCGCGGCGGTTGCTCTTGGAGCTGACCTTGACGTCGTCTGGGGAATCAACGATTCCCCGGACCAGGTGTTCCAGCGCTTCTGCCAGCAATCTACTCAGCCTCGGTGGTCTCTGCTTCGGCCTCGGCGGGAGCTTCGGCTGCCTCAGACTTGGATGCCTTCTTGGTGATGGCTTCCGGGATGATCACGGAACCCTTTTCCGGGGCAACGAAGGCTTCCTTCTGGGTTTTGGTCTTCAGGGTGCCTTCCTGGCCCGGCAGGCCCTTGAACTTCTGCCAGTCACCGGTGATCTTGAGGATCGCGGCGACCTGCTCGGACGGCTGGGCGCCGACGGACAGCCAGTACTGGGCACGCTCGGAGTTGACCTCGATGTATGAGGGCTCTTCGGTGGGGTGGTACTTGCCGATCTCTTCGATGGCGCGGCCATCACGCTTGGTGCGTGAGTCCGCGACGACGATGCGGTAGTACGGGGCGCGCATCTTGCCAAAGCGCTTAAGGCGAATCTTTACGGCCACTGTTGTGGTCACTCCTGTTTCAGAAAAGGGGGGTGAACCCGGCGTTCTGCACCCGTGGGGCGGGCCGTACTTGCGGGTTCGAAGGACAGGATCCAGACGCGGAGAGAGGGGCCACGCAGATCGAGTACCTGTTTATTGTGCCAGATCAGCGTGAACTTTTCGACTTGACGCGGCGGGACACAGACGACGCCGGCCGGAGCGTGCGGCCGGAAGTAGTCAGGCGGACCAGACGTACAGGCCGGTACGCTCCGAGTCGTCGATTCCGCTGGCGAGTTCTGCCACCCGCTGCACGTACGTCCGCGCCTCCGAAGCGCCAAACGGCATGTCATCCTGCGCCGCCCACTGTTCGGCCACCTCTTCGAGGACGTCGCCCTCGCCTTCGGTTTCATAGGACAGCAGGTCGGCCAGGGCGCGGACCATGGCTGGCGGAACGGCCAGGAGCGAATCGCTGGCCACATCCACCATGGTCAGTTCGTAATCCGCCCCTCCAGCGTGCACGGCGGTGCCGGCCAGGTCACCCAGCTGCTCCACTTCGAAATCACTAATGTCCGGGATCCGGACTGCGTCGCCCGCGGGCGCGCTGCCGCCCCCGTCAAGGACGCCGGCACGCTTCAGTGCTGCGTCGTGGGTGGCAACAAAGATCTCGGTGAAGCCCATGGCGATTGCCCTCATTCCGTTGGCGGTGCGGCGCCGGGAGGCAGCGCCTGCCCGGCTGTTCGAATTCAGCCTAGTCCGGATTAGGCCCAGTCCGGATTCAGCGCTGTCCGGATTTGGCCCGGTCCTGATTCAACCCGGCTCGAGTTCAATCTGGTTTGAGTTCAACCCAGGTGCCGGCGCGTGGCGCACCGGCAAGGCAGAAGGGTCAGCGCACCGCTACACGAATGCGGTTGCGCCACGGATCGTCGAACCGTAGCTCCGCTCCGGTGTGGTGGGCGGCAACACCGGCGACCCTGAGGCGGTCGGCGAGGGCGCCGACGTCCTCCCCTGACGGCACCTGAATGAGGACCTCACCCAGGCCGAGGGTGTCCTTGCGGGGGCCCGCTCCGCGGCTGTTCCAGACGTTCATCGCCATGTGGTGGTGGTAGCGGCCCGCGGAAACGAAGAGGGCCTGCCCATGCCAACCGGCCGTCTTTTCGAACCCGAGGGTTCCCACGTAGAAGTCGCGCGCCGTCTGGACGTCGCCCACTTGGAGGTGTACGTGGCCCACGCCGGCCACGGATCCGGCCTGGCGCGCCAGGGACTCTTCGGTGAGGTGCTGCTCAAGGTACCGCTGCGGCGGGAGGGCCAGGCTGTCCATCACCACGTCCGTACCGTTCCAGGACCAGTTGCTGCGCGGCCGGTCCCAGTAGAGCTCGATGCCGTTGCCTTCGGGGTCGTTGAAGTAGAAGGCCTCACTGACGAGGTGGTCAGCACTGCCCGTGAAGGAGCGCGGCTCGAACCGGGCGGCCGTGGCGATGGTGGCGGCCAGGTCTGCCTGGTTCTCAAACAGCAACGCCGTGTGGAAGAGGCCGGCCTCTCCCCTGCCCGGCAGGTTCAGTCCGGGCGCGGGGGCCAGGTGCACAAGCGGCTTCTGCAGCCGGCCCAGGTAGATTCCGCCGTCCTGCTCGGCGATGACCTCCAGGCCGAGGGCCCGCTGGTAGTAATCGGTCATCACCTTCATGTCGCCCACCTTGAGCATCACGGTGCCCATGGCGAGATCGGCAGGAAGAAGATCCTGGCTGGCGGCTTGTGCAGTCATTGAAAACTCCCGGTGCTGTGGGCCTTCCGGTTGGCAGCCCTTACACTTATAAAATTACTTGAAGCTTCAATTTATTCCAAGTCCCGGGGCATATCCCTTTAGCGGATCACCCGTCCGCCCAGGATCACGTGTGCCAGGCAGTTGACCGCCTCCGGCACCTTCCGGGGATCCTCCCGGCACAGGACGAGGTCTGCCCGCGCCCCCTCTTCCAGGCCCTCCGCGCCCAGCCACTCCCGCGCGCCCCAGCACGCCGCGTCCAAGGCGGAGGCCATGGGCAGTCCGGCTGCATGAAGGGCCAGGATTTCGTCGCCTATCCTGCCGTGCCTGATCACGCTGCCGGCGTCGGTCCCGGCATAGATCCGCACGCCTGCCTCGAACGCCTCTAGGACCCGTTCCTCCCGGCGTTCCCACAATGAACGCATATGCGCCGCATACCGCGGGAACTTGGGTAAAGCCTGCGCTGCGATGTCGGGGAAGGTGGCGATGTTGACCAGGGTGGGCACAATGGGCACCCCCTGCTCCACGAACCGGGGCAGGTGCCGCGGCAGGAGCCCCGTGGCGTGCTCGACGCAGTCGATGCCGGCGTCCAGCACGTCGTCGAGCGTCTCTTCCGCGAAGCAGTGCGCCGTTACGCGCGCGCCCTCATCGTGGGCGGCTTTGACGGCGTCACGGACGACGCCGGCAGGAAACGAAGGCGCCAGGTCGCCGGCGTCGCGGTCAATCCAGTCCCCCACAAGCTTGACCCACCCGTCACCTTCCCTGGCCTGCTTACGCACGGCTTCCACCAGGCCCTCAGGTTCCACTTCTTCCGCGAACCCCCGCAGGTACCGGCGAGTGCGCGCAACGTGGCGGCCGGCGCGGATCAGCACCGGGACGTCCTTCCTGCCCTGCAGCCATCGGGTATCCGCAGGGGAACCTGCGTCGCGGACCAGCAGGGTGCCGGCGTCCAGGTCCGTCCGTGCCTGTTCTTCGGCCGTCAAAGCATCCACCGGCCCGCCGGCGCCCAGCCCGATGTGGCAGTGCGCATCCACAAAGCCAGGCAGCACGAATCCCGCCAGAATCCTGTCCGGGGCCGTTGCCGGCCGGCGGAACGTCAGCCGCCCGCCAACGGACCAGAGCCCGTGCCGCTCAGTGTCCGGCCCGGTCAGCACCGTCCCCGTGAACTCGATAATTTCTGCCATGAATTTGCCTCTCTCCCGCCCGGACAGGCTAGCACCGCGTGATGTGACACGCCCCGCGTCAAGGCCTGTGGTAGCTTTCATCCTGACCACACGGGTGCCCCTGCAGGGGCTGAGATCGGGCTGCCGCAGCCTGCGACCGTCGAACCTGTCCGGGTAATGCCGGCGAAGGAAGTGAGTATTCCTTGAGTACACCCCATCAGCAGCTGAACCCTGCCCTCAACAACCCGGGTGCCGGCCCTGCCGGCAACCAGCCCCCCGTAACGCAATCCCTGAAATCCCACTCCCTGGCATACCTCGAGGACGCCGGGAACGGGATCCGTGTTCCCGTGACCGAAATTGCGTTGGAGCCGTCCCCCAACGGCGTGCCAAACCAGCCGTTCCGGACCTACCGGACCGCCGGTCCGGGGAGCGACCCCGTTCAAGGCCTTCCTCCTGTCCGCAAGGACTGGATCGAACAGCGGGCAGACACGGAAGCGTACAGCGGCAGGGAAAGGAACCTGCTCGACGACGGCCGCTCGGCTGTGCGCCGCGGCGCCGCCAGCGCAGAGTGGAAAGGAGCACCTCCGGTGCCCCGCCGCGCCGTCGACGGCCGGACCGTCACCCAGATGCACTACGCACGGCAGGGCGTGATCACCCCGGAGATGCGCTTCGTGGCGCTGCGCGAGAACTGCGATGTTGAACTGGTCCGCAGCGAACTGGCCGCAGGCCGGGCCATCATTCCCAATAACATCAACCACCCGGAATCCGAGCCGATGATCATTGGCAAGGCCTTCCTGGTGAAAATCAACGCCAACATCGGCAACTCCGCGGTCACCAGCTCGATCGCCGAAGAGGTGGACAAACTGCAGTGGGCAACACGGTGGGGCGCAGACACCGTCATGGACCTCTCCACCGGGGATGACATCCATACCACCCGGGAATGGATCATCCGCAACTCCCCGGTTCCCATCGGCACCGTCCCCATCTACCAGGCCCTGGAGAAGGTCAACGGCGAAGCCAACGCCCTGACCTGGGAGATCTTCCGTGACACCGTAATCGAGCAATGCGAGCAGGGCGTGGACTACATGACCATCCACGCAGGCGTGCTGCTCCGGTACGTTCCCCTGACCGCCAACCGCGTCACCGGCATCGTCTCCCGCGGCGGGTCCATCATGGCCGGCTGGTGCCTGGCCCATCACCGGGAAAATTTCCTGTACACGCACTTCGACGAGCTCTGCGGGATCTTCGCGAGGTACGACGTCGCGTTTTCCCTGGGCGACGGGCTCCGGCCGGGGGCAACGGCCGATGCTAACGATGCAGCCCAGTTTGCCGAACTGGACACCCTCGCCGAGCTCACGCAGCGCGCCTGGGAGTACGACGTCCAGGTGATGGTGGAGGGCCCGGGCCATGTCCCGTTCCACCTGGTCCGGGAGAACGTTGAACGCCAGCAGGAGCTGTGCAAGGGCGCGCCCTTCTACACACTGGGCCCTCTGGTGACCGACGTGGCGCCGGGCTATGACCACATCACCTCAGCCATTGGCGCAACGGAAATTGCCCGCTACGGCACGGCAATGCTGTGCTACGTCACCCCCAAGGAGCATTTGGGACTGCCCAACAGGGACGACGTCAAGACGGGAGTGATCACGTACAAGATCGCCGCGCACGCCGCGGACCTGGCAAAGGGCCATCCCGGCGCGCATGCACGGGATGACGCGCTCTCCAAGGCACGCTTCGAGTTCCGGTGGCGTGACCAGTTTGCGTTGTCGCTGGACCCGGAGACGGCCGAGGCCTTCCACGACGAGACCCTTCCGGCCGAACCGGCGAAAACCGCCCACTTCTGCTCCATGTGCGGGCCCAAGTTCTGCTCCATGCGGATCAGCCAGGACATCAGGGACGAATACGGCTCCGCAGAGGCCCAGGCCGCCCTGGCTGAAGCCGCAGCCGGCATGCGGGGCAAGAGCGAGGAATTCCTGGCCGCTGGCGGGAAGGTTTACCTTCCGGCGCTGAGCGTTCCGCCGGGCGGCCGGCGGTAGCAGCCCGCAGGTTCCGTCCGGCTGGTCATTGGGGGCCGGCCGGACGGACTTATATGGATCAGGCCCAGGCGTCAGGAGGCGCGCGCCTGCAGGCGGCTGGCGTCGCTGATGAACGCGCGGATGATGCGGTCCCCTTCAACGGAGTCATGGGGCCGGTGGCCGCCGGCGGCCGTGCGGTGGAACGCCCCTGTCTCGCGGAGGTAGCCTGCGATCTCCTCGTACAGCGGCTCCCAGCCGCCGGTCAGGACGAGCGTCGGCACGCCGGGCACGATGTGCAGCGGGGCTTCCCAGGAAGGTGCCTGCAGCCGCAGCCGCCTGGCGGAGCGCTTCTCCTCGGCGGTCACCGGCTGCTGCAGGTCCGTGGCATAGACCCTGCGGACGAACTCGCGCTGGAAATCCTCGTCACTCAATTGATGCCGGACGTTGAAAAGGGGCTGCATCAGCCCGATGTGCGCTGCCGTGGCCGGCAGTTCAGCGGTCAGGGACAGGCAGGCTGGCTCCACCAGGGTCAGCGAGTAGACAAGGTCCGGACGTTCGACGGCGGCCATCATGGCTGCGATGGCGCCCTGCGCATGCGCCACGACATGTCCGCCGGCGATGCCCCTGCCGTCGTCCCCCAGGGAGCTCAGCAGGATGCGTGTGTCCTCCTCGAACGAGGACTCCGTGGGATCGGCAAGGGGATCGAAGCCGTGGCGGCGCAGGAACAGGGCGTCGTAGGACAGGGCCACGCCGTGCTGGCGGGGCCAGGCCGCGGCACCGAAGCTGCCCGCGCCGTGCACGAACACTACCCTCTGCTTGAACATGACCCAACCCTATTCCACGGCCCCGACATCCCATGTAAGTAGCAGCAGATGTCGGTTTGAGCCCTCAAAACGACATCTGCTGCTACTTAGTTGGGCAAGGGGTGCTTATTTGCCGAGGAACTTGTCGAAGCCCTTGGGCAGGTTCAGCTGGGAGGGGTCGAAGTCGCCCGCCTGCTGACCAAAGGCCGCGCCGGTGGGCAGCGCCTTGGCGGCGTTCGCCCGGCGGGCCTCGGCGTCCTTGCGCTCCTGCGCGGCCTTGGCCGGGTTTCCGGACTTGGCCTTCTTCTTCGGCGCGTTCTTGGCATTCTTCCGGGCACCGCCACCGGCCCCGGGCAAGCCAGGCATTCCGGGCATGCCCGGCATCCCGCCCTGGGCCATTTTCTTCATCATCTTCTGGGCCTGCGCGAAGCGCTCCAGCAGGCCGTTGACCTCGGAAACGTGGACGCCGGAACCGCGGGCGATGCGGGCACGGCGGGAGCCGTTGATAATCTTGGGGGCCACGCGCTCATGGGGCGTCATGGAACGGACAATGGCCTCAACGCGGTCAATTTCGCGTTCGTCGAACTGCTCCAGCTGCTGGCGGATGTTCTGGGCACCCGGCATCATCATGAGCATTTTCTTCATGGAGCCCATGTTGCGGATCTGCTGCATCTGGGCCAGGAAGTCGTCAAGGGTGAAGTCCTCCTGGTCGGCGAACTTCTTCGCCATCCGGGCGGCTTCGTCCTTGTCCCAGGACTTCTCGGCCTGCTCGATCAGGGTGAGGACGTCACCCATGTCAAGGATGCGGGAGGCCATCCGGTCCGGGTGGAAGAGCTCGAAGTCGTCCAGGCCTTCGCCCGTAGACGCAAACATGACGGGCTTGCCGGTGACCGACGCCACGGACAGCGCGGCACCGCCGCGGGCGTCGCCGTCGAGCTTGGACAGCACGATGCCGGTGAAGTTGACGCCTTCATCAAAGGCGAGCGCCGTGTTGACGGCGTCCTGGCCGATCATGGAGTCGATGACGAACAGGACCTCGTTGGGCACGATTGCGCGGCGGATCTGTCGCGCCTGCTCCATCATGTCCGCGTCGACGCCCAGCCGGCCGGCAGTGTCCACGATCACGACGTCGTGGAGTTTCTGGCGCGCTTCCTCAACACCGGCACGCGCCACCTCAACCGGGTCCCCGGCCGGGTGCTCGAGCTCGGTGTAGGTGGCCCCGGGATGCGGTGCGAAGACGGGCACCTTGGCGCGCTGGCCAACGATCTGCAGCTGCGTCACAGCGTTGGGGCGCTGGAGGTCGCAGGCCACGAGCATGGGGCTGTGGCCCTGTGCCTTCAGCCACTTGGACAGCTTGCCGGCGAGGGTGGTCTTGCCGGCACCCTGGAGGCCCGCGAGCATGATGATGGTGGGCCCGCTCTTGGCCAGGCGGATCCGGCGGGTTTCGCCGCCGAGGATCTCCACGAGTTCCTCGTTGACGATCTTGACGATCTGCTGGCTCGGGTTCAGTGCACCGGAAACCTCAGCGCCCAAGGCGCGTTCCCGCACCCGGCCGGTGAACTCACGGACAACCGGAACGGCAACATCGGCGTCCAAAAGGGCGCGGCGGATCTCGCGGACTGTGGCATCGACGTCGGCTTCAGTAAGCCTGCCTTTACCGCGCAGGTTCTTGAAGGTTGCTGTCAACCGGTCAGAGAGTGAATTGAACACGCGACGTGCACTTCTTTCAGTGGATGATCAGGGCAGTGGATGATCAAAGGCTGTTGATGATCCGGACTCGACTATCTAGGGTACCAAGCCGGGCCCGCAAGGTGGCATGCTGGCCAGATGACGAGCCAACCAACTGTGAAGACCCTGCTCATCCTCGGCGCCTCGGGAGACCTGACGGGGCGGCTGCTCCTGCCGGGACTGGCGCGCCTGGCAGCGAGGGGACGCGCTGCGGGCCTCCGGCTGGTGGGTGCCGGATCCGATCCCTGGACCCCCGAGCAGTGGCGGGAACGGGTGCACGCGTCCTTCGAGGCTGCCGCCGCGTCCGCAGGTACCGAGGGAAAGGAAGCCCTCCAGGCCCTGGAGAAGGAAACGGTGTACCACCAGGTGGATGTCACCGCAGAGGGGGCCCTGGCCTCGCTTCTCGGCACGCTTGACGGGCCCACCGCCGTCTACTTTGCCCTGCCGCCGCGCATCAGCCAGCTTGCCTGCGAGTCCCTTCGTCCGGAACAGGTCCCGCCGGGCACGCGGCTGGTGATGGAGAAACCCTTTGGTTCCAGCGAGGAGTCGGCCCGCTCGCTCAACCAGACACTGGTTCGGCTGGTCCCCGAAGACCACGTCCACCGGGTGGACCACTTCCTGGGCAAGGCCACGGTGCTGAATATCCTGGGCCTGCGCTTCGCCAATAACTTCCTGGAACCGGTATGGGACCGCCACCATGTGGAAAAGGTGGAGATCATCTTTGACGAGGACCTCGCGCTGGAGGGCCGGGCCCGCTACTACGACGGCGCCGGCGCCTTGCGGGACATGATCCAGAGCCACCTGCTGCAGATCATGGCGCTGCTGGCCATCGAGCCTCCGGCCACCATCGGTGAACGGGACCTGCGGGATGCCATTTCCACTGTCCTGCGGGCCAGCAGCGTCCCGGTCCCCTATGCCGGGTCCACCCGCAGGGCCCGCTACACAGCCGGCCATGCAGGGGGCAAGGACGTTCCGGACTACGCCCGGGAGGAAGGCGTGGACGCCGGGCGGGGAACCGAGACCCTGGCCGAGATCCAGGTGAATATCGACAACTGGCGCTGGAACGGGGTCCCGTTCATTCTCCGGTCCGGCAAGGCGCTGGGCGCCAAGCGCAAGGAGGCGGTGGTGACCTTCCGCCCGGTGCCCCACCTGCCCCAAGGCTTTACCGGCGTTGACTCCCCCAACAAGCTGCGCATTGGTTTCGGCCCGGACACCCTGAGGTTCGACGTCGACGTCAATGGGCCCGGCAACATCTTCAGCCTCAGCCGGGCAACCCTGGAAACCGAGCTCAGCGGCTCCGATCTCCTCCCTTACGGGGAAGTCCTGGAAGGGGTGCTCGCGGGCGATCCGCTGCTGTCCGTCCGCGGAGACACGGCGGAGGAGTGCTGGCGGATCGTGGAGCCGGTTTTGAAGGCCTGGCAGCAGGACACGGTCCCGCTGGAGGAGTACGACGCCGGCTCTGCCGGTCCCGCAGCGTGGCCCACCGCAGTGCCAAGGGACTGAACCGCGGCGGCTTCGGGGGGCTTGCCCGGCGAAGATTTCCGGGCCTGCCCCTAAACGACGGAAGAGCGGGCAGGAAACCCGTGGGTTTCCTGCCCGCTCTTTGACGCCTGTTCACGGATTTTTCCGTAGAGTGCCGCCCGCCCTAGATTGCGGCGACGCCGCGTTCACCGGTGCGGACCCGGACGGCTTCGGAGACATCCATGGTCCAGACCTTGCCGTCACCTGCCCGGCCGGTGTTGGAGCTGGCGATGATGACATCGAGGATGTCGTCCGCCTGCTCGTTCGTGGCCAGGACCTCCACGCGGATCTTTGGCAGCAGATCCACGTTGTACTCCGCTCCGCGGTAGACCTCGGTATAGCCGCGCTGCCGGCCGTAGCCGCTGGCCGCGCTGACCGTCAGGCCCTGCACGCCATAGGCCTCCAGTCCTTCCCGGATGGCTTCGAGCTTTTCCGGCCTGACGATCGCTGTAATCAGTTTCATGCCCCCACGCTTTCCTTACCTGTTGCTGATTCGGTCTTCTGCGCACCCGTTGCTGCGTCGGATGCCTGCGCAGGGTCCGTCTGGGTCTTTCCGGTGATCATGTCGTGCAGGGGCTGGAAGCTTCCGCCGTGTCCCCCGACACCGAACTCGTAGGCGGTCTCGGCGTGCAGGCTGAGGTCCACACCCACCGTTTCCTGTTCCTGGGAGACCCGGAAGCCCATGGTCTTGTGGATGGCCAGGGCAATGATGGTGGTCAGGATTGCTGAGTAGGCGATGGCGATGCCCGCTGCCGCCAGCTGTGCCCACATCTGGGCCATGCCGCCGCCGTAGAAGAGGCCGCCGCCGGCGCCTTCCTCGGGAAGGGCGATGAAGCCAAGGGCCACGGTGCCGATGATGCCGGAGACCAGGTGGACACCCACGACGTCGAGCGAGTCATCGAAGCCCCAGCGGAACTTCAGTCCCACTGCCAGGGCGGAGGCGACGCCTGCCACGACGCCCAGGCCAAGGGCACCGACCGGGCTGACGTTGGCGCAGGCGGGGGTGATGGCAACAAGGCCTGCGACCACGCCGGACGCTGCACCGAGCGAAGTGGGGTGGCCGTCGCGGATGCGCTCCGTGACCAGCCAGCCGAGCATTGCCGCGGCCGGGGCGGCGAGGGTGTTGACCCAGATGAGCCCGCCCTGCTCAGCAGTGGAGGCAGCGCCGCCGTTGAAGCCGAACCAGCCGAACCAGAGAATTGCAGCGCCGAGCATCACGAACGGGATGTTGTGCGGGCGGTGGTTGGGGTCCTTGCCGAAGCCGCGGCGGTTGCCGACGATGAAGACGAGGATCAAGGCAGCAACACCGGCGTTGATGTGGACCACAGTGCCGCCGGCGAAGTCGATGGCCTCGCCGAGTGCCGCACCAACAGCGCCTTCGGTGCTGAAGAGGCCGCCGCCCCACACCATATAGGCAAGCGGGCAGTAGACCAGCGTGACCCAGACCGGAACGAAGACGGTCCAGGCGCCGAACTTGGCGCGGTCCGCGATGGCGCCGCTGATGAGGGCCACCGTGATGATGGCAAAGGTGGCGCCGAAGCCTACCGTGATGAGCCCGTCAGGGCTGTCGATGCCTTCAAGCCCGAAGTTGGCGAACGGGTTGCCCACCATCTGGAGGAAGCCGTCCCCGGAGGTCATCGAGTAACCCCACAGGACCCAGATGACGCCCACCATGCCGATGGAGATGAAGCTCATCATCATCATGTTCAGCGCGGCCTTGGCCCGGGTCATGCCGCCGTAGAAAAATGCCAGACCCGGTGTCATCAACAGCACGAGCGCCGCCGACACCATGATCCATACGTGACCTGCGGTAAGTTCCATGGTGCACGCCTCTCTTATCTGTTTGGTCAAAAATTGCGGAGCTGATCCGCCTGCCAACGCCTTTTGCGTCCTGTAACGAGTGTGTCGGCGCTGTGTTTCGGCCGCGGAGGATTTGTATTGCGGGGCTGTTACAACAACCTCTAGGAAGTAAATGGTGCATATCTGGCTTGTTACGGTTATGTTTCACCGCTCCCGCCGAAGCCCGGCACCCACATACGCAAGGACCACTGGACCATGACGGCAGATGCCCGCGTGAGCCGCGCAACATCGCGGATTTTTTCCCTGCTGCGCAAGGACAGGCAGAAGCTCCCGCGCGACATCAAGGTGATGCTGGCCGCAGCCTTCCTGATTGCGCTGGGATTCGGCCTTGTTGCCCCCGTGTTGCCGCAATTTGCCACAACCTTCGGGGTGGGAAATACCGAAGCGTCCGTGATCGTGGCGATCTTCGCGTTCATGCGGCTGGTCTTTGCCCCTGCGGGAGGCGCCCTGATAGGCCGGCTCGGCGAACGCCCCGTCTACGTCACGGGACTGCTGATCGTGGCGGCGTCCACGGCTGCGTGCGCCTTCGCGCAGGACTATTGGCAGCTGCTGCTGTTCCGCGGGCTTGGCGGCGCCGGCTCAGTGATGTTCACGGTCGCGTCGATGGCGCTGGTGGTGCGGCTCGCGCCGCCGGAAAGCAGGGGCCGTGTCTCAGGTGCCTACGCGTCCGCTTTCCTCATCGGGAACGTCTGCGGGCCGATCGTTGGCGGCCTGCTGGCAGGATTCGGCCTGCGGGTTCCGTTCCTGGCCTACGCCGCGGCCCTGGTGGTGGCCGCCGTCGTGGTCCAGACGCAGCTGAGCCATCAGCGCCGGGGCACCGGGCCGCAGCAGGACCGTGCCGATATGCCCCTGGCCGAGGCCCTTGCCGCGGGCACGTACCGGACAGCGCTGGTTTCCAGCTTCGTCAATGGCTGGGCCACTTTCGGCGTCCGGATGGCCACCGTTCCGCTGTTTGCCGTTGCAGCCCTCGGCGCAGGGCCTGAGGCGGCGGGGTTTGCGCTGGCTGTTTTTGCCGCCGGCAACGCTGCGGCGCTGACGTTCTCGGGCCGGCTGGCCGACACCCTGGGCCGCAAGCCCATGATGGTGGCCGGGCTGCTCGTGGCCGGTGCCTCCACGGCTGCCATCGGCTTCACCACCGGACTGGGCTGGTTCCTGGCAGCATCCGCGTTGGCTGGCGTCGGCTCGGGCCTTTTCGGCCCGGCACAGCAGGCCGCGGTCGCCGATGTGATCGGGAACGGGCGGTCCGGAGGCAAGGTGCTGGCCGTCTACCAGATGACGTCCGACGTCGGCGCGATTGTTGGGCCGGTCCTGGCCGGAGTACTGGCTGACCGGCTGGGCTACGGCTGGGCGTTCGGAGTGACCGGAGGCATCATGGTGGTTGCGGCGGGCACATGGCTTGCCACGCGGGAGAGCCTGCGGAAGCCCGGGGCCTGACGGCGGGCTGCCTTCAGGCCGCCAGGGCAGGCTCCGGGTGCGGCTGCGGCTAGTTCAGCAGTGCGTCCACAAAGCCCTCAACCTCGAAGGGGGCAAGGTCGTCGGCCCCTTCTCCAAGGCCGATCAGCTTCACCGGGACGCCGAGGGTTTTCTGGATTGCGACGACGATGCCGCCCTTGGCGGTTCCGTCCAGTTTGGTGAGGACGATGCCGGTGATGTTGACCACTTCAGAGAACACACGGGCCTGGTTCAGGCCGTTCTGGCCGGTGGTTGCGTCCAGCACCAGGAGGACCTCGTCCACTTCAGCGAGCTTCTCCACAACCCGCTTGACCTTCCGGAGCTCATCCATCAGGCCAACCTTGTTCTGGAGCCGTCCGGCGGTATCAATCATCACGACGTCGACTTCCTGGTCGATGCCGGCCTTGACCGCTTCGTAGGCAACCGAGGCCGGATCCGCGCCGTCGATGTCCGACTTGACGGTGGGAACGCCGACGCGCTGGCCCCACGTTGCGAGCTGTTCGGCAGCGGCGGCACGGAAGGTGTCCGCGGCGCCCAGCAGGACGTCCTTGTCCTCGGCCACCAGCACGCGTGCAAGCTTGCCGACGGTTGTGGTCTTGCCGACGCCGTTCACGCCCACCACCATCATCACGGCAGGCCGGTCCGCATGCCGCTGGACGTTGAGCGTGCGGTCCATGGTGGGATCAACCAGCTTGATGAGCTCCTCCCGCAAGAGAAGTTTGACCTGTTCAGGAGTCCGGGTGCCCAGCACCTTGACCCGCTCGCGCAACGCGTCCACGAGCTGCATGGTGGGCTCGGTGCCCAGGTCTGCGAGGAGGAGCGTTTCCTCCACTTCGTCCCAAACGTTCTCGTCGATCTTGTCACTGGAAAGCAGGGCCAGGAGTCCCTTGCCCATAACGTTGTTGGAGCGGACCAGCCGTTCGCGGAGGCGGACCAGCCGGCCTGCCACAGGCAGCGGGGTCTCCACTGGAATGACTTCGAGGCCTGCGGCGTTGTCCGGGACCTCGGTGGTCTCCAGCCCGTCCAGGTCCGCGCCGCCAGGGGCCGTGCGGTCTGCCACCGCACCCGGCCGGTCCTCCACGGCCGTGCTGCCGCTCCGGGGCAGGACGGGGTCGTTGGCGTCCCGCGGGCCGGGGTAGCGCGTGATGTTCTTCCGGGTCCTCAGGAAGACCGGAATCAGCCCGCCGAGAACCACCAGGGCAGCAAGGATGGACAGAACTATGGGAAGGATGTCATTCACACCCCTAGCTTCTCATAGACGCCGGGGCTCTTTTGGGGCCGGGAAGGCAGTTGACCTGCCGTTACGCCGGCCGGGTCAGACCTCGGCCCCCAACCTCTGGCTGATCACGGTGGAGACGCCGTCACCGCGCATGGTGACGCCGTACAGGGCGTCGGCGACCTCCATGGTCCGCTTCTGGTGGGTGATGACGATGAGCTGGCTGGATTCCCGGAGTTCTTCAAAGATCGTGATGAGCCGGCCCAGGTTGGTGTCGTCCAGCGCAGCTTCCACCTCGTCCATCACGTAGAACGGTGAAGGCCGCGCCTTGAAGATGGCCACGAGCAGGGCCACCGCGGTCAGTGAGCGTTCGCCGCCGGACAGGAGCGAAAGCCGTTTGATCTTTTTGCCGGCAGGGCGGGCCTCGACTTCGATGCCGGTGGCGAGCATATCGGCGGGGTCGGTGAGGACCAGCCGCCCTTCGCCGCCCGGGAAGAGCCTGGCGAAGACCCTGGTGAACTGGGCCTGAGTGTCCTCGAACGCCTCCGTGAAGACCCGCTGGACCCGGTCATCCACCTCCTTGATGATGTCCAGGAGGTCCTTCCGGCTGGCCTTCAGGTCCTCCAGCTGGCTGCTCAGGAACTGGTGGCGTTCCTCCAGCGCGGCGAATTCCTCCAGCGCCAGGGGGTTGACCTTGCCCAGGCCGGCGAGGTCCCGCTCCGCTTTCCGCAGCCGTTTTTCCTGCTCTGCCCTGACGTAGGGCTTTCCCTCGACAATGTCCGCGCCGGTGTGGTCCACGGGGGCGCGAAGGGCCGCCCACTTGTCCCCGCTCTCCCCGGCGGGAACCGGAACCGGGACGTCCGGCCCGAACTCGGCCACCAGGGCGTCCGGGGTTATCCCCAGCTCGTCGATGGACCGGCTTTCCAGGGCTTCGATCCGTGCCTTCTGCTGGGTCCGGGCGAGCTCGTCACGGTGGACGTTGTCCGTGAGGTCGGCGAGTTCACGGGCGAGCACTTCGTTTGCGGTCCGGATCTCCGCGAGCTCCCGGTCCCTCTGCTCCCGGTTCTCTTCCGCCAGGTCCCGCTCATGCTGTGCCAGGTCCACGGACACGTCTACATAGCGGAGCGCCAGGCCGGCGGCGGCGGAAACTGCAGCTGCCCGCCGCGCCTTGATGCGGCGGATCCGGGCCCGTTCGGCAGCTTCCTCGCGTGCCCTGCGTTCCGTGGCGGCTGCACGCTCCAGGGAAGCGGCCCGGTTCCCAGTGGCCGTGAGTTGCTCTTCGGCGCTGCGGAGCGACAGCCGCGCCTCGACCTCGGCGCTCCGGGCGTGTGAGGCAGCCAGTGCCAGCGCATCGCGGTGCCCGGTGGAGGGCTCCTGTTCCAGCGGGACTTCCTGGGCTGCCGCCAGGCGTGCGGTGACGGCAGCGAGCGCCTGCTCCTCTGCGGCAACGTTTTCCTCGGCTTTGGCCAGCGATGCTGCGAGGCGGTCGCTCTCCCCGACCGCGCTGCGAAGGACGGAGTTCAGGTGGCCCAGGCGTTCTGCGACGGCGGCCAGCCTGGCATCCGAGTCATGCAGCCTGTCCAGTGCGGCGTCGGCGCGCTCCTGCGCCTCGGCGCGTTGAGCCTCGGCGCCGGCCAGGGCGAACCTGTCCCGCTCCAGGCCCGCGGTAACCCTGGCAAGCTCGTTCTCGGCGTCGTCCACTGCGGCCTGCACCTCCAGGAGGGACGGCGCCTTCGCCGAGCCGCCGGTGGCTGAAAGGGCTGTAAAGATGTCTCCGGCCCGGGTCACGGCAGTCAGCTCCGGGTGGGCCGCGACCAGGGCGGAGGCAGCCTGGATGTCGGGCACGACGGCGGTGCCGGACAGCAGGTGCGCCACGAGGGGCGTCCAGGGGGAAGGACACGTGACGAGGTCCGTTGCCCACTGGGCCCCCGATGGGAGGGCGGCTGTGGCGTCCCCCGCCTTTGCCGCAGCGGCCGCTGCCGTGGCGACGAGCAGCGACGCCCGCCCGGCGTCGTTGTCCTTAAGAAGCTGGATCACGGCAACAGCGGTGGCCTCATCCTGGACCAGGACTGCCTCGGAAGCCTCGCCCAGGACAGCGGCGATGGCGGTCTCGAAGCCCGGTGTCACGGCCAGGTGCGCTGCCAGGGACCCCCGGATCCCATCGAGGCCTGCGTGCAGGGCGTGGCTGGCACCGTCCTTCCGTTCGAGGCCAAGCTTCAGGGCGTCCCGCCGCGCCACCAAGGCGTCCCGCTTGCGGACCCCCTCGCTGACAGCTGCCTGGAGGCCCTCGATCTTCTGGATCACCGTGTCCAGGGCCGCACTGGCGGCCTCGTAGTCGGCGTCGAGGGATTCCTCCCCTTCCTCCACGCCCGCCACCTGGTTTTCCAGGGCGGTGAATTCGGCCTGGGCGCGGGCCCGCCGCTCGGTTCCTGCGGCAAGTGATTCGCGCAGCCTGCCCAGTTCCGCCTGGGCGGATTCCACCCGTGACCTTGCCGCTGCCACCTGGCCGGCCAGGCGGGCCAGCCCCTCACGCCGGTCGGCTGCCGCACGGAGTTCTGCGGTGAGCCGCTTGTCCTCTTCCAGGGCGGCGCGTTCGGCTTCAGCCTTGTCCGCTGAGGCTGCCTCAAGGGCGGCTCGCCGGTCCAGGATGCCACGCTCGAGTTCGGCAAGTTCCTCACGGACCCTGGCGGCCTGGCGTTCCAGCTGTTCCGGATCACGGCCGGGCGCCGGGGCCTCCACAGAACCCAGGAGGCTGTTGCGTTCCTGCGCCAGTGAGCCCAGGGACCGCAGGCGTTCCCTGGTGGCGGACAAGCGGTACCAGGTGTCCCTGGCGGCGTTCAGCTGGGGGGTTGCTTCAGCTGCGCGTTGTTCCAGGGCCGCCTGCTGCCTGCGGCCGGCCTCCAGCTGCCCGGAAGCGAGTGTCCGGCGTTCCTTCAGGGCAGCCTCGTCCGCTACGTCCTTTTCCAGGGCCAGCTGAAGCTGGACGAGGTCGTCTGCCAGGAGGCGGGCGCGGGCATCGCGGACATCGAACTGCACGCGCTGGGCCCGGCGGGCCACTTCGGCCTGTTTTCCCAAGGGTGTGAGCTGGCGGCGGATTTCTCCGGTGAGGTCGTTGAGCCGCTGCAGGTTGGCCTGCATGGCGTCCAGCTTGCGCACCGTTCTTTCCTTGCGCCGGCGGTGCTTCAGGATGCCCGCCGCTTCCTCGATGAAGCCCCGGCGGTCCTCCGGTGTGGCGTGCAGGACGCGGTCAAGCTGGCCCTGGCCCACAATGACGTGCATCTCGCGGCCGAGGCCGGAATCGGAGAGCAATTCTTGGATATCCAGCAGGCGGCAGCCTGCACCGTTGATGGCGTATTCGGAGCCGCCCGAACGGAACAGGGTCCGCGAAATGGTCACTTCGCTGTACTCGATGGGCAAGGCGCCGTCGGTGTTGTCGATGGTCAGCGACACGTGGGCCCGGCCCAGGGGCGGCCGGCCCGAGGTGCCGGCGAAAATGACGTCCTCCATCTTCCCGCCGCGAAGGGTCTTGGCACCCTGCTCCCCCATAACCCAGGCCAGGGCGTCCACCACGTTGGACTTTCCGGATCCATTGGGGCCAACCACCGCGGTAACCCCAGGCTCGAAATTGAAGGTGGTGGCGGACGCGAATGACTTGAACCCCCGGACGGTCAGGCTTTTGAGGTGCAAGGCGTTTCGGTTCTCCTGCTCGGCGGACGCGGATGGTGGGGACAGCCACGGATACCTACAATCTACTGCGGGGCCGGGACATTTTCGCGCAGAAGCCCGGCCGGGCCGGGCCGGATGTCCTGCTGGGCATGTGCAGGAATGGACCACCACCGGGCATGATTAGTCCTTGGGCTTTGTGCTTGAGGGGGCGGTTACCCGCCACAGCACAGGACGGACACGAACAGAGGCTTGATTTGATAGGGAATGCAACATTCCGGCACCGCAACACCGCTCTGCTCTCGGTGATCGGCGTCCAGGCTCCGCGGATTGTCAGTTCCACGGAATTCGACCACCGGCTGGCATCCACCCTGCGCCGGCTGAAGTTCCCGCCCAGGCTGCTCGAACGGGTGGCCGGTGTCACGCACCGCCGGTGGTGGGCCCCCGGGACCTCGTTCGACGACGCCGCCATTGAGGCGGGCGCAAAGGCCCTGGCCGATTCCGGCATCGAAGCATCCGAGGTGGGACTGCTGATCAACACGTCCGTCACGCGGCGGAACCTCGAACCGTCCGTCGCGGTCAAGGTCCACCACGGGCTTGGCCTCCCCTCCTCCGCCATGAACTTCGACGTCGCCAACGCCTGCCTCGGGTTCGTCAACGGCATGACCCTGGCCGCCAACATGATCGACTCCGGCCAGATCAAGTACGCGGTGATCGTCAACGGTGAGGATGCCCAGGCCACGCAGGAGGCAACCCTGGCCAGGCTGCAGCGGCCGGAGACAACCCGGGAGGACTTCAACCGCGAGTTCGCCACGCTTACCCTGGGCTCCGGAGCCGCTGCTGCCGTCCTGGGGCCGGCGGATGAACACCCGGGGGCACACCGGATCCTTGGTGGCGTGATGCGGGCCGGCACGGAGCACCATGAGCTGTGCGTGGGTGGCATCGACGGCATGGCCACCGACACGAAGGGCCTGCTCGACGGCGGCCTGCAGCTCGTGCTTGACGCGTGGCACGAGGCCCAGCCGGAGTGGGACTGGGGCTCGATGGACCGTTATGTCACGCACCAGGTGAGTACGGCCTACACCCAGGCCATCGTTGACGCTATCGACCTGGACCCGGACAAGGTGCCCATCACTTTCCCGCACTGGGGCAACGTAGGCCCGGCATCCCTGCCGATGACCCTGGCCGCCGAAGCGCAGAACCTTGACGAAGGGGACCGCGTGCTGTGCATGGGCGTTGGGTCCGGCCTCAACACCGCCATGGTGGAAATCGTTTGGTAACCGCAGACTGGACAGGCGTCGACCCGGAATGGTCGCGCGAAATCGACGTTACGTCCACCTCTGCCGCGGATGACCGCGGAACGGTACGCCGCTGGCACCTGCTGGACAACGGGCCCCAGCTGTCCCGGCGCGGCCTGGCCCCCGCCGGCACCCTGCTGTGCGTGCACGGCAACCCGACCTGGTCCTACCTGTGGCGGACGCTGCTGGCCGCCGGATCCCGTGCAGAACAGCCCTGGCGCGTAGTGGCCGTGGACCAGCTGGACATGGGCTTCTCGGAGCGGACCGGGACGTTCCGGCGGCTGGCGGACCGGATCAATGATCTCGGCGACCTCACCGATGCGCTGGGGCTGGACGGCCCGGTGGTCACCGTTGGCCACGACTGGGGCGGCGTTGTCAGCCTTGGCTGGGCGCTGGCCCATCCGCAGCAGCTCGCCGGCGTGGTGCTGACCAACACAGCCGTCCACCAGCCTCCGGGCTCGCCCATCCCGCCGGCGCTGCGGCTTGCACTGCACCCCGCGGTGCACAGGTGGGGCACAACGACGTCGGACGCTTTCCTGCGGGTGACCCATTCCCTGGCCCGCCCGCCGCTTGCCCCCGAGGTCCGCCGCGCGTTCATGGCCCCGTATCTGGGCCCCGGCCGCCGCGAGGGTGTGGGGAACTTCGTCGCGGACATCCCCGCCGACGCGTCCCATCCAAGCTTTGCCGCGCTCAGCCGCGTCGCCGGCGGGCTGTCCGGGTTGCACGTTCCGGCGCTGCTGCTCTGGGGACCGCGGGACCCGATCTTTTCGGACCGCTACCTCAAGGACTTGATCGGCCGCCTGCCTGCCGCGGAAGTGCACCGCTTCGAAGGTGCGGGCCACCTGGTCGCGGAAGACCGGGATATCGCCGGTCCCGTCTTCGACTGGCTCGCCGGGTACGGCGGGGACAGGACACCTGTCGGTGCCGGGACGGTGTCCGCGGGTGGTCCGCCGCCGGCTGCCCAGTCCCCTGCAGCACCTCCCCCTGCTGTGCCTCCCCATGCCGCGCCCTCCCCTGCTGTGCCTGCCCGTGCTGTGCCCCCTTCTGCTGTGTCTTCCCCTGCGGTAGATTCCGGCACCGGCTTCACTCCCCTGTGGGCGCCGCTGACGCAGCTCGCTGCAGGACCGGCCGGCGGGGACACCGCCGTCGCCGAGATGGCTGCGGACGGAAGTGTCTCCCGTGCCCTCAGCTGGCAGGAGCTTGAACAGCGGATCGCCGCCCTCGCCACCGGACTCAGGCAGGCGGGCGTGCGGACGGGCAGCCGGGTGAGCCTCATGGTTCCACCCGGCGTGGACCTGACAGTGGTCCTTTACGCCTGCCTCCGGGTGGGCGCAGTGGTGGTGGTCGCGGACGCCGGACTCGGCACCCGCGGCCTCAGCCGCGCCGTCAAAGGCGCCGCCCCGGACTTCCTTATCGGCATCGACAAGGCCCTCGCCGCAGCATCGGTGCTCGGCTGGCCGGGGCGCCGCATCAGTGTGAAGGACCTGCCGGCTGCCCGCCGCCGGCTCCTCGCCGTCGAGACCTCCCTGGCCGCACTGGCCCGCCGGGGCAGCGTCCCCGCCGGAACGGCGCCGGCGCCTCAGGACCCGGACCCGGATGCGCCCGCGGCGGTGCTCTTCACCTCCGGATCCACCGGACCCGCCAAGGGCGTGGTGTACACGCAGCGGCGGCTGGCGGCCATGCGGGACAGCGTTGCCGCGACGCTGGGGATCCGTCCCGGCGGGCGCGTGGTGGCCGGGTTCGCGCCCTTCGCGCTGCTGGGACCGGCCCTGGGGGCCGTCTCCGTGACGCCAGCCATGGACGTCACCGCACCGCGGACCCTGACAGCCCGCGCACTCGCGGATGCCGCTGCGGCCATCAATGCCACCGTGGTCTTCGCCTCCCCCGCGGCACTGCGCAACGTCCTCGCCACCCAAAACAGGATGGGTCCCGCCGGCCGGCAGGCCCTGGGCCGCGTGGAGCTGCTCCTCTCGGCCGGCGCCCCCGTACCCGAGCCGCTCCTTGCGGAGATGCAGCGGCTGGTGCCCCGTGCCTCGCTGCACACCCCCTATGGAATGACCGAGGCACTGCCCGTCACGGACATCAGCCTTGAACAGATCCGTACCGCCGCCGCAGACGCTGCCGCCGGAAACATGGCAGGAGCGGGCAATGGCGTGTGCGTGGGGCTTCCGGTGCACGGCGCCCGCGTCGCCGTCATTCCGCTTGCCGCGGACGGCACCGCCCCCGGCAACATCCCCGTCACGGAGCCGGGAGTCACCGGGGAGATCCTGGTGAGCGCCCCGCATGTGAAGGAAACCTACGACAGGCTCTGGCTGACCCAGCGCGAGAGCAGCCGCACGGCTGGGTGGCACCGCACCGGCGACGTCGGGCACTTCGACAGTGCCGGGCGGCTCTGGGTGGAGGGACGCCTGGCACATGTGGTGACCGCGCCGAACACCGTTGTGACACCGGTTGGCCCCGAACAGGCCATCGAAAGGCTGGACGGCGTCGGGCTGGCCGCCGTCACCGGTGTCGGCCCTTCCGGGACGCAGGCCGTGGTGGCCGTCGTCGAGACTGTGCCGCGCACCCGCCGCGCCGGCCCTGCCGCGCCGCAACTGGCAGCGCGGGTCCGGGAAGCGGCCCGTGCGGCGGGCGTCAGCGTCTCCGCCGTCCTCGTTGTTCCCGCCCAACCCACCGACATCCGCCACAACGCCAAGATCGACCGCACCCGCCTCTCCCTGTGGGCTGGTGCGGTGCTGGCCGGCGGGCGGGCGGGCAGGCCGTGAGGGTCCTCGTCACCGGCGCAAGCGGCCTGCTGGGCGGCGAGGTGGCCCGGCTGCTGGTCCGCCAGGGCCACACCGTGACCACCTTCCAGCGGCGCCCCGCCGGGGTCGACGGCGCCACGGACCTTACCGGGTCCATCACGGACGACGACGCGGTCCGCCGGGCCGTTGCCGGCGCAGAGGGAATTATCCACCTGGCGGCCAAGGTCTCCTTTACGGGCAAGGCAACAGAATTCAACGCCGTGAATGTAGAAGGCACGCGCCGCCTGCTCCGTGCGGCCCGTGCGGCGGGCGCACAGGACGTGGTCTTTGTTTCCTCGCCGTCCGTGGCCAATTCGGGGGCCGCAATAGCGGGACTGGGCGCCGAACCGGCGGACCCGGACCGGGCGCACGGGGAATATTCGCGCACCAAGGCCAGGGCCGAACTTCTTGCCCTGGCAGCTGACTCGCCGGATTTCCGGGTCGCAGCGGTGCGCCCGCACATCGTCTGGGGCCCCGGGGACACCCAGCTGGTGGAACGTGTACTGGACCGTGCACGCCGCCGCCGGTTGCCGCTGCTCGACGACGGGGCCGCCCTGATCGATACGACCTATGTGGACAACGCGGCCTCGGCCATCGTCGCGGCGCTGCACCGCATGGAGCACATCCACGGCCGGGCGCTCGTGGTCAGCAACGGTGAACCCCGGCCTGTGGGCGAGCTGCTCGCGGGCATCTGCGCCGCCGGCGGCGTTCCGGCACCCTCCTGGTCGGCGCCAGGCGGCCTGGCACGGGCAGCAGGATCGCTGATCGAAGTTCTTTGGACCCGGTCCGGGCGCCCCGGGGAACCGCCGATGACCAGGTTCCTCGCTGAGCAGCTCTCCACCGCCCACTGGTTCGACCAGCGTGAAACCCGCAGGCTCCTGGACTGGGCACCAGCAGTATCCATTGACGAGGGCCTGGCGAAGCTGGCCGGACACTACCGCGCCCGGTAGGCGGCAGCCTTATCCGGCCTGCCGGGAGCTTTCCGCTACCAGCGGCCGTTCCGCGGACGGGGCTGGCAGGCAGGGCAGGTGTAGGACGAGCGGTTCATGAACTGCTCGCGCTTCATGCGGCTGGAGATGCCGGCTGCGGCGCAGCGCTTGCATTCGAGGCCTTCGCGGCCATAGGCGTTCAGGGACCGGTCGAAGTAGCCGGAGGCGCCGTTGACGTTCACGTAGAGGGAGTCAAAGCTGGTCCCGCCGGCGGCGAGGGCGTCCAGCATGACCTCCCGGGCCTGCGCGAGGACCCGTTCGGCCTCGGCACGCCGCAACGTGTCCGTGGGCCGCGCGTAGTGCAGCCGGGCGCGCCAGAGGGCTTCATCGGCGTAGATGTTGCCGATGCCGGATATCAGGCCCTGGTCCAGCAATGCCCTCTTCAGCCCCGTTTTGCGTTTCCGGAGACGCCGGTAGAAAAGGTCGAAGGAGAATGCAGGGTCCAGCGGATCCCGTGCGATGTGCGCCGCTTCCGCCGCGATCAGCGGAAGGGGTGATTCAGCGAGTCCGCCCGGGCCGCCGTCGTCCGTTGGAACCAGGTCGGTGACGAACAGGCCGCCGAAGATCCGCTGGTCCACGAACCGCAACTGCCCGGGCATGCCGTCCCGTGGGCTGAGCCGGAAACGGACTTTGAGGTGCTTTTCGTCCGGCACCTCCCCGCCCTGCATCAGGAGCTGGCCGCTCATGCCCAGATGCGCCATGAGCGCCACCTGCGGGATGCCGGCACTGCCCGGGGTTTCCGCAGAGCCGCCGGCACTGGTGTCCAGGAGCGGCATCCAGAGGAACTTGCCCCGCCGGACAACGTCCAGGACGGTGGCGCCTTCCAGGTTCCCGATGAAGTCCTGGGGGCCCAGCGCGTGGCGGCGGACTGACCGTGAATCGACCACCTCCACGGCGTCGATGGTCCGTCCCCGGACCCAGCTCACCAGCCCGCGCCGGACCACTTCGACTTCGGGAAGTTCGGGCACGGCGCTAGGTGGCGGGGACGGGAGACGCGGCTGCCCCCGGAGGGTTGCCGGCTCCGGAGAGCACCCGCCAGGCGTCGGCCGCCGCTTCCTGCTCCGCTTCCTTCTTCGAGTGGCCGGAGCCCTTGCCGTAAGCGGTACCGCCAACATGCAGGACTGCCGTAAAGGTCCGCGCGTGGTCCGGCCCGGAACCATCCACGGCATAGTGGATGGTGCCGAGCTGGCGGCTGGCGGCCAGTTCCTGGATGCTGGTCTTCCAGTCCGTCCCGGCACCCAGGGCTGCGGCGTCCTTGAGCAGCGGGCCGATCAGGCGCATGACCAGCTGGCGTGCTGTCTCGATGTCGTTGGAGACGTACGTGGCGCCGATCAGCGCCTCCATGGTGTCCGCCAGGATGGACGCTTTGTTCTTGCCCTGGGTGAGCTTTTCGCCCTGCCCAAGGTAGATGTAATCCCCAATGCCCAGGCTGCGGCCGATGCCGGCCAGCGCCCGCGTGCTGACGACGGCGGAGCGCCGCTTGGCCAGGTCGCCTTCGGGAAGGTCCGGGTTGTCCCGGTACAGCGCGTCCGTGACGGAAAAACCCAGGATGGAGTCGCCCAGGAATTCCAGGCGCTCGTTCGTGGGAATGCCGCCGTTTTCGTAGGCGTAGGAACGGTGGGTGAGCGCAAGACGAAGCGTCCCGGCGTCAATAGAGACACCGAGACGCTTCAAAAGCTCTTCAGTTGAAGACATCATGTCAGCCTGAGTGGCCGATTAGACGTCAGCGACCTTGCGTCCCTTGTACTCAAGGAACAGCGCAGTGCCGGCCGAGTCGGTGACAACCTTTGCCTGGTGCGGCAGGCTGTAGGTGACCTGGCCGTTCTCGACGGTCTTCACCAGGTGGGGGGCGGTCGCCTTCCACTGGGAGCGGCGGGCGCGGGTATTCGAGCGAGACATTTTCCGCTTGGGAACAGCCACGGCTAACTCATTTCTCTCTAGACAAACACGTACAAATCAATTTTGCCGGTCAGGCTTAGCCATATCAGCTAGGGCAGCCCAGCGAGGATCCAGGACCTCGTGGTGGTGCCCCGGCTCGTCTTCCAGGCGAACTCCGCATTCGGAGCAAAGGCCCTGGCAGTCTTCCCGGCACACCGGCTGGAACGGCAGCGCGGTCACCACTGCGTCCCGCAACACCGGTTCAAGATCGATTACATCGTGCTCGACTCGACGTTGCTCTTCATTATCTTCTTCGTCCGAAAGCTCCACGCCTTCATAGAAGAAAAGTTCCTGCACATTGACCTCAAGGTCATACGCAAGGGGATCCAGGCATCGGCCGCACTCACCCGTTACCTCGGTGAGGACAGTACCTGATACCAAAATTCCTTCGTGTACGGCCTCAAGCCTCAGATCCAGCTCGACATCCGAGCCTTCCTGAACGCCAATGAGCGCCACACCAAGGTCACCTGGTGCGGGTACATGTTCCTTCAGCGTCCGCATGCTTCCCGGGCTGCGCCCGAGGTCCTTGACGTCGAACGCCAAGGGCGAACCAGCATCTCTTTTAATGAGAACTCCTGTTGAACATATGACCGACGTACCATCTTAGCCTGAAGAGCCACGGGGACTCAAACCGGCCGGCGCACAGCGCCGAAGTACCGGACAAGCCTACCCTTTCGGCTGCTGGTTGCGCGGAGGCTCGCCCGCGAGCATCCGCCGCTGCACTGACCGGGGCACGTAATCGGACACATTGCCGCCAAGGCCTGCCACCTCCTTGATGAGGGTGGAGGACAGATGAAGGTAGTGAGCTTCGGCCGGCAGGAAGACTGTTTCCACGCCGCTGAGTTGGCGGTTCATAGTGGCCATGGGCAGTTCGTAGTCAAAGTCCGAGGATGACCTCAGGCCTTTGACGATGGCTGAGACCCCGCGCTGCCGGCAGTACTCGGCCAGCAGCCCTTCCCCTACGGGTTCCACCACGATGCCCTTGAGTGAGGCGAGGGTTTCCCGTGCCATTTCCAGTCGCTCGGCCAGGGCGAATTTATACTGCTTGGCCTGGTTGGTGGAAACGGCCACGATGACCTCATCGAAGAGGCCGGCCGCACGTGCAATAACCTCGAGATGGCCGTTGTGGATGGGGTCGAAGGATCCGGGGCAGACAGCGCGTCTCATGCTCCGAACCTACCCCATGGAATGGCCGGGATACCATGACTGGATGCATGCACCACGGGAAGTTTCCGCGCCCACGGCCCCCGCTCCCTGGCAGCGCACGGCCCTCGGAGCGAACCTCCTCTCCCCTGGCGGGGCGCTTGGCGTCACCATCTTCGAGGAAATGACCACCCTTGCTGTCCAGACCGGCGCCATCAACCTCGGCCAGGGGTTTCCGGATGAGGACGGACCGCTGGAAATCAGGGAAGCGGCCAGGTCCGCCATCTCGGCAGGCGCTAACCAGTATGCGCCCGGCAAAGGCATCCCGGAACTGCGGGAAGCAGTGGCGGTCCACCAGCAGCGCTTCTACGGCCTGTCGCCGGATCCCGCCACCGAGGTAGTCATCACTACCGGCGCCACCGAGGCCATTGCCGCCTCGCTCCTGGCGTTCGCCGGGCCCGGCGACGAGGTTCTGACCCTTGAGCCCTTCTACGATTCCTACGGCGCGGTGATCGGCCTGTCCGGCGCAACCCACGTGACCGCCCCTCTGCTGGCCCCGGACTTCATGCCGGACATGGCAGCGCTGGAAGCCGCCTTCAGCCCGCGGACGAAGGTTGTCCTCCTGAACAACCCCCACAATCCAACCGGCGCTGTATTTCCGCGGGAAGTGCTGCAGCGGATCGTCGACCTGGCACGCAGGCACAACAGCATCATCGTCACGGACGAGGTTTACGAACACCTCACGTTCGGCGTCAGCCACTTGCCGGTGGCATCCCTGCCCGGCGCCGCGGACCGCACCATCACCATCTCCTCTGCGGGCAAGACGTTCTCCCTGACAGGATGGAAGATCGGCTGGCTCACGGGCCCGGAAGACCTGGTGGCCGGCGTGCGGACGGTCAAGCAGTTCCTTACGTACAGTTCGGGCACCCCGTTCCAGTCGGCCATAGCCTTGGGGCTGGCCCTGCCGGACTCCTTCTACGAAGGCATCGCGTCATCCTTGCAACTGAAGCGCGACATCCTGAGCGAAGGGCTCCGCGCCGCGGGGTTCGACGTCTTTTCCCCGCAGGGCACCTACTTCGTCAACGTGGACACTGCTCCCCTGGGCATCACCGACTCCGTGGACCTGGCGCGGAGGCTTCCGGCGCTGGTGGGAGTCGCGGCGATCCCCGTGCCCGTGTTCTGCCACGCCGAAGGTGCGCAGCGGACCCGAAGCCTGCTCCGGTTCGCTTTCTGCAAGAAGTCCGGAATCCTCCACGAGGCTGCCGAACGCCTCGCTTCCCTCAGGGGCAGGCTTTGATACCCGCCGGGGGCGGGACCCGGTTCCTGCGGACCACGGGGCAGCACGCGTCCATCGAACCGGATGCTTTCACAGAGGGCAGCTACGTCCTGAGCATCGGCGGGGCCGAACAGTCCCACGTCAACCTTGCCCGGCCGGAGGAGATCTTTTACGAGTACCTCCGCCGGATCGGCCACCTGGTGGACCTGGCAGCACCTGCCGGCCATCCTGTACGCTCGCTGCATCTGGGAGCCGGGGCACTGACTCTGGCCCGGTACATCCAGGCAACCCGGCCGGGATCGGCGCAGTACGCCGTGGAGCTGGAGCGCGAGCTGCTTGACTTTGTCCTGCGCCAGCTCCCCCTGCCCGAGGGCACGGATCTCCACACTGTCATCGGCGACGCCCGGGAAGCACTGGCCCGGCTGGACCCGGAACTCCGGTTCGACGTGGTCATCCTGGATATCTTCTCCGGGCCGGAGGCGCCGGCGCACCTCGCATGCAGCGCGTTCTACCGGGAATTGCGGGACCGGCTCAGCCCCGCCGGTGTGCTGATTGTCAATGTGGGTGACGAACCGGGGCTCACACTGGTCCGGAGCCAGGTGGCGGAGATGCGGGAGGCCATGGCGGATGTGGCTGCCTTTGCTGAAACGGGCATGTTCGAGGGCCGCTATCCCGGAAACATTATCCTTGCGGGCACGCAGGCCCCGTGGCCCAGGGAATGGAGCGCGGAACTGGCTGCCCGTGGACCGCACCCGGCAAAAGTCCTGGCCGGGGTGGATCTGGACCCTTTCGCGGGGTGACCGATGACCGGGGCGATGAACAGGACGGGCGCCGGAAGAGGCTAGGGTTCCGCCGGTTCCTGCCCGTCCGGAATGTCGTCCCCGTCAATGGCGTCAGGCACGTAGGGCTCCGCGTACCAAAGCCTGGTTTCCCCGTATTTCTTCTCTGCGAACCGCGTCAGGGCGTCGGGCCACTGTGGTTCCGGGGAACGGGACGACCGCTCCACCACCACCACGGCGGCAGGCGACAGGTGGCGGGCCAGTTTCTGGAGCGCGGCATTCAGCGCCACTTCCTCAAGCGGGTACGGGGGGTCCATGAAAACTAGGTCCCACTCAGCGGTTTCCGGGGCGCGGTCCAGGAAGGGTTCGACCTTGGAACGGTGCACGGTGACGGCCTTGCGCCCCAGGACGCCGTTGACGAGGTCGGCATTGCGCTGGCACACGGCGCTTGCCTTGCCGTCTGACTCCACGAGGTCGACTGTGCGGGCTCCCCTGCTGCCGCTCTCTACCCCCAGGGAGCCTGAGCCTGCGTATAGGTCCAGGACCCTGGCTCCGGCGATGGCGTTGAAGGCGTCAAGCCGGGAGAAGAGCGCCTCCTTGACCCGGTCCGTGGTGGGCCTGGTCAGGGAACCGGGAACGGCCGTGAGGGGGGAACCGCCGGCGGCCCCCGCAATGATCCGGGTCATTGAACACTCCTGTCTGCGAAGCCAGGCTGTCCGGCGCGCACCATGCTATCCGCGTTCAAGGAACGCCTCCTTTTCCGGATTGAGGTACTTCTCTATCGCCTCGGCAAGCTCCGGGCGGGCCGCCAGGGCGGGGTCTTCGCCCACGATCTGCTGCGCATCTTCACGTGCCCGGGCAATCACATCCCCGTGTTCCAGGACCCGCAGCAGCTTCAGGGTGGAGCGTCCGCCTGACTGCGAGGCACCGAGGATGTCGCCCTCGCGACGCATCTTGAGGTCCTCCTCGGACAGTGCAAACCCGTCAGTTGTTGCGGCCACTGCTTCGAGCCTGCGCCTGCTGGGGTGGCCCGGCTCAAGGGAGGTCACCAGCAGGCAGGTGCCCGGCAGCCCTCCCCGGCCCACGCGGCCGCGGAGCTGATGCAGCTGGGAGATCCCGAACCTGTCGGCATCAAGGATGACCATCAGGGTGGCGTTGTGGACATCCACGCCCACCTCGATCACGGTGGTGGACACCAGCAGCTTGATGCGGTTTGCGGCAAAGTCGTCCATCACCCCGAATTTCAGGTCAGGCTCCTGCCGGCCATGGAGCGGCGCCAGCGGAACGCCGGACAACGACGGCTCCTCCAACAGATGCTCGACGACGGCTGTCACCGATGCGAGCTCCCGCCCGCCGTCGCCTTCCGTGTCCCCCGGCGGAGGCGCCGCCTCCCCGGGACTGAAATCGCCGTCGTCGTCCGTTCCGATCCTGGGGCACACCACGTACACCTGGTGGCCCGCGTCAATCTCTTCCCGGGCCCGCGCCCAGATGCGGCCGGCCCACGCCGGGTTTTCGGCGAGCCCCACCAGGTGGGTGGAGATGGGCGCCCGGCCGGCCGGCAGCTCGTCCAGGACGGACGTTTCCAGGTCGCCGAAAACGGTCATGGCCACCGTGCGCGGTATGGGCGTGGCCGTCATGACGAGCAGGTGCGGGGGCTTCCTGGCCTTGGCCCGGAGCGCGTCACGCTGCTCCACGCCGAAACGGTGCTGTTCATCCACCACGATAAGGCCAAGATCGTAAAACGAAACATTGCCGCTGAGCAGGGCATGCGTGCCGATGACGATCCCCGCCGTCCCGGACGCGGCATCAAGCATCGCCTGGCGGCGTGCCGCCGTGGGCATGGACCCGGTGAGCAGTGAGACCTGGACGGAGGCGCCGTCCGTTCCGCCCAGCAGCCCGTCGCTGGACAGGGCTCCCAGCGTGCGGCGGATTGAATCGAAATGCTGTGCGGCGAGGACTTCCGTGGGTGCCAGCAGGGCTGCCTGGCCCCCGGCATCCACCACCTGCAGCATTGCCCGGAGGGCCACGACGGTCTTGCCGGAGCCCACTTCGCCCTGGAGGAGCCGGTTCATGGGGGTGTCGCGGGCCAGCTCGCGCCCGAGCGTCTCCCCGACGGCGGCCTGCCCGGCCGTGAGGGTGAACGGCAGGTCAGCGTCGAAGCGGGACAGGAGACCGTCCGGGACGGGCCGGCGGGCCGTGGCTTCCTCCGCAGCGAGCTGGGCGCGGCGGCGGGCGAGGGCGGACTGCAGCACCAGGGCTTCCTGGTACCGGAAACGGCGGCGGGCTTGCTGCCAGTCACCGGCTGACTCCGGCTCGTGGATCAGCCGGTACGCCCTGGCGATGGGCAGGAATTTCTCCCGTTCTGCGATCGCGGCAGGGATGGGGTCGGGCAGGGAGTCGAGGTCAGCGGTTTCGAGCAGGGTTGATACGGCCTTCTGGATTTTCCAGCTGGGCAGCTTGGACGTGGCCGGATACACGGGGATGGGCATTGCGGCCATCTTTTCCGGATCGCGGCCGTTGTCGCTGAACATGTCCTCGTCCAGGAGCTGGTAGTCCGGGTTGGTGAGGCCTAGGGATCCCTTGAAGCTGGTGACCTTGCCGGAGAAGAGCGCAAGCCGGCCCTGGAGCAGTTCCGCTTGGGCCTTGTAGCCGTTGAAAAAGCTGATTTTGAGGGTCCCGGGCGCTTTGCCGCGGTACTCGGTGCCACCTACCAGCCGTAGTCCCTGTTTTCCGTCGTCGTCGGACACCACAACGTCCGTGATGGTGCCCCGGCGCGCCTGCATGCGGCGGGTGCTGCTGGACAGGACCCGTGCAATCAGCGTGACTTCCTCGTCCCGCGGGATCTCGCTGATGGGGGTCAGCTCCCCGCGGTTCATGTAGCGGCGCGGGTAATAGTTAAGCAGCCCCTCCACCGTGGTGATGCCCAGGTGTTTCTCAATGACGGCTGCGGAACGCTTGCCAAGCCGGCGTTCCAGCGCCAGGTCCAGTTCAGCGCTCATGCCCGCTGGAGTTCACTGCATCCGCTGCCGGATCGCGCGGCAGGGCAAGTTCGCTGATGCTGATGTTGGCGGGCTCACCGAAGGACCTGATGATCTCGACGGCCGGCTCCCCCTCGGGCACATGGACGTGGACGCGCCATCGGTAGTTGCCCTCGGTGTCAGGCCCGCTGCCCACCTGGCTCATGATGACTGACTCGCCGATCTCGTCCAGCCGCTGCCGGAGAGTGGCTGCGTTGAGCGGGGAAAGGCTGATGGTGCACATGACTTCCACGCCGTCGTCGTCCGGCATGGCGGTGTGGATGTGCGGGTCCGACACGTCGTAGCCGTGCAGCCCGTCAAGGAGCTTGCCCTGGAGTTCCTCCCCCAGGATCGCCGAGCGCAGGCAATCGAGGATCAGCAGCATTCCCACCCCGCCGGCGTCCACCACGTGCGCGGAGGTCAGGGCGGCCAGTTGGTCCTCGGTGTGGATCACGGCTGCGAGGGCAGCTTCGACGGCGGCATCCAGGGCCAATCCCAGGGCATGGTTGCTGTCGTTTCCGTTTTGCCCTGCGTCCACGGCGGCCGCAGCCCTGGCTGCCGCTTCCATGACCGAGAGCATGGTTCCGGGAACGGGGTCGCTGAGGGCTGACCAGGCGCGGATCTGGGCGCGGTTGAGAGCTGCTGCGAGGAGGGTGGACGTCAGGCGGGTGTGGCCTGCGAGTGGTTCAGCGGCGGCAGACAGGAACACCGAGAGGAGTGTTCCGGAGTTTCCCCGGGCCTCCTCCATTGCGGCTTGTCCCGCGGTGGCCAGGACGGCGCCCACGTCCATCTGGGCCGGCTGGTCCCCGCCGGCGGACACGGCCCGGGCGGCTGCCCGCACGGTGACGTAGAGGTTGGTCCCGGTGTCGCCGTCGGCCACCGGAAAAATATTGATGGCATTCAGGCGGTCGCTGTGGTTGCCAAGTGCTGTTTCAGCCTTGCCCAACCACCTCTTCATCGCTTGCGCGTTGGCGGCAACCTTAGTGTGCAAAGTGATCCCATCCCCCGGTGTCCGCGGACCGGCCCGCTATTGTGACGCCCGGGCGCTCGTTGATTCCCAGTGCTTGTATTGAGCCTATCGCAGTGAATCCAGGGGGCAGCGGGGTGCTGGAGGGGAATGTGGCCAGCAGCCCGTGGTCTTCCCCGCCGCCGAGCACCCAGTCCCGGGCATCCGCGTGCAGCAGTTCCGCGGCGGGCAGCAGGATGTCCTTCAGCCGTTCCAGCGGACCCGGATGGAGGTCGACGGCGACACCGCTGGCCGCCGCCAGCCGCAGGCCGTCCCGCAGCATTCCGTCCGAAATGTCCAGCATCGCAGTGGCGCCGGCAGCCCGAGCGGCGGGCCCGGCGGCCAGGGGTGGCTGCGGCCTGCACTGGAGTTCCGCCAGGCCGCGCAGTTCAGGGCCGAGACTGTCCAGTGGAACGCTGGACTCCAGCAGGGCGAGGCCTGCTGCGGCATGGCCGGCGGTGCCTGCGAGGGCAAGGATGTCTCCTGGTTTGGCTCCGGAACGGAGGACGGCCGGACCGCCATCCAGGGTGCCGAGGACTGCGACGGTCACGGAAATTTCCCGCCCGCGGCCCAGGTCGCCGCCCGCTACCGAGCAGTTGGCCGCACCGAGCTCCCTGATCGCGGAGGTGAGGCCGTCGGCCAGGTCCTCAACCCAGCCCACAGGGGTCTCAGGGGGAAGGGTGAGGCTTACCACCAGCGAGGTTGCAGTGGCGCCCATGGCGTTGATGTCGCTGAGGTTTTGCGCCGCTGCTTTCCAGCCGACGTCAAAGCCGGTGGTCTTGTAGCCGCTTGGCCACTGGAGCCTGAAGTCCTGGTCCTGGACCTGCGTATCGATGCTGATGACCGTCCTGCCGTCCGGAGCGGCGATCACGGCAGCGTCATCCCCCGGCCCTAAAAGGGTGGCGGCGCCGTACGTGCCTTCCATGGCCAGTCGCGGGAAGATGCGGGCCAGCAGCTCGCCCTCGGAGAGGGCAGAAACAGCCAGCGCAGGGACGGTCGGGGCGGGGACGGTCAGCTGGTTCGCGTCGGACTGGCCATCGCCGGATTGCACATCGGATTGCGGGCGGGAGGACGAGGGATTTTCAGGCACCCCACTACGCTATCGCGGGGCCCTGACATTGGGGGCAGGCGGTGCCGGGCGTCGGGCAGGGTCCGTTCGCGGCGATAGGCTGGAGGAATGCACCGAGCCCAGCTTTCCCTGCCCGCCCGTGTTGCCAGGCTGGCACTGATTGGGAGCCTCGCGGCCATACCGTTGACGTCGTGCTCGCCCCCCGTGGATGTTCCTGCTGCCGAGGACGCGGCCAACGCGGCGTGCGCTCCCATGATGGTGGCATTGCCGGACGCGATAGGCGACAGCCCGCTCCGGAAGACGAACAGCCAGGCGACGGCAGCCTGGGGAGACCCTTCCCTGGTCATCCTGCGCTGCGGCGTCAACGTCCCGGGCCCCACCACAGACCGCTGCGTGACCGTCAACGGCATCGACTGGGTCATCAAGGAGGGCAACCCCGTCTGGACCCTGACCACCTACGGCCGCGAACCGGCAACCGAGATCCTGATGGATCCGGACAAGATCAGCTCCGCCACAGTCCTGGCAGACCTCGCAGCGGCCGCCGGCAAGGTGCCGGCGGCACGGAACTGCGTAGGCCAGGAAGACCTGCAAAACCTGCCGCCCAGCCAGTAGGCCCATTCCGGCAGGGTGCCGGCGGTGGGCCCACGCCGGCAGGGTTCCCTGGCCGAAGCGAGGTCAGGGGACGGCGGGTGGGGAACGTCAGCGCAGCCCGGTTTTGCGGTTCAGCGCCAGGTAGATCAGTTCATCGATGAGGTCGGCGTAGTCCAGGCCGGAGGCCGCCCACATCTGCGGGTACATGCTCTTGGGCGTGAACCCGGGCATGGTGTTGATCTCGTTGATGATGAGTTCCCCGGCGGGAGTGTAGAAGAAGTCCACGCGGCTGAGTCCTTCGGCACCCACGGCGTCAAACGCTGCCGCTGCCAGCTCGCGGACCCGTGAGATGGCTTCCTCCGGAAGATCGGCCGGGCAGCTGAGGGAGGCGGCGTCGTCCTCCACGTACTTGGCGTTGAAGTCGTAGAACTCGTGTGTGCCGCCGGCCACGGAGATCTCTCCGGGCATGGAGGTCCGTGGAGCGTCGGTGCCCCTGCCTTCAAGGACAGCGCATTCGATTTCCCGGCCAGTAATCCCGGCTTCGATCACAAGTTTTAGGTCATGCTTGCGGGCTTCCTCGATGGCGGCGTCCAGGTCCGCCAGGGAATCAACCTTGGAAATACCCATCGACGATCCGGCGCGGGCTGGTTTGACGAAGACCGGGAAGCCCAGCCGGTCCACCTGCTTCCGGACCAGCTCCGGGTCCTTGCGCCACTGCCGGTCCGTGACCGCCACGTACGGGCCTACCTGCAGCCCGGCGGCCTCGAACACCACTTTCATGTAGTGCTTGTCCATGCCTACCGCGGAGGCCAGGACACCGGCACCCACGTAGCGGGTGTCCGAGAGTTCAAGCAGCCCCTGGATGGTGCCGTCCTCACCGAACGGGCCATGCAGCAGCGGGAACACGACGTCAACGGTGCCGAGCTCCCGGGGCACCTCGTTCGGGGAGGCCACGATCAGCTGGTGTTCGCCCCCGATCTCGGCGAGGGTCACCGTCTGCGGCGAGGGCGCCACCTCAGGCAGGGCCGTTGAGGACAGGGACCATTGGGCGGTGTCGGCACCCGTGAGGACCCACTGCCCGGTCTTGGCGATACCAATCGGAATCACCTCGTACTTGTCCTTGTTGATGGCGCCGAGTACGCCGGCAGCCGTTACGCAACTCACGGCGTGCTCGCTGGAGCGGCCGCCGAAAAGTACCGCCACCCGTGGTTTTGTCCGCGGCGCGGTTTCCCCCGTGGCCAAATTTTCTTGGGACATCGTCAGTAATCGCCTTCAGGTTTCAATTCCCGGGACAGCAGGACAGGCCCCAGTTGGTCAACGGACAGTTTGCCGGCCAGCACGGCAACGACGGCGGCCGTAATGGGCATCTCGACGCCCAGATTGCCTGCCAGCTCATGGACAGCCTGGCCGGACTTAATGCCTTCGGCCGTCTGGGTCATTTTCTGGCCAACTTCCTCGAGCGTAAGGCCCTGGCCCAGCAGACGGCCCGCGGTGTGGTTGCGCGAGAGCGGCGAGGAGCAGGTGGCCACGAGGTCCCCGAGCCCGGCCAGGCCGGCCATTGTCTTGGCCTCACCGCCAAGCGCCAGGGCGAGGCGGGACGTCTCGGCCAGTCCGCGGGTGATGACGGACGCTTTGGTGTTGTCCCCCATCTGTTTGCCTTCGCAGATGCCCACGGCCAGCGCAATGACGTTTTTCACGATTCCGCCGATCTCTACCCCAACAACGTCCGCTGTGGTGTAGGGCCGGAAATAGGGGGCCGTGCAACTCCTGGCGATCCATCCGGCCGCGGCGGAATCAGAGCAGGCAACTACGGATGCGGTTGGTTCTTCACGGGCGATTTCCATGGCCAGGTTGGGCCCGGACACGATTGCGATGCGTTCGGCGGGCAGGCCAAGCTCCTCGCCGATGACCTCGCTCATCCGGGCGTCCGTGCCAAGCTCCAGGCCCTTCATGAGGGAAACCACCATGGCGTCCGGCGCGATCAGGTCCTTCCATTCCCGCAACTGGGGCCGCAACGACTGCGCCGGGACGGCGATCACCACGAGGTCGGCATCCTTGAGAACGGCGGCGACGTCCGTGGACGCCGAGATGCTCTCCGGGAGCGGGACGTCCTTCAGGTACTGGGCATTGACGTGGCTGGTGTTGATCTGGTCCACCACTTCAGCCCGGCGCCCCCACAGCCTGATGGTGCGCGGATCCCCTGCCGCAGCCGCGGCATCGGCGAGGATCTTGGCGAATGTCGTCCCCCAGGAGCCGGCACCGAGGACTGCAACGGAAAGGGCAGAACCCGTTTGCCTTCCCCCAGCGGTCACGGAGCGTCCGTTCCGGTGCCGGGCTGCTGCTGTCCGCGTTCCATGAACCTGCCGTGCTTCGCTTGCTGCTGCTTGGCCGGGTCCCACCGCTCTGCGGGAGGCTGCTCTCCGCGGATCTCCGCCAGGAGGGCGGTGATGGCGTCCATGATGGCATCGGTGGCCGCTGTCAGCGTGGCCTTGTCCAGGGGGCGGCCGCTGAAGGCGCTGAGATCCACGGGCTCACCCACCACTACCCGCGACTTTTTGCGGGGGAACAGGTGGAACCGCTTGCCGTAGCGGGGGAAGACCTCGTGGGCGCCCCAGTGGGCGATCGGGACCACCGGAATGCCGCCTTCGAGGGCGAGCCGCGCGGCTCCGGTGTGGCCCTTCATGGGCCAGAGGTCCGGATCCCTGGTGAGGGTGCCTTCGGGATAAATGATGATGGCCCCACCTTCGGCGACGATCTCCTGGGCGAGCTGGAGGGAACGGTTCGCTCCCGCCGTCGAACGCTCCACAGGGATCTGCTTGGTGGCCCGCAGGACCCAGCCCAGCACCGGAACCTTGAACAGTCCGGACTTGGCGAGGAAATGCGGCAGAACCTTGTGGTTGTAGAGGAGGTGGCCGATGATCAGGGGATCGATCTCGGTGCAGTGGTTGGGCGCCGCGATGAAGCCGCCGGCAGGCAGCTTCTCAGTGCCCTTCCACTCTTTGTCCATCATGAGGTTGAACAGGGGGCGGACTATTCCAGCGACCACCGCAAGGGTGGCGCGGCTCTTGGCCGGTTCCTTCACGTCTGCCCGCTACTTCGTGGTGGTGATGTCGAAGTCGGCACCCAGCCCGGCCAGCTTTTCGGTGAACCGTTCGTAGCCGCGGTTGATGATGTCGATGCCGGTGACGCGTGAGGTTCCCGTCGCCGCCAATGCGGCAATCAGGTGGCTGAAGCCTCCACGGAGGTCGGGGACGTCGATATCGGTGCCCTTGAGCTGGGTGGGTCCGGAGATCACGGCCGAATGCAGGAAGTTGCGCTGGCCGAAGCGGCACGGCACGCTGCCCAGGCATTCACGGTGCACCTGGATGCTGGCGCCCATCCGGATCAGTGCGTCGGTAAAGCCGAAGCGGTTCTCGTAGACCGTCTCGTGGACGATTGAGACACCCTCGGCCTGGGTCAGGGCAACCACCAACGGCTGCTGCCAGTCCGTCATGAAGCCGGGGTGCACGTCCGTTTCCAGGACCAGCGGGTTGAGCTTGCCACCCTTGTGGTAGAACCGGATGCCGTCCTCGCCGATGTCCATCCCGCCGCCCACCTTGCGGTACGTGTTCAGGAATGTCATCATGTCCCGCTGGGAGGCGCCCTCAACAAAGATGTCGCCCTTGGTGACCAGCGCAGCAGAGGCCCACGACGCTGACTCGTTCCGGTCCGAGAGGGCCCGGTGGTTGTAGCCGCCGAGATCGCGGACGCCTTCGATGCGGATGGTCCGGTCCGTCTGGACGCTGATGATGGCGCCCATCTTCTGCAGCACGGCGATGAGGTCGATGATTTCCGGCTCTGTTGCGGCGCCGGAGAGTTCAGTAATGCCCTCTGCGCGGGTGGCACTCAGCAGGACCTGCTCGGTGGCACCGACGGAAGGATAGGGAAGGGAAATCTTTGCGCCGTGCAGGCCCTTGGGCGCTGAGATGTGGATCCCGCCGGGGCGCTTTTCCACCACGGCCCCGAACTGGCGCAGCACGTCCAGGTGGTAGTCGATGGGGCGGTCGCCGATTTTGCAGCCCCCGAGGTCCGGGATGAAGGCTTCACCGATGGCGTGGATCAGCGGCCCGCAGAGCAGGATAGGGATCCGGGAGTCGCCAGCGTGGGCGTCAATGGCAGTGCTGGACGCCGTCTTGGCGGCCTTGGGATCCAGCGTGAGGTCGCCGTTGACGGGGTCCTTGACCACGGTGACGCCATGCAGCTGCAGGAGTGAGGTGACCACCTCCACGTCCTTGATCTCCGGCACGTTCCGCAACACCGAGGGTTCGTTGCCCAGCAACGCGGCCACCATCGCCTTGGGGACAAGATTCTTCGCTCCCCGGACGCTGACGCGGCCTGTAAGCGGGACTCCGCCGCGGATTGTCAGAACACTACTCATATACCGGTTTCCTTACGATCACTCGCCCCCAAATCCTTGCAAAGGCTCCAACCAAGCATAGGAGGTTGCGTTACCGAACCGAAATACGCGGGCGACGGCGGCAGGGCGTGGCGTGCCGCCGTCGCACCTTTTTAAGACAGGCGACTCTGCTTCAGCCCGCGGAGGAAAGGCGCGCCGGCAGGGTTTTGGGCTTGAACGACGGGCGGGTGGCTTCGTAGGCCGTGATGTCGGCCTCATGCTGCAGGGTGAGCCCGATGTCGTCGAGGCCTTCGAGCAGGCGCCAGCGCGTGTAGTCGTCGATTTCGAAGGGCGCAACGATGTTTCCGCACACCACGGTCTTGGACACCAGGTCCACGGTGACGCCGGTCCCCGGGGCATTCTCGAGCTCCTTCCAGATCAGCTCGATGTCGTCCTGGGAGAGTTCGGCGGCAAGCAGGCCCTGCTTGCCGGAATTCCCGCGGAAGATGTCCGCGAACCGGGAGGAAAGCACGGCCTTGAAGCCGTAGTCCTTCAGTGCCCAGACAGCGTGTTCGCGCGACGATCCGGTGCCGAAGTCCGGGCCGGCCACCAGCACGGAGCCGGCATTGAAGGGCTCCTTGTTCAGGATGAAGGACGGGTCCTTGCGCCACGCCGAGAACAGGGCGTCCTCGAAGCCTGTCCGGGTGATCCGCTTGAGGTAGACGGCGGGGATGATCTGGTCCGTGTCCACGTTGCTCTGCCGCAGCGGGACGCCGATTCCGGTGTGGGTGGTGAACTTTTCCATGGCGTGTCCTAGGCTGCGTCGGTGCGGATGGCGGCGGATTCGGGGGCCGGGTCAAGGTCCGAGGGCGAACTCAGGGTGCCCCGGATGGCGGTGGCAGCGGCGACCACCGGGGAGACCAAGTGGGTGCGGCCGCCCTTGCCCTGGCGTCCTTCGAAATTGCGGTTGGAGGTGGAAGCGCAGCGCTCCCCCACCTCCAGCTGGTCCGGGTTCATGCCCAGGCACATGGAGCAGCCGGCAAAGCGCCACTCAGCGCCGAAGTCCTTGAACACGCGGTCCAGGCCCTCAGCCTCGGCTTCGAGCCGTACGCGGGCGGAGCCCGGCACCACCAGCATGCGGACGTTCGGGTCCTTTTGGCGTCCGCGGATGATGTCCGCGGCAGCCCGCAGGTCCTCCATCCGGGAGTTGGTGCAGGAGCCCAGGAAGACGGTGTCCACTCGGATGTCCTTCATCGGGGTGCCGGCCTCCAGTCCCATGTACTGCAGCGCACGCTCGGCGGCGGCCTTGGCATTCTCGTCGCCGAAGTCCTCGGGCGACGGCACGGACTCGGACAGCGAAACGCCCTGGCCCGGGTTGGTGCCCCAGGTGACGAAGGGCTCCAGCGTGTCCGCGTCCAGGTCCACCTGGACGTCGAACACGGCGTCGTCGTCAGTGCGCAGCGTGTTCCAGTACTCGACGGCGGCGTCCCAGTCCGCGCCCTGCGGCGCGTGGGGGCGGCCCTTCATGTAGGCGTAGGTGGTCTCGTCCGGCGCCACCATGCCGGCGCGGGCGCCGGCCTCGATGGACATGTTGCAGATGGTCATCCGGGCATCCATGGACAGGGCGCGGATGGCCGAGCCCCGGTATTCCAGGACGTAGCCCTGGCCGCCGCCGGTGCCGATCTTGGCGATGACGGCGAGGATGATGTCCTTGGCGGTCACGCCGGGACGGAGGGTGCCCTCGACGTTGATGGCCATGGTCTTGAACGGCTTCAGCGACAGCGTCTGGGTGGCCATGACGTGCTCCACCTCGGACGTTCCAATGCCCATGGCCAGCGCGCCGAAGGCGCCGTGCGTGGAGGTGTGGGAGTCGCCGCAGACCACGGTCATGCCCGGCTGGGTCAAGCCCAGCTGCGGGCCCACCACGTGGACGATGCCCTGCTCCGCGTCCCCCAGGCTGTGCAGCCGGACACCGAACTCGGCGCAGTTATTGCGCAGGGTCTGGATCTGGGTGCGGCTGGTGAGGTCCGCGATAGGCTTGTCGATGTCCAGCGTGGGAGTGTTGTGGTCCTCCGTAGCGATGGTGAGGTCCGGGCGGCGCAGCTTGCGTCCGGCCAGCCGCAGGCCTTCGAACGCCTGCGGGGACGTGACCTCGTGGACCAGGTGAAGGTCGATGAAGAGAAGGTCGGGCTGGGCATTGGCACCTTCGCCGTCGCCTTTGCGCACCACATGTGCGTCCCAGACTTTCTCGGCCAATGTCTTTGCCATGGCCATCTCCCTTCACTGCTGTTTGGCTGATGAGATCAACTGAATCAGGACGGCTTGGCACAGCGCCAGCCGAAAGATTTGCATCTCAGATATTGAGACGGCAATATCATTACATGGACAATTCTAGTGGAGTCGGTGTCATTGATAAAGCGGCCCAGGTGCTTGACGCGCTCGAAGCCGGCCCCACCACGCTGGCGCAGCTCGTGGCAGCCACGGGCCTGGCCCGGCCCACTGTCCACCGCCTCGCCCTGGCCCTGGTCCACCACCGCCTGGTCAGCCGCGATATCCAGGGCCGCTTTGTCCTGGGAAGCCGCCTGGTTGAGCTGGCGTCCGCCGCAGGTGAAGACCGTTTGATAGCTTCGGCCGGGCCCGTCCTGATGCAGCTGCGCGACGCCACGGGCGAAAGCGCCCAGATTTTCCGCCGCCAGGGTGACTGGCGCGTGTGCGTGGCGTCGGCCGAGCGCCCCATCGGCCTCCGCGACACCATTCCCGTGGGCACGCAGCTGTCCATGAAGGCAGGCTCGGCCGCCCAGGTGCTGCTTGCATGGGAAGACCACGACCGCCTTCTGGAAGGACTGCAGTCAGCGCGTTTCACGCCAACGGTCCTGGCAGGAGTACGACGGCGGGGCTGGGGCCAGAGCCTCGGCGAACGGGAGCCGGGGGTTGCGTCCGTCTCCGCACCGGTGCGGGGACCGTCCGGCCGGGTTATCGCGGCTGTCTCCATTTCCGGGCCGATCGAGCGCCTCACCCGCCAGCCCGGCCGGCTGCACGCGGAAGTGGTGTGCAACGCCGGACGGCTCCTTACCGAGGCCCTCCGCAAGAACAACGACTGACGCCCCGCAAAGGCAGCCACAACCCGCCCGGCCGGGGCTAGGATTTCGCCATGACCAGCTATGCGGTTTTCCTCCGGGGCATCAACGTGGGCGGCATCAACATCAAAATGGCCGCCTTACGGGAGGCCCTCCAGGCCGCCGGCTTCCAGGATGCCGGGACACTGCTTGCGAGCGGGAACGTGGTCCTCACCAGCAACCAGGGCGCCGCCGCTGTAAAGCGCACCTGTGAGAAGTGCCTCAGGGACGCCTTCGGCTATGACGCGTGGGTGGTGGTCCTCGAGGCCGGCCGGGTCTCCGAACTGGTGGCAGCGTGCCCCTACCCGGATGACGACAAGGCCACCCACACCTACATCACGCTTTCCTCGGACAAGGCAGTGCTCGATGAGCTGGATGCGGCCGGCTCCGCGCTGGAAGGACACCAGCAGAAGAGGCTGGGGCCGGAGGCACTGGCGTGGCTGGCGCCGGCCGGGGGAACCCTGGACAGCCCCTTCAGCAAGATCTCCGCGAAAGCCAGATTCAAGGAAGCCACCACCACGCGCAACCTGCGGACCCTGGTCAAGGTCCGGGACGCAGCTAGCCGGCTGCAGCCTTCCTGAGTGCAGCATCGAATGCGGCCTGCCTGCTGACTTCCAGTTCCACCGGCTCTACCACGTGCCCCCTCGCGACGGCCGCCACTGCGGAATTGAGCCGCCTCCGCGCCTTGGCCGCCCGCACATTCGCCGCAGCAGCGGCAATAAAACGGCCGGTGATGGCCAGGAAAATGCCCAGCACCACTCCCCCGGCAATCATCAGCGTGGGAATTGGCCAACCCTCCACCCGGGGCACCTCAGGCACGGGCATCTGGAAATAACCCAAAGCCGCCAGGACGCCGAGCCAGCCCAGGCCGCCCAGAACGGTCAGCAGTGCCACCCACTGCACCACGTTGAAGACCCCCCACCACCAGGACTTCCGGTTGGCTGCGAGGTCCGTTCCCGCAATGGCCTGGTCAAGGGCGTCAGGCAGGCGTTCCCTCCCCTCCCTGGCGGCGCCCCGGATGGCGGCCCGCCAGGGCCCGGAGGCGCCGGCGCTGGCGGCGTCGGCGAATTCACGCACAGCGGCGTCCGTGCGTGCCCGTTCCGGCGCCCCTGCCGGCGGCAAGGATGTCCGGTTGATTTCCGATGGCGCGTTGCTGCGCAGATTGAGCCGCCGCAGCGGATCCGCACGGAACCGGGAGATCCACCGGGTCACCGGCCAGCCGGTGCGCCTGACCGACTCCAGCCGGTACGACTGGCCCACTGCGCGGACCACCACCGGAACGTTCGCTGCAACAGACAGTTCGTCGGACAGCCGGGCAACGGCCGCAGGCCGTACGCCAGCTGCGGCCCCCTCGCCGGACACAGCGCCCAGCTCGGCTGAGGCCCTGGTGATATCGGCAGCCAGCCGTTGCGACTGTGCCTTGCGCTTTACGGCAACTCCACGGATGGCAGCCCGGACCTGGTCAACGCCGGCCCCCGTCAACGCCGACGCCGCAAGCACCTGGACCTTGGCGAGTCCGTCCCTGGCAAGGATGGAGCGTAGGGATTCCAGGACAGGCTGCACGTCACGTTCGGGCAGCCGGTCCACCTGGTTCAAGACCACCAGGGTCACCGCGCCGTGCGACGCCAGGCGGGACAGGAAGTCGTTGTGCACTGCAGCGTCGGCGTACTTTTGCGGATCAAGGACCCAGACCAGGACGTCCACCATTCCCACCATCCGCTGCACCACTTCGCGGTTGGATGCCTTGGTGGAGTCGAAGTCCGGCAGGTCCAGCAGGATCAGACCGGTATCCTCGTCCGCGAATCCTTCCACGGCGCCGGCGTGGTGGCGGCTGCGGACTTCCAGCCAGTCCAGCAGCGGCTCGCTGCCCTCCGCACCCCACACCCCCGCCAAAGGTTCCGACGTCGTTGGACGGCGGGCCGCCGCCGTCGCGATTTCCGCGCCGCTGACCGCGTTGAACAGTGAGGATTTGCCGCTTCCCGTGGCACCAAAAAATCCCACCACTGTGTGGTCTGCAGAGAGTGACCGCCGCGAACTTGCCCGCTCCAAAACGCTGAAGACTTCCTGCAGGGACTCATCCGGAAGGACGCCTTCGCCAAGCTCGCGGGCGTCGTTGAGGGCGGAAAGCCGGCGGTCAAGCCGGGACGCCTCGCGGGTGTCGCTGTGGCGGCTCATGCGTTGTCCGCCAGGCGGACCAGCGCGGCAGCGTGCGCGGCGAGGGTGTCAGGGGCCTTGTCGTCGTACCCGGGCAGCCGGGAAAGGAACTTGCGCCGCTCTTCCTGCAGCAGGGCCTGGCAGCGGGTGTGAAGGTCCTCGCGTGCTTTGTCGGCCATGCGCCGGACGGCATCCTCGCCGAAGACAGCTTCGAGCAGGCGCTGGCCAACGACGGCGGTGCCGCCGGCAACGCCTACCTCAAGGCCCGTGAGTCCCGCTGTCATGGAAAAGACGACGATCATCAGGGCGGCGCCAAGTCCGTTGATGCCGAAGGACAGCCAGCGGGCCTGCGTCCGCTTTCCCTGGCCCTCAGTACGGATCATGTCCATCAGCGTTTCCTGCCAGGCCCGGATCTCAGCGGCGGCGCGGTCTTCAAAACCCGGCGTTGTGCCGGAGAGATCATCCGTACCCAGCAGCTGGCGCCCGGCAGGGTCGTTGCGCCAGCGCTGGTCCGTGTCCTCTGCGGCGTTGGCGGCTTCGTCAACTATGACTGCCTGCAGGCCGGTCTCGATGGCGGCTTCCACCCTGACGGCGGGGGCCGGTTCACCGCGGAAGAACGCACCCACGCGGTCGCGGAACCGCCCCACGTTCTGCTCGAGGACCCGGAAGAATTCACCCGTACCCACGAAGTCCTGCCAGCGGGCCAGCACCTCCCCCCTCAGGAGGGCGCCGTCCCTTGTGGCATCCAGGATGCGGTCCGCGGCGTCCCGGTAGGCCGCGACGGCGGCATCCTCCAGGTTGGCGGCGGCGGACTGCTGCTCCCGGGCGGCCTGCGCGACGGCGGCGACGCGTCCTGCCATCGCCCTGACGGTCCCGTTCAACGTGCGGCGTGCGATGTCAGACCGGCCGGCAGCGTCGGCGGCCAGGCCGGCCAGCCAGGCCCGCAGCGGCTGGACTGACCCTGCAGGCAGCATGCCCATCGGGTCCAAAGTGGTCTCCGGTATAACGAACAGCTGCGCCGCACCAAGGCCTTCCCTGTCCAGGAGGCTGCGCAGGTCCTCGCTGACTTCTTCTTCCGCCCCCGCGGGCACCCTGTCCAGGACCACCCCAACCATGATGTCCCGGGAAGCTGCGTTGAGGAGCAGCTTCCAGGGAACGGCGTCGGCGTAGCGGTTCGCAGTGGTGACGAAAACCCACAGATCGGCCGCGGCCAGGAGCTGTGAGGCGAGCTTACGGTTGTCATCGGAGATGGAATCCACGTCCGGGGCATCCAAGACCGCAATTCCTGCAGGCACTCCCGGGTCCGCAACAAGGACGAGGGACGACATGGCTCCTGCATCCGGCACCGCGCCGGCCCGGTTTGCCGGCACTGTACTGTTGGTTACAAACCCACGGATCCTGCTCAAGCTCGGCAGCACGCGCTGGCCCTCGAACCAGTCGCCTTCTGACGGGTGGTGCAGGAGGATGGGCTGGCGCGTGGTGGGGCGGATGGCGCCGGCACGGGTGACCGGATGTCCCACGATCCCATTGACGAGGGTTGACTTGCCCGCCCCCGTGGAACCTCCGACGACGGCCAGGAGCGGGGCGTCAAGGCTCCGGTATCGCGGAAGGATGTAGTCATCGAGCTGGGCCACGGCACTGGCGGCCTCGCGCCGGGCCTGCTCCGCCTCAGGCAGGGCAAGCGGCAGTTCAGTGGCGGCCAAATCCTCCCGCACCTCTTCCAGCAGCGCTATGGCTGCCAGGGCTCCGGCGCTTCCCGTGGGCGTGCGCTGCGCGTTGTGCGGGTGGTCCTGCTCGTTCGGGGAGGTCACAGCAACATCATGCCAGTTTCTCCATCCTTCGCTGAGTGACCCGCGGGCGATGCCAGCGCTGTCCCGGCTGCTCTACGTATCGACAAGACAGCCAGGCAAGTGGGGCGACTAACAGCAATGTAGCTCCAGCGAACACCAAGGGCGGCACCACAGGAGGGAGACCCATGGAGGCGAGTAACTGCTGCACAGGCCAACCGTAAATATAGACGCCGAAAGACACGTCGAAACGGGATCCCACATTGGGAAACGGCAAATGTAGTGATGCCATTATCAGGAAGATGCTGAGCGGCAGGTGGACCAAAGAGGCAGTAAAGCCGAGGCTAGCAGGCAGTACCACAAGGGCGCCGGTGAGAAAGAGCATGGAACGATTCGCGGGAATAGTGTCCTGAAACAGATACACCAGCGAGCCGGCAAGAAAGGTCAGTACGGGTATCAGAGGCCAGTCGGGTGGTGTCGAAACGGGTCCCCAGCCTGCGTCCAGCACAAAGACGTAGACAGAACCTGCCAGAAACGGCACCAGCAATGCAACGCGCCCAAGGTTCGGACGCAGGACGCCGAGAACGAGTCCGACGATTCCGTAGCATACAAGCTCCCAGAAAAGTGTCCATAGCGGGCCATTCCAGGATCCGGGATCATGTACGCCGTCCAGCGTTCCTGGAATGCCGGCAAGGGCGATGCCTGGTGTTCCAGCAGAGAGATTGGTGGCGAAAAAGCTCACCGCGTCCGGCATGAAGTATCTGTTGCCTGCCATAACGGCTGCCAGGGGCGCAATGACGAAGGCGACAACCGCAACACAGACAGCGAGACCGGGGAAGATACGCAGAAGCCGCGCTTTGAAGTAGCTGAAGGAAGTAGCCGCACGTACCCTGCTTCGAGCTATGAGGTATCCAGAGATACCGAAGAAACCAAGTACCGCCCAGCTTCCCAGCTTCACACCTCCGGGACTCGGCTCTGGTCCATAGCCACCCAGCCACCAGGAGTGCGACAGGATGACGGTCGCTGCCAGCAACAGGCGTATGGCGTTCAACGAGTTCCGGCTCTCAGCAAAGCGGCTTCCCAGCACAGCTGCCCCCAATGACATCGATTGGGTTCAGGGTACGGAAGCTTCCCTTTGGACTGGATCAGGTTTGCCGCAGCTTTAACGAAAAATGGCCCCGGGCATTTGCCCGGGACCATTTCAATGGTGACCCCAGCGGGATTCGAACCCGCGTTACCGCCGTGAGAGGGCGGCGTACTAGGCCGCTATACGATGGGGCCGTGTACTTTACCGTACTTCTGACCGGCGCTTCCGCTGGTCAAGCTCAGTGATTGTTTCATACACTTCGCTTTGGTTTCAAATCGGCGGACCGGCTGAAACCGTCTGTTTTGAGCTATTGCTAGCTGCTCAAACCAGAGCTGGGATACCAGGACTCGAACCTAGAATGACGGTACCAGAAACCGTAGTGTTGCCAATTACACCATATCCCAATGATACTTTCGGGCCGGTTTTCAGGGCTTTTGCCCTGCTCCGTGCGCCTCAGCACGAGAAATTACTTTACCCGAGACTTCGTGCTCGCACAAATCGGCCTCCGGCTCGCGGGTCGGGGGACGCAGGCCAGGCGTACGCCCGGCCTGCGTCCCCGTACCTAGGCGATAAGTTCGCCCAGGGAGGACACCATGTTGCCCCGGAATTCCTGCACTCGTTCCCCTGCCCTGTTGAGCCAGACTCCCAGGAGGCCGGCCGCCGTCGAGCCCTCTGCGTCCAGCAGGCGGTTGTCCCCCACGTAGAGGGTCTCCGCTGGCCCGGTGCCCAGGAGCCGGACACCTTCCAGGTAGATGGACGGATCGGGCTTTGCCACACCCAACGTATCTGTCCCCACCAGGCGCCGGACGCGTTCGAGCCCTGCACCGTCCAGCTTGGCGCGCTGGTAGTCATGGACGTTGTTGCTCACCGCGCCGTATGGGACGCCGGCCTGGTCCAGCAGGTCCAGCAGCGGCATGACATCCGGAAACGGCTTCACGTAGGCCGGTTGCTTTTCCATGTACGCCGTGAGCCACTGGTGGGATTGCTCACCTTCGGCAAGCTCAACCCCGAAGTGGCCCAGGGCTGCGCGGCCGCGCAGCAACCGCTGTTCGTTGAAGGTCAGTTCACCTGAGAGGTAACGGTCGTAATAGTGGGTGGTTTCGTGCGTGAAGATCCGCCCGAACCTCTCCCAGCCGGCCTGGTCCATCCCGGGCAGGAGGTGTTCGCTGACTTCCCGGAGGGCTGTGGTCATCGAAAACTCGAGGTCCACCAGCGTGTCGTCGATGTCGAACAGGATCCCGCGGACTGCCCCGAAGGGCGTTTCCAGGACCCCGGCTCCTGCCCTTCGGGGAGCTGTCATCGCCGTGCGCTCATCAGCCATGGAAGGCCCGGAGCCTGCGGAGGGAGGATTCCCTGCCCAGGATCACCATGGACTCGAACAGCGGCGGCGAAATGCGCCGTCCGGATACAGCGGTACGCACGGGTCCGAAGGCGAGCCGGGGCTTGAGGCCCAGGTCTTCCACGAGCGCCTGTTTCAGTGCCGCCTGGATCTCTTCAGCTGTCCATTCCCGGACGCCGTCCAGGGCCGCAATTGCTGCGTCCAGCACCTCATCGAGGTTCTGCGGGAGGCCTTTCCGGGCGTCGTCGGCAACGTCAATGGCGTCGTCGTCCTTGAACAGGAATCCGAGCATGTCCGGTGCCTCGCCCAGGAGCGTGATGCGCTCCTGGATCAGCGGCGCGGCTTCGGTGAGGATTTCTTCCTGCCGCGCGGTGAGCTGCTCCCCCACGTATCCGGCGGTGCGCAGGTACGGCACCAGCCGGTCCCGGAAGTCCTCAGGGGCAAGCATGCGGATGTGGGTGCCGTTGATGGCTTCGGCTTTCTTGATGTCGAAGCGCGCCGGGTTGGCCAGGACGTCGTGGACGTCAAAGTTTTCGATGAGCTGGTCCACGGTGAAGATGTCTTCGTCGGCGGAGAGGCTCCAGCCCAGCAGGGACAGGTAGTTCAGGAGGCCCTCGGGAATGAAGCCGCGGTCACGCAACAGGAACAGGTTGGACTGCGGATCACGCTTGGAGAGCTTCTTGTTGCCTTCGCCCATGACGTAGGGCAGGTGGCCGAACTCCGGCATGTAGCTGGCAACACCGAGTTCCATGAGTGCACGGATGAGGACAACCTGGCGCGGCGTGGAGGACAGCAGGTCCTCGCCGCGCAGCACGTGGGTGATGCCCATCAGTGCGTCATCAACCGGGTTCACCAGTGTGTAGAGGGGGGATCCGTCGGCCCGGACAATCACGTAGTCCGGGATGCTGCCGGCCTTGAAGGTGATGTCGCCGCGGACAAGGTCGGTGAAGGTGACGTCCTCGTCGGGCATCCGGACCCGCAGAACGGGCTGGCGGCCGTCTGCCTTGAAGGCGGCCACCTGTTCGTCGGTCAGTTCGCGGTCGAAGTTGTCGTAGCCGAGCTTGGGGTCGCGGCCTGCGGCGCGGTGGCGTGCCTCGACTTCCTCGGGGGACGAATAGCACTCGTAGGCGTAGCCGCCCTCGATCAGTTTGGCCACCACGTCCTTGTAGAGGTCAAGCCGCTGCGACTGCCGGTAGGGCTCGTGGGGACCGCCCACCTCGACGCCCTCTTCCCATGTGATGCCAAGCCACTTCAGGGCCTCGAGCAGCTGCTGGTAGCTTTCCTCCGAGTCGCGCGCCGCGTCCGTGTCTTCGATGCGGAACACGAATGTGCCCTTGGTGTGCTTGGCATGGGCCCAGTTGAACAGGGCCGTCCGGATCAGCCCGACGTGCGGGGTGCCGGTGGGCGACGGGCAGAACCGGACCCGCACGGGCGTATCGGCAGAAACAGGGGGCAGGGAGGCAGCATTCGACGCGGAAGCAGTAGTCATAGTGGCTCCAACTTTACCGTCTGCCACCAGGGGTCCGGGCGGCCCGGGGGTCAGCGGCGCACGATGGGGTTGGACAGGCGGCCGATGCCCTCGATCTCCACCTCAAAGCGGTCGCCGGCGTTGACCAGGCCCACTCCGGCAGGCGTTCCGGTCATGATGACGTCGCCGGGCAGGAGGGTGAAGGCCTGGGAGACGACGGACACCAGCTCGCGGACTCCCCTGATCATCTGGCTGGTGCTGCCGTCCTGGCGCAGTTCCCCGTTGAGCCGGCCCTGGATCTGCAGGTCCTCGGTGTCCAGTTCGGTCTCGATCCAGGGGCCCAAAGGCGCCGAGGTGTCAAAGCCCTTGGCCCGGGTCCACTGCAGGTCGGTCTTCTGGACGTCCCGGGCGGTGAGGTCGTTGCCGCAGGTGTAGCCGAAGATGACGTCGTCCACCCGGTCCTCGGGCACGTCCTTGCAGATCCGGCCAATTACCACGCACAGTTCCGCCTCGAAGGAGACTTCCTCGGAGAAGTCCGGCAGTACCACAGGATCGTTGGGGCCCACGACGGCGGTGTTCGGCTTCAGGAACAGGAGCGGCTGGGCGGGGACTTCGTTGCCGAGCTCGTGTGCGTGCTCCACGAAGTTGCGGCCCACGCCGATGACCTTGCTGCGGGGAATGATGGGAGCGAGCAGGCGGACGTCCTCCAGCTTGTGGCGGACGGAGGTACGCTCCACGCCGTTGAAGAAGGGGTCTCCGTGGATGACAGTGATTTCCTCACTGCCCGTGTCACCTTCGACGACGCCGTACAGGGGATCAGAATCAACGACAAACCTGGCAATACGCATGGCTCCTACCCTACCGTCTCGCCAGGTGCGGCTCCCCGGGACCGCCGCGCCGCCTCTTCCCGGAGGTAGTGGACCTGGGCCGAGACGGAAGTTTCAGCCGCGCGCCGGACGGAAGGGTCGACGTCGGCATAGACGACGTCCGCAACGTCACCGGCGGAGGCTTCCGCGCCCAGGCGGGCCAGCGCAGCGCGCACCTGTTCCAGCCGTTCCAGACGGTGGCTGCGGTAGGCACGGGTAACGCCCGCCAGCGAAGGAAGGGTTGGGCCGTGGGCAGGGAGCACCGCGGCGGACCCGAGCGCCTCAAGCTTGTCCAGCGAGGCCAGGTAGTCGCCAAGGGTCCCGTCAGGGTAGTCGAGCATGGTGGTGCCGCGGCCAAGAATGGTGTCGCCGGAGAGAACCGAGCCATGGGGGCCGTCGGCGGGAAGGTGGAAGCAGACCGAATCCGACGTGTGGCCGGGAGTAGCAACCACCCTGACCTCAAGGCCTCCGGCGAGTATTGCCTGGCCGTCTTTAAGGGGAGCGCCGCCGCCGTGGCAGTGGGCTTTGTCTGCCGCCCGCACCGGGGCGCCGGTCAGTTCATGCAGGCGGGCGGAGCCGGCCGTGTGGTCAGCGTGGTGGTGGGTCACGAGGATCAGGTCGACCGGCCCGGCGGCGGCGAGTGCTTGAAGGTGGGCCTCGTCAAGCGGTCCGGGATCAACCACCACGGCGGCCGGGCTGCCGGGTGCCCTCAGGACGTAGGAGTTGGTTCCCTCCAGGCTCATGGGCCCGGGATTGGGAGCCAGGAGGAACTGTGTGAGGGCGGTGCTGCGCTGCAGCACGGGACCGGAAGCTGGAGTCACCACCCCATCATTGCAGCACGATGTTGGCACGCTTCCTTTTCTGTCCGTACCTGAAACAGCAAGAGTTCAGGATTGAGCATCAAAACCACCCGATCCCCCCAGGAGCCTGAACGGGACCCGCAGGACGCTAGCGCGTAATCGTGAGCGGCTCCACCGGCTGGACGCACAGGCGAGCTCAAGCTGCAAGGTTCCCTTTGCCCGGTTGTTTACGCCAGTGTCATCGCACCAGTCGATGTTGTGCGGCATGGCAGTCACCTCCGCTGTCCCAACCGCCATGCCTGCAGGAACAGCGAAAGTGTAGGTGAATTCCCCAGCATCGGTCATTGGAGCCGTTGTGTTAATAACTTCAGCACCACCTTCAGCGGTGACTATCACTTGAACGTGGGCATCTGGGCCGTACCGCGGGTCACAGGTTGCCGCTGAGCAGAAACTGTCACCGTCTCGCCAGGTTTGGCGCTTGTGGGACTTAGCGAATAGGCAGGCGGAAGACAAGGCTTTCCACTGTTCCAGGACGATGAGCACGCGCTAGGGCCAAGTGCCAGACCAGCACCAAAGACAATGGTAAAGATCATCTCCAGCGACTTCACTCCCGCAGGAGACCGTCCATGAACCTTCATGCAGTCATTGTTGTCTTGGCGGCGAGAATGGTCCCGTAAAAGCACAAAGCTTGCCCGAATCGTTGTCCTCGGACAGGTTCCTGATCGAAGCAACCAACGGGTATCCCACTTTTCTAATTCCGCTCATGCCGCCCTTGATAAAGCCCAAGCCTCACCGTAGGAGATGTGAATGCCGATAATCGACGGACCCCGGCGGGCATGAGAGCATTTAGCGTTCAGTAAACACAGGGGGACTCCCCTGATTGGGGGGTTTTGTGAGAAGAACTATAGGTACACCATTTCGGACGGCAAGCAGCGCATCCCACCCGCTCCGGGTGCGGAGCCTTCTCTCGGCATTCGCATTCGCGTTATTCATCCTGATGCCGTTTGCCGGCGGCGCTGTGGCCGCGACTGCTCCTGCTGCTCCAACTCCGCTCCAGTACTCGGAGACAGTTATTGGACAGGCTTATAAAGCGAATAGCGCGGTCCTCGGTGAGCCCACGGGAATCGCCGAATGCCGGGCGGAGAGTTATCCGTGCTGGCAGACTTTTACTGCAGGCGGGATCTATGTCCTTGGCGCCTACCAACAGCCGATCGTAGTTTCCGGGGCCATTTACCTGAAGTGGAATGCTTTCGGGGGGATGTCCGGGGAAGCAGTCGGTTTTCCTTCCAGTCAGATGAATTGCGATGCCGCACTGAACTGTCAACAAAGATTTGAGGGTGGAAGCATTTACGCCCCAAGCGCCGGGACCGCGGTTCTGGTCGCCGGACAGTTCAGGACCTACGACTACTACGTGAACCAGCTTGGCTGGCCTCTGGCGGACTCCACCTGCGATTCCGGCTCCGTTTGCAGCCAGACATTTGAACGCGGTCTCATCTACATTCGCGGGACTGAACCGCCTGCTGTGACATTCGGCGATGTTTATGCCTATTACGCGGCCCGGACATCAACGTTGGGCCTGCCGTACGGCGTCCCTGGCTGTTCCGACCGCGGATGCTCCCAACTTTTCGAACGGGGCAAGGTGTACTCTTCACCAAGGCTCGGCACGTTCACCATGACGGGGGCCATCAATGCCTTCTATCACGACACAGCGCAAGCCGGGCTTGGTTGGCCCACGTCCGAGGAACAATGCGGCCTGGCCGGCGGCGGCTGCGTGCAGCACCTGGAAGCCGGCCGGGCATACTGGGCCCCTGTGGTGGGACCGTCAACCATTGGTGGTGGCATCTTGAGTGCCTGGTCTTCGTCGGGCGCAGAGCGCGGCGCGCTCGGCTATCCGATCTCCCAGGAATTCTGCCACTTGGGCCTTTGCTACCAGCGATTCCAAAGCGGCGCCTACTTGGTATGGAGTCCCGGCGCAGGTACCCAACTGACAGCCGGCGCAATTGGGGCAAAGTTCGAGCGCTACGCTACATACCTGGGAGGGCCCACGACATCTCAGGAGACCTGTGGGCTGCGATCCGGCGGCTGTGTCCAGCAATTCGCCCGCGGCAGGATGTATTGGGCTCCGGGAGTCGGCGCGTGGCCCATCCGCGGAGGCATGGAAACCCAGTGGAGGTCTGCTGGAGCAGAAAATGGTTACCTGGGATACCCCACAAGCGCCGAGTATTGCCGACCGGATGGCACCGGTTGCGTCCAGTACTTTCAGCGAGGCCAACTGGTTTGGGGCACCGGCCTCGGTATCGAAGGAGGCTACGCGCCGTAAGCGGTGCTGCCGTGCCGCTGCACGGACAAAACGACGGCGCCTGCCGGGACCAAGCCCGGCAGGCGCCGCAGTTCTTTAACGTGGTTGAACCCGGCAGCTAGGCCAGGCGGGTCAGCCAGCCGTGCGTGTCCGGTACGGTGCCGGTCTGGATGCCGAGGAGCTGCTCGCGGATGGCCATGGTGGTCTCCCCCGCTTTGGCATCTTCGGAGCCGATGAACTCGGTGGCGTCCTTGAGGACTCCGATCGGCGTGATCACAGCTGCCGTGCCGCAGGCGAACACCTCCGTGATGTCACCGGAGGCAACGCCGTCGCGCCATTCATCGAGGGTGATCTTGCGCTCGGTGACTTCGCGGCCCATGTCCTTGGCCACCTGGATGACGGACATCCGGGTGATGCCTTCGAGGATTGTGCCGGTCAGCGCGGGAGTGACGAGCGAGCCGTCCTTCATCACGAAGAAGACGTTCATGCCGCCCAGTTCCTCGACTGCGTTGTCATTGAACTGGTCAAGGAAGAGGACCTGCTTGCAGCCGTTGGCTTCTGCCTCCTGCTGGGCGATCAGCGACGCCGCGTAGTTACCGCCGCACTTCGCGTCACCGGTTCCGCCGCGGCCGGCGCGGGCATACTCCCTTGAGATCCAGATGGAAACGGGCTTCAGTTCCCCGCCGAAGTAGTTGCCGGCCGGTGAGGCGATCACCCGGAAGGAGACTTCCCGAGCGGCGCGGACGCCGAGGAAGGCCTCGGTGGCAATCATGAACGGCCGCAGGTACAGCGCCTCCCCTTCGCCGGCGGGGACCCACTCCTTGTCGATGGAAACGAGTTCGCGGATTGCTCCGAGGAAGTACTCGGCCGGCAGCTCGGGAAGGGCGAGCCTGCGGGCCGACTTGTTCAGCCTCGCCGCGTTCGCTTCGGGGCGGAAGGTCCAGATGGAGCCGTCCGCGTGGCGGTACGCCTTAAGCCCTTCGAAGATCTCCTGGCCGTAGTGGAACACGGCAGCCGAGGGGTCCAGGACGATGGGCCCGTACGCCTCGATCCGGGCGTTGTGCCAGCCCCCGTTGCCCTTCTCGTCCACGGTGTAGTCAACGACGGCGGTGTGGTCGGTGAAGTGGTTGCCGAATCCCGGGTTGGCCAGGATGGCTGCACGCTCTTCAGCAGATTTCGGGTTGGCCGAGGGCTGCTGGCTGAATTCGACGCCATGGGCAGTCTGGGTCATGGTTCCTCCACGATCGGCCGCCCCGGGTTCAGCATTGAACGGCAAGGCGGCATTTGGTGATTCGAGTCAAGCTTACGCCCGATGCCTGCGGCCCTGGCGCGGGTTAGAGTCCGGCTGCGATAGCGTCGCCCACGGCACTCGTGCTGCGGGCACCGCCGTCGCGCTTTTCGACGTCGGCAACCACTGCCGCTTCGATCTTCCGGGCCGCAGCGGCGTAGCCGAGGTGGTCCAGCAGGAGGGCGGCGGACAGGATCGCAGCCGTGGGGTCGGCCTTGCCCTGGCCGGCGATGTCCGGGGCGGAACCGTGGACAGGCTCGAACATGGACGGCGCCGTGCGGTCCATGTTGATGTTGCCTGACGCGGCCAGCCCAATACCGCCTGTCACGGCAGCGGCGAGGTCCGTGAGGATGTCGCCGAAAAGGTTGTCCGTGACGATCACGTCGAAGCGTGACGGATCCGTCACCATGAAGATGGTGGCTGCGTCCACGTGCAGGTAATCGTGGGTGACATCCGGGAACTCGGTGGCCACTGCCTCAACCGTGCGCTTCCACAGGTGCCCTGCAAAGACCAGGACATTGTGCTTGTGGACCAGGGTGACGTGCTTGCGCTCCCGGGTGCTTGCGCGGCGGAATGCATCCCGCACAACACGCTCCACCCCGTGCGCGGTGTTCAGCGAGACCTCGGTAGCCACTTCGTGGGGAGTGCCCGCACGGAGCGTCCCGCCGTTGCCCACGTAGGGGCCTTCGGTACCTTCGCGGACCACGATGAAGTCGATGGCGCCCGGGTTGGCCAAGGGGCTGCCCACCGTGCCGTAGAGCTTCGACGGGCGGAGGTTGACGTAGTGGTCCAGGCTGAAGCGGAGCTTGAGCAGCATCTCGCGTTCGATGATCCCCGACGGAATCCGGGTATCCCCGGGCGCTGCGCCCACTGCGCCGAACAGGATGGCATCCCGCGTGCGGAGGTCCGCAAGGACTTCGTCGGGCAGGGTCTCCCCCGTCGCCAGCCAGTGCTCGGCGCCAAGCTTGTAGTGCGTCTGCTTCAGCTCGACGCCCTCCGCCGCCACGGCCTTTTCGAGGACCTTGACTGCCTCGGCAATCACTTCGGGGCCGATGCCGTCGCCGGGGATAACTGCAAGATCGATGGAGGATGCGCTCATATTTTTAGGGTAGCCAAGTTATCCATATGCTGGTCAAACCGTCTCATTATCCGAACATGCGTGAAGGACTCACTGAAGTTCTGCCGGAGAAGGCAGCGCCAGTACTACCACGTTTTTGCCCTGTGGATCCTCCGTAAAGCAGCTGATCAGGACAACGCTGTTGGGCACGACTTCCCATATGGCGCTGTCCTTCAATGTCGCTTTTGTATGGATCGTCACCGAATCCACCTGGTACTCCAACGCACCAGCACCAGTGTGGACCGTCAGTCGGTCACCAGGGCGCGCAAACATGCTGAGGTGATTGAAAGGTGCATCACGTCCCAGCCAGCTATGGCCTACCACATAGGTAGTGTCCGTGGACCCCGCCCCAGGCGAGCCGAAGGACGCCAACCAGTATCCATCCATGGTCTCCGGCGGGACGAGGCTGCGGCTTGCCACGGACGCTTCGTCCGGAACAAATGGGTGGACCGGGATGTCCATGCGGGCAGCAGGGTAAGTAATGTGCAGCGGAGGCGAAGCAGGCGGTCCGGCAGCGACCTCCGGGATCAAGCCGGGATACGAACCAGCCGCCGAGGCTCCGGGCTCAGCGGCAACCGGCACCTCTGACGTCGGGCTGATGGCAGCGCTGCAATTGGCCAGCCCGCACACCAGCACCAACGAGCAGGCCGCCTTCCGCAGGGTCAGGTGCTGCGCCTGCCGATGTTCAGGTCGCATCATGAAACTAAAGCGTGGTGCGCCCTGGGTATCGGCTCCGCCAGAGAACGAAAACAGCGGCCGGAAGGATTCCGGCTGCTGCAGCCAGCCACATGGGGGCAACATGGTCGCGCTGACGCTCCACAGCGGTGTCAACGTTATATCCCTGGCTTCTGGGCTGGGCGGCCTTCGGGGCCGGAACCACCTCCGTGCCCTGACCTGGTGGGACTGGTGCGGTAGCGGTGACCAGGCACCCGTTCTTGTAAATGGCAACGTTCTGCGGTGTCATGTTCCGACCCTGCGGTTCGCCGTCGCTTATGCGGGTTGGAATGATGTCGGCTTCATGGTTGCCATGGCCAGCTATGTTCATGGTCCAACCGTGCGGCCTAACGTATACCGGCGTGAATGTACCGTCACGATTTGCGTGGCAAATAAGGGTGCCCCCTTGAGTAGCCGCCGGAACAGCGTTCGCCGTAGCCACTCCCCCCGCCATGCCCAGACCTACCAGCCCAAGAACAACCATTTGCCGTAGCATGAATCCCCCAAAATTGTTTCACCACCGGGCGTAGCAATCCTCTGAAGGCTAAGCGACACCGGCTCTGAAGTCTACAGACCGCGTTGCCTTCCGGAATGGGTCCGGAAATGTCCGGTCAGCTACGCCTTTGTTCAGGCCCCGGCGGGCTCCTCGTACTTGGGGAAGACCGGGGACGGTGCGGGCAGTTCAGTACCCGCAGCAATCGGCGTTCCGATGGCGGAGAACTGGCGGGCCTCCCCTTCCGGCTGGCCGAGGGTGCCAAGGAGCGCCGCTGTTGCGGTCGGCATGACGGGCTGGGCAAGGATGGCCACGATCCGCAGGACTTCCAGCGTCACGTACAGCACGGTGTTCATGCGTTCGACGTCGGTCTTCCGCAGCACCCACGGCGCCTGCTCGGCGAAGTAGGCGTTGGTGTTGCCCAGGACGCCCCAAATCGCTTCGAGGGCGCGGCTGAACTCCTGCTTCTCGAATGCTGCCCGCGCAGCGTCGAGGAGCCCTGCGGCCTGCGCCAGGATGGCGTTGTCCTCTGCGGTGAACTCCCCCGGGACAGGCACCCTGCCGTCACAGTTCTTGGCCACCATGGACAGCGAACGCTGGGCCAGGTTACCGAAATTGTTGGCCAGGTCCGAGTTCATCCGCCCCACGATTGCTTCGTGGTTGTAGCTGCCGTCCGCGCCGAAGGGCACTTCCCGCAGGAAGAAGAAGCGCACCTGGTCCAGTCCGTACTGCGCCACGAAGTCCGCTGGAGCAACCACATTTCCAAGCGACTTGGACATCTTGACGCCGTTGTTGTGCAGGAAGCCGTGGATCATCACCCGCTTGGGCAGCTCAAGGCCGGCGCTCATAAGGAAAGCCGGCCAGTAGATGGCGTGGAACCGGGAGATGTCCTTGCCGATGATGTGGAGATCCGCCGGCCAGTACTTCCGGAATTTCTCCGAATCAACGTCCGGGTACCCCACTCCGGTGAGGTAGTTGGTCAGGGCATCCACCCACACGTACATGACGTGCTTGTCATTGCCCGGAACCGGGACGCCCCAGTCGAAGGTGGTGCGGCTGATGGACAGGTCTTCCAGGCCGCGCTTGACGAAGCTGATGACCTCGTTGAAGCGGTACTGCGGGGCGCCGAATTCGGGCTGGGCCTCGTACAGGGCAAGGAGCTTGTCCTGGTAGGCCGAGAGCCGGAAGAAGTAGCTCTCCTCAGCCGTCCAGGTCACCTCGGTGTCGGTCTCCTTGGAGTAGCGCACGCCGTCGTCCTTGACCACGGTGTCGTCCTCCCCATAGAAGGCCTCGTCCCGGACGGAGTACCAGCCCTCGTACTTGGACAGGTAAATGTCACCGTTCGCTTCCATCTTTTTCCAAATGGCCTGCGAGGCGGCGTAGTGGTCCTCGTCGGTGGTGCGGATGAAGCGGTCGTACGTGATCCCCAGGGCGGCGTGGGCGGCCTTGTAAACCTCGGCGTTCCGGTCCACCAGTTCCTTGGGGGTAATCCCTTCCTTTTCGGCCGTCTGGGCAATCTTCATTCCGTGCTCGTCCGTGCCGGTCAGGAACATCACGTCAAAGCCGTCCAGCCGCTTGAAGCGCGCCATCGCATCGGTGGCGATGTACTCGTAGGCGTGGCCGATGTGCGGCACGCCGTTGGGGTAGGTGATGGCCGTGGTGATGTAGAACGGCGTTTTCTCTGAAGCAGTCACGTGGAGGACGTTACCTTCGCTGGGGAGGGACGGGCTAGATGAGTTCGGTCAGGGTATCGCTGAGGCGGACCAGTTCGTGGTCGTGCGAGGCCACCAGCACGGCGATTCCGTCCGACGTGGTGTCCTTCAGGATGCTGATGATGCGGTTGGCCGAGGCACGGTCGAGGCTCGCGGTGGGCTCATCCACCACCAGGACCCGGGTGCCCAGGATCAGTGCCCGGGCGATGGCCACGCGCTGGCGTTCGCCGCCGGACAGCTGGGCGGGACGGTGCCGCATGCGCCGGCCCAGGCCAACGAGGTCCAGCAGGTCCTTGGCCATGTCCCGCCGCTGGTCCACCTCACCGTCGGGAACCGCCGGGAGGAGCACGTTCTCGAGGGCGCTCATGCCGTCGATCAGGGCGCCGCCCTGATCGACGTAACCGATCAATGCACGACGGCGGTCCGCGATTTCGTCGTCGCCCATGCTTTCGAGCGAATCGCCTTCCCAGAAGACGCGGCCCGACGTCGGCAGGGTGAGCCCCGCGCCGACGGTCAGGATGCTGGTCTTGCCGGAACCGCTTCGCCCGGCAACACAGTGCATCTCACCGGCATGCAGGGTGAGGTCAAAGCCTTCCACCACGCTGACTGCCTCCGCGCCGCCCTTGCCGCCGCCATAGCGGATGGTGATGTCGCTCAGTTCCAGCGGGGTGGCGTGGTCGGCGGCCTTGACGATGGTGTTGGCCCGGGTCTGCAGGGGGACTTCAGCGGAGCCGGACCTCCGGCTCCGCTGGACGTTGGTCGGGTTTGTCATTGGACCACTTTCGTTGCAATCGGTATCCAGCAAAGTACAGCCACGAGGCCTGCGACGCCCGCCCACAGTGCGGCGTAGGGGGCCAGGAGCAGGCCGATGCCCAGGGCGCCCAGCACGCCCAGGGGCAGGGCCACGGTTCCCACCAGCGCGTTCTCGAACAGCCGGACCTGGCGGAGCATGTCCGGGTTCCAGCCCATGGCCTCGAGGATGCCAAGGTACTGGCGCTTGGCGTTGAGTTCAAACCGCCCGGTGACCAGGGTGAGCACCAGGCCCACGGCCACACCGGCGAGGGCCAGGAGGATGCTGGGCAGGGCGACGCTTGCCGCGGCCAAACCGCTCAGGGCACTGGCGCCGGCGGCGCGGGGAATGTCGATGAGCAAGGCGATCAGGCCGCCCACTGCCGCCCCGAACACGCCCACAGCTACGGCCAGGGACAACGTGTTGAACTTGTTGGTGCTCAGCTGGCGGTTGGCGAAGGTCAGCGGTGAGTCCACCGGGATCAGCCGTTCATCATGCTGCGGTTCCTGGTCGATCTCGTCACGGTGGCGCAGCTGCTGCGCGGCGAAGAACGCCGCCGCCGCGTACAGCACCAGGACGGAGGCGGATACCAGGGCTGTGGAAAGGCTCCAGCTGGCCAGGCTCAGCACGATGCCGGCCACGGCCAGCAGGACCGCGCCAACGCCGAATTCCTCCAGCACCCAGCGGCGGATCCGGCCTTGGGTCCACCCCATGGCACGCAGGGTACCGGCTTCGCTCCTGCGCTTGCGGATGTAGCTCACCGTGGACGCGCCGGTCAGGAGGGCTGCGCCGCAAAGGGTCAGGAAGAGCAGCGTGATGTTGGTGCCGGACAGCGATCCGGTGACGGCTTCTGCGGCGTTCTGCCGGACCCAGGACTGCTGGACGGTGCCCAGGGCAGATTCCTTGCCGGCGTCGTCCTTGCTGTATCCCGGGACGAAAATGCTGGCGTCCTCCCGCGCGGAACCGGCCACAATGGTGGCTTCCAGGCCCATCGCGCGGATGTCGCCGGCCAGTTGTTCGACGTCGGGCTGCGCTTCCTTCCAGCTGCCGGGCGCCTTGGCACGGACCCTGACGGCGTCGATCACGCTGGCGTTTTCGGTGAGGCCGCGGGCAGCAGCAAGTCCGTAGTAGTCGGTGATGGCGCCGGCGGACTGGCTGGCGAGCCCGGTGGCGCTGAGGGAAGGTTCAAGTTCCGTGGCGGGGACATTGTTGCCCGCGGCGTCCTTGACCAGAGTGAACGGGGTGGGATCGTAACCGCCCAGGGGCAGCTTGTTGACGTCCCCGGCGGCGGCGGCAACGGCCGTGGGATCGAACGTCCCGTACACCATGGCAAGCGGGGCAGCTGCCTGCTCCCCGGTCTCCAGGTTCTCCCGGTAGGAGCGCTCATCCACGGGTTCGCGCTGGGTCTGGTCGACAGGCGCGCCGTTGGCACCCTTCTCGGGAAGCCGGTTGACGGTGACCCACTCGCCGGGCACTGCGGTCTTTTCCTCGGCACCGTTGGCGGCTGCTTCCCCGTCGGTGTACTTGGGCGCCGCGGCGAAGTCGGTGCTCCAGGTGGCGGGATTGTAGAGGCCCTGGTTGAAGTTGCCGCTGTTGCCGAGCAGCGAGGAGTGGTCCGTGGAACCCGGCCAGGAGAGGACGAAGGGTTCCTTCGAGACGAACGGCAGGTAGTCCTTGTCCAGGGACCGTGAGACGGTGCCGACGTCCTTGACGACCTTTCCGGCGTCGTCGATCTCCTCGATCTTGACGTTGTACTTCAGGTCGATGGAGGTGCCGGACCGGACGATCAGCGGAATGGCCTGGGAGGCATCCGTCAGCTGCCCGTTCCGCTTGGCCTGCTGGTACTGGGTCATCAGCGGCGCCCAGTACTTCAGTTTGACGCCGAGGAAATCCGGCCCTTCCTCCAGCTCGTCAAGGCTGATGCCGTTGGTGAAGAGTCCCTCAAGGTAGCGTCCCACGGCGCCGGCGCCGCGGGCGTCGCCCGGCGGTGCCTTTTCCAGCGGGGACAGGAAGTCGCCCGCGGAGCCCAGGAGGGCGCGTTCGGCAGCCGGATCGACGGCGACCACGGATTCCGTTATTTCGGGGGCCATGGGCAGGGAAACGGAGAGGTTGAAGAGGTTGTGTTCGGAGCCGCCGGCCGGGGCGGGGAACTTGATGCCGGTTTCGTCAGCGGGCGCTGCGATGCGGATGCTGCTGCCGCCGGCGGCCTGCTCCTCCACGAGCCTGGCCTTGCCAAGGGTGCCCTCGGCGGTGGACTTGAACAGTGTCTGCTCGGAGACGCCATCGGAGCTGACTGCGCTGGCCGTCAGGCGGTACTTCCTGCTTTCATCGCCCAGGACCGACTCGGCCGCAGGCCACTGGTCCGGGGCGGTTGCCCCGGCGGCCTGGTCCGCGGTGGCGGTGCCGGCGAGCCCGGCGTTGTAGCCGAGGTAGTCCATGGCATCAAGGCGCGGGGATTCAAGGTTCTGGGTGACGCGGGAGACCAAGCTGATCGGGGCTGCCACGGAGGTTCCGGAGAGCTTCCTGATGGCCTCCAGCTGCTCGAAGCTGATCCCGCCGGTGCCGTTGGCAATCTCGGGCTGCATGAGCGAGCCTGAGGGCGCCTTGGCCTGGACCAGGACGTCGTAGAGGCCCCGTGAATTTTCGTCCACGGTCCTGTTGAGCGCGGCCTGGGACTGGCTTTGGACAAGGACCGACAAGCACATGGCTGCGATCAAGATGGCCGCGGTCAACAGCAGCACTTTGCTTCTGATGAACCTCTGGACGGCGTTCATGGAACTCCCTGAAACCTGGATTGCGTGCGCACATACGCGCCCCGCCCATGCGGACATGGACGGGGACGGATGTGCAAAAGATATTGGCCGGCCTGCCGGCCCGGTCCCGAATCAGGACCTAGCCATTGTAAGCAGACCGGCCAATCATACGTGGCGGTGCCGGGACTCGCCGAGGGGCGCCGGCCGTACGGTGTTTCCCTGGTGCGGGCTAGTCTTCCAGGTCCACTTCACGCACCATTTCGGCACCGATGCCGGCCTTGATGGCGTCCAGGACCTGCTGGGGCACGGAGCTGTCGATGGTCAGCAGCGCGAGCACCTGGCCGCCTTCGTCAGAGCGTGCCACCTGCATGCCGGCGATGTTGATGTTGTTCATGCCCAGGATGTGGCCGATGGTTCCGATCACGCCGGGGCGGTCCGTGTAGGCCACCACCACGAGGTGTTCGCTGATGGGGATTTCAACTTCGAACCCGTTGATGCCCACCAGCTTCTGGATCTGCTTGGGGCCGGTCAGGGTGCCGGCCACGGAGATCTGGGTGCCGTCGCTCAGGGCGCCCCGGAGGGTGAGGACGTTCCGGTACGACTCGGTTTCAGGCGTGGTGATCAGGCGGACGTTGATGCCCCGCTGCTCGGCGATGACCGGCGCGTTGACGTAGGAGACCTGCTCGGTCACAACGTCCGCGAAGATGCCCTTGAGGGCGGCCAGTTCCAGGACCTTGACGTCGAGGGAGGAGATCTCACCGGCAACTTCGACGTCGAACTGGGTCAGGGAGGCATGCGTCAGGGCGGTGAAGATCCTGCCGAGCTTCTCGATCAGCGGGATGCCGGGACGGACATCGGGGGCGATGACGCCGCCAGCCACGTTCACGGCGTCGGGAACCAGTTCACCGGCCAGGGCAAGGCGGACGGACTTGGCGACTGAAACGCCTGCCTTTTCCTGTGCTTCGTCCGTGGATGCGCCGAGGTGCGGGGTGACCACCACGTTGTCCAGCTTGAAGAACGGGAGGTCGGTGCTGGGCTCCTTGGAGAAGACGTCCACGCCGGCGCCGGCGATTTCGCCGTCCTGCAGGGCGGTGAAGAGAGCTTCCTCATCCACGAGCCCGCCGCGGGCCACGTTGACCACGTAGGCGGTGCTCTTCATCTTTTTGAAGGCGTCCGCGCCCAGCATGCCCACCGTCTCCGGCGTCTTGGGCATGTGGATGGTGATGAAGTCTGCCTGGGCCAGGAGCTCGTCCAGGGTCACTAGCTGCACGCCGAGCTGTGCCGCACGTGCGGAGGTGATGTAGGGATCGTAGGCGAGGATCTTGGTGTCAAAGCCCTTCAGCCTGGCGGCCACGAGGGCCCCGATCCGGCCCAGGCCGATGATGCCGATCTTCTTTTCGAATAGCTCGATGCCCGTGTACTTGGAGCGCTTCCATTCGCCGTCCTTCAGGGCTGCGCTTGCCTGCGGGATGTGGCGGGCCAGGCTGAGGATGTGGCCAACGGTGAGTTCAGCTGCCGAAACGATGTTCGAGGTGGGGGCGTTGACCACCATGACGCCGGCCTGGGTGGCTGCCTTGATGTCCACGTTGTCCAGGCCAACTCCCGCGCGGGCGATGACCTTGAGGTTCTTCGCAGCGGCGATCGCCTCGGCGTCCACCTGCGTGGCCGAGCGGACCAGGATCGCGTCAACGTCGCCGATGGCGGAGAGCAGCTGGGAACGGTCGGCGCCGTCGGTCTGGCGGATCTCGAAGTCCGGGCCCAGGGCCTCGACGGTGGCGGGGGAAAGTTCTTCGGCGAGCAGTACTACGGGTTTTGACACGGCTGATCCTCTGCGTTGCAGTCCGGGGGATAAAACAAGTCTAGGCCGACGGAAAGGCCGGGCTCACATTGTTAAGTGTGAACCCGGCCTCACAGTCTGTCTTTATAACGGCACGTTGAGCCAGCCTTAGCGGGCTGCGGAGCCTTCGACGTAGTCCACGTCCTGCTGCTGCCAGGCGAAGAGGGAGCGCAGTTCGCGGCCAACAGCCTCGATGGGGTGCTGCTCAGCCTTGGCGCGCAGTGCCTTGAACTCCACGCCGCCGTTGTCCTGGTCCTCGATGAAGCGCTTGGCGAAGGCACCGGACTGGATGTCGGCCAGGACGGCCTTCATGTTTTCCTTCACCTCGGGGGTGATGACGCGGGGACCGGAAACGTAGTCGCCGTATTCCGCGGTGTCGGAAACGCTCCAGCGCTGCTTGGCAATGCCGCCTTCCCACATGAGGTCAACGATGAGCTTGAGCTCGTGGAGGACCTCGAAGTAGGCGATCTGCGGCTGGTAGCCGGCCTCGGTCAGGGTTTCGAAGCCGTACTGGACCAGCTGGGACACACCGCCGCACAGGACGGCCTGCTCGCCGAAGAGGTCCGTTTCGGTTTCTTCGGTGAAGGTGGTCTTGATGACGCCGGCGCGGGTGCCGCCGATTGCCTTGGCGTAGGACTTGGCCAGGTCCCAGGCGGAGCCGGTGGCGTCCTGCTCGACGGCGATGATGTCCGGGATGCCGCGGCCGGCTTCGAATTCGCGGCGCACGGTGTGGCCGGGAGCCTTCGGGGCAACCAGGATGACGTCAACGCCTTCCGGAGCCTGGATGTAGCCGAAGCGGATGTTGAAGCCATGGGCGAAGGCAAGTGCCTTGCCGGGCTTCAGCTTGTCCTTGATGGAGTCGTTGTAGATCGAGCGCTGGTGCTGGTCCGGCGCCAGGATCATGATGACGTCGGCCCATTCGGCGGCGTCGGCAACGTTCTTGACCGTGAAGCCTGCGTCCTCGGCCTTGGCGATCGACGTCGAGCCCTCCTTGAGGGCGATGGCAACCTCGACGCCGGAATCGCGCAGGTTGAGCGCGTGGGCGTGGCCCTGGGAGCCGTAGCCAACAATGGCTACCTTGCGGCCCTGGATGATCGACAGGTCGGCGTCGTCGTCGTAAAACATTTCAGTCACTTGCGTAACTCCTCTTGAGTGGGTTGTAGATAGGTGTCTTTGTGGTGCGGTTGCGGGCGTTGCCTGCTGCCGGGCCGGGCCCGGGCAGCTTCCTAGGCGGAACGCAACGCCCTGTCACTCATGGAGCGGGATCCCCGTCCAACGGCCAGGGTGCCGGACTGCACAATTTCGCGGATGCCGAAGGGCTCCAGCACTGAGAGCAGTGCTGCAAGCTTCTCCGGGGTACCGGTTGCCTCGATCACCAACGAGTCTGTGGACACGTCGACGACGGCGGCACGGAACAGGTCTGCAGCCTGGGTCACCTGCAGACGTGTCGCGGCATCCGCACGTACCTTGACCAGGATGTGGTCTCGCTGTACGGAAGATTCAGAAGTCAGCTCAACGATCTTGATGACGTTGATCAGTTTGTTGAGCTGCTTGGTGACTTGCTCGATCAGGTCGCCGTCCGCATCGACGACGACGGTCATCCGGGAAATGCCCGGTACCTCGGTGGGGCCAACAGCCAGGGAGTTGATGTTGAAGGCACGGCGGGCGAAGAGGCTCGCGACGCGGGTCAGGACGCCGGGCTTGTCTTCAACCAGGACGGACAGTGTGTGGCGGCTCATGGTCAGTCCTCTTCTTCCCATTCCGGGGTCATGTTGCGGGCAACCTGGATCTGGTCGTTGCTCACGCCGGCGGGCACCATCGGCCACACCATGGAGTTCGGGCTCACCACGAAGTCGATGACCACCGGGCGGTCGTTGATTTCGAGTGCCTTCTGGATGGTGGCATCGATGTCCTCGTCGCGTTCACAGCGGAATGACGCGCAGCCGTAGGCCTCCCCCAGCTTGACGAAGTCCGGGATGCGGACGGTGTCGTGGCCGGTGTTGAGGTCGGTGTTTGAGTACCGGCCCTCGTAGAAGAGGGTCTGCCACTGCCGGACCATGCCCAGGGAGGAGTTGTTGATCACCGCCACCTTGATGGGGATGTTGTTGATGGCGCAGGTGGCCAGTTCCTGGTTGGTCATCTGGAAGCAGCCGTCGCCGTCGATAGCCCAGACCACGCGGTCCGGCTCGCCCACCTTGGCGCCCATGGCCGCCGGAACCGCGTAGCCCATGGTCCCTGCTCCGCCCGAGTTCAGCCAAGCGTGCGGACGCTCGTACTTGATGAACTGCGCTGCCCACATCTGGTGCTGGCCCACGCCGGCAACGTACACGCCTTCGGCCCCGGTCAGGGCACCGATGCGCTCGATGACGCGCTGCGGTGCGCTGAGCCCGTCATCGGGTTCGGTCCAGCCCAGCGGGTAGGTCTCCTTGAGGTTGTTCAGGAAGGCCCACCAGGTGGTGAGGTCAGGGGTTCCGGATGCCTCGAACTGCGTGCGGACGGCTTCGGTGAGCTCAGGAATGATTTCCTTGACGGACCCGACGATGGGCACATCCGCCGTGCGGTTCTTTGAGATTTCGGCGGGGTCGATGTCGGCGTGGATAACCTTCGCCATGGGGGCGAAAGTCTTGAGGACACCGGTTACGCGGTCATCGAACCGGGCACCGAGCGTGATGAGAAGATCGGACTGCTGCAGGGCAGTCACGGCCGAGACTGTGCCGTGCATGCCGGGCATTCCCATGTGCTGGGGGTGTGAGTCCGGGAAGGCGCCCTTGGCCATCAGCGTGGTGACCACCGGGGCTCCGGTGGCCTCGGCCAGTGCCAGCAGTTCCGCCGAGGCGTGCGCCTTGATGACACCGCCGCCGACGTACAGCACGGGCTTGCTGGCCGCGGCAATGAGCTTGGCCGCCTCGCGCACCTGCTTGTTGTGCCCGCGGGTAACCGGGCGGTAGCCGGGCAGGTCGATCTTGGGCGGCCAGGAGAAGGTCATCTGCCCGACCTGGGCATCCTTGGCCACGTCCACGAGGACAGGACCGGGGCGTCCGGTGGAAGCGAGGTGGAACGCTTCGGCCATGACGTGGGGAATGTCGTTGGGATCGGTCACCAGGAAGGAGTGCTTGGTGATGGGCATGGTGATGCCCACAATGTCGGCTTCCTGGAACGCGTCGGTTCCAATCACGCCGCTGGACACCTGGCCGGTGATGGCCACCAGCGGAACGGAGTCCATGTGGGCGTCCATGATGGCGGTAACGAGGTTGGTGGCGCCCGGGCCCGAGGTGGCGATGCACACGCCCACCCGCCCGGTCACCATGGCGTAGCCTTGCGCGGCGTGGCCGGCTCCCTGTTCGTGACGGACCAGCACGTGGTTCATGCTCGAGGCCATCAAGGGGTCATAGGTGGGCAGGATTGCGCCACCGGGCAAACCGAAAATATCGTCGACGCCGAGTTCTTCGAGCGAGCGGACAATAGCTTGCGAGCCGGTCATCACCGTTGGGGGTACAACGTTGTTCGGCCCAAGGACAGGAGAGGCGGCGGCAAGGTCGGCGGCGACGACGGCCTGCTCAGCCGTCCGGTCGGCGCGTTCCGGAGCCTTGGTGGCTCCAGCGGACTTAGTAGCCATCAGCGAGGGGCTGATCGGCGATCCTTTGCTCATCGGACTCTTCCTTGTGGATCATCTGTGGTTCGTGGATACTGCGGGAAATAAAAAAACCCCTCAGCCTGGCGGCTCTTCGAGGGGTTGCGCGTGACGGTTCGTTACCCGGGGCTAATGTGCCACGCGCTTGGTAAGGACGACGACGATGCCGGTAACGAAAGTCATGCGTTCAGTTTTCCCTCTGGTGTGACGGGTGTCAACGAGGCACCACCCGATCTCACCATGTGGACATCATTGTCCACGGAATGATCCTACCTCGCGGTGGGATCAGGCCTGCAGCTGATCACCCGGCCCGGAAGGGCTTAATAAGGGTGATGCCGCGGGGCCCCGTGCGTGAGGCGCCCAGCGCCTCACGCACGGGGAAGGCATCAACCGCAGTATGCGCCCGTGCTGGCGCTGTGCACCAGCTTGGCGTACTTGGCCAGCACACCCTTGGTGTACCTTGCGGGCAGGGGCTCCCAGCCCACCTTGCGGGCTTCGAGCTCAGCCTCGTCCACCAGCAGGTCGAAGCTGCGGGCGGCGATGTCCACGCGGATCCGGTCACCGTCCTTGACGAAGGCGATGGGGCCGCCGTCGACCGCTTCCGGCGCCACGTGGCCGATGCACAGGCCGGTGGTGCCGCCGGAGAACCGGCCGTCGGTGAGGAGCAGGACATCCTTGCCAAGGCCTGCACCCTTGATGGCACCGGTGATGGCCAGCATTTCACGCATGCCGGGGCCGCCCTTGGGCCCTTCGTAACGGATCACCACGACGTCGCCGGCTTTGATCTGGCCCTTGTCCAGCGCGTCCAGGGCACCCTGCTCGCGCTCGAACACCCGGGCGGTTCCTTCGAAGACGTCGGCGTCAAAGCCTGCGCTCTTCACCACGGCGCCTTCGGGTGCCATGGTGCCGTGCAGGATGGTGATGCCGCCGGTCTTGTGGATGGGGTTGTCCAGCGCGCGGAGGATCTTGCCGTCCACGTCCGGCGGGTTGATGGCGTCGAGGTTTTCGGCCACGGTCTTGCCGGTAACGGTGAGGCAGTCGCCGTGCAGCAGGCCGGCGTCCAGGAGTGCCTTCATAATGACGGGCACGCCGCCGATCTTGTCGACGTCGGTCATCACGTAGCGGCCGAAGGGCTTGAGGTCGCCCAGGTGCGGGATCTTGTCCCCGATCCGGTTGAAGTCGTCCAGCGTCAGCTCGACTTCGGCCTCGCGGGCGATGGCCAGCAGGTGCAGGACGGCGTTCGTGGAGCCGCCGAAGGCCATGGTGACGGCGATAGCGTTCTCGAAGGCCTTCTTGGTCATAATGTCGCGGGCGGTGATGCCCTTGCGCAGCAGGTTGACCACTGCCTCGCCGGACTTGCGGGCGAATTCGTCGCGACGTCGGTCTGCCGAGGGGGGCGCGGCCGAGCCGGGCAGGGACATGCCGAGTGCCTCGCCGATGCATGCCATGGTGTTGGCCGTGTACATGCCGCCGCAGGCGCCTTCGCCCGGGCAGATCGCCTTTTCGATGCGCGTCAGGTCTTCCATGCTCATCTTGCCCGCAGCACATGCTCCGACGGCTTCGAAGGCATCAATGAGGGTGACTTCCTTTTCGGAGCCGTCCTCAAGCTTGACCCAGCCGGGCATGATTGAGCCGGCGTAGAGGAACACGCTGGACAGGTCCAGGCGGGCTGCTGCCATGAGCATTCCGGGAAGGGACTTGTCGCAGCCGGCCAGCAGCACGGATCCGTCGATGCGCTCAGCCTGCATCACGGTCTCTACGGAGTCGGCAATGACTTCGCGGGAAACCAGGGAGAAATGCATGCCTTCGTGGCCCATGGAGATGCCGTCGGACACCGAGATGGTTCCAAACTGCATGGGGAAACCGCCGCCCGCGTGCACGCCTTCCTTGGCGCCCTGCGCGAGCCGGTTCAGGGAGAGGTTGCAGGGAGTGATCTCGTTCCAGGAACTTGCCACACCGACCTGGGGTTTCGCGAAGTCGTCGTCCCCCATGCCGACCGCCCGGAACATGCCACGTGCGGGAGCCGCGTGGATTCCGTCGGTTACAACCCGGCTCCGGGGTTTGATGTCAGGCGTGTTCTCGGTTGCGATGTGGGTGTCACTCATAGGGGAAAGTCTATGGCTCCGCCGAACGGCCCAACGACAGATCCGGGACGTTTAGGTCCAAAAAACCGAAAATTTCAATCAGATGATGGACACGTATCTCACATAATGAGATGAGCCGGGGATGAGCCCTCCGGCTGTGGCGCAGCTGACGGATGATCGGCAACCTGCACGGACACTCCTGAAGCTCCCCTCAATCTGGACAGTTGTGACCGCCGGACGTAGCGTCAGGGAAAGTACACCTCGCCATCCGGACTGAAGGGCTTGCCATGGATTTTGTTTTCTGGATCATTTTGCTTGTTGTCATAGTGGGCGTCGTATGGTGGCTGCTCAAACGGAGCAGTTCAGCCAAGGCGCCGGGGGCTTCCACGGCGGAGCGGACCCGGGCGGACGGAGCGCTTTCCGGCGGCAGCGCCGCGGCGTCCGCTGAAGCAGCCGGCACCACCGGCATCGCCGGGGCAGCAGGCTTCGGCCGTCCCGCCGAACCTGCGGCTCCCACCACGGCCGACGATCACGTGGTGGCCGCGGCGCCGGCCCCGGCAACGGATACGGACCGGACCGCGGGCACGAAGGAGCGGGAGGAGTCCGGCCCGGCCTCCCCGGCAGTTGCGGCAAGCGGCACGTCAGCGGCGTCCGAAACCAGCGCCGCGCCGGCTGCGTCCGGCCAGGACGCCCGCCGCCGGGACAACGAAGAGTGGGAAACACAGTGGTCGGAGGCTTCGGGTTCCTCCGTTGTTGCCCCCGGCGCGGAATCCAGGGGTGGCACCTCGACGGGTGGTGTTCCCACCCATGCAGCCCAAGTAAATCCGGCCGGAGGAAGCGGCGTACCCGCTGCCACGGGACAGCAGGCTGAACCAGCGGCAGTGCCGAATGCGGAATCCCACCGTGCCCCGGTCCACCACCCCGAGTACACCGAGCCCCACGCTCCAACGCTCCCGGGCGCAGAAACAGCCGCAGTGGAGGGCATTGACGACGCCGGGACGGCAGCACAGGCTCCGATGCGTACGAGTTCCGGCGCACGGCAGCCCGAACCCGAGGACAGCTCAACGGCACCCGCAGCGCCCGGCATGATGTCGGGACACGCCGCTACCACTGAAACCGCGGACCGCACCCAGTCCTCTGCTTTGGTGGAAACCGGAGCGGACCGCACCCAGCAGCCCCCGGCGGCGCCGGCAACCGAACCCGCGGGCCACCTTGCAGCGGACGAGCCCTACGGCGCCGGTTCGGCGGCCGCCGGAGCAGACGGCAGCGGACCTGACGGATACACCGTGAAGGGTGATGCCGGGGCCATGGTCTACTACGAGGAGGGACACCCCGACTATGAACCTGTCCGGGCTGACGTCTGGTTTGAATCGGAGGCGCATGCCGAGGCAGCCGGCTTCCGGGCTCCTCGGCGCAGGCGCCCCTAGTCGAGGACCGGGCCGGTCAAGCCAGGCCTTGCCCGGCCTCCACAAGCGTTTTCCTGCTGCCGCTGCGTCCTGCCTCGCTTTGCTTCTGGCAGGCTGCACGGGCGGACCCGGCGCCGGGCCGACCGGAAGTACCTCCCTTCCGGAGGCAAGGGAGGTACGCGTGCCGGATGTCGCCGAACGCCTTGAACTTCAACTGGACATCCCATGGTCCGCCGTGTTCCTGCCGGATGGAACGGCCATCATCTCCGAGCGCAGCACCGCCCTGCTCAAGGCTGTGCCGGCAGGAAGCAGGGACGCCGTGGCACTCGGCGAAGTTCCTGAGGTGGCCGCCGCCGGCGAGGGCGGCCTGCTGGGGCTTGCGCTGTCCCCCGGCTTTGCGTCCGACCGATACCTGTACATGTACTACACGGCACGCGAGGACAACAGGATCGCCAGGGCGAGGGTGCAGGAATCCGGCGGCGGTGCACTGGCCCTGGGCGAGCCCGAGACCATCTTCACCGGCATCCCGAAGGCCAACACCCACAACGGCGGCAGGATCCGCTTCGGCCCGGACGGTCTCCTGTACGTGGGAACGGGCGACTCCCAGCGCAGGGACCAGCCCCAGGACCCCCAAGCCCTGGGCGGCAAAATCCTGCGGCTGACGCCCAACGGAGGTCCCGCGCCGGGCAATCCCTTCGGCAACGCGGTCTACAGCCTGGGCCACCGGAACGTCCAGGGACTCGCATGGGACAGCGCAGGACGGTTGTGGGCCAGCGAGTTCGGCCCCGACGTCAATGACGAACTGAACCTCATTGTCCCCGGGGGAAACTACGGCTGGCCTGCGGTGACCGGCGCACCCGGCCGCCCCGAGTTCCAGGACGCAAAAGTCGTATGGCCTTCAACGGCCGATTCCTCCCCCAGCGGGCTGGAGATCGTGGACTCCACCGCATACCTGGGGGCGCTTCGGGGCCAGCGGTTATGGACGGTTCCCCTGGAAGGTGCTGAAGCCGGGACGCCTGTGGCCCATTTCACACGCCAGTTCGGCAGGATCCGCGACGTCGTCCGCACCCCGGAGGGCGGATTCTGGCTGCTGACCAACAACGAAAACCCTGATTTCGTGCTGGTTTTGCCCCCATCCGCGTGAAGCGGGAGCCGGCCGGGACGCCGATTTCACATGGGCAAAAAGTTCGTGTAGAGTTTCATGTCGTTGCGGAGGTCAACGGGGAAAGAAAAGCCCGATGACCACAGCAAAGAAGATGCACCTCTAGCTCAATTGGCAGAGCAATTGACTCTTAATCAATGGGTTCCGGGTTCAAGTCCCGGGGGGTGCACCACTGGGAAAACAGCCTCCGGCTTGCGGCAACGCGAACCGGAGGCTGTTTTGTTGTGTCCGCTATCCGGCCGCCCTGCCCATCGGCTTCCGCAACAGTCTTCCTGTTTAACCTTCCCGTTTAGCCTTGCCATATTGTTCACACTCCTGCTCCGGCCCCCGGGCACCCGCGGCGGCAGATGTGGCGGCAACAAAAAAGCGTGGCCCCAGCTGTGAAGCTGGGGCCACGCTTGGGCGTCAAGACCGCCGGTTTAGCGTGTTGACGGCGAATTCTCCACCAATGCCCCGTCGCCGGGAGAATTGGCAAACTGGCTGGCGAGTTCCCGCACCACTGCCTGGAGCTCCTGCCGCAGCAGGTCCGGATCGATCGAAGCTGAGGCCAGCACGGACCGCTCCATTTCCACCGCCGCAGCAACCGCTTCCTTGCCCTGCTCGGTAAGCGACACGACGTGGCTCCTGCGGTCCGAGGTGCTGCGGACCCGGACAATGTGTCCGTGGGCCTCCAAACGGCTGAGCGTCTTGCCCATGGTCTGCGCCTGGACGCGAACGTATTGCGCGAGCTGGGCTTGCGTCATGGGGCCCTGCGCATCCAGGACCTCGATGGCGATAACCCCGGCGTGGGTGAGGCCGATGGCGCCGAGTTTTTCGTTCCAGGAGTGTTCGACGAGGCGCGCGGCAGTGGACAAGAGGCGCCCCGTGGGCCAGTGATCCATATCAGGCATAGCAGCCAGTATAGCCAAGTGGGGATTAGCGCTGGTTCCCGGCGCTTACTAGGCTGGTGTGTCCCGCCTGCAACTAGGAGAAAAACATTGGCTGAAAGACTTGTTACCGGCGACGACGCGCCCGGATTTACCTTGAAGGATTCCGCAGGCACCGACGTCAGTTTGTCCCCGCGTCCTGGCCGCCACACGATTGTGTATTTCTACCCGGCAGCCGCAACGCCTGGCTGCACCAAGGAAGCGTGTGACTTTCGGGACAACCTGGCCTCCCTCCAGTCAGCAGGCTACGACGTCGTGGGCATCTCTCCGGACCCCGTGGAGAAACTCGCCAAATTCGCAGCCAAGGAAGGCCTGAGCTTTCCTCTGCTCTCGGACGCGGACCATGCAGTTGCCGAGGCATACGGCGCCTGGGGCGAGAAGAAGAACTACGGCAAGACCTACGAGGGGCTCATCCGCTCCACCATCGTTGTGGACCCGGACGGGAAGGTTGCGCTGGCCCAGTACAACGTGAGGGCCACCGGCCACGTAGCCAAACTTCGGCGGGACCTGGACCTGGACGCCTGAGAAGGCACCGCTGCCAGCGGCCCCTACCTAAGGTCCTGCCGCAGCGACGCTACAATGGACACTGGCATCCGCCGTCGGGCCTTTTTGGGCAACAACGGCCGGAAGCCCTGCGCGAGTGGTGAAATTGGCAGACACGCAGGATTTAGGTTCCTGTGCCTTCGGGCGTGGGGGTTCAAGTCCCCCCTTGCGCACTGCATGGTCCCCCGGCTTTGGCCGGGGGACCTTTGCGTTTAACGTCCCTTCCGCCGCGTCCCTTCCGCACTGGCACAGAGGGCTGATTCAGCTCCCGTCGAAAAACTCCAGGGAATTTACCCATCCGCATCCTGCCGCCGGCCGAATAGACAGTGAGACACCAGCCAAGGGCAGGTGCCCACCAGCAAGTTTCGAAAGACGCCACAGGCACCACGTCCGCGGCGGGTAATTGCCACAATCAAGGAGAAACCGACATGCAGACCATCAAGCGCACAACCTTCACCGTCGCAGGCGTTGCAGCAGCAGCCCTTCTCAGCCTGACTGCCTGTGGCGGTTCCGCGGGCACCACCGCTTCATCCGCCCCTGCAGCCGAGCCGTCCGCGTCCAGCATGGCCCCCTCGCCCTCGGCCAGCGCCTCTGCTGCCGCCATGGACCCGGCCGCCAACCTGGTTGGCCCCGGCTGTGCCGCCTACGCCGAGCAGGTTCCCTCAGGCGCAGGCTCGGTTGAGGGCATGGCCCTGGACCCGGTTGCCGTCGCAGCATCCAACAACCCGATCCTCACCACCCTCACTTCAGCAGTGTCCGGAAAGCTGAACCCCAAGGTGGACCTGGTGGACACCCTTAACGGTGGCGAATTCACGGTCTTCGCACCGGTGGATGACGCTTTCGCCAAGATCGATGCGGCCACCATCGAAACTCTCAAGACGGATGACGCCCTCCTGAGCAAGATCCTTACCTACCACGTGGTTCCGGGCCAGATCACTCCTGACATGATCGCCGGCACCCACGCCACCGTCCAGGGCGGCAGCGTGACCGTGACCGGCAGCGGCGACGAGCTCAAGGTGGATGACGCCAACGTAATCTGCGGCGGCGTGCAGACCAAGAACGCAACCGTCTACCTGATCGACTCGGTGCTGATGCCCAAGTAAGCACCAGGCAGGTCTCTTCCTTCAGGTAAAGCCGGGGGCCGTCCGGAGGGACGGCCCCCGGCTCTTTGCCACGGCGGGTCCGACCGGGTCCCGGTAGCTTCAGGCAGCGTCTACTAGACTGGGCTCCGGTCCGCACGCGGCGGAACCGGCAAGATCCCGAGGTGATAATCGAGTGCCCAGCAGTACATCGCGGCGGACGGTCATCAAGGCCGGCGCTGTTTTCCTGGCCCTGGGCGTGACCTCGTGCACCGCTGTTCCATCGCCCTCGCCGACATCCGGCTCCCCCAGCACAACCGCCGCCCCCGAGCCCGCCGCTGCCTTCAATTTCGGAACAGCGGCCCAGCCGTTGGGCCTGGATCCTGCCCTTTCCAATGACGTTGAGTCCCAGCGCATCACCCGCCAGATCCTCGAAGGACTTGTGGGCGTGGACCAGGTCACCGGGAAACCCACGCCACTGCTCGCAACGGAATGGACCGAATCCAACGAAGGCCGCTCCTACACCTTCAAGCTCCGGACCGACGTCCTGTTCCAGGACGGGACCCCGTTCAACGCCGACGCCGTGTGCACCAACTTCAACCGATGGTTTGCCTTCTCCCCCGAATTACGGCGGCAGGCCCCCGGCAGCTCCTTCAAGGATGTCTTCAAGGCCCACTCGGACGAGCCGGAGCTTTCCATCTTCAAGAGCTGCACAGCCATATCGGCGGACACTGTGCAGATTGACCTCACCCAGCGTTTCACCGCCTTCCTGCAGGCCCTCACCCTGCCTGCCTTCGCCATCGCCTCGCCGGCCGCCCTCGCCGCGGGCACGGCCGAGGTCCTGGACCAGAACCGCGGCGGCCAGCCCGTGTCCGTCTTCGGGACCAGTCCGGTGGGGACCGGACCGTTCAGCCTGGCCTCCTGGGACGAGGGAAGTGTCACCCTGGCCACCAACACCTCCTATTGGGGAGAGCGCGGCCAGATTGCCACCATCAACTTCGTCGCCTACGACCACCCGCAGGCGCGCCTCCAGGCCCTGCTGGACGCCAAGATCGACGGCTACGACGCCGTCACGGTGGGCAACTTCGACCAGCTGGTGAAACGCGGAAAGCAGATTGTCCAGCGTGACCCGTTCTCCGTCATGTACGTGGGCATCAACCAGGACATCCCGGTGCTCCAGAACCTCAAGGTTCGGCAGGCGATCGAAATGGCGATCGACAAGGAAACACTGATCCGCCGGTTCTTCATAGACAACACTGCCAAGGCCACACAGTTCGTCCCGCCCAAGATCAGCGGTTTCAACAACGACGCCCCGGAGCTGGGCCACGATCCCGCCAAGGCCAAGGAATATCTCGAAGAGGGCGGGTATGCCGGTGAGGAGCTGAAGTTCTACTATCCCTTGAACGTCACCCGCCCCTACCTGCCCACACCCGAGAAGGTGTACGCCGAGATCAGCCGCCAGCTCACAGCCGTCGGGATCAACATCCGGCCCGTTCCGGTGGACTGGGCTGACGGCTATCTGCAGAAAGTGCAGTCCCCCGGCGACCATGCGCTCCATCTCCTGGGCTGGAACGGCTCCTACTCCGACGCCGACAACTTCGTGGGACCCCTTTTCGGTGAGAAGAACGGTGAATTCGGCTACCACGATCCCCAGGTCTTTTCGAAAATCAACCGGGCGCGGGGGCTTCCGGAAGGGGAGGAACGGGATGAGCAATATCACACCATCAACGCCCAGATCGCGGCCACCGTCCCGGCCGTCCCCGTTGCCTTCCCCATCTCCGCGCTGGCCCTCTCCGACCGCGTACTGAGCTATCCGGCCTCCCCGGTCTTAAATGAAGTTTTCACGAAGGTGCAACTAAAGCCTTGACGGAGCGGTCCAATTTCAGTATGTCCGCTGCCCGGGGATATTCTGTGACAGCCAGAGCCGCTGCAATCGGAGACTGATCGTGACCTTCATTTCCAAGACCCCACATGCCGACGTCGTCCTGATTGGCGGCGGCATCATGAGCGCCACGCTGGGGGCTTTCCTCAAGCAGCTCGAGCCGGACTGGACCATCTCCCTGTTCGAGCGGCTGGACCAGCCGGGGCTGGAAAGCTCCGACCCATGGAACAACGCCGGCACCGGCCACGCAGCCCTCTGCGAGCTCAACTACTCCCCAGCAGCCAAAGACGGCTCAGTGGATCCTTCCAAGGCGCTGCTCATCAACGAACAGTTCCAGCTTTCGCGCCAGTTCTGGTCCCACCTGGTGGACCAGAAGCTGATCGGATCCCCCAAAAGCTTCATCAACACGGTGCCGCACATGAGCTTCGTCATCGGCGAGGACCACACCCGGTTCCTGCGGACGCGCTACGAGGCCCTCAAGCCCCACCCGCTGTTCCGGAGCATGGAGTACTCCGAGGACCACGCCCAGATCGCCAAGTGGGCGCCCCTGATCGTGAAGGGACGCGACCCGAAGCAGCGCATCGCCGCCACGCGCGCAGCCGAGGGCACCGACGTCGACTTCGGGGCACTGACCCGCGAGCTGACCACCTACGTCGGGAACAACGGCGTCGAAATCAACTACGGCCATGACGTCACGGGAATCTCCAGGGCTTCCGACGGCGGCTGGGACCTTTCGCTGAAGTACCCCAAATCCGGGGAGCACAGCAAGATCCACGCCAAGTTCGTGTTTGTGGGCGCCGGCGGCGGCGCCCTGCACCTGCTGCAGGCTTCAGGGATCCCGGAAAGCAAAGGCTACGGCGGATTCCCGGTTTCCGGGCAGTTCTTCCGCTGCACCGACGAAACCATTGCCGCGCAGCACAGCGCAAAGGTCTACGGCCAGGCATCGGTGGGCGCTCCCCCCATGTCCGTGCCGCACCTCGACACCCGGTACGTCGGCGGCAAGCGGTCGCTGCTGTTCGGCCCCTACGCCGGCTTCTCCACCAACTTCCTGAAGAACGGCTCGTACCTGGACCTTCCGCTGTCCATCCGGCCCAGCAACATCATTCCGATGCTGGCAGTGGCCAAGGACAACATGGACCTCACCGCCTACCTGGTGAAGGAAGTGGCCAAGAAACACGCCGACAAGGTGGAGGCCCTGCGTGAGTACTACCCGGAGGCCAAGGACGGCGACTGGGAACTGATCACCGCCGGCCAGCGTGTACAGATCATCAAGAAAGATCCGCAGAAGGGCGGCGTGCTGCAGTTCGGCACTGAAGTCATCGCCGGCCGGGACGGTTCCATCGGTGCGCTCCTGGGCGCCTCGCCCGGAGCCTCCACCGCGGTACCTATCATGATCGAGTTGCTGAAGAGGACCTTCCCCCGGAACTTCAAGGGCTGGCAGTCCAAGCTCAAGGACATGATGCCCGGCTACGGGGTCAAGTTGGACGAGAACCCGGACCTGGCTGCCGAGCTGGAAAAGGCGACGGCCGCCTCACTTCAGCTGGAGAGCGTTTCCGCCAGCCGCTGACCCTGCCGGGGCCGGCGGCCGGCACCTACGGGTCCGTATCAGTCCTTCAACCCCTCAGGAGATCATGCGATGTTCCGGCTGGCACAACTTTCACTTGCAAACCGGGCACTGATCGCACTGATCACAGTCTTCGCTTCCGTCTTCGGCGTGATCACCATGTCATCGCTGAAGCAGGAACTCATCCCCTCGATCGAGTTTCCGCAGATCACGGTGCTGACCGCCATGCCCGGGGCCTCCCCGGAGGTGGTGGACAAGCAGGTAAGCGGGCCGCTGGAAACTGCGTTGAACGGCGTGGAAGGGCTGGAATCCACCTCCTCCACCTCGCGCAACGGCGTTTCGCAGATCACCATGGTGTTCACCTATGGTGCAAACCTGGACCGGGCGCGGAACCAGATCGACCGGGCCATCTCGAACGCCAAGCGCTCCCTGCCCGAGGACGTCCAGCCGCAGGCAATCGCCGGAAGCATCAGCGACTTCCCGATTGTTTTCCTGGCCGTGTCCTCGGACAAGACGCTCAGCGAGCTGAACGCCGACCTCCAGCGGCTGAGCGTGCCCCGGCTGCAGAAGATTGACGGCGTCCGCGGCGCTGACGTGACCGGCGGCGCCTCCCAGCACATCGAGATCCTTCCGCGCGCCGACGCCATGGCCGCGGCGGGTGCGAGCATCACGTCCATCCGGGACGCGCTGGCCAACAACGGCGCGCTGGTCCCGGCCGGCACGCTCGAGGAACAGGGCAAGACCCTCTCGCTGCAGATCGGCAGCCCTGTGGATTCCCTGGCAGCCATCGAGGCGCTGCCGCTGGCGGGTGCACAGGGCGGGGTCACCATTGGCAGCGTGGCGGAGGTGTCCCTGAAGGATGACGAACGGACGTCCATCACACGGACCAACGGGGAGGAAACCCTCGCCGTGTCCGTGACCAAGAAGCCTGAGGGCGACACGGTGGGCATCTCGCACGCGGTGCGTGACACGCTTGGCGAACTTGAGGCCGAACTGGGCTCGAATGCCAAGTTCACTCCGGTGTTCGATCAGGCCCCCTTCATTGAGAAGTCCATCAAGGACCTCACCACCGAGGGCCTGCTGGGCTTGGGCTTCGCCGTTGCGGTCATCCTGGTCTTCCTGATGTCCACCCGCTCTACCCTGGTCACGGCGGTCTCCATTCCGCTCTCGCTCCTGATCACGTTTATTGGCCTGTCCGCCACCGGATACTCCCTGAACATCCTGACGCTGGGTGCGCTCACCATCGCCATCGGCCGCGTGGTGGATGACTCCATCGTGGTCATCGAGAACATCAAGCGGCACCTGAGCTACGGCGAAGACAAGGTCACGGCCATCCTGACCGCCATCAGGGAGGTGGCCGGGGCCATCACCGCCTCCACCCTCACCACCGTGGCGGTATTCCTCCCCATCGCTTTCGTGGGTGAGCTGGCGGGCGAACTTTTCAGGCCGTTCGCCCTCACCGTCACCATGGCACTGCTCGCATCGCTGCTGGTCTCGCTGACCATCGTTCCCGTGCTGGCCTACTGGTTCCTTAAAAACACCGATGCCCCGGCAGCCGCGGCTGCGGCAGGGCCGGCTGCTGCCCGGCGGAACGCGGACGAGGCCCGTGCCCGGGCCATGGAAGCCGAACAGCGCAGCAGGCTCCAGCGCGGCTACCTGCCCATCCTCACCAAGACCCAGAAGCACCCCGTGATCACGCTGGTGGCCGCAGCCCTGGTCCTCGGTGCCACCGCCGCCATGACACCGCTGCTGGCCACCAACCTCCTGGGCAACTCCGGCCAGAACAGCCTCACAGTCCGCCAGGTCCTGCCGGCCGGCACCACCCTCGCCGACACCAGCGCGGCAGCCATCCGGCTTGAGGAAGTGCTGCGCGGCATCGACGGCGTCAAGGACATCCAGGTGACGTCAGGAAATGCCCAGGCAGGTTTCGCCGCCCTGACCTCCACCGGCTCGTCCAACTCCACCTTTACCGTGGTGACGGACGAGAAGGCGGACCAGGAGCAGCTGCAGGAGACGGTGCGCAGCGAACTGGCGAAGGTGCCCGATTCCGGCAAGATCTCGGTAGGGACCCAGCAGGGCGGTTTCGGCACATCCTCCACGGTGGACATCACCCTGAAGGCAGCCACCACTGCCGACCTCCAGGAAGCCAGCGACACCGTGGTCGCGGCGATGACCGGGGTGCCGGGCACCAGCGAGGTGGCAACCAACCTCGCGGCCAGCCAACCCGTGGTCCAGGTCAAGGTGGACCGGGCCAGGACGGCAGCCGCCGGGCTCAACGAGGAACAGGTGGCCGGGGTCCTGGCCTCCACCATCAGCCCCATTCCGGCCGGCGAAGTCCGGATCGACACCAACGACTTCCCTGTCCAGATCGGGCAGGGCACCAGGTTCACCAGCATCGACGCCGTCCGTGGCATTCCGCTCCCGGCAGCGGGCGGGCCTGTGCCGCTGGGAAGCATCGCTTCAGTGGAACAGGTGGACGTGCCGGTGTCCATCACCGCCAGCAATGGCCAGCGCACGGCACGCGTGTCCGTGACGCCGTCGGGCTCCAACCTGGGTGCGGTCAACGCGGAGGTCCAGAAACGCCTGGCGGACGTCCAGCTGCCGCCGGGGGTCACCGCAGAAATCGGCGGCGCCACCACCCAGCAGCAGGAGTCCTTCCAGCAGCTCGGGCTGGCCCTGCTGGCGGCCATCGCCATTGTTTACGTGATCATGGTGGCCACCTTCAAATCCCTCATCCAGCCGCTGATCCTGCTGGTATCGGTCCCGTTCGCAGCCACCGGTGCCGTGGCGCTGCTCCTAGTGACGGGCGTGCCGCTGGGACTGCCCTCGCTGATCGGCATGCTCATGCTGGTTGGGATTGTGGTCACCAACGCCATCGTGCTGATCGACCTCATCAACCAGTACCGGCAGCCCCGGGACGGCCGGCCGGGCATGAACGTGGCGGACGCCATCACGCATGGGGCACGGCAGCGCCTGCGCCCCATCCTGATGACCGCACTCGCCACCGTGTTCGCGCTGACGCCTATGGCCATGGGCCTCACCGGCGGTGGCGGCTTCATCTCGCAGCCGCTGGCGGTTGTCGTTATCGGTGGGCTGATCTCCTCGACCGCGCTGACCCTGGTCCTGGTACCGGTCCTGTACAGGCTGGTGGAGGGCCGGCGTGAGAAGAAGGCCCTGCTCCGGGACCTTCAGGCACGTCCGGAATTCGGGCCCGGACGGGACGTCGACGAGGAATTCAGGGACTGGACCACGGGAATGGTTCCCAAGACCAGCGGCCGCCGCGCCGCCCCCGGCCCCTCCTAGGCTCGTACTGCCTCCCGGCAGGCCCTCAAGGAATATTTCCATCCGGGATGCGTTGTACCTCCCGATAGATGCAAATGCATCTAAATTGGACTACACTGGTACCAAGCCCGGAGAGTCCAGGAAGGGAAAGGCACATCATGCAGATCGGTGTTTTCAGCGTCAGCGACATCACCACAGACCCCACGACGGGGCAGACCCCCACCGAGAACGAACGCATCAAGGCCTCGGTGGCCATCGCCAAAAAAGTCGAGGAAATCGGCATGGATGTCTACGCCCTCGGCGAGCACCACAACCGGCCTTTCTTCTCCTCCTCCCCCACCACGACCCTCGCCTACATCGCCGCGCAGACGGAACGCATCACGCTGTCCACGGCCACCACGCTGATCACCACCAATGACCCGGTCAAGATCGCCGAGGACTTCGCGATGCTCCAGCACCTGGCAGACGGCCGTGTTGACCTGGTCCTGGGCCGCGGCAACACGGCGCCCGTCTACCCGTGGTTCGGCAAGAACATCCAGGACGGCGTGGAACTGGCCATCGAGAACTACAGCCTCCTGCGGAAGCTGTGGGACGAGGACACCGTGAACTGGTCCGGCAAGTTCCGGACGCCGCTGCAGAACTTCACGTCCACGCCCCGCCCGCTCGACGGCGTTGCCCCCTTTGTGTGGCACGGCTCCATCCGCACGCCGCAGATCGCCGAAGTGGCGGCGTACTTCGGCGACGGCTTCTTCGCCAACAACATCTTCTGGCCCAAGGAGCACTACCAGCAGCTGATCGGCCTTTACCGTGAACGGTACGAGCACTACGGCCACGGGAAGGCAGACCAGGCCATCGTGGGCCTCGGCGGACAGTTCTTCATGCGGAAGAACTCGCAGGACGCCGTCAATGAGTTCCGCCCCTACTTCGACAATGCGCCTGTTTACGGCCATGGTCCCTCGCTTGAGGATTTCACCTCGCAGACACCGCTCACTGTGGGCAGCCCTCAGGAAGTCATCGAGAAAACCCTGACGTTCCGGGAGTACTTCGGCGACTACCAGCGCCAGCTGTTCCTGATTGACCACGCGGGCCTGCCGCTGAAGACCGTGCTGGAGCAGCTGGACCTGTTCGGCGAGGAGGTCCTGCCCGTCCTGCGGAAGGAGTACGCGGCCCGCAAGCCGGCCCACGTTCCCGAACCGCCAACCCACGCCGGCCGGGTGGCCGCACTGCTCGCCGCCCAGGACGCGGAAAAGTCCGCCGCGGACGCGTGATGGCCGGCAAGAGCGCGGAGTCGCCGGTGCGGCTCGCCGCAGAAACCTGGGAGTCGCTGTTCCGTGCCCAGGTTGCGGTGATGCGGAAGCTGCAGTCCGGCCCGGCCTTCCGGAAGCTGGCCGTCAACGAGTACGACGTCCTGTTCACCCTGTCCCGCTGTCCGTCCGGCTGGCTGCGGCTCAACGAACTCAACGACAACGTCCTGTTGAGCCAGTCGAGCCTTAGCAGGCTGGTGGAGCGGCTCGAGAAGCGCGGGCTGGTCGCGAGGATGCCGGCGCCTGAGGACGGCCGTGGTGTGCTCCTGAAACTTACTGACGAGGGGCGGGAACTCCAGAAGGAGATTGGGCGTGAGCATGTGCGCGACATCTCCGAACTGATGGTCCCCGCGCTGACGCCGGCGGAACAGAAGGAACTCATGCGGCTCACCGCCAAGCTGCGCAGTTCCCTGGACCAGCGGCAGCCCCGGCAGGACTCCCGCTAGCCCAGGCCTCCGCTAGCCCAGGGCCACCAGCTTCGCGGGGTTTTCGACGGGCAGGGTGCCGTTGACCACGGCCGTGACCTGCATCTGGCTCAACGTCAGGCTTCCGCCCACCGTGGATAGGAATGCCGTGTCGGCTGAGTCCCGGCCGGCCGTGATCCGCAGCATTGACTCCCGCGGGGCCAGCCCCGTGGGATCGATCACGTGCCATCCGCCTTCCACGTAGGCCTCTGCGACGGCGTGGAAATCCATGGGGCTCAGGCCGGGGGCATACACGGCAGCCAGGCGGGCCGGGATGTCCTTGGACCTCAGCAAGGCAATGGCCAGGTGCGCGAAGTCCCGGCAGACACCGCGGCGGCTCAGGAGGGTTTCCACCGCGCCGTCCGTCCCGCGGGAGGAGCCGCTGATATACCGCAGTTCGCCGTTCACCCAGTTCCGCACGGCGTGCAGCAGCTCCCCGCCGGCGGCTCCGTCGAATTCTGCGTAGGCGGTGGGCAGGAGGCGGTCCGACTCCGCGTAGCGGCTGGGCCGGACGTAGCGGATGCGGTCAGCCAGCCCGACTTCTTCCGGCCGGGCCCGGCCCGCTACCGTCGCGGAGTACTCCACCACCACCTCGGACGGTTCGGCGAACTCCATGTAGTGGAGCCGGCCTCCGTGGTGGTCCGGAACCTCGCTCACGGGAACCTGCCCGCCGCCGGCCGTGATGGACAGGCTTTCCTCGAAGGACGAGTATCCGGTGTTCCTGGCGGCGGCTATGGCCATGGCCACCTTGGTGTTGGGGGCGGTCTTGAAGACCAGGCGTGCGGAAACGGTGCGTTCCATGACTCTCCGGGGGGTGTCGGCAGGAAAGAAGCCGCCGCTTGTCCCGGCCGGGGATGCGGGCAGGGAACGGGGGCTAGTTCTTGATCTCCAGAGACATTAGCATCCGCTGGACGTTGGCAAAGTCAGCACTCTCGCTGGCGTACGTTGCGGCCTGGTCAAGGGTGTCGAATGCTTTGGCCGGCGCCACTTTCTCATCGGGCGCGAAGGCCCTGACGGACACAAGGTCGCCAAAGGAGTAGTCGCCCTTGTCCGCCGGCCCGCGGACGATGTTGCGCAGTTCGCAGGCCTGTCCGTCGGCACCGCCCACGATGTTTGTGATGCCGTAGGAGCCGAAGAACCGGTATCCCTGGATTGCCCGGAACACCACCCTGGGCGGAATGGTCCCCTCCCCGCCTTCAGCTGACAGCTCCACCGGCACGCTGCTGAGCACCGTGTAGGGCCGCCGGGCGTCCGCCGGGCAGTCAGCGGACGACGGCGGGAGTCCCGTCCGGAGCGCCGCCACGAAAGTGCCGTCCGGCTTCTTCACCTCGATTTTCAACGCACCGGGCAGGGTTCCGTCCTCAGGAGGGACCGATTGCGCTATCCAGGACTCGGGCAGGTCAAACACAACGGTCTTAGCCGGATCGGAGAAGGTCTTCCACGCAGAGGCTGTGGCGGCAGGCCCGGCTGTTGCGGAAGCGGACGCAGCGGCCGTGGCACCGGAGGATGGCCCAGCTGTTGCGGACCCATCCGGTGAAGCCGTGGCGGTGGCGCCGGAGTCACTGGGCTCCGCTGTCCATGCGGGCCCGCTGCCTGACGGGGTGGAGCAGCCGGCGAGGAGTGCGCCGGCCAGGAGCACGGCGGCTCCGGGCAGTACCCCAGCTGATGCGATGCGTCTCATGCAGCCAGCCTAACGGGATGGGGCAGCGGCGGGACGTGGCCGGGAGCGGCGTTTCCTGCCGCTCCCCCGCCGCCAAAAACGACGGGACGGCGCCGGGCAAAAGCGGTGCGTGTCGCGGTCGGAGGGCATCGCCGGTCCCGGGGACTAGGCTGGTGCTATGGCGGACATCCAGCACGGCGCAGCCGAAGAGAACCCGGCGGATATCTCCGCCGTCGACATTGCTGACTGGCGGCTGCGGACCTTTGCCTTGTACGACAATGTCCGCAAACTCTCCGTGGAAAGCCCGGCGGAAGCACATTCCTACTGGCGCCACCAGCGCGACCTTCTCTTTGCCACGCACCCGGCCTCCGCGTTGTCCGCAACGGATAAAGCGCGATTCTCCGGCCTTAAGACGGCTGACTATGATCCCATCTACCGTTTCCACGTCCCGCTGACCAAGGAGGGTGCGGGCCGGGAAATGAGCGTGGAAACCGGAACCGACGGGGTGGTCAACTTCGTGCGGCTGGGGACGTTCGATCTCCCCGAGATGGGGCAGTTGGCTGTGTGGAAGCTTCGGGGATACGGCGGCGGCATTTTCGTGCCCTTCCGGGACGCGACGGCCGGCCAGCCCGGCGGAAGCTACGGCGCCGGCCGGTACCTGCTCGATACCATCAAGGGCGCGTTCCACGGGGTCAGCGGGACGGGCCCGGACGCCGCTTTCGTCCTTGACTTCAACTTCGCCTACAACCCGTCTTGCGCCTACAACGAGGCCTGGGCGTGTCCCCTGCCCGGTCCGTCCAACCGGCTGGCTGTGGAGATTCCGGTCGGCGAGCTGTACTGACCCCTGTGGGCAACGGCCTGGGACGATGCGGGGCTAGCCGCCGAGCGCCCGCACGCTCTCCACTGCGTGGCTGACCGCCCCCGCCGCGGCGTTGAGGTCCTCCTCCGTGACTGCCGCATCAAAACTGAAGCGGACCGCCGTCTGGGCCACCTCGGGTTCAATACCAAGTGCTGTGAGGACAGGCGAGGGGGCGTCGGACCCGGCTGCGCATGCTGATCCGCTGGAGCACACCACCCCCTGGCGTTCCAGTTCCAGCAGCACCGATTCCCCGCTGGTTCCCGGGAAGCAGAAGGACGCTACGGACGGCAGCCGCCGGGACGGATGCCCGGTAAGGACTGCGCCCGGCACGCCGGTGAGCACGGCGTTGATGAAGCCATCGCGCAGGGCCGCAACACGTCGTCGTTGTTCCTCCTGGCCGGCCTGCGCCAGCGCCAGCGCCGCGGCCATGCCCACGGCACCTGCCACGTTCTCCGTCCCAGACCTGCGGCCCCGTTCCTGGCCGCCGCCGTGGATGAGCGGCTCGATTCTGGTGCGGCCCCGGACAAAGAGCACGCCGCAGCCCTTGGGGGCCCCCAGCTTGTGGCCCGAAATACTCATGGCATCAATGCCCAGCGTCCTGGAGTCCAGGGGGAGCCATCCCGCCGCCTGCACCGCGTCCGTGTGGAACGGAACTCCAGCCTGGCGCGCAACCGCTGCCAGCCCGGCCACCGGCTGTACGGTTCCCACTTCATTGTTGGCGTACATGATGCTGGCCAGTGCGGTCTCCGGGCGCAGGACCGCACTAAAGGCCTCAGGCGTCACCAGTCCTGTCCCGTCCACGGGCACCACGTCCACCGTGAATCCGTGGAAGCGTTCCAGGTAGCGTGCGGATTCCTCCACGGCCGGATGTTCGACGGCGCTGATCACCACCCGGTCAAGCTTCGGGTTGGCAGCCTGCCGCGCCAAAGCAATGCCTTTGACGGCCAGGTTGTCCGCCTCCGTTCCGCCGGACGTGAAGGTCAGCTCACCCGGCCGGCAGCCCAGGACAGCGGCCACCGAATCGCGCGCAGCGGCGAGGGCGCGCGCGGCGGCCTCACCAAGGGTGTGGTGGCTGGAGGGGTTTCCGAAGTCACCGGTCAGGTATGGCCACATGGCTTCCAGCACCTCGCGGCGAACCGGGGTGGTGGCGGCTGCGTCAAGGAAAATCACGGCTTACCCGGCTGTCAGTTCCACGTCCAGGCCAAGGTCCAGGGCGGCCACCGTGTGCGTGAGGGCACCGATGGAGATGACGTCAACCCCGGCCGCGGCAATTCCTGCGACCGTGTTGAGGTTGACGTTGCCGCTTGCTTCCACGCGGGCCCGCCCTGCCACCAGGGCAACACCCTGGCGGAGCTCGTCCAGCGTGAAGTTGTCCAGCATGATGGTGTCCACGCCGGCGGCCAGGACAGGTTCGATCTGGTCCATGCGGTCCACCTCGACTTCGAAGTGGGTGGTGTGCCCCAGCTGGGCCTTGGCCGCCCGGAGCAGCTCCGTCAGCCTGGCGGGGTCCCCTCCGGTCATCACGGCCAGGTGGTTGTCCTTCGCCAGCACTGCGTCGGAGAGGCTGTACCGGTGGTTCGCGCCTCCCCCGCACCGCACAGCGAACCGTTCCAGGATCCGCAGGCCGGGGGTGGTCTTCCGGGTGTCGGTGATCCTGGCCCGTGTCCCCTCGGCCAGCTGGACAAATTCGGCGGTCCTGGTGGCGATCGCGGACATCCGCTGAACGAGGTTGAGGGCGACCCGTTCGGCGAGCAGGACCGAGCGTGCCCGTCCGCTGACCCGCGCAAGGTGCGTGCCGGCGTCGAACCTGTCCCCGTCCGCCAGCAGCAGCTCCACCTCGGTGCCGGGATCCACCAGCTGCATGGCATCCCGGAAGACGGTGGCTCCGCTGAAGACCCCGGGCACGCGGGCGTTCAGGACCGCCGTGGCGCGGGCGCGGGCGGGAATGAGCAGCTGGGAAGTAATGTCCCCGCCCGGAGCGTCCTCGGCGAAGGCGCGCTCCAGTATCTCGCGGACGGGAGTCGCCGGCAGGGTGAGGTCCAGACCAGCGGCGCTGGCCGCCACGGGTGCAATCACGGAGTTTTCAGTCACGGACAAGGCTCGCTTTCGGGCGCAGGCGGGAGTGTTCTTGGAGTTCGTCAGCAATGCCGGCGGCATCAGTAGGGCTGTCGCTCCGGTAATGGGCGCCCAGGGACGCAGTCCGTTCCAGGGCGGCAGCCACCAGCAGCTGGGCGGCCAGCAGCAGGTTGCGGTCCTCATGGTCCCGAGGGTCCGCCCCGGCGGTTGCAGTTCCGGGAAGAACGACGGCGGCCCACCGGCCAAGAGTTTCCGCCGCCTCCCCCAAAAGCACCCCATTCCGAAGCACCCCGGCCTTGGCAGTCATCAACCGGCGAAGAGCATCACGGGAGAACGGGGTTTCCATACCTCCGCCCCCACCGAAGCTGGCCGGCAGGCTCCCACCTGGCGCAACCGAATCGGCCACCGCACCAGCTGAACCTGCAGGGAAGGTGACGGACAAATGGTCGCCTGAGGGTGCCCCGGAAGCATGCGTAAAGGGGAGGCCGCCCGCGGCCGACCTAGCATGCGGAGGGGCGCCCTCAGGCGACCCCCAGCCAAAGTCACCGGAGAGGAAGTCCTCAACAGCGCGGCGGCCGAAGACGAGTCCCTCGAGGAGGGAGTTGCTGGCCAGCCGGTTTGCCCCTTGGACGCCCGTGCACGCGACTTCGCCGGCGGCGTAGAGTCCGGGGAGGCTGGTGCGGGCGTGCAGGTCGGTGAGTATGCCGCCCATCCAGTAGTGGGCTGCCGGGGCCACGGGGACCAGGTCCCGGGTCCAGTCGATGCCGGCTGCGAGGGTTTTTTCGGTGAGGGTCGGGAACCGCCGGGCCAGGAAACCGGAACCCCTGGCCGCCTCGATGACGCGCGCGTCAAGGTATACGTGGCCGTTGGGGTCGCCGAGCTTGGCCAGGTGCAGGGCTATGCTGCGGGAGACCACGTCCCGGGGGGCGAGCTCCGCGTCCCGATGGTATGCCCGCATGAAGCGCTTTCCGTTGCCGTCAACGAGGACTGCCCCTTCGCCGCGGACAGCCTCAGAGATCAGCAGCGGCTCGCCGGCAAGGCCCGCGGAGGTGGGCACGGCGTTCCGGACCAGGCAGGTGGGGTGGAACTGGAAGAATTCCAGGTCCGCTGTCCTTGCTCCGGCGCGCACCGCGAGCGCCAGGCCGTCGGCGGTGGCCACTGCGGGGTTGGTGGTCTGGGCAAACAGCCGGCCGGCGCCTCCCGTTGCCAGCAGGACGGCGTCCCCACGCAGCTCTGCCCTCTTCCCGTCCTGCAGGTATTCCACCCCGGTGACGGTGCCGTCGCCGTGCAGGAGTGAGGTGGCGTGTGCACCGGTGATGACCGTCAGGACACCGGCCGCCTGCCGGGAAAGCACCGCCTGGATGAGGGCAGCGGCCACTTTCGCGCCCGTGGCGTCGCCGCCGGCGTGGAGGATGCGGGGCGCGGAGTGGGCGGCCTCCAGCCCGAGTCCCGGGCGCCCGGCGGCCTGCAGGTCGAAGTGCACGCCGAAGCGCTGCAGGCCGTCAATGTCGTGCCGGGCCTGCGTGCACATCAGCCGGACGGCGTCGGCGTTGCAGTGCCCGGCGCCTGCCAGGAGCGTGTCGGTGATGTGGGCCGCTGCGGTGTCACCCGGGGCTGGTTCATCCAGCACGGCCGAGATGCCGCCCTGGGCATACCAGGTGTTGCTGTGGTCCAGCCCGCCTTTTGTCAGCAGAACCACGGAGGCGTCGGCGTCTGTTGCCAGCAGCGCCGCGTACAGTCCGGCAATGCCGCTGCCAATGACCACCAGCCGGCGGTGGCCTGGCATCACGGGCCCACGGGGCACAAGGGGCTCGGCTTTCATTACGGCCTGGCGGCGAGCATGCGCTCGAGGGCGGTCCGGGCATGGTCCTGGACGGACTCCGCTACGGTGATGCGGTTGACCACCCGGCCGGCCACCAGTTCCTCCAGCACCCAGGCCAGGTAACCCGGGTGGATGCGGTACATCGTGGAGCAGGGGCAGATCACCGGGTCCAGGCAGAAGATGGTGTGCTGCGGGTACTCCGCTGCAAGCCGGTTCACCATGTTGATTTCGGTGCCGATCGCGAACGTGGTGGGCTCCGTGGCCGCGGCGATCGCCTTCTTGATGAAGTCGGTGGAGCCGGCAGAGTCGGCGGCGTCCACGACGTCCATGGGGCACTCGGGGTGGACAATCACCTGGACGCCGGGGAAGTCCTTCCTGGCCTTCTCTATTTGTCCCACGTTGAAGCGCTTGTGGACCGAGCAGAACCCGTGCCAGAGGATGACCCTGGAATCGAGCAGCGCCTGTTCGTCGTTGCCGCCGAGGTCCTTGCGCGGATTCCACATGGGCATCTGCTCCAGCGGCACTCCCAGGGCTTTGGCGGTGTTGCGGCCCAGGTGCTGGTCGGGGAAGAACAGCACGCGCTGGGCACGCTGGAACGCCCACTCAAGCACGGTCCTGGCGTTGGAGGACGTACACACAATGCCGCCGTGCTCACCGCAGAACGCCTTCAGGGCGGCCGAGGAATTCATGTAGGTGACGGGCAGGACCGGGACCCGGCCTTCAGCGTCGGGCTCGGTGCCGAAGATCTCTACGAGCTGCTCCCAGCACTCGGCCACGGAGTCGGCGTCCGCCATGTCTGCCATGGAGCAGCCGGCCGCAAGGTTGGGAAGGATGACCGCCTGGTCCGGTGCGGACAGGATGTCAGCGGTTTCCGCCATGAAGTGGACACCGCAGAACACGATCGCTTCCGCGTCCGGCCTGGTGAGTGCGGCGTTGGCCAGCTGGAAGGAGTCCCCCACGAAGTCGGCGTACTGGATCACTTCGTCCCGCTGGTAGAAGTGGCCCAGGATAACGGCACGGTCACCCAGGGCGGCCTTTGCCGCCAGGATGCGTTCGCTCAACTCGGCGTCGCTGGCGAGCTTGTACTCCTCCGGCAACTGGCCCTGGCGCGGGGTCGCGGCAGGCGCAACATCTGCACTGGAAGCGCCGGGTCCGTAGGCGGGAATGCCGGCGAGCGCCTCGGCGAGGTCGTAGTCCCACGGGCCCTTGGCCAGGGCGGGGCTGCAGGTGCTGCCTGCCGCCGTCGCGCCTTTTTCGGCCTGCTCGCGCGTGATCAGCTGGATGGCTGTGTTGACGCTGCTCATAGTGTGCTCCTGTTGTCTGGGTCAAGGCCGGGCCGGCCGGTAAAGCGGTAGAGGCGCGGGGGGCGGTGCTTGCCGCCCTGGAGGTATTCGCCGGTCTCTTCTATTTCGGGGGTGGACTTGAGCTGCCTCCGGAAGTTTGCCGGATCAAGCTCGCGGTCCAGCACTGCCTCGTAAACCTCGCGGACCTGGGCCAGTGTGAAGTACTCCCCCAGCAGGTGGTAGGCCACGGAGCCGTAGGCCAGTTTGTTGCGCAGCCGCCACAACGCGTACTCCACGATCGCGTTGTGGTCGAAGGCCAGTTCCCCGAGCCGGTCCGCCCGGAACCACCGGACGTTCTCGGACTCGTCGGCGAGCGCGGCTTCTGTGGGCCGGACCAGGGCCCAGTAAACGATGGAAACCACCCGCTGGGTGGGTGAGCGGTGCAGCCCACCGAAAGCGTAGAGCTGCTCCAGGTAGCTGGGGGCGAGCCCGGTGGTCTCCCTCAGGTTCCGGGATGCGGCGTCCTGGAGGGACTCCGAGTGGCTGAGGGGGCCGCCGGGCAGCGCCCAGAGCCCCTTGAAGGGCTCCCTGATCCGGCGGACCAGGGGCAGCCAAAGCGTAGGCCGGCCCGAGCTTTCACTGGGCCGGAGGGCAAAGATGACGGTGGAGATGGCCAGGGAAGGAGGGGCCGCCTGGCGCTCCGACACGTTTGCCGAACTGGAGTACATGGTCCACCGCCTTCCTGGCAGCCGGGCCCTTTCTGCGGAAGGGCGCGCAATCTAGTTATGGTCACTTTGACCAAAACTAATTGTACGGGCATGCGCCGTGGAAATGCCAAATGTTTCCGGCCCTGCCGCCGGCTTCCATCGCGTGCTGCACGAACGCCCACCGCTGCGCCGAATACCGCCAACGCGGTGGAGGCGGTAAATTCGAGTGGGCCCACAAGGCGCCACCATCGAGACCCCAAGAAGGTTCACGGCACTATGACGACGAAGTCCACCACAGCCCGTCCCAAAGGAAACCCCCTGCACCCCGTCCACAGCATGAAGCCCCGGCAGCTCACCATGATGGGACTGGGCAGCGCCATCGGCGCGGGTCTCTTCCTGGGCTCAGGCGCCGGCGTGCAGGCGGCCGGCCCGGCCGTCCTCGTTTCGTACCTGGTGGCCGGGACGCTCATCATCCTGGTCATGTGGGCACTGGGCGAGATGGCGGCCGCGAATCCCAACAGCGGCGCCTTTTCCGTCTATGCCGAACGCGCCCTGGGCAAGACGGCCGGCGCCACCATCGGATGGCTGTGGTGGCTGCAGCTGGTGGTGGTGATCGCCGCCGAAGCCCTTGGGGCGGCTGCCCTCCTGTTCTCCGTCTGGCCGGTCCTTCCGGTCTGGGCCCTGGCGCTGGCATTCATGGTGCTCTTCACCGGCATCAACCTTGCCGGGGTGCGCAACTTCGGCGAGTTCGAGTTCTGGTTCGCCATCCTCAAAGTGGCCGCGATCGTGCTGTTCCTGGCGGTGGGCGCAGCCCTGCTGCTGGGCCTGCTGCCGGAGGTGGCCTCGCCGGGACTGTCCAACCTCACCACTGATTTCGCCCCGCAGGGCCTCAGCGGCATTGCCTCAGCGCTCTTTGTGGTCATCTTTGCGTTCGGGGGCACCGAGATTGTGTCCGTCGCCGCAGCGGAGACCGAAGACCCCGAGCGGAGCGTGGCGAAAGCCATCCGTACTGTGGTGTGGCGCATCCTGGTCTTCTACATCGGCTCCGTTTTCGTCATCGCCGCGGTCCTTCCGGCAACATCCCAAAGCCTTTCCTCACCCTTCGCCGGCGTCCTGGACACCGCCCGCATCCCCGGTGCCGGGGCGGCCATCACCCTGGTGGCCGTCGTCGCGCTCCTGTCCGCACTGAACGCCAACCTCTACGGGGCCTCACGCATGGCCTACTCCCTCGCCCAGCGCTCCGCCGCGCCCCGGTTCCTGACTCGGCTTTACGGCGCGAACGTCCCTGTGCTGGCCGTCGGCGTATCTGTAGCCTTCGGGTTTATCGCCACAGTCCTGGAACTCCTCTTCCCTGAACGGATCCTGCCGGCGCTGTTCCAGCTGGTGGGGTCCACCTGCCTGGTGGTGTGGGGCAGCGCCCTCGTATCGCAGCTGATCCTTCGCCGCCGCGCCGACCGCGCCGGCACGCACCTGCCCCTCCGGATGAAGGGCTTTCCCGGCCTGACCATCCTGGGGCTGGCGCTCCTGGCCGTCATTTTCGCCGTGGGCTTCAGCGCTGAAGGCAGCCGCATCCAGCTGTTCAGCACCTTTGCACTCATTGGCGGCATCGCGCTGGCCTGCGCGCTGGGCGCCCGGCTCACGCAACGGGCTGGCAGGTAGAGTAATTTCCAAAGCAAGAGGCACCCAAGCGCCGGGTCCGCCCGGGCGCCGTAGTTGATGAGGACTGACACCATGAGCGGCAGGCACAGCGGCCAACAGCAGACGCACACCGTGGAGGGCACCGACCCACAGCTCTACGTGGCGGTGCACGAGCCCGCCGCCGACGCCGGGCTCCGCCCCGTCCTGCTGGTGCACGGTTTCTCCTCGTCCAGCAAGCTCAACTGGGAGGACACCGGCTGGGTGGCCGCGCTCCTGGACGCCGGCCGGCGCGTCATCACGGTGGACCTGCCCGGGCACGGCCGCAGCGGCGCTCCGGAAGACCTGGACTCGTACTCCCCCAGCAGGATCCGGGCGGACCTGCTGCAAACAGCGTTCGACGCCGGCGTGCGGCCCTTGCAGGACGGTGAGCCTTCCAGCGGGCTGGACGTGGTGGGTTATTCGCTGGGCTCACGGCTTGCCTGGGAGTTCGGCGCCACCCAGCCGGAAATCACCCACCGCCTGGTGCTGGGCGGCCCCAACATGGCTGATCCGTTGGCGGAGTTCGACCTGCGGGCGGCACAGGACTACCTGGCCGACGGGACGGCCATTGCCGACGAGTCCACGGCCCAGCTGCTCAAGATGGCCCTCCTGCTGCCCAGCAACAACATCTTCGCGCTGCTCTCCCTGGTGGAGGCCATCAAAGCCGAGCCGTACGATCCCACGGAGGCCGTTCCCCACGTCCCGATGCTCCTGGTGGCCGGGGACAAGGACGAACGTGCCGGCAGCCTGCCGCAGCTTGCCGAACTGGCAAGGAAAGCCGGGGGCACGGCCGAACAGCTGATCCTGCCGGGACGGAACCACACAAATGCCATCACCAGCAGGGCCTTCAAGCAAGCTGCCGTCAGGTTCCTGGCAGGCCAGGAACCCGCCTGACCCCCGTTTTTCCGGCCTGCTGCCAAGACAGTCCTCCGCCCGGATTCCGCCGGCACCAGACGGCGCCTGACGCCCCCGCAAACGGTAGGCTGAACTTTAGGCCGGAGGAGCCTGGAGGGACTGATGGGCACGTTTTTTGAAGACCGCACGGATGCCGGTGAACGCCTCGCTGCTGTGCTCACGCAGTTCCGTGAACGGCCGGACACGGTGGTCCTTGGCCTGGCCAGGGGCGGCATCCCGGTAGCGGCCGCCGTCGCCAAAGCCCTCTACCTGCCCCTTGGAACAGTCCTGGTCCGGAAGCTGGGGATCCCCGGCCATGATGAAACGGCCTACGGGGCACTGGCGTGGGTTCGGGGCCGCACCGTCCGGCTGATCAACAAACCCCTGCTGGACCGGGTCCTCGAACACGGCGTGCGCCAGGAGTCACTGGACGCGGTGGAACGGCGGGAACGCACGGAACTTCTCCGCCGCGTGGAACTTTACCCCGGAGCGGACCTGGACGTGGCAGGCAAGACCGTCCTGCTGGTCGACGACGGCCTGGCGACCGGCGCCACCATGAGGGCAGCGGTGGAAGCAGTGCGCGAGGGCGGCGCGGCCACCGTCGTTGCGGCCGCCCCGGTGGGTTCCGTCGAGGCGGAGGCTTCCCTGGAGCGGGTGTGCGACGCCGTGCTGTGCCTGCACCTGCCCGGCAAGTTCCGGGCGGTGGGCAGCTTCTACCGGCACTTTGACCAACTGTCCGACGACGACGCGATCAGCATCCTGGAGCAGTGATAACGGCGACCCTCGTCTGGCCTGATACGCCAAAGCGGGCCGGACCACTATGGTCCGGCCCGCTGTCGTTAGGAAGACGGTGAGGGATCCACGCCGTCAGTGGTGGCTGACGCCGAGCGGCCGCCCCTTGGTTTCCTTGGCCAGAACCACGCCGATGGCGGAGATGACGCAGAGGATCATGATGTAGATGCCGATGGAGCCTGTCCATTTGGTGGCCTGCAGCAGGGTTTCAGCGATGGTCGCCGCGAAGGCACCGCCAAGGATGGCGCCGAAGGCGTAGCCGATGGAGATTCCCGAGTAGCGGACGTTGGCCGGGAACATCTCGGCGTACATTGCGGACATCGGGCCGTAGGACAGCCCGAGTCCGATGGTGAGGACGAACAGTGCCAGCCCGTACAGCCAGATGTTCTTGGTGTCGATGAGGGCAAACATGGGGATCATCCAGGCAAAGATGATGGCGTAGCCGGTAAGGAAGGTCTTGACCCGGCCGATGCGGTCCGAGAGCCAGCCGCCGGCCAGGGTGAAGATTAGCCAGCCGAAGGACGCCAGGGTGGTGGCCAGGAGGACCTGCGGGGTGGGCATCTGCAGGGTCCGAGTGGCGTAGGCGATGAAGAAGGCGATTAGCAGGTAGCCGGCGGCGTTATTGCCGATGAAGATCATGGTTGAGTACAGGACCGGCTTCTTGTGGCTGCGGACCAGTTCGCCCAGCGGTGCCTTGCTTTCCTGCTTCCGGGCGGCCATCTCCTGGAAGACCGGGCTTTCGGCGACGGCCCGCCGGATCAGGTAGCCCACCACGATCAGGACGATGGAGAGCAGGAACGGCACGCGCCATCCCCAGGCTGCGAAGTCTTCCTTGGACATGTTGGAGTTGAGGAAGAAGAGCAGCCCGGTGGCCAGGATCATGCCGATCGGTACACCGATCTGGGGGTAGGCGCCAAAGAGGCCGCGCTTGTTCAGGGGAGCGTGTTCAACGGCCATCAGTGCCGCGCCACCCCATTCGCCGCCTGCCGAGAAGCCCTGGATAATGCGGAGCAGGATCAGGAGGATAGGAGCCCAGGCGCCGATCTGCGCGTAGGTGGGGAGCATGCCGATGAGTGCCGTGGCTGCCCCCATCATTACCAGGGTGAAGACGAGCATGGCCTTGCGTCCCAGGCGGTCGCCCAGGTGCCCGGCCACCACGGCGCCCAGGGGCCGGAAGAGGAAGCTGATGCCGATCAGGGCGAACGAGAGGATCTGCGCCAGGCCCGGGTTGGATTGGTTCAGCGGTGCAAGGAACAGCGGCGACAGCAGCGTTGCGGTCAGCTGCGCGAAGATGAAGAAGTCGTACCACTCGATGGTGGTACCGACGAGGGTGCCGGCGAGGACCTTGCGTTCCTCCCGCCGGGAGCTGGGGCCGGCGAGTGTGTCCACCTTGGAAGGTGTGGTCATTGAAACTCCATTGTTCAAGGCAGCAGTGCTGCCGGGACGCCTTCAGGATTACCGACAGAACGGTCAGTTAGTTAGTAGGGTACACCGAAAATGTGAGGCGGAACACGGGCTTCCGGAACTTTCTTGCCAGGCCGGCCGGCGGCACCGGATGCCATCGGTGCAAGGAGGGGCTCATACCCCGGCGCCGTAGACTCCCCGGTACACGAGTTCTATATTTGGAATGCCGTTTCGTATTCAGGACGTTCCCCGGCCGCAGACACCTGGCGATGGGGGCGTCGGGCGTACCCGGCACCTAGGATGGACACCATGAATTCCACCGCCGCAGCCCCGGCCGGAGCAGCGCCAGCGCAGGCTTCCCCCTCCCAGACCTTGTCGCGGGGTATCCGCGCCCTGGAGATCATGGCAGCGGCATCCTCGCCCCTGACGATTGCGGAACTGGCGGACGCCATGGGTGTGCACAGGTCGGTGGCCTACCGAATCCTTCGCACCTTGGAGGACCATTCACTCTTGGTGCGTGATGACGCCGGCCGGGTCCAGCCCGGGCCCGGCCTGGCGGTTCTGGCGCGCGGCGTTTCCCGCAACCTTCAGGCTGCAGCCCTGCCGGAACTGACGCAGCTGGCTAATGCTTTGGACATGACGGCGTTTGTCGCTGTTTGGGACCACCACGACTGCATTACCCTGCTCACGGTGGAACCGAGGCACTCCGGCGCCACGGTGGCGCAACGTCCCGGCACCCGTCATCCGATCAACGCCGGGGCGCCCGGCATCGCCATCCAGTCCGCGCTCACCGAGGCGGAATGGGACCGGCTGGCCACGGGAATCCCCTACCGCCCCGAAGCCGCCGAAGCCCGCCGCGCCGGCTATTCCGCCAGCCATGACGAGGTGATTGCCGGGGTTTCCTCCCTGGCGGCGCCGGTCCGGGTTCCTAGCGGCCGCCCCGCTGCGCTGTCTGTCGTCTATATCCGCTCATCCCATGATCCCGCTGCGGTGGGAGCCGCGCTGGTTGAGAGCGCGGCCAGGATTGAGCGGCAGCTCGCTTAGGCCTTCCGGCCAAGGGTGACGGCGGCTCCCGCCCCCAGGAGTGCCAGCGCGGAGGCGGCGCAGACCGGGACAAGGAAGGCCGCTGCGTAGCCGTGGCTTTCGGCAAGCTGGCCGCCCAGCGAAGATCCCAGCGCAGTGCCGGCAACGATGCCGCTGGCCAGCGCCGTCATCACAGTACTTAGGCGGCCGGCAGGGGCGATGGTCCCGCCGACGGCGAAGACTGTGACCATGACGGGCCCCACCGGGAGGCCCAGGATCAGCAGCGCCGCGACCATCGCGGGCATCGAGGTTGGCAGGAGCAGCAGCAGGGACAGCGCAGCCATGAGCGCGGCGCACAGCATCCAGCGCCGGGCAGGGCCGAAGCGCGGGGGCCAGTACGCAACAGACAGTGCGGCCACGGCCGAGCTCAGCCCCATCACGGCATAGAGCAGGCCGGCCGCCTCAGAGCCTGCAAACCCTGCCGAGAAGGAGCTCAGGGCGGTTTGGGTGGAGCCGAAGAACGTCCCCATGCACACCATGGCAAGCACCGGCACAGCCACCACTGCCGGCAGCCTTCCGGCCCGGCCCCGCGAACCGGCCGGCATCATGTTTCCCGCGGCTGGCCTGCTTGCCGGAACCGCCCGGTGTGTACGGTGGACTGCGAACGCGGGGACGAGGGTGATGGTCAGTGCCACCGCCACTGCGAGGGGCAGCCAGGGCGCCAGCAGGCTGGCCAGGATTCCCACCAGTGCCGGGCCCAGGACAAAGGTCACCTCATCTGCCGTGCTTTCGTAGGAAAGAGCGGTGTCCAGGTCCCGTGCCTGGTCCTTGCCCGGACCGCGGGCGGCCAGTGCCATCCAGCGGACCCTGGCAAGCGGGCCAACCTGCGGGCAGCTGGCACCTGACAGGAAGGCGGCGGCCAGTACCGCGGCCGGGATACCCGGGGATTCCGCCGTTGCCCACACAGCCAGGATCAGGGCCACCACGGCGACGCTGTTGAGAAGGGCGGCGAGCAGGAGCACCGGGCGTTGTCCCCGGCGGTCGGCAAGGGCCCCCAGAACCGGCGCGCCAAGGGCCGAACCGATCCCCACGGCTCCTGCCGCCATCCCGCCGAGCGCGTAGGAGCCGCTGGCTGACGTGACCAGGGTCAGGGTACCCACTGTCAGCATGGCCAGCGGCAGCCGGGCAAACAGGCCAAGGGGTATAAAGGTCCGGCCGGCCAGAAGGGGCAGTCTGGCGAAGCGGCTTCGGGAGGCCGCAGGGGTTTCTCCCGGAAGGAGTGGAGCGGGGGTACCTGGGGCCGGGGCTGGTGACAGCTCTCCGGCGGCGGGGCCGGGTACTTGCGTGCTGGCAGGTGTTAGGGGTGAGTTCAATTCCGGGCTCGTTCATCTCGTGCGCATCGTCCCTCCTCCCGATGCGCGCAACCCGGTAACAGTGCAATTATATCCGGACGGTATACCTATCCGGCCTGCAGCCCGCCAGTCCGGCTGGAGCGCAGGGGCACTACCCTGTCACACTGGTGCGTCTGCAGCGTCCGAGATCCGGAGCGTGGAGCCGTTCCGGCCCTTTAGCACCTGGAGCTGGGCGCCTATCCGCTGCTTCATCTCCGCAACATGGCTGACCAGGCCCACCACGCGGCCGCCGTCCCGCAGCCCTTCAAGGGCGTCCATCACCTGCTCCAGCGACTGCTCATCGAGGCTGCCGAACCCCTCGTCTACGAACAGGGTTTCGATTTCCACTCCACCGGATTCCTGCTGGACGACGTCCGCCAGGCCAAGCGCCAGGGACAGGGATGCCATGAACGACTCTCCGCCGGACAGGGTGGAGGTGTCCCGGCGGAACCCGGTCCACTGATCCACCACCTCCAGTCCAAGCCCGGATTTTGCCCCGCGCGCGGCCTTGGCGTCCGTATGCTGGAGCAGGTAGCGGCCATCACTCATGGCCACCAGCCGTTCTGAGGCAGCCGCGGCAACGTGTTCCAGGCGGGCAGCCAGGACGTAGCTGTTCAGGCTCATCCGGTAGGTGTTCTCGCCGCGGCCTGCCGCGGCATCCGCCAGCCCGGCCAGCATCTGCGCCCGCTCTGCCGGCTGCCGCGCCGATCCTGCCACGTCTTCGTACTCGGCACGGATGCTGCGCAGCGAGGCTAGGCACCGTGCGCCCATGCCGGCAGCCAGGTCGGCGTCCCGTGCGGCCTGGAGTGCCTGTGCAGCAGCTTCACGAAGGTCCTCGAGCCGTTTCCCATCCAACTCGTAACCTGCGGACTTCTCCTCCAACGCCTGCAGGACGTCATCGGAGACGAACAGTTCCGCCACTCTGGCTTCCTCGTCCTGGGCTGCCCGCACCCGTGCCTCGAGTGCGGCGGCCTCGGCGGCGTCGAGCAGCTGCTCACGTGCCTCACGCGCCGAGGTGAAACCGGCCGCAGGCAGCGCCAGGTCGAGCTGCTCCAGCGCCTCGGCGGCCTGGGCTTCCATCCGTTCGAGGTGCGCCTGCGCCTCAACCGCCTTGTTGAGCACCGTCACCGCGCCCTCCAAGGCACGCAACCGCTGGGCCAGCGTCCGGTGGGTGCCCCGCAGCCCGGCCAGAGCCTGGTCAAGGGCCAAGGATTGCTCGGATACGTCGGCCAGAGACGCCGCGGTCCTGGCAAGTTCGCCCTCGGTGCCGGTCCGGGATTCCTGCGCAGCTGCGGCAGCGGTGTCGAGTTTGCCGAGCCGCAGCCTGACGGCTTCCAGTTCCTTCTCTGCAGTCCGGGCATCGGCGGCTGCCCGCCGCGCACCGTCCGCCGCGTTAAGTGCCTCGTCCTCCGCGGTGTCTCCGCCCTGCCCGGCGAGTACTGCCACCAGCTGCCTGGCCTCCCCGAGTTCGTGGGCCACCAGGGCGTACGCCGCCTCTGCTGCCTCGTGGACCAGCCGCGCTTCTTCCTCCTCCTGGGCAAGTTCCGGGCCACCGGAACTGCCTGCCGCCGGGGCAGGATGGTCCGGACTGCCGCATACGGGGCACTGCTCCCCCTGAACCAGCTTGGCTGCCAGCTCGGCGGCGGCATTGGCAAGGCGCCGCTCCCTCAGGTCCAGCCAGCGGCGTTTCGCCTCCAGTTGCCTGTCATGGCTTTCGTCATGGCGGACCTTCACCAGGTCCCGGGCCGCAACGGCGGAACCGTAGCGCCTGACCACGTCCAGCAGTTCCTCCGCAGCCGCAGCTTCCTTCTGCCGCAGAGGCGCGGCAGCCGCATGCTGTTCCAGGACAGGCAGCCCGGCATGGAGCACGCGCCGCTCGTCCGTCAGTGCATCGGCGCGCCTGTTGGCCTCTGCAAGGGCGGCTGCAAGTTCCTCCTGCTTTTTTGCCAGGGTGCCGTGCCGCTTCCGAAGGGCCTGCAGCCTGTCTTCGTCCGGCAGCCTGGCCTCGACCACGGCCAGGAGGGAGCGCAGCCGCGCCAGCTCCTCCCCGGCTCCGGCGACGGACGTTGCCGCATCGGTGGCGGGGCCCGGGGCAAAGTGGAGTTCCAGCTCAGCCAGTTCAGGGTCTTCCCCCGCAGCCAGGCTCAGAAGGGTCATGGCTGATTCCATGGCGGTTGCGGCGCTCCGGGCCTTGGCGGCAGTGGCATCAACGTTCCGCAGCTGCCCCTGCAGGACCTCGGCCTTCCGGTGCCGGGCAAGCCGGAGGATGTGATCGTCAAGCAGCTGCGCGCCCTGCTCCACCGCCACCTTCCGGGCGGCGGCGGAATCAAGCTTCCGGCGCCGGTCGACGCGCGATGCTTCAGCTTCCGCGGCCTTCCTGCATTCAGTGCTGGCGGCTTCGGCCTGTCCGGCCCCGTCCGTCAGCTCCTCCAGCCGGCCCGCCACTGCTGCTTCCAGCCAGTCGAGCCGCACCGCGGTGTTCTCCGAAGAAGGCGCACTGGACGCGTCGAGGCCGAGGCGTGCGGCCTCGGCTTCAGCGCGGGCTGCCAGGAGCCCGAGCCGGTCCGCAAGATGGGACACCTCCTCCTTGGCCACCTGCGCCTGACGGGACAGTTCCTGCTCCACCGATTCGAACCGCTCGGTACCGAAAAGCTTTTGGAGGAGTTCCAGCCGGTCGGTGGCCTTGGAGCGCAGGAAAGCAGCAAAGTCTCCCTGCGGCAGCATCACCACACGGGTGAACTGCTCCCGGTCCATGCCCAGCAGGGCCAGGATCTCAGCGCCGGCTTCGTCATTGCGGGCAGACTTTTCCGTCCACGTCCCTCCAACCCGTTCCCGCAGCAGGGTCTTCGCCTGCTGGGTGGTGAAGCCGTTCTTGCCCCGGGCGCTCGGTTTGTCCCAGGCCGGGGACCTTGTCACTTCAAAGCGGCGTCCCTGGGCCGAGAACTCACAGGTCACCGCGGGTTCCTGGGCCGGCTCGGCATGGTCGCTGCGGAGCCGTTTACCGTCCTGGCGGGCTCCCGGAACGGAACCGTAGAGGGCAAAACAGATGGCATCCAGCACGCTGGTTTTCCCGGCACCTGTTGGGCCGTTGAGCAGGAACAGGCCGTGTGCGCTGAGCCGGTCGAAATCGATCTCCTCGGTGCCGGCAAACGGGCCAAACCCGGAAATCAGCAGGCGGTGGATCCTCATCGTGAAGCCTCCAGGAGGCGGACGTTCTCCAGCGCGGCAGCGAGCGCCGCCTTTTCAGTGTCATCGGGGACCCTGCCCCGCACGTGTTCCAGGAAGCCGCAGCATACGGAGAGATCGTCGGGTGCCTCGGCGAGCCTGCTGCTGTAGCTGGAAGCGGTGGCCGGTGTTCCGCCCTCCGGATCGAAACCGAGGACCAGCGTCTCCGGAAAACGGGTGCGGAGCCGCTCCATGGCGCGGGCCGGGCGCTGGGCGTCTGTCAGCGTGACCTGGCAGTAGGCTGTTTCCGCCCACTGGTGTTCGGGCCGTTCAAGGAGCTCTTGCAGGGGACCGCGCAGCACGGCCAGAACCCGGGGCGCTTCCCACAGGACTTCCTGCACAGAGCTGACTCCCCCTGCGTCAACGTCCACGAGCCAGCCGCCCTTCCGGTGCCCGGCTTCCGAAAAAGAATACGCCAGCGGCGAGCCTGAGTACCGGACCTGCGGGGACAGGGCCTGCCGTCCGTGCAGGTGGCCCAGCGCGGTGTAGCTGAAGCCGTCGAAAAGGTCCAGCGGAACGGCACCGACGCCGCCGATGCTGAGGTCGCGTTCGCTGTCCGAGCTGATCCCGCCGCTGGCAAAAGTGTGCGCCAGGACCACGGAGTGGACGGCAGCGGAAGCTGAACGCCGTTCGATGTCGTCCCGGATCATCGCGGTTGCCGCCCGGGTGACCTCGAAGTGGCTGGGGGTGTCCGCCCCGAGCTGCTCGGCGACCAGGCGGGGCTCGAGCCAGGGTATGCCGTAGATGGCCAGCACTGCTTCTGCGGTGCCGGCGCCAGGGGCCTGGTCCAGGGGCAGCAGCAGCGGCGTGTCCAGGCTCTCGATCCTGGTGCGGAGGTGGACTCCCCCGCGTTCCAGGAGGCGGGAGGCGAAACCCAGGCGGATGGCGGAATCATGATTGCCGCTGGTCAGCACCACCTGTGCACCCGCAGCTGTCAGGCGGACCAGGGCCTCATCCAGCAGGTTCACCACGTCGACGCCCGGAAGGGCGCGGTCATAGACATCCCCGGCCACCAGGACGACGTCAACGCCGTGCTCGGTGACCGCACGGACCAGCTGGTCTACGAAGTCCCGCTGGGCATCCAGCATGCCAACGCCATGGAAGGACCGGCCCAGGTGCCAGTCCGATGTGTGAAGTAACCGCATGTTCCTAAGCTATCGGCTGCCACTGACAGCGGGAGCAAACGCCGCATCCACCGTCAGCCCCGCTTGCCGTCAAAGAATTCCTGGGCTTCGCTGGGCTGGGCTTCACCGGGCCCGGATCCATGCGTGCCGCTGCCGGCTCGGCCGCCCTGCCCGGCCACCCCAGCGTCCGCGGCGGTTTCGGCTCCCTGGCCGGTTTCGTTGGTTTCAACTGTTTCAGCGCTTTCGGCGGTTCCGGCGGTTCCGGCGTTTCCGCCGGTTTCCCCTGCTTCACGGGATTCTCCCGCGGCCTGGGCGGCGGCACCGGCATGGGCAGGCGCTCCAAAGCTCCGGAAAACCAGTCCTGCAATGGCTGCACCCAGCAGCGGGGCGGCCAGGAATACCCAGAGCTGCCCAACGGCCCAGCCCGAGCTGAACACCGCGGACGCAACGGCGCGGGCAGGATTGAACGGCAGGTTCCCCACCGACTGGCCCAACTGCAGGAGCACGGCAAAGGTCAGGCCCACGGCCACGGGGGCTGCAGACCGGCTGCCCCGGTCCCGGCTGTCCCTGCCGGACTGCCCCGCTGGGCCGCCGTCCCCGCCAAAGCCGGTTTCCCGGCCCGGCGCGCCCAGGAAGACCGCCACAACAATTGCGGCTCCGAGCATTTCAAGGAGCAGTACCGCCGCGAGCGGCGCCTGGATGATGGAGTGTTCGCCGAAGCCGGCGGTCACGGTGTCAAAAGCGGTTCGGCTGTCCGAGATACCCGGCAAGGTGCGTAGGATCCCGAACAGCGCGGTGGCGCCTGCGAGTCCCCCCACCAGCTGGGCGCCCACATAGGCGGCAGCAGCCCCGGCCCTGATCCGGCCGGCCACAAGGTGTCCCGCCGTGATGGCGGGGTTGAAGTGGCCGCCCGAGACGTGGCCGAACGCCAGCATCGCGGCGGTCACGGCCAGGCCGGCGGCAAGTGCCGCGGGGACAGGGCTGGAATCGGGGATAGTGAACAGCGGCACGCCAAGGCCGGCCACCACGATGAACAACGTGCCGAACGCCTCGGCCCCCAGCCTGGGCAGGAGTCCCGGCGGGGCGGTCTCCGGGCTGCGGGGCAGCAGGACGTCGTGTGGAACGGGGGCGGGCGTGCTCATGGTGGGACCCTTTGGTAGGCAGGAGATGGCGGTGCTGCCGCCGGGCAACCCTTCCATTATTCCAGCCGACGCTGGACGTTTGCTGGGGCCTCGCGTTTCCCGCCCAGCCCTGCAGGGCCGAGCGGGAATCACTGCGCCGCCGGAGCCACGGTAAATTTACAGGCATGAGCATTGACCCCGGATCATCCGTCCCCGCCCTCAAGTCCCGCATCCATGGCTGCCTGCTGGGCGGCGCGCTGGGCGATTCCCTGGGCTACACCATCGGCACGCAGCCAGTGGAGGAGATCCGGCGCCGCCCAGGCGGGCGCGGCCTCACCGGATCCGGTCCCGTGACAGGCGCATTTTCCGACGAGACCCAGCTGACCCTCTACACGGTGGACGGGCTGGTGGAGGCGCTGGAATGGGCAAATTCGGGTGTGGGCGCGGACGTGAACGCCTGCCTCTGGCTGGCGTATCTGCGGTGGCTCGCCGCGCAGGGGGAGGTCGCTCCGGCGTCGGCTCCCACACCCCAGCCCCGATGGATAGACGGGCACGCTGCGCTCCGCCAGCGCCGGAACCCCAGCGCTACCTGCATCTCCGGGCTGGCAACGGGTGAAATGGGCACCTCCGCCCGCCCCGTGAATCCCGCATCGAAGGATTCCGCCACCGTGGTGCGCTCTGCCCCGTTCGGGCTGATCCCGCATATTGCGCCCGACGCCGTCTACAAGCTGAGTGCCGACGCAGCCTCCCTGACCCACGGGCACCCTGCAGCGCGCCAGGCTGCCGGGATTTTCAGCCTTCTGGTTCACCGTCTGGTTTCGGGTGAGGGGCTCCCGGACGCCGCCTCTTCCGTGGCCGCCCACGCACGTGCCCTGGGCGGGGTGGAACCGGAACTGCCCGAACGCCTGGAAGCCGCACTCTCGCTTGCCACCCGGGGCGTGGTGACGCCGGAGGAGCTCACTCATGCACTCGGTGACGGCCGGACCGCTGAGGAAGCCCTCGCCGTCGCGCTCTACGCGGTACTCGCAACCCTCCCCGGCGCTGCCTCAGGCAACGCCGGCGAAGACGACGGTGGCACTAAGGACGGCGGCACTGACGGTGGTGGCACTAACGACGGCGTTGCGGACACGCTGCCCGTCCGGCACTTCCGCGCGGCGGTGTCCTTGGCGGTGAGCCACGGCGGTCAGGGCGACGCCACCGGTTCCCTGGCCGGGAACATCCTGGGGGCCTTCTACGGCGAGGAGTGCCTTCCTGCGGACTGGCTGGAGTCGCTGGAGGCGCCCGAGGCAATCCGCGGCATGGCCAAAATGCTGGTGGGGGTCACGACCGGCGAAGGCTGATGTTGTTGCATGCCTCGCAGACGTCCTCCGGGATCAGTCCGCGGCGCTGCAGGAACCCGAAGACCACGCAGCCCAGGCAGAATCCGGCAAAGGCTTCAAGGGACGCCGCCACGATCAGGACGCCCAGCACCGTCCAGGCGGCGGGTACGGCTCCGGCCGCGAACAGGGCAAGGGCCGTGGTGGAGACTGCTGCGCCCATGCCCTGTGCAAAGCGTTTGGGCGGCCCGGGAACCAGCTTCACCCGTCCCAGCCGCTGCGTGATGACCTTGACGGACACCAGTGCCAGCGGGGAAATTTTGGGTCCGAAGAGCACGCGCAGCCAGAACCCGGCGGCGATGGCCAGCAGGCCCCAGCCGGAGCCGGCGGCAAGCGTTACAACGGCGAGCGCCACCACCAGCCCGGCAGTGACGCGCGCGGCGTACTCGTTAACCGGATTGGGGAAAGCGAACAGGGAGCCCATGAGCCAAGGCTAGGAGCGCGGAGTACGCGGGCAAAGCTTTGTTGCGCCCCATGAAGAAACAGCCCAACCGGGGGCCTCAGGCGATGGCTGCGGCTGCGAAGTCCCCCACCATCTGCAGGAACTCGCCTTCGGACAATACTTCGATCGCCTGGCCCCGCCCGTGGAGCTCCAGCACCCGCCGGGCTTTGCCGGTCAGCCTGCCGGACCGGAGGTCGGAGGCAACAAAGCCGTCCCCCACCACCAGGACGGTGGTGCGCCCGGTCACCCGGCTTTCCGGCCGGGCGCCGACCTCGGCAGAGCGTCTTTTGGCCTCCGGGCGCCCGATGGACAGCTCCCCGGTGAAGACGACGGTCTGTCCGTACAGGGGGTGGCCCGGCTCGGCGTCGGGGTTGGGAAGCGGATTGTCGCCCTCCTCCGGCCAGCCCGCCTGGAAGGGCCGCAGCGGCGCAGCAGTGCCGCCGGCGGCAGCGGCAAGGGCCGTGATGCTGGCCTTTGAGAGCCCGTCCGTCACCGGGTCGAAGGCCTGCTGGCGCGGCATCACCAGCCCCAGCGAAAGGTAAAGTTCGGCGATACTGTTGGCCTGGTTGCGCCGGGCGATGTCGACCAGGATGCCGGCGCACGCCCGGGCATCCTCTGCGGCGTCGTGGTGCTTCACCAGCGGCACGCCTGCTGCCTCGGCGGCGAACGGCAGGGAGTTGGACACCAGCGAATAGCACCGCCGGGAGAGCATGACCGTGCATACGTAATCATAGGCAGGCCCCGGCAGGCCGGAGACCTCCAGGCCCGAACGGATCACGCCGAGGTCGAAGGCGGCATTGTGCGCGGCGAGGATGTCATCGCCAATAAACGCGCCGATTTCGGGGAAGAGTTCCCCGAAGCGGGGCTGCCCGGCAACGTCGTCAGCGCGGATGCCGTGGATTCGGACGTTGTGGTAGTCAAAGTGGTCGTGGTTCTGCGGCGGGCGCATCAGCCATGAGGCCTCCTCCACGATCCGGCCGCCCCGGACCTTCGTCAGGCCCACCGCACAGGGAGAGCCCCGGAAGCCGTTCGCAGTTTCAAAGTCGATCGCCGTAAAGTCCAAACCCACGGCCCCACCTTACCGCCGGAATGCTGCCCCTCCATGCAGGCACAGCTCTGTCAAGTACCCTTGAGGGGTGAACTTTCCTGTGATGAATGACCTCGCCGTGTCCATGCTGGGCGGAGCAGGACCGGTCCAGCCCCAGCTGGCCTCTTTCCTGCCCGACTGGCTGAACCCCCAAGTCTTCCTGGCCGATCCCGCCCTGGCGCCGTGGGTGGTCCTGCTGGTCTGCGGCATCGTCTTCGCGGAAACCGGCCTGTTGGTGGGCTTCTTCCTGCCCGGTGACTCCATGCTGTTCACGGCCGGCCTCCTGGTGGCCACGGACACCATCAAGTTCAACGTGTGGGTCTTCGCGCTGCTGATCATCATCTCGGCCATCGTGGGCAACCAGACCGGCTACCTCATCGGGTCGAAAGCCGGCCCCGCCATCTTCAACAAGCCCAACTCGCGCCTGTTCAAGCGGGAAAACGTGGAGAACGCGCACGCCTTCTTCGAAAAGCACGGCGGCAAGGCCCTGATCCTGGCGCGCTTCGTCCCCATCATCAGGACTTTCGTCCCCGTCATCGTGGGCGTCGCCCAGATGAACAAAAAGAAGTTCTTCCTCTTCAACGTCATCGGCGCGGTACTTTGGGGCGGCGGCGTAACGCTCCTCGGCTACCTGCTGGGCGACCGCATCCCGTGGGTCCGGGACAACCTGGACATCATCTTCATCGCGATCGTCCTGGTGTCTGTCCTGCCCATCGGCGTGGAGGTCCTCCGCGGCCTGTCCGCCAAGCGCCAGGCGAAGGCCTACGGCACTGACCCCGTGGACGAGTTCATCGAGGAGCACGCTCCCGACGACGAACAGAAGACCCCCCGCCTTCCGTAAGGCGCCGGACACACAAAAGGTATGCTCCCCGTTGCGGCGGGAAGCATACCTTTTTTGGTTAAGCGGCCACCGTTGGTGCCGTGCCCGTCAGCCGTCCGCCCGGCGCAGCGCCTCGACGATGTCCGGCAGCAACGCGCGGAAAGCCTTGCCGCGGTGGCTGATGGCATTCTTTTCCTCCGCGGACAGCTCAGCGCAGCTCCGGTCCTCCCCCGCGGGCTGCAGCACCGGATCGTAGCCGAATCCTCCGCTGCCCCGCGGTTCGCGCAGCAGCACGCCCTCCAGCTGCCCGTATTCCACTACTTCATGGCCGGGCTGCCCGTCTCTGTCCGGCACTGCCAGGGCCGCCGCGCAGACAAAGGCCGCGCCCCGGTGGACGTCCGGCACATCGGAGAGCTGGCTGAGCAGGAGCCGCAGGTTGGCGGCGTCGTCCCCATGCGTCCCGGCCCACCGGGCGGAGAAGATCCCGGGGGCTCCGCCCATCACGTCCACCGCAAGGCCGGAGTCGTCGGCAATGGCCGCCAGGCCGGTGGCCTCCGCCACGGCACGGGCTTTCAGCAGCGAGTTCTCGGCAAAAGTAACGCCTGTTTCGACGACGTCCGGGGCACCTGCCGCCGCAGCGTCCACAACCTGGGTGTCGACGTCGAGCCCGGGGACCTGTCCCCGCAGCAGCTCGCGGAGCTCCCGGAGCTTGCCTTTGTTGTGGGTTGCCAGGACCAGGCGGGGAGCTGGGCCGCCGGCCGGGTTCACAGCGTGTCCGCCAGGGTCTCCCGCTGGATGGCGGCGAGCTGGGTGGTACCCAGCAGCGCCAGGTCCAGGAGCTGGTCCAGCTCGGCCCGGTCGAAGGGTGCGCCTTCGGCCGTTCCCTGCACCTCCACGAACTTGCCCGACCCGGTGACCACGACGTTCATGTCGGTTTCGGCCCGGACGTCCTCGACGTACGGCAGGTCCAGCATGGGAACGCCGTCGATGATGCCCACGGATACGGCGGCAATGGTGTCGACCAGGGGCTGGGCGTTCTTCGCGATGAGCTTGTTGTCGCGGGCGAAGCGGATGGCGTCTGCGAGCGCGACGTAGGCGCCGGTGATGGCTGCCGTGCGCGTGCCGCCGTCCGCCTGGAGGACGTCGCAGTCAAGCACTATGGTGTTTTCGCCCAGGGCCTTGGTGTCGATGATGGAGCGCAGCGACCGCCCGATCAGCCGTGAAATTTCGTGGGTGCGGCCGCCGATCTTGCCCTTGACGGACTCGCGGTCGGAGCGGGTGTTGGTAGCCCGGGGCAGCATGGCGTACTCGGCGGTGACCCAACCGCGGCCTTCACCCTTAAGCCAGCGCGGGACGCCCGCCGTCAGGGATGCGGTACACAGGACCCGGGTGTTGCCGAACTCGATCAGGGCGGATCCCTCGGCCTGGGTGGACCATCCGCGGGTGATGCTGATGGGCCGGAGCTGGTCGGGGGCGCGGCCGTCGGCGCGCACGATGGGCACTGCAGTTGCTTCAGAAGTCATGCCTTTAGCTTATCGACTGCACGCCCAACCTATGCCGAGCCCTGGTTCGAAGCCAGGAACAGCAGAAGGGCTAGATGGTGTAGTGCACTCCCGCAACGGCCACCGCAACGTCGCCGCCGAACACCGGGCGGGCCTCGGCCATCACCGTAGTCTGCGATGTCCACACCGGAATGTGCGTCAGCAGGAGCCGCCGCGCGCCCGCCGCCGCAGCGGCTTCCCCGGCACGCTTGCCGGTCAGGTGGACGTCCTTGATCCCGTCGTCGCGGCCTTCCTCGAAGGCTGCCTCGCACAGGAACAGGTCAGCGTCCTTGGCTGCTTCCTCAAGCCCGGCGCAGGAATCAGTATCGCCGGAATACGTCAGGACCCGGGACACCAAGGCGCCCTCCTTGTCCGGCTCCACCACTTCCACCCGCAGGGCATAGGCCTCCTCCACGGGGTGGTTTACGGCAAAGGGGGTCACGGTGAACGGGCCCACGGTCACGGCTTCGCGTTCTGCCCAGTTGGTGAAGTCGAATTCCTCGCGCATCCCGGGATCCAGCTCCAGGCCGTACGCCGTCGCCATCCGGTCTGCCGTAGCCGCAGGTCCCCAGACAGGGATACGGCCGCGGCCCCAGCCGCCGGGCTTCCACCGGACAGCCACGTGCAGACCGCACAGGTCCATGCAGTGGTCGGGGTGCAGGTGGGTCAGGAAGATGGCGTCAATGTCCTCCAGGTCGGTGTACCGCTGGATGGCACCCAGTGCCCCGCTGCCCAGGTCCATGACCACTTTCCAGGTCCGCTCGCCGTCGTTCGCGGTCAGGAGGTAGCACGATGCCGGTGACCCGGGACCGGGAAAGGAACCCGTGCAGCCTACGATGGTGAGCTTCATTGGCCGGTGCCTCCGGTCACTGAACTGCCCACGAAGTTGGAGATCCGCGGGCGCGCGGCGGCACTCTGGGCGGCGGCGATCATTTCCGGCGTGATCCTGGCCAGGCTTCCCGTGGGGTACTGGGCGGACACATGGTCCACGTGGCGGACCGAGAGGACTTCGGGGCCCAGGAACCTGCGGGCCAGGGCCTCGAACTGGCCCGCATCTCCGGTGGCCACGAAGTGGTGCTCCGGCGCGGCTGCGTCCATGCGCTGCAGGTTGTGGGTGGCCAGTGCACGGTAGACGTCCTTGGCAGTTTCCTCCGCGCTGGACACCAGGGTCACATCCGCGCCCATGACGTAGGAGATGACGCCGGTGAGCAGCGGGTAGTGCGTGCAGCCCAGGACCACCGTGTCCACGCCGGCCGCCTTGAGCGGGGCGAGGTATTCCTCGGCGACGGCCAGCAGCGCAGGCCCGGTGGTGATCCCGGCCTCGACGTAGCTGACGAATTCCGGGCACGCCACCGAGGTGATCGCCAGGTCCGGCGCGGCGGCGAACGTGTCCTCGTAGGCGCGCGAGCCGATCGTGGCGGAGGTGCCGATCACGCCGACCCGTCCGCTGCGGGTTGCTGCCACCGCACGCCGCACCGCCGGCTGGATGACTTCGATGACCGGGATGCCGTACTTGGCCGTGTACCGCTCGCGGGCGTCCCGCAGGACAGCGGCCGACGCCGAGTTGCAGGCTATGGTGAGCAGTTTGACGCCGGAGTCCACCAGTTCGTCCATCACGCCCAGGGCGTTGGCCCGCACCTCCGCGATGGGCAGGGGGCCGTACGGTCCGTGCGCGGTGTCCCCCACATAGAGGATGGACTCATTGGGAAGCTGGTCGATGATGGAGCGGGCCACCGTCAGCCCGCCAACACCGGAGTCGAAAACGCCAATGGGCCGCGACTCCAGGGCGGCGGCGGGCAGGTCGCTGGCGTCGGACCCCGCGGCAGCGCCGGCTGACGGATCCATGCTTGAGGCTCTACTCATGATTATTCGAGGATAGGTCTTCCCCGCGGCTCCAGTCATGAACCTGTGGCCGGGAGCTCATGTCTGGTGTGTCACAGCGCAGGGACGGGAAAGAATCCGCGCCGCTCATCGGCCGGAGTCCAGGGACTGCAGCATGGCCTGCACCAGCGACTCCTGGAGCCACGTGGCGAAGTTGTAGACCAGGGCCAGATAGCTCTCCACGTCCTCGGCCTGGGACCAGTCCTGCATCAGGTGGACGTGTTCGGCGTCCTCCTCGTCCTGGATGTCCAGCCGCTCGGCAAGGACCAGCCGGACATCGTTCAGCGCCATGGACCAGTGCCGTGCACCGTCGGGCGTCAGCACGATCTCGTCCTTGTCCAGGTCCAGCGCGGCCGCCCGCAGGGCGCCGATCTTCGTTTCCCGCAGCGAGCGTTCGGTGAGCTGGCGGAACTCCAGTGAGGCCCCGGCGTCGTCCTTCATCACGTTGGGGAGCAGTCGCCTGACGGCCCGGTCAGTGGGCTCTGCCACGTCCATGTCCAGGCCGATCAGGGCAGCCAGGGGATCCTGGCCGTCCCGGTCCTCAGGCTGGAGCATGGAGATGACGTCATGGATCAGGCTGCGCAGCAGGTCCCGTTCCGCGGGCTCAAGGTAGCCGGTGATCCCCTTGAGTCCGTACTTGAATGCCTTAGCCACGTTTCCCCTTGCCCTGGCCTCCGCCGGAGTTGCCGTTTCCGCCGCTGGCTTTCTCCACGGTGGCCCACAGCCCGAACCCGTGCATGGCCACGGCATGGCGTTCCACCTGTTCCTTGCTGCCCGAGGCAACAATGGAGCGGCCCTTCTTGTGGACTTCCATCATGAGCTTGTTCGCTTTGCTCTCGGAGTAGCCGAAATAGCTTTGGAAAACATAGCTCACGTAGCTCATGAGGTTGACGGGATCGTTCCAGATCACCAGGTTCCAGGGGATGTCCGGTGCGGTCAGGGAATCTGTGGATTCCACTGTTCCGGTCCGGGTGCCCTCCTGTGTATCAGGGCCGAGCGCAACGCTTAAGGTCATCTGTCCATTCTATGGGGATGCCGGGCGCACGCCGGATGGGGCTCTACAGGGCCCCGCGGCGAAGCGAAGCGAGACGTGGGAGCCGGTGGGTGGGCCCACGCCGGCGAGGGCCCCGCGGCGAAGCGAAGCGAGACGTGGGAGCCGGTGGGGACTAGAGTGATTTTCGTGAGTACCTCCGCTGGCTGGGAGCATCCCCGCACGTCCTTTTACACCGACCACTACGAGCTGACCATGCTGCAGGCGTCGCTGCATTCCGGGGCCGCGCACCGCAAGTCGGTGTTCGAGGCTTTCGCCCGGCGGCTGCCGGACGGCCGGCGCTACGGCATCGTGGCCGGCACCGGGCGGTTGCTTGAGGGCATCGCCAATTTCCGATTCGGGGACGCCGAGCTCGAATTCCTGGAGCGCACCAATGTGGTCAACGCCCAGACCCTGGAGTACCTCGCGTCCTACCGGTTTTCCGGAGATATCTGGGGCTACCCCGAAGGCGAGGCGTACTTCCCGAACTCCCCCATCCTGATCGTCGAGGCCACGTTCGCCGAGGCCTGCATGCTGGAAACCTACCTTCTGTCCGTGTTGAACCACGACAGCGCCATTGCCTCGGCTGCTTCCCGGATGGTCACCGCCGCCGGCGGCCGGCCCTGCATTGAGATGGGGTCCCGGCGCACCCACGAGGAAGCGGCCACCGCGTCCGCCCGGGCGGCCATCATTGCCGGTTTTGACAGCACCTCCAACCTTGAGGCCGGCATCCGCTACGGAATCAAGACGGTTGGCACCGCCGCCCACTCCTTCACCCTCCTGCATGACACCGAGCGGGACGCCTTCGAGGCGCAGATTGCCTCGCTTGGGGACCAGACGTCCCTGCTGGTGGACACGTACGACGTCGAAGCGGCCGTCCGCACGGCTGTGGACCTTGCGGGTCCGCGCCTGGGAGCGGTCCGGCTGGACTCGGGCGACCTTGTGGCCCAGGCGCAGTGGGTGCGCAGGCTCCTTGACGATCTCGGCAATGAAAACACCAAGATCGTGGTCACCTCGGACCTCGATGAGTACGCCATCGCCGCGCTGCAGTCCGCCCCCGTGGATTCCTACGGCGTGGGCACCTCTCTGGTCACGGGCTCGGGCGCCCCGACAGCCAGCATGGTGTACAAGCTGGTCAGCCGCACGGACGACGACGGCACGTTCGTCTCCGTGGCCAAGGCGGCCAAGAACAAGGCCAGCGTGGGCGGCCGCAAGTACGCGCTGCGCAAGCTGAACGAGCGCGGCATTGCCACTGCGGAGGTGGTGGGCGTCGGCCGGCGGCCGGAGGATGACGGCAATGACCGGCCCCTCCTGCAGCAGTTCATGAAGAACGGCGAACTGCTTCCGGGGTGGACCGGCCACGAGGGCGTGCTCCGGGCCCGCCAGCGCCATGCGGACTCCATGGCGGAGCTGCCGCCGGTGGTCAACCGCCTGCAGCGCGGGGAAGCCGCCATCCCTACTCTCTATGAAGAAAACTGAGGAGAACCGATGTCCCGGGCACTGATCATCGTTGACGTCCAGAACGATTTCTGCGAGGGCGGTTCACTCGCTGTTTCCGGCGGCGCGGACGTGGCCGGCGCCATCAGCGAGTACGTGGACGGCCACCACGGCGAGTTCGACCACATCGTTGCCACCCAGGACTGGCACATCGATCCGGGAGATCATTTCTCGGACGCTCCTGACTTCAAGGACAGCTGGCCGCCGCACTGCGTGGCCGGCACCCCCGGCGCTGAACTGCATCCCGACCTGGATACCGAATACATCCAGGCCTACTTCCAGAAAGGCCAGTTCTCCGCTGCCTACTCGGGTTTCGAAGGCCTCCTGGCCCCCGAGGACGCGGTGCCCACCGGCGAACGGCAGCCCGGGGCCCTGCCCGGTCCCGCGGACGCCGAGAGGTTCACGCCGGACGAAGATGCGATCGGGCTGGACGACTGGCTGCAGAGCCACGACGTGGAGGACGTCGTCGTTGTGGGAATCGCCACCGACTACTGCGTTATGGCAACGGCCCTGGACGCCGTGCAGGCGGGCTACTCCGTTACCGTCCTCCGCTCGCTGTCGGCCGGGATCGCCGAGGACCTGGAAGAAGCGGTGGCCGAGATGGAACTGGGCGGCGTGAACGTGGCCTAGGGCGGCAACAGGAGTGGCCCGGCGCACTGGGCGCCGGGCCACTGCTTTGTTTCCTCCGCACTCCACTCCAGCCGGGAATCGGGTACTACAGTGGATGCATGGCTCCCAGCCGGCACCCGCTCGACGACCTGCGCGAAACAATCGGCCATCTGGCCGATCAGTTTAAGCTGCCCAATTCGGAGCGCGTCGATGACCTGATGGGCGATCTCGTCGGTGCTAGGCCGGCGCCTGCCCGGCCGCTGTCCGAGGTGCAGGCCGAGCTCGATGCCCTGGTGGGACTGGAGACCGTGAAGGAACAGGTGCGGGCCCTCGTCGCACTGCTCCAGGTCCAGGCCCGCCGTAAGGCGCACGGCCTTCCGGAGGTGGCCACATCACAGCATCTGGTGTTCCTCGGAAATCCTGGCACCGGCAAGACCACCGTGGCGCGGCTCCTCGCGGAGATGTACCGCGCGGTCGGCCTGCTGCAGAAAGGCCACCTGGTGGAGGTCGACCGTTCGGGCCTGGTGGGGCAGTACGTGGGTGCGACCGCCATCAAGACGGACCGGGTGATCCGGCGTGCGCTGGACGGCGTGCTGTTCATCGACGAGGCCTACGCGCTGGCCCCGGAGGACGGCCGGATGGACTTCGGCCCCGAGGCGATTGAGGTCCTGCTTAAGCGCATGGAGGACCACCGCCACCGCCTGGTGGTGATCGTGGCCGGGTACCCCCGGCTGATGGAGTCCTTCCTGCTGTCGAACCCCGGACTGCGCTCCCGGTTCGCCCGGGAGATCACGTTCCCCGACTACTCCGTGGACGCACTCCAGACGATCTTCCACCAGATGCTGGCCCAGCACGAGTACACGCTGGAGCCGGGTGCGGACCAGATGCTGCGCCGCATCCTCACCGGGCTCCACGCGGGCGAGGATTCCGGCAACGCACGGTTCGCCCGCACGCTGTTCGAGCAGGCGCTCAACCGCCAGGCGCTGCGCCTGTCGCTCGACGAGGAACACAGCCTCGACGCGCTCGATCGTGAGGCCGTCATGACGCTCACGGCGGATGACATCGTCGAGGCCGCGCTGGCCCTGGGCGAGCAGCCGGAGCCGGAGCCCACGCCGGAACCGGAGCAGCCACGCTGGTGGCGCTGGCTGGCCTGACACGCTACTTCCGGCCGATAAACCAGTCCTGGAGCTTCCGCAAACGGGACTGCAACTGCTCCTCGTTCGCCTGGGCAACGGGGGGTCCGCCACACACCGTCCGCAGCTTGGTGTGCACCACACCGTGGGGAGTGCCCGTGCGGGCAGACCAGGCCGCCACGTTCTTGGCCAGCTCGTTGCGGAGGTCCATCAGCATCCGGTGGTCCGGGACGGCCGGCGCCGGGCTTTCCGCCGCCGCAGGCGCCTTCCGGTTCTTGCGGTTCAGCTGCTCGTGCTGGCGCTGCCGCAGCAGCGTGCCCACCTGCTCCGCGTCCAGCAGCCCGGGGATCCCCAGGAAGTCCAGCTCGTCGTCGGACCCCACCTCACCGCCCGTGCCGAATTCGCCGCCGTCGAACAAAACGCGGTCAAAGGAGGCCTGCGAATCCAGGGCCTCGAACTTGCCCTTGGTCAGGCTGTCCGATGCCTTGTCCTCGCGGTTGGCCTCGGCCATCAGTGAGTCCTCGGGGTTGAACAGGCCGTCCCCGTCTTCCTTCTCCGGGCGGTCCAGGGCGTGGTCCCGTTCCGCCTCCATGGAGTTGGCCAGGGCCATCAGCTGCGGCACCGAGGGAAGGAAGACCGACGCCGTTTCGCCCCGCTTGCGGGCACGCACGAAGCGTCCCACCGCCTGGGCGAAAAACAGGGGGGTGGAGGTTGAAGTGGCATACACGCCGACGGAAAGCCGCGGCACGTCCACACCTTCGGACACCATCCGGACGGCCACCATCCAGCGTTTCTCGCTGGCGGTGAATTCTTCAATCTTGCTCGACGCTTTCGCGTCGTCGGAAAGGATGACCGTGGGCGACTCCCCGGTGATCCTCTTGAGCTGCCCTGCATACGCACGCGCGTCCTCGTGGTCCGTGGCAATCACCAGGCCGCCGGCGTCGGGAACGGTGCGGCGCACCTCGCTGAGGCGTTTGTCCGCGCCAGCCAGCACAGCGGGAATCCACTCCCCTGCCGGGTTCAGGGCGGTACGCCAGGCGTGGGACGTGATGTCCTTGGTCACCGCGGCCTCCCCCAGCGACGCCGCCATCTCCTCGCCGGCACTGGTACGCCAGCGCATCTGCCCGGAATAGGCCATGAACATCACCGGACGGACCACGTGGTCGCGCAGCGCGTTGCCGTACCCGTAGGTGTAGTCGGCCTTGGAGCGGCGGATGCCGTCCCGGTCCTCGGCGTATTCGACGAAGGGAATGGGAGAGGTGTCGGAACGGAACGGCGTTCCGGTCAGCGAGAGCCGCCTGACCGCGGGGTCGAAGGCTTCGCGCAGGCCGTCACCCCAGGACAGTGCCTCGCCGCCGTGGTGGATTTCGTCAAGGATCACCAGCGTGCGCGCAGCTTCCGTTTTTGCGCGGTGGAGCAGCGGCTTGCTGGCCACCTGCGCATAGGTGACGGCAACGCCGATGAAGCCGCGGCCGTGCTGCCCGTCGGAGTTCTTGAAGTTGGGGTCGATGGCGATGCCCACCTTTGCCGCCGCGTCCGCCCACTGCCGCTTCAGGTGGTCCGTGGGCGCCACGATGGTCACCCTGTTGACGGCGCCGGAGTCGATGAGGGTGGACGCCACCCTCAGCGCGAAGGTGGTCTTGCCGGCGCCGGGCGTAGCCACGGCGAGGAAATCGCGGGGGCTGTTGCGCAGGTAGAGGTCCAGGGCTTCCTGCTGCCAGGCACGGAGTTTCGGGGCGGTTCCCCAGGCTGCACGTTCCGGGTAGGCCGGAGGCAGGGTGGGGCCGCCAAAAAGCGTCTCCGTCACTATTTGTTGTTGCCCGAGTCCCCTCCGGGACCCTTGCCGCCGTCGTTGCCCGGGCGGAGGCCGTCATAGACCTCTTTGCACATCGGGCAGACCGGGAACTTCTGCGGATCCCGGCCCGGCGTCCAGACCTTGCCGCACAGCGCGATGACCGGTTCCCCGGTCAGTGCGGACTCCATGATCTTTTCCTTGCGCACATAGTGCGAAAAGCGCTCCCGGTCCCCGGGCTCCACTTCCTGGCGCAGTTCCTCGCGCTCAATGGTGGCTGTGGACGTTCCAGCCCCGGAAAGCTCGCGCATCGGGTCGTTTTCGAGAGGGTCCGTCGTGCTAGTCATGCCAACCATCTTAGCTGTTCCACCGGCCGGACGTTCGACGGCGGCGCGTCCCCGCCGGCCGCCGCCGGACTTTGCCGCGGGCGTGTGTTGGCAGGGTGCGGCGCCCTCTAGATTCCCTGCCAGGCGGGCTTGTTGTCATACGTGTGCCGGTAGAAATCCGCCAGTTTCAGCGCGGACGCGGCGGCCTCGTCCAGCAGGACGGTGGCGTGCGGGTGGAACTGCAGGATCGACGCCGGGCAGATGGCGGCAACAGGACCTTCAACGAATTCGCGGACAGCCTGGGCCTTCTGCGCACCGGTTGCGAGCAGGATGACGTGCCGCGCCTCCATGATGGTTCCGAGTCCCTGCGTCAAAACATGGTGCGGGACGTCCGCAAGGCTGGAGAAGAACCGGGCGTTGTCCCGGCGGGTCTGTTCGATCAGGCTCTTGATGCGGGTCCTGGATGCGAACGAGGATCCCGGTTCGTTGAACGCGATATGGCCGTCCGTTCCCACCCCGAGGATCTGCAGGTCCACCCCGCCGGCCGCAGCGATCGCCTCCTCGTAGGCGCGGCAGGCAGCTGGGATGTCCGCAGCGGCACCGTCCGGCCCGTGGACGTTCTCCGGCCGTATGTTCACCCTGTTGGTGAACTCGCGGCGGACCACTTCCCGGTAGGACTCGGGGTGGCCCGGAGGAAGCCCAACGTACTCGTCCAGGGCAAAACCTGAGGCGCGGCTGAAGTCCAGGCCGTCCCGCTCATGGCGGGACGCCAGCTCATCGTAGACCGGCAGCGGGGACGAACCCGTCGCCAGCCCCAGGACGGCGTCCGGCTTGCTGCGAAGCAGGTCCTCGACGGCATCGGCGGCGAGTTTGGCGATCTGTTTGCTGCCATTGAGGATGACCACTTCCATGCTGTTTCCTTCCCAAAGCTTTTCAGCGGTTTACGGACACCTGGGCCAGGAGTTCGGGCCCGCGGGCGTCCAGCCATTTTCCGCCCAGCCTGACGCCGGCAACAAACAGGCCCAGGCCCAGGGCTGTCCCGGCTGTGAGGTTGATCCAGCCGAAGAGGCTGTTGCCTGTCACCACCTGGGCAACCAGGAGGCCCACCTGGGGCAGCACCAGGACCATAAGGACCAGCAGCCCTCCAAACTGCACGGCGAGGGTCTGCCCCACGTTGCCGGGCGGTTTCTTGAACGGGCTGTCGCCCGGCAGCGGGACGGCCACGGTGTAGCGGGCCGAGACCACCGAAGACAGTCCCAGCCCGGTGAACAGGATGCCCAGGCTCAGGCCCAGCTGGCCGGGCAGGCCTGCCCAGTCTCCGGTCAGGGCGGAATAGCCAACGGCAAACACCAGCACCACCGGCAAGGCGAAGGCCATACAGGCCAGGGCGCGGCCCAGCCTGTCCGCCACTCCCCTCACGCCGGTGGAGAGGTGCAGGGCGAACGCGGTGTTGTCGTAGGACACGTCGGCAGAGATGGACCACGCGAGGATGAACGCGGATAGCGGGGCAAGAATGCCCAGGCTGGTGAAGTCCCCCGTCTGGCTGCCCTGGAAGGCGAGCACCACGGGAAGCAGCGGGATCACCACGAGCGATCCCGAATACCTCGGGTCCCTAAACCAGTAGGTGAGGGACCTCGCCATCACCGCACCGGCCGGAGTGGCGGGCAGCATACCCAGCAGCCCCAGCCTGCCGCCTTTCCGCTTGCCGCTTCCCGCGTAAGGGGGCGTTACCAGCGCACGTTCCAGCAAGGATTTCCAAGCCCACGCCAACGCAGCCAGGGACGCAACCGAAACCAGCAGCTTCAGCCCCGCCTGTCCCGGCTGCCCGGCGGCAATATCGCCGCCCAGGGACCACGGTGCGCCAAGCGGCGTCCAGGACAGCGTCCGGGCAAAGCCTGGCAGGAAACCCGAGGAGGCTGAGAGGCCCTGGCCTACTCCTGCCACAATGGGTCCCATCAGTACCAGGGGCACCATGAACGCAATGGCGCTGACGTCCTTGAACCGCCGCGATGCTGCCAGGCTTGCCGTTGCCGTGGTCACCACTTTGGCAAGCACCACGCAGGTCAGCACGCCCAGCACCGCCCCCGCGAGCGCGGCGAGCGCAGGAAGGACACCATGGGACCAGGTAACCACCGTGGCCAGCGCCACCAGCGAGGTGGCCAGCCCCGGAATGCCGATCAGTCCGCCCAGGGTTAGCCCGGCCAGCATCTGCCTCATCGGAATCGCGAAGGTTGTAAACCGTGCAGGGTCCAGGGTCAGGTCCGTGGCAGACGCGACCACCGGAATGATGCCCCAGCCCAGGATGGCGGCGGATCCGCCGAGGACCACAGCTGTCTGGGCCAGGTCAAGGGGAGCATTGCGCAGCATCACGAGTGCGATCACCAGCGTTGCCACCATCCCCAGCGCGTAGAGCCCTGCGAAGGCCATCCCCACCAGTTGCCACGGGCTGCGCCGCAAACCGTTGCGCAGCAGTGTCAGCTTGAGCCTTAGAAGGTGCGCAACCATTCCAGTCCTTCCGTGTGGCTTCGGCCGCCCACCAGCTGCACGAACCGGTCCTCCAGGGAGGCTCCGGCACGCACCTCGTCAACGGTTCCGGCGGCGAGCAGCCGTCCGTTTGCCACCACTGCCACGTGGTCGCACATGCGCTGTACCAGGTCCATGACGTGGCTGGACACGATGACCGTGCCGCCCGAGGCGACGTAGCTGTCCAGGATGGAGCGGATGTTGGCCGCTGAGACCGGGTCCACCGCCTCGAAGGGTTCGTCCAGGACCAGAAGCCTGGGTGCGTGGATGAGGGCGGAGGCCAGGGCAACCTTCTTGGTCATGCCCGCCGAGTAGTCCACCACCAGGGTCCCGGCGGCCTCCTGGAGATCCATGGCGGCCAGGAGGTCAGCAACGCGGGTGGCCACCGTTTCCCTGTCCATTCCCCGCAGCAGTCCCGCATAGGTAATGAGCTGTTCGCCGGTGAGCCGGTCGAACAGCCGCACCCCGTCCGGCAGGATGCCCATCAGCCTCTTCGCTTCCAAGGGCCGCTGCCAGACGTCCACGCCGTGGACTGCCGCTGTCCCAAAGTCCGGGCGCAGGAGGCCGGTTGCCATGGACAAGGTGGTGGTCTTACCGGCGCCGTTGGGGCCCACAATGCCGTAGAAGGAGCCGGCTGGCACGTCCAGGCTGATGCCGTCCACGGCGATCTTGTCGCCGAAGCGCTTTGCCAGTCCGCGGATGGACAGTGCGGGCACCCGCGGTGCCGCACGGGGGCCCAGCGACGTGGCGGGGGCCAGCTCCGGCGTGGAGCGCAGTGCCGGGTCTGGTTGCGGGACCGGCGCTGGTTGCAGCGCCGGATCCGGTTGCAGTGCCTGATCTGGTTGCGGGACCGGTTCGGAGTGCGGGGCAGTCATGATGCCAGAGTAGTCCCCGGGTCCCCGCTGCGGGGTCCTCCCGGAGGAGTAGCGAAAAAGGCGTAGGGTCCGCGCTTCCGGTGGCACTGTCCGGGATGGGCGCCGGGCCCCTAACGGACCTTGCGGATGCGGATGGGTCCCCTGGCGGTGGCCGGGTCAACCACCGAACCGCCCTGGGTCACCTCGACCTCGCCTGCATCAACCAGCCGCCGCGCCGCTCCGCGGGCAGGCTCCATGAGGTCACGCCATGTCCCACCGCCAACGGCGCGGGCAGCCTCCGACGGGCAGATGGTGGACGTGGCGGCCCTTGCGGCCAGGAGTTCCAGGATGGCGGCTTCCAACTGCTGGTCCACCGCGTTTTGCGGTTCCCTTTCAGGGGCTGGCAACTTACCGGGGGCGGGATCAGGGTTTGGCGCGGTGCGCCGGTCCCGGTGGGCAGTCATAGGCAGTCAGAAGGTGCGCCGTGGAACGGCGCGCTCGTATTGCGGCGGCCAGGCAAGGTCGTGGCCCAGTTCGAACGCGGCCCGCAGCCACCAGTGCGGGTCGCGCAGGGCAGCCCTCGCGATGAGGACGCCGTCAGCCTGGCCCGTGGCGACGGCGTGTTCAGCCTGCCCCGCCGAGGTCAGCAGGCCCACGGTCCCGGTGGCCACACCGGCTTCCTTCCGGATGGCAGCCGAAAAACCGGTCTGGTAGCCGGGGCCGGCCTTTATCTGCTGATGGGCTACGGCGCCACCGCTGGACACGTCGATGAGGTCCACACCGCGCCCGGCCGCCTGCCGGGCCAGGCGAATGGAGGCGGCCAGGTCCACGCCGCCTTCCGCCCAGTCGCTGGCGGAGATCCTCAGGAGCAGCGGCATGGACTCCGGAATGACGGCCCGGACGGCGTCGACCACGGCCAGCATCAGCCGGTTCCTGCCGGCTTCATCCCCGCCCCAGGAGTCGGTCCGTGTGTTGATCAGCGGGCTCTGGAACTGGTGCAGGAGGTACCCGTGGGCACCGTGGATTTCGATGGTGTCAAAGCCTGCGTCCACGGCCCGCACGGCTGCGTCGGCGAAGTCCCGCACCACACCCGTGATCTGCCCAGCGCTCATCTCCGCAGGGGCTGCGTATCCTTCAAAGGCCAACGGTGACGGGCCCACGGTGGCCCAGCCGCCGTCGGACTCCGGAACACTGCCGTGCTTGCCGGAAAACGGCCAATAAGTGGAAGCTTTCCTGCCGGCATGGGCGAGCTGCACGCCGATCTTGGCCTTCGCGGCGCCGTGCCGGTGGACGAAGGAGGTGATCCGTTCCCACGCTTCGGCCTGCGCACCGTTGTAGAGGCCGGCGTCGCGGGGGCTGATCCTGCCCTCTGCATTCACCGCGGCGGCTTCGGTCAGGATCAGCGCGGCGCCGCCGGCGGCGAAGGACCCCAAGTGCATCAGGTGCCAGTCGTTGGGGACTCCCGGGGCGTCGTCGGGATCGCAGCTGTACTGGCACATCGGCGATACCCAGCCCCGGTGCTGCAGCTCCAGCGAGCGGAGCCGCAGGGGCTGGAACAGTGCCGTCACTAGAAGAGCACCCTCGCGAGCGCCTGGCGTGCCTTGGCAACCCGCTCGTCCGCGGCACCCACCACATCGAACAGCTCCAGCAGCCGGACCCGGACAGTCTCGCGCTCCGGACCGAAGTTCCTGCCGATGAAGGACACCAGCCGGTTCAATGCATCCTCCACATGGCCGCCGGCCACGTCCAGGTCAGCCACCCCCAGCTGGGCCTCAAGGTTGTCCGGCTCATTGGCCGCGAGGGTTCGCAGGGCTTCGCTGTCCTGGGCGGACAGCGGCTGCAGCCTCGCCATCAGCTCCACCTGGGCCAGTCCGGCCTTGGCCTCATGGTCGGCAGGCATCTCCGTCAGCGCCTGGCGGTAGGCATCTGCCGCGGCGGCATAGTCTCCCGCCTCAATGGCGTCGAACGCCGCCTGGTGCAGCGGCGGCAGGGGCGCCGGGGCGTCCCCTTCCTCCGCAGCGCCGGCCCCCAGGCTCCCGGTGACGCCGTTCGCAGCGGCCACCTTCAGCAGTTCGTCAAAAAGGCTGCGCACCTGCTGCTCATCCGCGCTGCCCTGGAAGAGCGGCACGGGCTGGCCCTTGAGTACGGCAACTGCGGTGGGGACGGCCTGCACCTGGAAGGCCTGGGCAAGCTGCGGGAACGCTTCAATGTCCGCGGCGCCAAGGACCAGCCGGCCGCCGTAGCCCGCAACCACCCGTTCCAGGACCTCCAGCACGGCTGCCGATTCCGGCGAGTAGGAGGCCCACAGGGCGAACACCACCGGCACCTGCGCCGAGAGCTCCACGAGCTGCTGGAAGTTGCCCTCGGTGACGTTGACCTTCAGTTCCGCGGTACCGGCACCCGGCTGGGCGCCGTCCTGCTGCGTTCCGGTCCCGGCCGGGGAGGCCGGGCGCTGCTTCAGGCTGGATAGGTCGACGGCGCCGCGCAGGTTAAGCAGGTCGGCGGCAGGAGGGACAGGGCGGGAAGCTGGCGAACTCATGCTTTCCACTCTAGCCACTCCGGCCGCCGCCGGTGCTACTGCAGGAGGGGGATTACTTGAAGCTGGCCCCCGTCAGGCCGCGGGTTGCCGCCACGAGCTTCATCGGGTCCGTTGATCCTGCCGGCGGCACGTACACGGCCACCGACTCGGCGAAGCTCAGGACCATGCCCGTGGTGGTTTCCTTGCCGCCGGCCAGTGCTGCAGCGTCATCGCCGATGGTCAGCTTGTCGCCTGCGGCCTTGGGGGTCCCTTCGAAGCCGAAGTTGATCCGGCCCAGGACCAGCGCGCCGCCGTCAGCCGTACGGAAAACAACAGTGCTTTCGGGGACCACCTTGTGGGTGAAGGAGAAGTTGCCGTTCTCGCCAGCCTTGACCACTTCAGCCTGGTAGGAGAGGGTGTCCGCGATGTACGGCGAGGACTCCCCCTCTACCAGCTTGTCCTTGAAAGCGGAATCTTCGGAGGTGAGGCGGTCGGCCAGGCCGGACAGGGCCTCTTCCCCGCTGTAGAGCAGGCCGGTCTTGTCTGCCGGGGCCAGCGTCTCGGTGCCGTCCCTGCTGATGGTGGGGAAAGTGGTTCCGGGCTGGAGCGGGTTGGTTTCGACGAGCTTGTAGTTCTCGCGGGGTGAGGCCTGGACCAGGGTCAGCAGCTGCGGCACGACGTTGCCGTCACCCTGGGTAACGGCCATGACGGACCGGGGCCACTCGCGGTCACTGGTCACCACCGTGGTGAGGAGCTTGGTGGAACGCACCGGCATGCGCGGTTCGTAGGAACCAACCTGTGAACGGATCTTGTAGTTCTGAGTGCGGACTTCCAGTTCGGTCCCGCCCACCCGCTCGGCCAGCTTGGCAGCATCCTTTGCGGCGTCCCCTGCATCAACGGCGCTGGAGACCTGTTCCAGGATCCGCCGGAACTGGGCATCCAGCAGGACGGGTGAACCTGCCTCCTGCGCAGCGGGCGACGTCGAGGAGGAGGGCTCCGGGGAAGGCGCAGGCGAGGTGGCGCTTGCGGCCACACCGGTGCCGGCCACCACGGCAGCGGCAACCACGCCGGCAGCAGCCATAGTCACCCGGGAGGACGACTTTGCTTCGCTGCGGGCGCGGGCACGCCGGGCGAAACCGCTGCCCTCGCCGCCGCCTTCACCGTTGCGCCTGCGGGCAGAGAGCAGGGCCAGGACGATTCCGCCGATCACCAGCAGGGAACCAAGGACCATCAGTGGAACAGCCCAGGGGGTGGAGGTGTCGTTCGGGAACGTCATGGAGATGGAGGCAGGCGCGGGCTGGGTTCCGTCCGAAGCCAGCAGCAGCGTCCAGTCGCCGTCAGCCGGCGGGGTCCAGGAGTACTCGAGCTCGCCGCTGGCATTCTCGGTGGAAACCCAGAGGTCCGAGCCGGCAGGGTTCGGTGCGGCGGCCTCGCCGTCGGCGCGCTCAACCTGAAGAGACTTCTCGTCCTCGGAGACGCCGGTGATGGTGTTGTGCGCGGCCTGTCCAACCCACGCCTCGACGTCGTCGGGCCTGCCGGCGGCCAGCATAAAGTTGCCGTCGCCCTCGATGTCGATCTTGACTGTCCCGCCATGAAGGGTCCGCAGGTTCTGGTCGATCAGGGTGATCGGCGCCCCAGCGGCATCGGCCGGCGCGGAAGCCGTAAAGGTCTCGGAGGGGGCCCAGATGGTCCTCTGGCCGATGCCGGCCAAAAGTGTCAGGAGGCCGAGCAGCACGAGTGCGACTGCAGTCTTTAAACGCAAGGGAACACCTATCATCAGCGGGGGTTTACTTTCAATAGTATCCGTTTTGTTATCGCGAGCCCGGATCGGGGTATCCGCCAGGAGCGCCAGCAGGCCGCTGAACAGGCACTTCAGCTGTTGTTGACAAGGCTGCTGATAGTGTTTGCGATGATCATCACACCGGCCCGCGCATGCGGTGCCATGTACGGAACAGGCCCCCAAAACCAGTGACTGACAAGACGGACGAATCCTCCGCGGCACCAGAGAATCCGGGGGGTACGCAGCCGCCGGCAGCAGTTCCCAACGGTCCTGGGAAAGGCCCTGGAAAAGGTCCTGGAACTGCCCGCCGGAAGAGGCCGGCCGCGGCCGCGCTCGGAATGCTGGCACAGCGGCTCCGCCAGCCCCTGCCGGGAGCCCAGCCACGGCTCCGGTTCGAGATGCCGCCGGAGTACACGCGGCAGGACGGGGATGCCGGCGGGGACAGCGAGGTGCAGCCGCAGTTCGGCAGTCCCGGACCCCGGATTTCGCCGCAGCATCCGCTGTACCTGGGCTTCATGGGAACCGTGGGCGTTGGACTTGCGCTGCTGGTCTACTGGATCGGGTCCAACACCACCCAACTGCTCCTGTGGATCGTTGCGGCGCTCTTCATCGCGCTGGGGCTGGAACCTGTCGTCAGCTGGCTGGAAGGCCGCAAGATCCCCCGCCCCGCCGGAATCCTGGTGTCCGTCACGGTCCTTATCAGCGCCGTCGTCGGCTTTTTCGCCACCCTCATTCCCACCATCGTGGAACAGGTCACGGAGATCGTCCAGCAGGCACCGGTGTGGATCCGGGACTTCATCGACTCCGAGTTCTTCCGCAGCCTGGACGACCAGTTCGGTGTCCGTGACAGGGTCACGGAAGAGCTGGACAAGTTCGTCAACGACCCCGCCGCCATGGGGGGAATCTTTGGCGGCGTTGTCGGTTTTGGCTCCACCGTGGCCAATGGCCTTTTCGGCACCCTGATCGTCCTGGTGCTGAGCCTGTACTTCCTTGCCGCCCTGCCCGCGATGAAGAAGTGGGGCTACCGGCTTGCGCCGCGGTCCCGGCGCCACCGGGTGGAGGCCCTGTCCGAGGAAATCACCCGCTCGGTGGGCAACTACGTCATCGGACAGGCGGTGGTGGCCCTCCTGAACGCCACCTTTGCCTTCATCGTGATGTCAATCGTGGGAATTCCCTTCGCGCTGCTGCTGGCCTTCGTGGTGGCGCTGCTCGCGTTCATTCCGCTGGTGGGCGGCATGATTGCCGGGGTCGTGGTGCTGCTGGTCTCGCTCACCGAGGGCTGGCAGACCGCCGCCATCTACGGAATCTGCTACTTCTCCTACCTGCAGTTCGAGGCCTATTTCATCTCCCCCCGCATCATGCAGAAGGCCGTTGCGGTTCCCGGCGCCGTGGCTGTTATTTCCGTCATCGCCGGCGGCAGCCTGCTGGGCGTGCTCGGCGCCCTCATCGCCATTCCCACGGCGGCTGCCGTCCTGTTGCTGGTCAGGGAGATCTACATCGTCCGCCAGGACCAGCACTAGCCCGGCTCCTTAGGCGGAGGCCGTAGCTACAGGCCCGTCCCACTCCTGCGGCAGCCCCGCGGCGCCAGATCCTGCCTCGCTGACTTCGTCGACAATCTCATTGAGGACCCTGGCCGCATACTTCTCCCCCACCCACAGGTGCTTGGCGCCGTCCACACCCACCACGCGGGCCTGCGGCACCAGACTGAAGCGTTCGGTCGCCTCTGCAGGCTTGAGGAAGTCGTCGTGCTCGGGCACCAGCACCGTGAGCGGCTTGCCTGAGGAGGCCCACTGAAGCAGGTCCTTGTCAGTGGCCCGGTGCAGCGGAGGTGAAAGCAGGACCGCTCCCTCCACCTGGGACGCCACCGGTTCCACGGCTCCATACATCAGGGCAAGTTCCGTGCCGAAGGACCATCCCACCAGCCAGCGGTTGGGCAGGCCCCGTTCGACGGCGAAGCGGACCGCCGCCTCCATGTCATGGCGTTCCCCGACGCCTTCCTCGAAGGCCCCGCTGCTGGTTCCGTGGGGGGATGCGGTTCCGCGGGTGTTGAAGCGCAGCACGGCGATGCCGGCGAGCGCCGGCAGCCGGTAGGAAGCCTTGCGGTAGACATGCGAGTCCATGAAGCCGCCGTGCGTTGGAAGAGGATGCAGCGTGATCAGGGTGGCCTTCACGGGCCCGGATTCCGGCAGCGCCAGCTCGGCCACCAGGGTGTGGCCGTCTTCCGTTTCCAGCTGCACCAGTTCGCGTTTCGCGGGCAGCACGGTTGAGGCACGGATAGGAGTGGGGCCAGGGCCCTGGCGGAATTCGTACGACGCCGGATCAAAACTCATGCCTGCCAGCTTAGCGACAGCGGGCGCATCTTTGCCCGCAAGTCAGCGGTAGCGGTAACTCCGCGACATCCAGCAGTTGGTGTGCCAGTGCCGGCGCTCAGCCAGCCCGGCGGCGGCGCCGAACAGGTGGTCGTCCTTCCAGACCACCAGGTGGGCCACACCGGGCTGCACGGCGGTGGAGCACTCGGGGCAGATATAGGTCTTCTCGGCGTTCCTGGCGGTCATGGTGCGGACCATCCACTCGCCGTCGGGGGCGCTCTCCCGCCGGGCAATCCCGGCGCGCGCACGTTCGAGGTCAAGCTCGGGAACCTCCCGGCTGCCCTTTTTTCCAGCACCTGCCCTTCCGGACACGGAACCCTTCCCGGACACTGGACGGCGGGGTCGGTTGGAGCGCGGCATGCATCCATTCTGCCCCAGCCGCCGCGCGGTTTCCTGCGGGCAGCCCCCGCGGGACGGGCCACCGCCTGCCACTTGCCTGCGCGGCAGACGGTAGTCTGTACGGCGTGCGACTTGTCATAGCCCGATGCTCCGTTGATTATGTTGGCCGGCTCAAAGCCCACCTCCCGCTAGCCACCAGGCTCCTGCTGGTGAAGGCCGACGGGTCCGTCCTGGTCCATTCGGACGGCGGTTCCTACAAGCCGCTTAACTGGATGAGCCCCCCGGCGACCCTCCGGGTTGCCTCGCCGGAGGATGTGGACCTTGAACTGGGGGTGATGGAGCAGTGGACCGTGCAGTCGGCCAAGACTGACGACCGGCTGATCATCAACATCCATGAAAAACTCGATGAGTCATCCCACGACCTCGGCGTGGACCCCGGGCTGATCAAGGACGGCGTGGAGGCAGACCTGCAGCGGCTCCTGGCAGAACAGATAGAAACACTGGGGACGGGCTACTCCCTCATCCGCCGTGAATACTTCACCGCCATCGGCCCGGTGGATATCCTGGCGCGTGATGCCCAGGGCGCGACGGTGGCCATTGAGCTGAAACGGCGCGGCGACATCGACGGCGTCGAGCAACTGACGCGCTACCTCGAGCTGCTTAACCGCGACCCGCTGCTGGCCCCGGTCCGCGGGATTTTCGCAGCCCAGCAGATCAAGCCGCAGGCCAAGGTGCTTGCCAATGACCGGGGCATCGATTGCGTCACCCTGGACTACGACGCCATGCGGGGCGTTGACGACAGCGAATCCCGCCTTTTCTGACTGGGGCCCGTGGTGGTCCATGAACGGTTGAACCTGCTGCTGACGTGCGCATTCACCTCCTCTTTAGCCAAAATTTATCCGTTTTGAAGCCAAAACCGTTGACCTGCGCGAACCGGCATGAAATTCTTATCTCAGTCTTTGTGTAGGTGTTTTTCATGCTCGCAAGACAAGTTGCGAGCGCGAAGCTCCTGCACCGCCGGTTTCCCTTTTCCGGGCACGGCGAACCAGGATTCTTCTCGCGGAGTGACCAAGGCCGGCACGAGGTGTGCCGCTCTTAAAAAGTTCCACAATGAGGAGAAATAAATGGCACAGGGAACCGTCAAGTGGTTCAACGCTGAAAAGGGCTTCGGCTTCATTACCCCGGATGATTCGGATGGGGACGTCTTCGTCCACTACTCCGAAATCCAGACCGGTGGCTTCAAGACCCTCGATGAGAACCAGCGTGTTCAGTTCGAAATCGGCCAGGGCGCCAAGGGTCCGCAGGCTACCGGCGTAACGCTGGTCTAGTCTCAGCCCGCCGCCGCCGCACCTGCGGTCTGCAGCGAAAAATGGCCCCGGCATTCTGAACTGCTCCCCGGAAGTTGGACTGAGAAATTCAGTTCTGACTTCCGGGGAGCAGTTCTTTGCGTGTAGATAGTTCGTTGTCCGCGGCTCAGCGTGAGGCGGCTGTAGCGTGGTTTGAGAAAGGCCTTGCAGATAAGGCGACAGCTAATTTGTTGGGCGTGTCTAATTGGCCGGTCAAGAGGCTGTATCGGCGGTGGAGGATTCATGGCCAAGGAGCGCTGGTGACCAAGCCGACAAAACAGTCATACTCTTTCGAATTCAAGCTCGCTTTGGTCGAACGGTTCCTCGCCGGCGAGACTGCCCCTGATTTGGCAGCAGAAGCTGGCCTGTCCTCTCCGGTCCTACTGAGAACGTGGGTACGCGCCTATCGTCTTGAGGGCCCGGACTCCTTGCGACCAAAACCAAAAGGCCGACCGCGGAAGCCAGACACCCCGCCGGTTGAACCATCCGAGCTGGAGCGGCTGCGCCGTGAGAACGAGCGTTTGCGGGCAGAAGTGGCCTATCTGGGAAAATTGCGGGCCTTGAGGGCTCAAGAACAACGGTGAAGGTCCAGGCCCTCACCGCCCTCAAGGCTGACTTCCCGCTTTCTGTTCTGCTGCAAGTGTCGGGTCTTGCCCGATCGACATTCTTCTATCACCAGTCACGACTCCAGGCTCCAGACCCCCAAGAGGCCCTCAAGGCCACAGTCTCGGAGATCTTCACGACGAACCACGGCCGGTACGGGCACCGCCGTGTCCACACGGAACTGCTCAAGCAGGGCTGGATACTCGCGAAGAAGACCGTGCTGAAGCTGATGCGCACACTCGGGCTGGCCTGCAAGGTCCGGCGGAGGAAGCGCTACAACTCCTATCAAGGCGAACAAGGCACTGCCGCGCCTAACCTGCTGAACCGGGAGTTCGAGGCCACCGCCCCGAATCAGAAGTGGGTCACGGACGTGACCGAATTCAGCGTCGGCGACCGGAAGCTCTACTTTTCACCGGTCATGGACCTCTTTGACCGGCAGATCATCGCCCATTCGATTAGCCCGTCCCCGAACCTTACACTCACCAACTCTTCGCTCAAGCAAGCCCTCGCCTGCCTGGAACCCGGTCAACAGCCGATCGTGCATTCAGACAGTGAGACTGTCCGTACCGGTATTCCCGGAGGGTCCTTGACTCGCATAGTGATGGATGCGACAGGATGCTGGTGCCGGGTGGGCCCCGGGGTTCTTGACTCTCACTCCGATCGACAGCTGTTGTCTTTCCCCGGATCTGTCAGTCCCCGAGGCGTACCCGGTGAGGCGCTACGCCTCGCCGCCGGAGTGACCTAAGGAGAGCCTGCGCCAAGGGTGCTCATCACTGTCTTGTCCGCCGGTCGGTCGATGCGCGGGGCCGTTCCCCTTTGCACACCGGATGGACCGGAGGAAAACGACATGACCAGAACTCCCGCTACCAGCGACCCGGACCAGGCACGGACGCCTGTCTTCGCCGGCGTCGACACGCACAAAGAACTCCACGTCGCCGCCGTCATCGACGCCGGCGAAAAATTGTTAGGCACTAGAAGCTTCCCGACAACACGGACCGGCTACCGGGCGATGCTCGCCTGGATCGGCGAGTTCGGTGACCTGGCCCGGATCGGCGTCGAAGGCACCGGATCCTACGGTGCCGGCCTGACCCGGCACCTCGCCAAAGCCGGCGTCATGATCCTTGAGGTCGACCGGCCCGATCGCTCTGACCGCCGCCGCAAAGGCAAGGACGACGATCTGGACGCGATCAATGCAGCCCGCGCCGCACTCCATGGCCGACGCACCAGCATCCCAAAAAGCAAGGACGGCGCCGTCGAAGCCCTGCGCGTGCTGCGCGTCACCCGCGCCCACGCGGTCCGGGAGCGCCGCAGCGCCCTGCAGCTCCTTCGGATGTCGATCGTCTCCGCGCCGGAGGTACTTCGTGACCAAGTCCGCCACCTGACCCGGATGCAGCTCATCCGCACCCTCGCTGCATGGCGGCCGGACGTATCAAACGCGACCGACCCCGTCACCGCCTACCGGGTCTCGATGAAGTCCCTGGCCCGCCGCTACCTGGAACTCACCGACGAGATAACCGACCTGGACGAGCTCATCAACCCCATCGTCGAAGCCCTCGCACCCCAACTCCTCGAACGCGTCGGAATCGGCATCGAAGTCGCCGGACAGTTCCTCGTGACGGCCGGTGACAACCCCAACAGGATGAAATCCGAAGCCGCATTCGCGATGCTCTGCGGCGTTTCACCGCTGCCCGCGTCCTCTGGAATGACACAACGGCACCGACTCAACCGCGGCGGCGACCGCCAAGCCAACCGCGCACTGCACCTCGCGGTCATCAGCCGAATCAGGCTCGACCCGAGAACGCAGACGTACGTCGCGAAAAAGACCGCCGAGGGACACTCCAAGATGGAGATCATCCGCTGCCTAAAGCGGTACCTCGCCCGCGAGGTCTACTTCGTACTCAACCCCGGCCGCCAGCACATCGTCCCGAACACCAGACAACACCGAAACGCCGCTTGACACTTAGGAGAGCATCCAGGGCTTCCAGTACCGTCACGCCTCATGGAAATCGCTCCTCAAGGACGCCGGCGCAGCCCAATCCATGTCCCGCAAGGGAAACTGCTACGACAACGCCGTGATGGAAAACTTCTTCGGCCACCTCAAGGAAGAGATGTTCCACCACGTTCGGTTCATCAGCACCGACGCACTGACCGCAAACCTAAACGAGTACATCCGCTGGTACAACAACGACCGGATCTCGACAAAGCTCGAGGGCCTGAGCCCGGTGCAATACCGAGCCCAGGCCCTCGCGGCTTAGGATCTTACTTGGCCAGTCCAACTATCGGGGACCAGTTCATTCATGCCGGGGCCATTTTTTATTCCGTTTTACAGTCGTGCAAATCCAACACACAACGCGCGCGGATTCCGGCCCACCCCTGAATGGCAGAAAACCCATTAAAACTGCGCCGGTATTCACTTCACTAAACTGCGCACCAGGCGGGCGCCCTGCGCAAGCGAAAGTCCGGGAAGGTAGGCACGGGTCAGCGCGCGGCCAATGGCCGGCAGATGCAGCGGGTCCTGGTAGTAAAGGTACAGGGCGCGGTACTCGGGCTTGAACCTGGACTTGAACGCCGCCAGGGAACGGAAGCCGTAGACGGGTTCGAGCGCATGCCCCACCAGGTCCAGGATCTTTACCAGGTTCTCCGGCCCCGGCTGCCCGTCCTCCCCGCTCTCCTGACTCCCGGCCGGACCGTTCGCAGGGGAACCTGCCTGCCCCACGGGAACCTTTGCCAGCGGAGAACCGGACAGGGAGATGACCTCCACGGAGTCGCGCAGCTCCAGGACCGCAGATGCGATGAGGAACTCCATTACCCCTGGAAATCCTTCGGCGCCGCGCCGCATGACGTCCAGCGTCCGGCTGGCCAGCCGCCCGCCGTCGTACACGGGAAGCCAGCTGGTCACCCCGTGGACTGTTCCGTTGCCATCCACGGCGAGGCAGCACAGCACCTCCTCGTCCTCAAGCTCGTCCACACCGCCCAGCGTGAAGCCCATCTCAGGGACGGATTTTCCTGCTGCCCATTCCTCGGACACCTCGCTCAACCTTGAGCGGAGCGCCGCCGGCAGCGAATGGTACGGCCCCCACACCGCACGCACGCCCAGCTTCGCGGCCCGGTTCAGCGCTGTCCGGACGTTCTGCCATTCCTTTCCCTTGAACTCGAGTTCGCGGATCGGCAACCGTGTTTCCTGGGCAACGGCCACCCGGGCGAACCCCTGTTCCTGCAGTGCCGGCCACAGTGTGTCATCGCAGGAGTACAGCGCCGGAATCAGCGCGTGGCTCCGGCAGTAGGCCAGGAATTCCCCGGTGACCCGCTGCTGTGCCTCCTTGGGTCCGAAGGCTCCACCGAGGGTGAGGGCAACACTTCCATGCTGCTGGAAGGCCACCGCACCCGTGCCGCCGGGGCTGAACCAGTAGGTGTTGGGTTCCCACAGCGCCATCCACGAGAGCGGGCCGCCACCCTGATGCAGAAGCGACCGGGCCCGGTCCCGGTCCACCACGCCGGAATCGGTGCCATGGGCTTTACCCAGCAGCACCCACCACACTGCCGCCAGCGCGATGACCCAGAACACCGGTCCGGCATAGGCAAAAAGAACGGACTCCAGGGCGTTGCGTTCCGCAAAAACGCTGCGGTAGTGCTGCGGGATGGGAATGGGGACGTACTGCCGGGACAGCTCGGCCAGCAGTCCCAGCAACCCGCCGTCGCGCTCCAGCCCTCCCGACCAGAACCAGGCCAGCGCGTAGGAGCCGGCCAGGGCAAGCCACGTTCCTCCCACCACCGCGGCAAGCATGCGGCGCGCGGACGGCGCCGTCTGCACGCGGAATTGCCGCCGGTTCAACCACAAGACCAGGGCAAGCAGCAGCGGCACCACCACCAGGGGAAGCACGTGGGCAAACGCGGAGCCCATCGGTCGGGCGTTGGGAACCTGGCCCCTCGTGGCCAGCAGGGCGAAGAGGGCAAGGTAGACGGCGGCCATGGCCGTCACTGCCAGCTGGATGCCGATGGTGATGTTCAGGGCAAGGCGCCGGCCTCGGCGCATGCCGTCCGCACAGATCAGCAGCAGGGCTACCGGAACCACTGCCAGGGCCAGCCCGACCGGACCTGCAAAACCCGCCCGCCCCGCTTCCAGGCAGGAAGCCTGCACCGTGTCGCCGCAGTTGAACGCCAGCTGGCCAAGCGTTGGGAGCGGGTTTAGGACCACGTCGCGCAGAAGGGCCAGCGGACCCGTGGGCGCCCGGGTGACGCCAGCCAGGATCGGCCCCACGGCAAATACCGCGACGGTTAGGGCCAGGAGGTTCCTTGTTTCCCGCCCCGTTGAACGGTGCCGGTGCAGCTGGCCGTGGTCCCCCTGGATCCACCACCCCGCCAGCAGCCCCAGTACGGCCCCCAAGAACCCGATAACAGTTTCAGCGTGCCCCACGTACAGGACCAGCAGGAGCGAGATGGACAGCACTGCCGTCCGCAGCCGGCGCTGCCACAGGACCGGCAGCCGCGCGCTTGCCGCCATGCCCGCCGTCAGCAGCGGGGCATACGGGCCCACCAGGACATCATCGGCCATCTGGTCCAACCAGCCGTCACCGACATATCCGGCCACCTGGGTCACCAGCAGGAACAGCGTGACGGCGGAAAACTGGCCGCCCAGCACCAGCGCAACGGCCGCACGGGTTCCCAGCCTGCGCTCCGCGGGACCCAGCAGCACAACGATCATCAGGGCAGCCGCCAGGTAGGCAGCCGGATTCGTGGCGAAGAACATGCTGGTGAAGAGGGACCACCAGTTACCGTCCCGGAGCCCGGGACCGCTGACGCCCGCAAGCCCCATCAGCTGTTCGGGTGGCCCCGCCACGAAGCTCCCGGTCACTGCCGCTGTGGCCAGGAAGAGTCCGAGCATCCCCAATGTGAAGGGAGCCGACTTCAGCGCAGCCGTTGCATCCCTAAGGGCGGGCAGCGCCACCGTGGACCAGGCAAGGCGGGCAGTCCGCACCTGCTTATCCGCGGTCACCCGTACAGTCCCCACCGCTGGGCCAGGAAATCGAGTGCGTCCGCAATACGCTTCGACGACGTATCCCAGGAGTGGCCGGTGCTTTCCACCTCGTAGGAGCGCACCGTAAACCCGGCCTCCTCCGCCGCTGCGGCCACGGTACGGAGGTATCCGACGAATTCGGGATCGTCCTGCCCGGCGGTCAGGTAGAGTCCGCTGCCTTCAAAGCGTTGCCGCTCCATGATGGCCAGCGGTGTTTGGCGGATGAAAGACTCAGGATCTCCGGGGAAAGATGCCTCGATGGTCTTGTGGCGCTCCTTGGCAATCGCCGGCTCCGCCTCGCCGGAGAAGGACAAAACGGAGGGGAAGAGGTCCGGATGCCGGGTGCCCAGCTGCAGCGCGCAGGTACCGCCGAAGGAAAATCCGCCGGCAGCCCACTTGCGGTGGTCTGTTTCGACGGCGAGCGTGGACTTTATCCAGTGCGGAACGTCCTGCGACAGGTAGGTGTCCGCGCGTGCGATCCGGCTGTCCATGCACATGGTGTTGGCGGACTGTGATCCGTTGGGGTCCGGGACCACCACCACGGGCGCGACTCCCCCATGCGCGGCGGCATAGGAGTCCAGGTGGGACTGGAGCTGGCCTCCGGTCAGCCAGTCTGCCGGACCACCCGGCTGTCCCGCCACCAGCACCAGCACCGGGAGGGCGGGACGGTTCTGCGCAAAGTATGCCGGCGGGAGGTAGATGTAGGCTTCCCGGGTATCCATGCCGGAAACGTCCCCCGGGATAGCGTGCCGTCGCAGGGCTCCCCCGGAAGGCATCTCCCCCTGCGGTGCCCATCCCTGGAGTTGGACGCCGTCGGACTCACCGGGCTGGCGCCTCAGCTCCTGCTCCAGCACCGGGATCCGGGCCAGCGCCGTGCCGAAGAGGTCGCTGACGGTGCGGTTGAGCCCATAGTAGGCGTTGATCTGCACGCCACAGAGAACCGCCACCAGAAGGGAGGCTGCAAGGCCGGTGGCGCGGCTTCGCCACCTGCCGCGGGGCAGGCGCAGGACCAGGAGAATGAGCGCAGCTGCGCCCGCCGCCACCCAGAGCAGCACCGTGTCCGGGATGTTCGCAGGGAAGACCGAAAAGACGTTGATGAGGACCCAGTGCACCGCACCGACCATTACCAGCGCCGCGGCCGCGGCAGCCAGGACCCGGTACAGCCAGGGACGGGGGCGGATGCCGGCAGGGGGCACCAGGAGGTAGGCGGCCCCGGCGAGGCCCAAGAGGAGGGAAAACCAGTAGGCCGGCCCGTCCACGAGCCGGACATCAAAGAGCCAGTCCACGCCGGCTAGCGCCAGGTGCCGACGCCGATGACCGGTCCGGCCTCCAGCCAGGACGAGAGGCCGGTGTAGGCGTCGAATTTCATGGCAAGGCGCAGGTCCTTGCCTTCATAGCGCAGTTCCACAATCACGACGTCGGGCTGGACCTTCACGGCCTCGGCCTCCGTGGGTTTGCGGCGGCCCAGCAGTTCAAGGCTGTGGCGCTTGAACCTGTGTTTGGGCCGGACGCTCAATGACATCAGGCGGAACCATTCGAGGTCGTTGTCCTGATAACGACAAACCCCCATCTGCCAGCTGTTTCCAGCCATGCAAATGGAGGCGTCCACCGTGCCGAGGGCACGCCGCAGGTTGAAGCGGCGCACCCCCGAAAGGCACAGTGCAAAGATCAGCAATCCGAAAGCGATTGCCATGGCGATGAACGGAAGACTCGAAGCGTCCATCAAAGTGATGCTAGCGGATCCCAGCGGTAGCCGAGCCGCCCAACTGGGCGTTGTCAGCAACGATGACCACGCGGTTGTTGTCCACGGAGAAGAACCCGCCGTCGACGTCTACCGCGATACGGTCTCCCGATACCGGCTGGATCGCCAGTTCACCCTCGGCCAGGATCGCCAGCAGGGGCGAGTGGCCGGGCAGGATTCCGATTTCACCATCGCTGGTGCGGGCCTTGACCATCTTGGCCGCTCCGGACCACACGAAGTGGTCCGCTGCGACAATCTCAACCTCAAGCTCAGCCATATTACTTGGTCTGTTCCTGGATCTTGGCCCACTGGCGCTCGACGTCGTCGAGACCGCCGACGTTGAAGAACGCCTGCTCAGCGATGTGGTCAAGGTCGCCGTCGCAGATCGCGGTGAAGCCTTCAACGGTGTCCTTGATGGAAACCGTGGAGCCCTCAACGCCGGTGAACTGCTTGGCGGTGTAGGTGTTCTGCGACAGGAACTGCTGGATGCGGCGTGCACGCGACACGACGATCTTGTCCTCTTCGGAGAGTTCATCCACACCGAGGATGGCGATGATGTCCTGGAGTTCCTTGTTCTTCTGCAGGATCTGCTTCACGCGCACAGCCGTGTTGTAGTGGTCCTTGCCGATGTACTGGGGATCCAGGATGCGGGAGGTCGACGTCAGCGGGTCAACGGCCGGGTACAGACCACGGGAGGCGATTTCACGGGAAAGTTCCGTGGTCGCGTCGAGGTGTGCGAAGGTCGTTGCCGGAGCCGGGTCGGTGTAGTCATCTGCGGGAACGTAGATGGCCTGCATCGAAGTGATGGAGTGGCCCTTGGTGGACGTGATGCGCTCCTGCAGGAGGCCCATCTCGTCTGCCAGGTTGGGCTGGTAGCCCACAGCGGACGGCATGCGGCCGAGGAGGGTGGAAACCTCGGAACCTGCCTGGGTGAAGCGGAAGATGTTGTCGATGAACAACAGCACGTCCTGGTTCTGCACATCGCGGAAGTACTCCGCCATGGTCAGTGCGGACAGTGCCACGCGCAGGCGCGTTCCCGGCGGCTCATCCATCTGGCCGAATACAAGGGCGGTGTCCTTGAGGACACCTGCCTCTTCCATTTCAACCCAGAGGTCGTTACCTTCACGGGTACGCTCGCCAACACCGGCGAATACCGAAGTACCACCGAAGTTGCGTGCCACGCGGGTGATCATTTCCTGGATCAGAACGGTCTTGCCCACGCCGGCGCCACCGAACAGGCCGATCTTTCCACCCTTGATGTACGGGGTGAGGAGGTCGATGACCTTGATGCCGGTTTCCAGCATCTCGGTTGAGCCTTCGAGCGAGGCGAAGTTCGGAGCCTTGCGGTGGATCGGCCAGCGTTCGCTGATGTCCAGTTCCGATTCTGCAACGTCCAGGGGCTGGCCCAGCACGTTGAAGATGTGGCCCTTGACGCCGTCGCCAACGGGTACGGAGATGGGGGCACCTGTGTCCACTACGTTGGTTCCGCGGACCAGTCCGTCGGTAGCCTGCAGGGAGATGGCGCGAATGAGGTTGTCGCCCAGGTGCAGGGCGGTCTCGAACGTGATGGTCTTGGTTACACCGTTGAGAGTAATCTCAGTGGTGAGGGCATTGTAGATGGACGGGATTGCGTCGGCCGGGAATTCGACGTCGACAACCGGGCCGATTACGCGCGCAATGCGGCCGGTGGCACCGGACGTTGCGGCTACGTGTTCGGTAGCAGTGGCAGTCATCTCTCTCACTTCACTCAGTAGATGGCGTGGGTTTAAGTTTATCTGTGGTGTTGCAGGTCCAGCGGAATCCGGTCTGCTGCAGGCTAGGACGCGAGGGCGTCGGCGCCGGCAACAATCTCGGAAAGCTCCTGCGTAATTTCAGCCTGGCGGGCCGTGTTGCGCAGACGCGTGTACTTCTTGATGAGGTCCGTGGCGTTGTCGCCGGCGGACTTCATGGCCCGCTGGCGTGCAGCAAGCTCAGAAGCTGCTGCCTGCAGCATGGCCGCGAAGATGCGTGACTCGATGTAGCGCGGCAGCAGGGCGTCAAGAACGCGCTCCGTTTCCGGCTCAAACTCGTACAGCGGCAACAGGTCCGATTCAGAAGCTGCCTGCTCTTCCACTACTTCCAGGGGAAGCAGTCGGATGACCGTGGGCTCCTGGGTGACCATGGACTTGAAGCGGGTGTAAACCACGTGGATTTCGTCCACGCCGCCCTCTTCGTAGTCGGTTGCGAACTCGGCCAGCAGTGCCTCGCCAATTTCGCGCGCGGTGCTGAACTCAGGCGAATCCGTCCCTCCGGTCCAAACCCGTGCATACTCACGGTTCCGGAAATCGAAGTAGGCCTGGGCCTTACGTCCAACGACGTAAGTCTTGACTTCCTTGCCTTCTTCGTGGAGCAGCTCGATGAGACCTTCCGCCTGCTTGAGCACGCTGGCCGAGTAGGAACCTGCCAGTCCACGGTCCGCGGTAATTACCAGGACGGCGGCACGGCGGATCTGCTCCGGCTCAGTGGTCAGCGGGTGGTCGATTTCGCTTTGGCTTGCGACAGCAGAAACGGCGCGCGTGATCGCGTTCGCGTAAGGCAGTGAAGCTGCTACGCGCGCACGGGCCTTGCCGATGCGCGAGGTAGCGATCAGTTCCATCGCCTTGAAGATCTTGCGCATCGACGTGGTCGAGCTGATCTTCTGGCGGTAGACCCGGATCTGGGCTCCCATACTTATCCTTTCCTAGCGTTCCGTAGGCCGGGTGTGCCGGGTCCTGTGGACCCGGCACACCCGGCCAATGGAACTAGCGCTTCTGCTTGACGATCTTTTCCTGGTCAACCTGGCCCTCGTCGATGGCGGCATATTCCTCATGCCCCGCACCTACCAGGTGGTTGTCGCCCTCGCCGAAGAAGCCCTTCTTGAAGTCGACGATGGCCGACTTCAGAGCTGCCGCGGTGTCATCGTCCAGCACGTTGGTCTGCGCCAGCGTGGTGAGGATCGAGGACTTGTGCGTCAGGTGCTCCAGGAACTCGGACTCGAAGCGGCTGATGTCCTCAACCGGAACGTCGTCCAGGTAGCCGTTGGTGCCGGCCCAGATGGATACAACCTGGTTCTCCACCGGGAACGGCGAGTACTGGCCCTGCTTGAGCAGCTCCATGAGGCGGGCGCCACGGGTCAGCTGCTGGCGTGACGCGGCGTCCAGGTCCGAGGCGAACATGGCGAATGCCTGCATGTCGCGGTACTGGGCGAGGTCCAGCTTCAACGTGCCAGAGACCTTCTTCATGGACTTCACCTGTGCGGCGCCGCCCACGCGGGACACGGACACACCCACGTCAACAGCGGGACGCTGGTTGGCGTTGAAGAGGTCCGACTGCAGGAAGATCTGGCCGTCGGTGATGGAGATGACGTTGGTCGGGATGTAGGCGGAAACGTCATTCGCCTTCGTCTCGATCAGCGGCAGGCCCGTCATGGAACCGGCACCCAGTTCGTCGGAGAGCTTTGCACAACGCTCCAGCAGGCGGGAGTGCAAGTAGAAGACGTCACCCGGGTAGGCTTCGCGGCCCGGCGGACGGCGGAGCAGCAGCGACACTGCACGGTAGGCCTCAGCCTGCTTGGAGAGGTCATCAAACACGATGAGGACGTGCTTGCCGCCGTACATCCAGTGCTGGCCGATGGCCGAACCGGCGTACGGTGCAAGGTACTTGAAGCCGGCGGGGTCGGATGCCGGAGACGCCACGATGGTGGTGTACTCCAGTGCGCCGTTGTCCTCAAGGGTCTGGCGGATGGCGGCGATGGTGGACGCCTTCTGGCCGATCGCCACGTAGATGCAGCGGACCTGCTTGGCCACATCGCCTGAAGCCCAGTTGGCCTTCTGGTTGATGATCGTGTCAATCGCAATGGCCGACTTGCCGGTCTGGCGGTCGCCAATGATGAGCTGGCGCTGGCCGCGGCCGATCGGGATCATGGCGTCAATTGCCTTGAGCCCGGTCTGCATCGGCTCGTGCACCGACTTGCGCTGGGTCACGCCGGGAGCCTGGAGCTCCAGTGCGCGGGTGGTTTCAGCCTTGATCTCGCCGAGGTCGTCGATGGGCATGCCCAGCGGGTCGACAACGCGGCCAAGGAAGGCGTCGCCCACGGGAACGGACAGAACCTGTCCGGTGCGGTGGACTTCCTGGCCTTCTTCGATGCCGGTGAAGTCGCCGAGGATAATGACACCGATTTCGCGGACGTCGAGGTTCTGGGCCAGGCCCAGCGTTCCGTCCTCAAAGCGAAGCAGCTCGTTCGCCATGACCGAGGGAAGGCCCTCAACACGGGCGATGCCGTCACCAGCGGTGGTTACGCGGCCGACCTCTACGCGCTCTGCGTTTCCGGGTTCGTAGGACGCCGCGAACTCGTTCAGCGCATTACGGACGTCGTCGGCGTTGATGGTCAATTCGGCCATCTGCAGTCCCTGCTCTCCTGTTTTTGTGATCACCGTTGCCGATGACCGGGGTTTCTATCAGTTTGTTTGTGCTTGTCCGGCTAGCCGGCCAGCTGGCGTTGCAGCTCGCCCAGCCTGGTGAGTACCGAAGCGTCGAGCACTTCGTCACCGACCTGGACGCGGATGCCGCCAATGAGTGCCGGATCAACGTTGACGTTGATCTTCAGTTCCCGCCCGTACATGGCGTTCAAGCCCGCCTGGAGGCGTGCAAGCTGCGTCTGCGTCAGGGGACGGGTCACATTGACCGTTGCAATCCAGCGCTGCTGGCGCTTGGCCGCAAGCTCCGCGAAACGTTCCACCAGCCGGGTGGGCTTGATGCCGCGGGGCTCGGTGACGGCCTGTCTGATGAGGACTTTTGCTTCCTCACTGGCGGCCGGCACCAGCTTTTCGGCAAATGCCGACCTGGCAGCAGCGCTGGCCTGTGTTTCGGACAGAGCACGTTGTACCTCATGGTTGGAGGCAACAGCCTGGTTGAAGGAGAACAGATCGTTCTCCAGTTCTTCCAGGCCAGTGATTCCGGAGGCAGAAACGGCCGACTTGTTTTCGGCAACGGAAATGACCACCGTTGCGGCAAGAGTCTCGAGTGCATCGCCGATGTCACGGGCAGTTGCCCAGCGCAAGCTGGCCAGTCCGCCCGCGATCTCTGCAGCATCAGCGGAGACTTTTCCGCCAACCAGCTGCCTGACCAGCGCCGACTTTTCGTCACCGTTGCGGGACGGGTCAGTCAGGGCGCGGCGCAAGCCAGCCGAGCTGTCCACCATTCCCAGAATTCCGAAGAGTTCCTTTGCCAGCTGCAGCGACGCCGTCGGAAGCTTGGCTTCCAACGCTGCCAGCGCTGTTGCCAGCGATTCGCTCGATACGCCTGCCATTACTTAGCTGCACCTGCGTTCTGGGTCTCCAGATCTGCCAGGAAACGGTCCACGACCCGAGCTGCGCGCTCGTCATCGTTGAGCGATTCGCCGACGATCCGGCCAGCCAGGGTGGTGGCCAGCGTGCCGACCTCGGAGCGCAGCGACACAACGGCCGCCTGGCGCTCGGATTCGATCTGTGCGTGCGCCTGGGCCGTGATGCGGGCAGACTCTGCAGCTGCCTTCTCCTTGAGATCCGCGAGGATCTGGGCACCTTCGGCGCGGGCTTCCTCACGGATGCGGTTGGCTTCGGTGCGGGCGTCGGTCAGCTGCTGCTTGTACTCTTCGAGTGCAGCAGAAGCCTCAGCCTGGGCCTTTTCAGCCTTTGCAATGCCGCCTTCAATGGCCTCAGCACGCTCGGCGAAGGTCTTTTCGAACATCGGGACAACGAACTTGACCACGATGAACATGAGGATGGCAAAGCCCACGAGGACAACGCCCATTTCCCAGACATTGGGAACCAGGGGGTTGACTTCGCCCTCAGTGGCGGCTGAGATGATCAGCTGATTCATATTTCACCCGTCCTTTTCTACTCGGTTCTGTAAGTTCGCTTCGCTCTAAGGACTAGAGAACGAAGGCGAAGACCAGGCCGAGGATGGCGAGGGCTTCGGTGAGCGCAAGGCCGAGGAATGCGATCGGCTGCAGGACGCGCTGTGCTTCCGGCTGACGTGCAACGCCGTTGATGTAGGCAGCGAATACGAGGCCAACACCGATACCACCGCCGATTGCGGACAGACCGTAACCTACGAGGTTGAGATTGCCTTCCATTTTTCTTCCTTTCAAGATGCCACCCGTGTGGCAGGTTGTTTGGGTTGCTCTATCCCCGCGAGGGGAAGTTTTTAGTGCGCCTTGCGGCGCGGTGCCGTTGGGCGGATGCCTTAGTGGCTGTCGGCGTGAAGCGCGCCTTCGATGTAGATCGCGGTCAGCAGGGTAAAGACGTAGGCCTGCAGGACCATGATCAGGGCTTCAAGCATGTACATGGCGATCGCGCCGCCCAGGACCAGGAGCGAGGATCCCTTGAGCAGGATGTTCTCCTGCATGACGAGGAACTCGATGCCGTAGCCGGCGATCATCACAATGAGGTGGCCTGCCAGCATGGTGGCGAACAGACGGAGGCTGTGGGTAACCGGCCGGACCAGGAAGTTGGAGATGATCTCGATCGGGATCACGATCGGAAGGATGTACCAGGGAACACCTGAGGGCACGGTGGCCAGTTTGAAGTAACGGAGACCGTTCTTCTTGACGCCGATGGCGATCCAGGTGAAGTAGACGATGCCCGCCAGCACGTAGGCTCCGCCCACGTGGGAGAACGTGGGGAGCTGGAAGAACGGGATGGCGCCGTAGATGTTGTTCACCAGGATGAAGAAGAAGAGGCTGAACAACAGCGGGACGTACTTGATGAAGTCCTTGCCGCCGATGATGTCCTTGGCGATTCCGTTGCGGACGAAGCCGTAGGCGGCCTCGCCGGCGAACTGGAGTTTGCCGGGTACCAGCTGCTGCTTGCGTGCAGCGAGCACGAAGAAGACGGCGATAAAGACGACAGAGAGGAGGACCAGCAGCATCTGCTTGGAGAATCCTTCTGCGGCACCCCACGGCAGGATTGCCGGCAAATGCATTTCGTTAATACCAGGAGGAGTGAACTCTCCTGAATCTTGGGCCGGGAGCGCAAGCGCGATCAACGCGTTTCCTCTCTGCAGTGTCCATCATTGGGCGTTGGGCGGGGACCGGCAGCCTGATGGCCTGCTGTTCCCCCTGTGAAATTATTTGGCATTAGTGTCGCCGTCCTGGGACGGCCCGCTGGAAGCACGGCGCTCCCCAGCGTTGTTTCGAGAACTGGTAAGGCCATGCATGTGGGAAAGGTAAAAACCTCCGACGGCTCCAAGCAGAGCGCCTGCGAGCACAATCCAGCGCGTTCCCCACACGTAATCCAGTCCCCACCCTATCAAACTCCAGACGATGATTCCGCCAATGATGTAGCTGAATACGGCCATGCCGGCGTTGTATCCGCCGCTGGTTCCGTCGCCTGATACACCGGGAGCGGAACCGCTCAGTCCGCCGTTTCCGCTGCGGCCATCATTCGGCTTCTGAGGATCACGCATCGGGGTTTTCCTTGGTTTGTGGATCGTTGTAAATCTGGAGGCGCGCTTTGCTGAAACCGTAGAGCTCAGCAGCCTGCCACAGCACCACGGCGGTGACCGCGCCGGCAACAAACCAACGCCCGTCCAGCCACTGCGGCGCTCCGACAAAGAACAGCACGACGGCGAAGCCGACCACCTTGACGAAGTAGGTGGCCACGAACATTCCGATGGCTCCGGAGGGGTTCGTGCGGCCCACGAAATGCCCCACGAGGAGGCTGATCCCGAAGAACAGCATCACCAGCAGGCCACCGGACGAACTGGACAGCGCCCCGTCCATGCCATCCAGCAGCAGGGCCAGGACAGCGCAGAGAAGTACTCCGAACGCCGAAGCGATCGAGCTCAGCTTGAGGAGGTGCAGCCAGAGTGACGGCGTGGGGCCGGATGCGCCAACGTTTCCGTTGCCGGACAACGGTCCGGACTCGGCGTTGGAGGTCATTCGATCCCAATCGTCGGCTCCTGCGGCGAATCACCAACAGGCTGTGTGGAGGGGCAGCTTTGGCTGCCCCTAAATTCTACATGAGATAGAAATATTTCTGCACGGACGTTACGCCCGGGTCTCTTCGCCCCGGCGTGCCAGATAGGGCCAGGCAGTGACGAGGCCCATGACCAGGGTGGCGAAGAGGTCAATGGACAGCACAATCTGCCAGGGGAAGATAGCGAAGGCCAGTCCCCCGAAGGAGAGGATCCCGGTCCAGAGGTACATGAGGATGACTGCCGTGCGGTGCGAGTAGCCAATGTCCAGGAGCTTGTGGTGCAGGTGTCCGCGGTCAGCCGACCAGGGTGAGCGTCCGCGGGCAGTCCGCCGCACAACAGCCAGGCCAAGGTCCAGCAGCGGAAGGAAGAGGACCGCGAACGGAAGCAGGATGGGAATCACGGTGGAGATGCCGTTGACCCTGTCATACAGGCCCGAGGTGATCTGGCCCGTGGACACCACACCGGCGGAGGCCATCAGAAGGCCGATCAGCATGGCGCCGGAATCGCCCATGAAGATCTTGGACGGAAACCAGTTGTGCGGCAGGAAGCCAAGGCAGCTGCCCACCAGGACGGCGGTTATGAGGGTGGCGAGGTCTGAATAGTCCAGCAGGACCGCGTTGCGGTGCACCCAGTAGGCGGTGAAGAAGAACGCCGTGCCGCCGATGATGGCGACGCCCGCGGCAAGGCCGTCCAGCCCGTCGATGAAGTTGAAGGCATTCATCGTGGTGACGATCAGCCCGGCGGTCAACAGGACCCGGACTGTTTCATTCTCAAGGTAGACCGGCTCGGGAACCCAGGGGACGATAGTCATCTGGACTCCCCAGATGGCCACGGTCAGGCCTGCAATGCTCTGGCCGATCAGCTTTACCCACCACCGGATGTCCAGCAGGTCGTCTGCGACGCCCACCAGGACTATGACTGCGGCGCCTGCAAGCACACCCCAGGGCGAGAAGTTGTTCCGGTAGATGTCCTTCACGAAAAACGATTGGCTGGCAACGATGAGGGCCACCATGACGCCGAGGAAGATCGCCACGCCGCCCAGGCGGGACACGGGAATGGAGTGCATGTCGCGGCTGCGGATGGGCATGTGGAGCTCGAGCCGGTGGCCGACGACCCGCGCCCCCCACGTTGCCGCATAGGACACAACGGCAGCCGTCAGCCCCATCAGCAGGTACATGATCATGGGGCGGGTTCCGTCTCCGGGGGGACGCTGCAGGCGGGCAACGGCACTGGCTGCTGGTCCTTGGCTATGGGGCTCACTGGCCGGGAATCTGTTCTTCGATAAATGAAACTTCTCCGTCGCCGAGCGCGCGGCAGGCAGCGCGTATTTCCTCATACGCAGTGCCGTACAGGGCTGTATTACAGTGGACTCTAGTCAAAGATACTAGCGCCAACAGCTTCATGGCTTCGCGCCACACTGGCGCATTGCGAGCGGGGAAATCCCTGTCAGCCATGCTGAAAGGACCCCCATGACCCCCCGCATAGCAGTTGCTGCCGTGACCTTCGACAGGCCGAAGGAACTTGCTGTCCTGCTGGATTCCATCAACGCCCAGACGGCCGCGGTGGACACAATCTGCCTTGTTGACAGCGGCAAAACCCCGGCGCGCGAAGCAGCCGGATTGCACCCGAACGTCGACTATGTCCGTTCGGAGGCCAACCTTGGCGGTGCGGGCGGCTTCGCCCTGGCAGCGCTCAAGGCAGTGGCCAGCGGCGCCAGGTGGATCTGGATGATGGACGACGACGCCGAGCCGGCAGATCCTGAATGCCTCGCCACGCTGCTGCGTGAGGCTGAGGCACGGGACCTTGAGGCGGTGGTTCCGCTTGTGACTGCGCCCGGCCAGCCGGACCGGCTTTCCTTCTTCTTCCGCCTCGACGGCAAGGTGACGCACAGCCGCGCCGAGGTGGAGAAGCTTGGCTTCCTCCCCAACGACGGCCACTTCTTCAACGGAGCGCTGATCCGCTCCGATGTCTTCTTCAAAGTGGGCCTGCCGGACATGCGGCTGTTTATCCGTGGCGACGAAGTCGACTTCACCATCCGGCTGCGCAAGGCGGGCATCAGGTTTGGCACCGTGACCACCACAGCCATCACCCACCCGCATGCGTTTTCCGAAACCCAGCATGTCTTTGGCGCAGGCTGGCACGTCATCGTTCCGGAGTCCGCGTTCAAGCGCTACTACTATTACCGGAACCGCGGCTACCTGATCCGCCGCTACTTCCGTGTCCGCTCTTTTGTTGCGGACGTGGGCGGTTATGTGGGCTACTTCGCGCAGCGGCGGGACCTGCGGGGGTTCGTCGGCTGGGCCAGGTCCTTCACCACCGGCCTGCGCGGCAAGGGCTTTGCCCCGCTGGAGGACCAGAAGTTCCAGTGACGCACCTCCGGTCAAACGGCTTTTACCTGCCGGACCTGGGGATCTGCCGCTTCAAGTGCCGGTTTCCCAGGAGCCACAGCAGGACCCAGGGCTCTCCGAGCACGCGGTAGGCAACACGTCGGGGATGCAGCAGCAGCCGCCAGGCCCATTCCAGCCCCATCCGGCCCAGCCAGCGCGGTGCAAGTTTCTGGAAGCCGGCCAGCTGTTCGATTGCTCCCCCCACGGCGCAATAGATGGCAGTCGGCATGTCGCCCAGGCGCCGTTGCAGGACTTCCTCCTGCAGGGGCATGCCCAGGCCCAGCAGGACAAGCTGCGGCTGCTGGGCGTGCAGCCACGCAACAGCCTGGTCTTCCAGGTCCCCGTTCCAGCCCTCACCGGGCAGTCCCGCCACCCGGGCGCCGGGGACAATCGACTCCAGTTGCTTAACGGCCGCAGCATTTGCCTCGGCGCCGGCGCCGATCACTGCAATCCGCTCCAAACCGTGAACCTGGCCCAGCGCCGGAAGCCAGTCGGTGGTGCCCAGCCTGTAGTCCATGACCGGCCCTTCGGCTTTGCCGGTCCTCCCCCACAGCCAGAGCACGGGTGCACCGTCCAGCAAAACTACGTCGCTGCGCTGGTAGAGGTTCCGGAAGCCTTCATCCGAGAGCGTCAGTGTCACGCTGTGCAGGTTGTGCCCCAGCACCGTGCGCGTGGAGCCTTCCTCGACGAAGCGGCTGAGTTCCGCCATCAGCTCGGGAACCCGGAGCGGTGTCGCATCAACCTCCAGGACCGGAATCCGCTGGCGGTCCAGAGCCATCACGGTTCAGGGTTCCGAACCGGCGCCGGGGCAGCAGCAGACGAAGGTTTGGCCGCTGCTGGGTCAACCGCGGAGGAACCGGATGCCGCCGGCTGAACCGGTTCAGCTGCGGACTCGTCAGCAGCGTCAGCCGGGACTCCTGCAATTTTGTCCGAGGCAGACTCAGCAGCAGGAGATTCAACAGCAGGAGGCACAACGGCCGGAGACTCGTTGGCGGGTGCAGGTTCTTCCGTTGCTTCCACCGGTTCCTCTTCAGCCATGGGGATCTCTCCGAGGCCCAGGACGCCGGGTACGTGTTCACGAAGCTGGTCCAGGGTCACCGCACCGTTGCGGACCACGCGCAGGCGCGGACCCGTGGCATCGACAATCGTGGACGGTACCGCTGCTTCTCCTTCGACCGGCCGGAAGCCGCCTTCAAGGTAGACCTCCACGGAGTCAGCCAGCTGTTCGCGCGCGGCTGCAGCCGTCTGTCCGGGGGCATGGCCGGTGCGGTTGGCCGAGGAAACAGCCAGCGGGCCGGTCAAAGTCAGGAGCTCCTGGGCGATCTCATCGTCCGGCATGCGGAGTGCCACCGTGCCTTTGGTCTCGCCAAGGTCCCAGTCCAGGGAAGGCTGCGCGTGCAGGATGAGGGTTAGGCCACCGGGCCAGAAAGCCTCCGCCAGTTTGCGGGCGTCGGCCGACACTTCCGTGGCGAGGCCGTCCAGGGCATTGATCCGCGGGATCAGCACGGGCGGCGGCATGGTGCGGCTGCGTCCCTTTGACACCAGGAGCATTGTCACGGCCTGGGGCGAGAAGGCGTCGGCGGCAATCCCGTAGACCGTGTCCGTGGGGAAGACCACGCACTTCTTTTCGCTGATGGCACGCTGGGCGTGCTCGAGTCCCTTGGCGCGCTCGTCGTCACTGGTGCAGTTGTAGGTAGTGGTCACTCGCCTATTCTTTCATTCGCTGTGGTCCGGATCCGCGAGCAGGGCGCTGGTGGCGCGCTCCTTGCCGTTGAGGTCCAGGTGCGTCCTGATTCCGGTCCAGTTTCCTGAACCCGCCAAATGGTCGGAAATCCATCCCGCCTGGACTTCTGCATGCTCCATCACAAAGTAGCCGCCCGGGCGCAGGAGGCGGGCGGCGGAGGCAGCGGCCGCCGTCGGAAGTTCCATGCCGTCCGCTCCCCCGCCGTACAGCGCCTCAGGCGGATCATGGAGGGCCACTTCCGGCTCGTTGGGGACGGCTTCGGCGGGGATGTACGGCGGGTTGGACACCACGACGTCGAAAGTCCCGTTCAGCTCTGGCAGCGCGTTCCGCAGGTCCCCCAGGACAAGCCGGACACCCAGCGGGCCCAGGTTTTTTGCTGCCCAGGCATGGGCGAAGGGACTGAACTCGACGGCGTGCACCTCCGCGCCCGGCACTTCGTGGGCGATGGAGCCTGCGATGGCGCCGGAGCCCGTCCCGAGGTCGACGATCCTCGGGTGGGCCATCCCCCGGACGTGGTCGATGACCAGCTGCACCACCGATTCGGTCTCGGGGCGGGGCACGAAAACGCCGGGGCCGACGGCCAGTTCGAGGTAGCGGAAATACGCCACCCCCGTGATGTGCTGCAGCGGTACGCGGCTGGCGCGCTCCGCCACCAGCGCCGCATAGCCTTCCGGCGCGGGTGCATCCCCCAGCATCATGGCACGCAGCCGGCCGAGCCCCACATTCAGCAGGTGGTCCGCCAGCAGCTCCGCGTCCACCCGCGGACTGGGGACGCCGGCGTCACGGAGTATGTCCGTTGCCGCGCTGACGGCGTCCGCGAGCGACTGGCCTGGCTCGAGTGTCATGTCTGCTGTGTGCCGAAAGGACTAGTCGCCGATGGCGTCCAGGCGCGCCTGTTCGTCCATCTCGATGGCGGACTGGATGACGGGCTCGAGGTCGCCGTTCATGACCTGGTCCAGGTTGTACGCCTTGTACCCGGTGCGGTGGTCCGCGATGCGGTTCTCCGGATAGTTATAGGTACGGATGCGCTCCGAACGGTCCATGGTGCGGATCTGGGATTTCCGCTGAGCCGAGTTCTCGGCGTCGATCTGCTCCTGCTGGTGCGCCAGGATGCGTGCCCGGAGCACGCGCATGCCCGCTTCACGGTTCTGGAGCTGGGATTTTTCGTTCTGCATGGCAACCACGATGCCCGTGGGAAGGTGGGTGATGCGCACAGCGGAGTCAGTGGTGTTAACGGACTGGCCGCCGGGACCGGAAGACCGGTAGACGTCGATCTTGAGGTCGTTCTGGTTGATTTCCAGCTCTTCGGGTTCATCCACTTCGGGGAGGACAAGGACGCCGGCAGCGGAGGTGTGGATACGGCCCTGCGATTCCGTGACGGGAACGCGCTGGACCCGGTGCACGCCGCCTTCGAACTTCAGGCGCGCGTAGACGCCCTCTGCAGGATCGTTCGAGCTCCCCTTGACGGCAACCTGGACGTCCTTGTAGCCGCCGAGGTCGGATTCGGTGGCGGAAATGATCTCGGTCTTCCAGCCCCGGGACTCCGCGTACCGCGTGTACATACGGAGCAGGTCACCGGCAAACAGGGCGGCTTCGTCGCCGCCTTCACCGCCCTTGACCTCGAGGATCACGTTGCGGGCATCGTCAGGATCGCGCGGGATGAGAAGGCGGCGCAGTTTCGCAGCGGCCACCTCAAGGGCGGCTTCCAGCTCAGGGACCTCAGCCGCGAACTCCGGATCCTCCGAGGCCATCTCCTTGGCAGCGGCAAGGTCATCCCGGAGGCCTTCCCACTTGTGGTAGGCCTCAACAATGCCATTGAGCTGAGCCGAACGCCGCCCCAGTTTCCGGGCAAGCCGCTGGTCAGCATAAACAGCAGGATCCCCCAACTGCGCCTGGATAGCATCATGCTCATCAAGCAGGCCCTGTACGGACTCAAACATTTTCAAAACCTTTCAACGCGCTGAGTAACAGTCTAATGACGCCTACAGCGGCAGGTGACGTACGGCAGTCGTCGCATATTTTTGCCGGCCAGGGAGTGGCATCGGGCCTGTCGGAGCGTTGCAGCTGACGTACGCAGTACGTCAGCTGCAACGCGAAGGGGCGGGGCCGGCAAAAATATGCGACGGCCCCACCCCTGGCTTAGCTACTTGTCGTTATCCGACTTCGCGCCAAGCGTCGTCTTCTGGACCTGCATGAGGAACTCGACGTTGCTCTGGGTTTCCCGGATCTTGTTGGTCAGGAGTTCGAGGCTCTGCTGGGTCTCGAGTCCGGAGAGGACGCGGCGCAGCTTCCACATGATCTTGACTTCCTCGGGCGAGAGCAGGTTCTCCTCGCGGCGGGTGCCGGACGCGTTGACGTCCACGGCCGGGAAGATGCGCTTGTCTGCCAGCTGGCGGGACAGGCGGAGCTCCATGTTGCCGGTGCCCTTGAACTCCTCGAAGATGACCTCGTCCATCTTGGAACCGGTCTCCACGAGCGCGGTGGCCAGGATGGTGAGCGAGCCGCCGTTTTCGATGTTGCGGGCTGCACCGAAGAAGCGCTTCGGCGGGTACAGCGCCGCGGAGTCCACGCCACCGGACAGGATGCGGCCGGAGGCCGGCGCTGCCAGGTTGTAGGCGCGGCCCAGGCGGGTCATGGAGTCCAGCAGTACCACCACGTCCATGCCCATTTCCACGAGGCGCTTGGCGCGTTCGATGGAAAGTTCGGCCACGGTGGTGTGGTCATCGGCAGGACGGTCGAAGGTGGAGGCAATGACCTCGCCCTTGACGGTGCGCTGCATGTCCGTGACTTCTTCGGGGCGTTCGTCAACCAGCACCATCATGAGGTGGACCTCAGGGTTGTTGGTGGTGATCGCGTTGGCGATGGACTGCAGGATGAGCGTCTTGCCGGCCTTCGGGGGCGAAACGATCAGGCCGCGCTGGCCCTTGCCGATGGGAGCCACGAGGTCGATGACGCGGGGGCCGATCTTCTTGGGATCGGTTTCCAGCCGCAGGCGCTCGGACGGGTAGAGCGGAACCAGCTTGGCGAACTCGACGCGGTCCTTGAGCTCTTCGGCGGTCTTGCCGTTCACCGAGGTGACGCGGACCAGGGCGTTGAACTTCTGGCGGGCGGACTGCTGGCTGCGGTCTTCGCCTTCGCGGGGTGCACGGATGGCGCCGACGACGGCGTCGCCCTTGCGCAGGTTGTACTTCTTGACCTGGGCCAGGGAAACGTAGACGTCGTTGGGGCCCGGCAGGTAGCCGGAGGTGCGGATGAACGCATAGTTCTCCAGGACGTCGAGGATGCCGGCTACGGGCAGCAGGACATCGTCCTCGGTAACCTCGACGTCGTCGACGTCCGGCCCCTGGGAACGGCCGCGGCGGCGGTCATTGCGGTCGCGGAAGCGGTCGTTCCGGGAGTTGTTGTCCCGGTCCTGGCCGCCGGAACGGTCATTGCGGTCGTTCCGGTCGCGGCGGTTGCGCCGGTTGCGCCGGCTGCCGCCGTCGGAGTCATCGCCGTCGCGGGTGTCGCGGTTGTCATCGCGGCGGGCGCCATCGCGCTGGCCTGCCTCGCGGCTGCCGGTGTTGTCCCGGCCGCCGTCTGCATTGTCGCGGGAAGCGTTGTCGCGTCCTGCGTTGTCACGGCCGGCGTTGTCGCGTCCGCTGTTGTCGCGTCCACGGGTGCGGCCGGCTTCGCGGCGGTCGGTGCGCTGGCCTGCCTCGCCGGCTTCGGCGGGGGCTTCGGTGCGCTGTTCTGACGCGCGCTGTTCTGACGTGCGCTGTTCTGACACGCGCTGGTCGGCGTCGGCCTGCTCAGCGGGAGCCTCGGCGGCTTCGGCAGCCTGCGGCGCAGCGGTTGCTTCACCGCGGCGGCGGTTGCGGGTGCGCGGCTGGCGGCGCTCGGTGGCGCCTTCGGGTGCTTCGGCTGCCTCGGCGGCGGGTGCCTCAACCGGAGCGGCGCTGCTGGTTTCGGCAGCGGCCGGCTCGGCAGCGGCAGGGGCCACAACTCCGTCGCTGACTGCGCGGCGGCTGCGGCCGCGGCGCGCCCGGGTTCCTTCAGCAGGAGCTTCCGTTGCCTCGGCGGCGGCCGGGGAGGTCACCGCGGTGGAGACGGCCGCGGCTTCGACGGCCTTTTCTGTTGCCCTGGCGGGAGCCTTGGTCATGGGGGTGCCGGCGCGGTGGGCAGAGATGGCCGAAACCAGGTCCCCCTTGCGCATCCGGGAACCGCCTGAAATGCCGAGCTGGCTGGCGAGTGCCTGCAGCTGGGCGAGCTTGAGGCCGGCAAGGCCGCTGCTCTTGGCGGGTGCTGCCGGTGATTCGGCAGCAGAAGATGATAGTTCCACAGCTGGCGACAGCTCAGTGGTTTCGGTCACGAAGGATCCTTCCCCCTCGACGGCGTCCAGACTGGGAGCTGGGCGCGATGATTTGATCTGGGCTGCAGTTCAGATCTGCAGCCGGATTGTTCGGCCTTGCCGGTTGGATTTCGGCCAGCAGGGCCGGATACTGATTCACCTTGCGCTCCGCCCATGACGGGACGCCGGACTGACGCTTCAGGGGCAGTTTAAGTGCTGCAGATTCCTGCGACAGACCTAGCAGGCGGCACCGGAATAGATTGCGCAGTAAGAGACCAGGCGGCAACTAAGTGCAATAGCAGATCAGATAGGCGGAATTACCGCCGGTGCAAGTCCACCTTAGCACCTTCGACGTCCACTGCCAGCTTCAGCACCCGCCAGGAGATATCCGGCGTGTTGGCCGCATTGAACTCCCCGATGAAAGCCACAGCGGCGGCGGCTTCGGCCTCACCGTTGGCAAGGACCAGCACCGTGGGCCCGGCACCCGAGACGACGGCGGCGTGGCCCGCGGCGCGCAGCGCACCGATAAGGGCCGCGCTGGGCCGCATTGCCTCGGCCCGGTAGCTCTGGTGCAGATAGTCCTCGGTGCCGGCCAGCAGGAACTCGGGCTTATGCGTCAGTGCGTGGATCAGGAGGGCTGCGCGGCCCGCGTTCATGGCAGCGGCGTGGTGGCCCACCGATGCCGGCAAGAGGGCGCGTGCCGCCTCCGTGGACAGTTCGAAGTCCGGGACCGCCACGACCGGGATGATCGAATCAACCACCGTGGCGCTGGTGCTGCTGTACTGGTCACTGTCCTGCCAGGACAGCGCCAGTCCGCCGAAAATGGCGGGTGCCACGTTGTCAGGGTGGCCTTCGATTTCACTGGTCAGCTGCAGGATCCAGTCCCGGCCCCGTCGGTGCGCCTCCGGCACCATGGCATTGGCCGCCGATACTGCCGCCACTACGGCGGAGGCGGACGAGCCGAGGCCGCGGCCGTGCGGGTTGACGTTGTCAGCGGTCACCTTCAGGCCGCCGTGGCGGAAACCGAGCCTTTCGAACGCCGCTTCCATGGCCCTGACGACCAGGTGGCTTGCATCCCGGGGCAGGGTTTCCGCGCCTTCGCCGCGAAGCTCGAACAGCAGCTCGTCCGCTTCCAGGCTCTCCACTGTCAGGGTGTCGTGCAGTGCCAGGGCCAAGCCCAGGCTGTCATAGCCCGGGCCCAGGTTGGCCGTGGTTGCCGGCACCCGGACGGTGACAATCTGGCCGGCCTCGATACGTTGCAGTCCGACGGCGGCCGGCGAAGTGGTTTCCAAGGCTATTTTTCTTCCAGTCCCAGTTCAGCAGCAACCGTGACCACGTCGTTGGGTACCTTGACCGGCTGTACGTCGCTGCCGTCCTCGGTGCGCAGGGCCCACTGGGGGTCCTTGAGCCCGTGGCCCGTGACGGTGATGACGATGGTCTTGCCGGAGGGGACTTCCCCGGCGGCGTGCTTCTTGAGGAGCCCTGCCACACCGGCGGCCGAGCCCGGCTCGACGAAGACTCCTTCGCGGGCGGACAACCAGCGGTGGGCGCTCAGGATTTCCTCATCCGTGACGGAGTCGATCAGCCCGCCGGACTCGTCGCGGGCGCCGATGGCACCGTCCCAGGAGGCGGGGTTGCCAATACGGATGGCCGTCGCGATGGTGTCAGGCTCGGTGATGGGATGGCCCGCGACGAACGGCGCCGCACCTGCCGCCTGGAAGCCCCACATCGCAGGGGTCCGGGTGGAGACTGCGGGAAGGGTGCCGGCCGTCTCGGACTCGAACGGAGCGGAGTACTCCTTGTAGCCCTTCCAGTACGCGGTGATGTTTCCGGCGTTGCCCACCGGCAGGACGTGGATGTCCGGAGCGTCGCCCAGGGCGTCGACGATTTCGAAGGCGCCGGTCTTCTGTCCCTGGATGCGGGCAGGGTTCACCGAGTTCACCAGGAACACCGGGTAGGACTCCCCCAGCTTCCGGGCGATGTCCAGGCAGTTGTCAAAGTTGCCGTCCACCTGGAGCAGCGTGGCGCCGTGCGCGATCGCCTGGCTGAGCTTACCCATGGAAATCTTGCCTTCGGGCACCAGGACGGCGCACTTCAGGCCGGCGGCCGTGGCGTAGGCAGCAGCGGAGGCGGAGGTGTTGCCCGTGGAGGCACAGACAACCGCTTTCGCGCCGGAGGCAACGGCTGCCGTCATGGCCATGGTCATGCCGCGGTCCTTGAAGGAACCGGTGGGGTTCATGCCCTCCACCTTGAGGTACACCTCGGAACCGGTGAGTTCCGAAAGCTTCTGCGCGTGCACCAGGGGGGTGCCGCCCTCGCCCAGGGTGATCACCCTGGTGGATTCCGTCACGGGCAGACGGTCAGCGTATTCGCGGATGACACCGCGCCATTGGTGAGCCACTTAGACTCCTTCTACCCGCAGAACGGATGTAACTGAGTTGATGACGTCCAGGCCCTTCACGGCCTGGACGGTGGCCGCAAGGGCAGCCTCTGACGCGCGGTGGGTGACAATCCGCAGTTCGGCGGATTCCACGTTGGACTCCGCATCACGGTGGATGGTCTGCCGCATGATCTCGATGGACACGCCATGCTCAGCGAAGAGCTGGGCAATCCGTGCCAGCACGCCGGGCTGGTCGGCGACGTCGAGCCCGATGTAGTAGCTGGTGACGGCCGCGTCGATCGGCAGCGCCGCAACCTGGCCGGTGGTCGTTTCCGTGCGGCCCGGGCCGCCGAGGACCAGGCTGCGCGCGGCCGAGACCAGATCGCCCAGGACGGCGGACGCCGTGGGAGTGCCGCCGGCTCCCTGGCCGTAGAACATCAGTTCGCCGGCGTTCTCGGCTTCGATGAACACTGCGTTGAAGGCGCCGTGGACGGCGGCCAGCGGGTGCTCGCGGGGAAGCAGCGTGGGGTGCACGCGCACGGAGACGCCCTCGCCGCCGCCTGCTTCTGTGTCTGCAACATTCAGCTTTTCCGCAATCGCCAGCAGCTTGATGACAAAGCCGGCGTCCTTGGCCGCGGCAATATCCGCCGCAGTGACGGCGGTGATTCCTTCGCAGTGGACGTTTTCCAGGGCAAACCGGGTGTGGAAGGAGAGCGAGGCAAGGATGGCGGCCTTCGCGGCGGCATCGTGGCCTTCGACGTCGGCAGTGGGGTCCGCCTCCGCGTAGCCGAGCCGCTGCGCTTCGGCGAGGGCGTCGGCGAACTGGGCTCCGGTGGTGTCCATCTGGTCAAGGATGAAGTTCGTGGTGCCGTTGACGATGCCCAGGACACGGGTGATGCGGTCGCCGGCGAGGCTGTCGCGGATGGGCCGCAGGATGGGAATGGCACCGGCGACGGCGGCCTCGTAGGAGAGCTGGACGCCTGCCTTGTCAGCCTCCTCGTGGAGGGTGGGGCCGTCCTGCGCCACAAGCGCCTTGTTGCCCGTGACAACGCAGGCACCGTTGCGGAGTGCGGAAAGGATCAGGGTGCGGGCGGGTTCGATGCCGCCCATCAGTTCGATGACCAGGTCCGCGTCCTTCACCAGCGTGTCGGCGTCGGTGGTGAAAAGGTCCTGCGGAAGGTCGACGTCGCGCTTGGCGTGGACATTGCGCACGGCGATGCCGCTCAGCTGCAGCTTCGCTCCCGCGCGGGCGGCAAGGGTGTCGGCGTCCTCGATGAGAATCCGCGCAACCTGGGCCCCAACGTTGCCACAGCCCAGCAGGGCCACTTTCAGGGTTCGCAATTCGGTCATTCAGACTCCCATGTCGCGGTTCAGCAGATCTTCTTCGGTTTCCCCGCGGACAATCAGCCGGGCAGATCCGTCGCGCACCGCGACAACGCCCGGCCGGGCCAGATAGTTGTAGTTGCTTGACAGGGCCCAGCAGTAGGCGCCGGTACCCGGTACAGCAAGCAGATCACCGGCTGCCACGTCCTCGGGCAGATATACATCTCTAACAACTATGTCGCCGCTCTCGCAATGTTTGCCCACCACGCGGGACAGCTGCGGGCCGGCGGCGGACGTGCGGGACGCCAGGATTGCGGAGTAATCCGCGTCGTACAGCACCGGGCGGGCGTTGTCGCTCATTCCGCCGTCCACCGAAACATAGCGCCGCGGATACGTAACGTTGTTGCCCGCGTCACTCGCGTCCGCGGCGGGCGCATCCACGCGGACGGTCTTGAGCGTTCCCACCTCATAGAGGGTGAAGGTGGTGCTGCCCACAATGGCGCGGCCGGGTTCGATGGAGATGCGGGGAGCGTCAATGCCCAGTTCAGCGCAGGTGGAACGCACGACGGCGGCCATAGCCTCCGCAATTTCCGATGCGGGACGGGGGGTGTCCACCGGCGTGTAGGCAATGCCGTAACCGCCGCCAAGATCCAGTTCCGGCAGGACGATGGAGTACTTTTCCTGCATGGCGGCGAGGAAGCGGAGGAGCTTCTGGGCGGCCAGGGCAAAACCGTCCGGCTCGAAGATCTGGGAGCCGATGTGGCAGTGCAGCCCCAGCAGTTCGATGCCCGGATGCGCCGACGCAGCCGCGACGGCCTCCTCGGCAGCCGACAGGCCGGCCTGTTCAGTGGTATCCGCGGCCATGGAAAGGCCGAACTTCTGGTCCTCGTGGGCAGTGGCGATGAACTCGTGGGTGTGGGCGTGCACGCCGGGCGTCAGCCGCAGCATGACCTTGGCCTGCTCGCCCCGGCGCTGTGCGATGTCGCCAACCCGGACCAGCTCGCCGAGGCTGTCCACCACAATCCTGCCCAGCTTCATGTCCAGCGCACGGTGGATCTCAAGGTCGGACTTGTTGTTGCCGTGCAGGGCGACGTCTGCGCCGGGAATGCCGGCCCTTGCCGCGACCGCGAGCTCACCACCGGAGGCAGTATCCAGCCGGAGGCCTTCTTCTTCAACCCAGCGCACCACAGCGGTGCACAGGAACGATTTGCCTGCGTAGTAGACGTCCACTCCCCCGCAAATATCGGCAAACGCATTGTTGAACGCGTCGCTAAAGGCGCGGGCGCGGGCGCGGAAATCGTTCTCGCTCATGACGAACAGCGGGGTTCCGTACTGCCGGTGGAGCTCGCTGACCGGAATGCCGCCCAGGGTGAGTTCGCCGGACTCGTTGCGGGCCGCGTCCTGTGCCCACATCTTGGGCTCAAGGGCATTCAGGTCCGCGGGGACAGACAACCATTCGGGTGCCAGCGGGGATGCCTGGCCCGCGAAATCCTCGTTCTGCGGTGACATGGGGATCACATCCGTTCCGGCGCCGAAACGCCCAGCAGGTCCAGGCCATTGGCCAGCACCTGGCTCGTGGCGTCGTTGAGCCACAGGCGCGTGCGGTTGACGTCGGTCACGGCTTCGTCCCCCATGGGAGCAATACGGCAGGCGTCATACCAGCGGTGGTAGGCACCGGCAATGACTTCAAGGTGCCGGGCCACCCGGTGCGGCTCGCGCAGTTCGGCGGCTTTGGCCACGATCGAGGGGTAGCTGCCCAGGTAGGAAAGCAGCTCATTCTCTGTGGCGTGGTCCAGCAGGGAAGCGTCAAAGGAGTCCGTGCCGTCCACCTGGCGTTCCACACCGGCGGCCACGGCGTTCCGGGCGGCGCCCCGGGAGCGGGCGTGGGCGTACTGGACGTAGAACACCGGGTTTTCGTTGCTGTGCTTCTTCAGCAGCTCCGGGTCGAGGGTCAGCGGCGAATCCGCAGGGAACCGGGCCAGGGAGTAGCGGACAGCGTCCTTCCCGAGCCAGTCGATCAGGTCCTTGAGCTCGATGATGTTGCCGGCGCGCTTGGACAGCTTGGCCCCGTTGACAGAGACAAGCTGGCCGATCAGCACTTCGATATGGACTTCGGGATCGTCGCCGGCGGCGGCCGCAATGGCCTTGAGCCGGTTGATGTACCCGTGGTGGTCCGCACCCAGCAGGTAGATTTTCTCGGTAAATCCCCGGTCCTTCTTGGACAGGTAGTAGGCGGCGTCCGCGGCGAAGTAGGTGGGTTCGCCGTTGGCGCGGATCATCACCCTGTCCTTGTCGTCGCCAAAGTCCGTGGTCCGCAGCCAGACCGCACCGCCGTCGTCGAACACGTGGCCCTGCTCGCGCAGCCGCGCCACGGCACTTTCGATGGCACCGGCGTCGTGCAGTTCCTGCTCGGAGAAGAAGACGTCAAACTCCACGCCGAAGTCCGCGAGGGTGGCCTTGATGTCCTTCATCTGCGCCTTGTAGGCCGCGGCGCGGATGACCGGGAGGGCAGCCACTTCGGTCAGTTCGCGGATGCCGGGGTGCTCGGTGAGGACCTCATGGCCGAGGTCGGCAATGTATTGGCCGGGGTAGCCGCCGTCGGGCACGGGCAGGCCGTGGAGCCGGTTGTAAACGGAGTGGGCGAACACGTTCATCTGGGTGCCGGCGTCGTTGATGTAGTACTCAGCGGTGACCTCGGCACCGGAAGCGCGCAGGACGCGGGCGATCGAATCGCCCAAGGCTGCCCAGCGGGTGTGTCCAATATGCAGGGGCCCGGTGGGGTTGGCGGAAACGAACTCCATGTTCACCGTGTGGCCGGCGAGCGCCGAGTTGGTGCCGTACTGCTTTCCGGCTTCCACAATCGCCTTGGCGAGGGCGCCGGCAGCGGCGGCGTCCACGGTGATGTTCAGGAACCCCGGCCCGGCGATATCCACCGCGGAAACGCCGTCGATGGATTTCAGCCGCGCGCTGAGGATCGTGGCGAATTCCCGGGGGTTGGTGCCCGCCTGTTTGGCCAGCTGAAGGGCGATATTGGTGGCCCAGTCTCCGTGGTCCCTGTTCTTTGGCCGCTCCACGCGCACCTCATCAGGCACGGCTGATGCAGGAAGGGCGATGTCGCCGGCGGCGACGGCTTCCTTCAGGCAGGCGGATATGGCGAGGGAGAGTTCTTCGGGAGTCACCCCTCTAGCCTACCGGGGGCCCAGTAACAGCAAGTAATTCAGGCGTTTTTGATGCACCGGGGATCCACAGGAAACAGGGAATGCGGGTACAGGTTGAACCAATACGCTGGGTTCGGCGTTGACAACACGTAACCACCTGGCATTTCCACACCGAGTCCACCGACGAAACGAGAACCCCGATGAGGCCCGCAGTCCGTAAAAGTGTTTATGCCGGGATCGCCGGCCTGTCCCTGGCCGGAACGGTAGCCGCCTGCGCCCCTTCTGCCGGGGACTCCTCCCCCGCACCCGCAGCCACCGGAAGCAGCAACACCGGAAGCGCTCCAGCACCCGGCGCGTCAACCCCGGCCGGCAGCGGAGCGGACTACAAAGACGGCACCTACAGCGCGGATGGGACGTACGTCTCACCCAACGGCACCGAAACTGTGGGCGTGGAACTGACCCTGGCATCCGGGACCGTCACGGACGTGCAGATCACGCAGCACCCCTCCAACCCGAACACCCGCAAGTTCCAGGGCGAGTTCGCCGGTGGGATCGCGGGGCAGGTGGTAGGCAAGAGCATTGATCAGCTCAATGTTTCCAAGGTTGCCGGCTCCTCCCTCACCAGTGGCGGCTTCAACCAGGCCGTGGAGCAGATCAAGTCGGAAGCGCGATAGAACGTGCCGGTCGGCTGGGAGGATTTTGCGTTTGAGGGGATCGGAACGCGCTGGGAAATATCAACGCCGCAGCCGCTCGATTCCGCCCTCCGCGCGCGCCTGCTGGCCCTGGTGGAACGGTTCGACGCCGACTGGTCCCGGTTCCGGGCGGATTCCCTTGTCAGCGCCATGGCCAGGGAACCCGGAAAGTATGAGTTTGCCGCGGAGGCGCAGGCGCTGGGGCAGCTGTACCGGAACCTTTATGAGGCCACCGGCGGGGCCATGACGCCGCTCATCGGACCCAGCCTGGAGCGCCTGGGGTACGACGCGAATTACTCCCTTCGCCCCTCGGGCTCCGCACTGCCGGCGCCGGCCTGGGACGGGGTGCTGGAGTGGGCCGGCAGCACCCTCACCACCTCGGCTCCCGTTGTGCTGGACGTCGGGGCCGCCGGCAAGGGCCTGCTGGTGGATCTACTGGCTGCCCAGCTTGAGGAGGCCGGGCTCGAGGCGTACGCCGTTGATGGCAGCGGAGACCTGCTGGCGAAGGGTCCGGAACCCGTTGCCGTGGCGCTGGAACACCCGTACAACACAACGCAGGCCATTGGGGTGGTGCAACTGGCGGACCGTGCTCTGTGCGCCTCTGCGGCCAACCGGCGCGCCTGGGGCGACGGCCTGCACCACGTCCTGGACGGGAGGACCGGCCGGCCCGTCAGGACGGCCGTGGCCACGTGGGCACTGGCCGGCACCACCATGCTGGCCGATGCCCTGGCAACAGCGCTCTTCTTTGTACCCGGCACTGAACTCCAACGGTCCTTCGACTTCTCCTGGCTCACCGTTTTCTCGGACGGAAGCGCCGCCCATTCAGCAGAGTTTGAGGGGACACTGTTCACATGAGCCCTGTGGAAACGCCGAAAGCGCCGCCGGGCGCCGCCTTGGGTGCCCGGCTGGACACCGCACTGGGCCGGTTCACCATGTACCGGCTGGTCCTCCTTGTCCTCGCGGTCCTGGCTGTATACAGCCTGGTCCTCGATGCCCTTGGTTGGCTGACGTTCGGTATTCCCGAAATGCTGGCGCACCTGGTGCTGTGCCTCGGCCTGACATACGCCTCAAACAGGGCGCTGGCGCCGCTGTTCCGGGTCCGGCCGCACTCTGAGTCCTCGCTCATCACGGGCCTGCTGCTGTACTTCCTGTTCTGGCCCTCGTTCGCGCCGCTGGACGTGGCAGGCGTGGCCCTGGCCTGCGTCCTGGCGTCGGCATCGAAGTATGCGCTCGCGTGGCGCGGCCGGCACATCTTCAACGCCGCCGCGGCGGGAGCTTTCGTGGCCGGGCTCACCGGGCTCAATATTGCAACCTGGTGGGCCGCCACTCCTGCGATGCTGTGGGTGCTGGTGCCCGGTGTTCTCCTGGTCCTGCACAGAACACGGAAGTTCCTGATGGCGTCCGTCTTCGTTGCTGTGGCAACTGCCATCATCACGGCGGAACTGCTGCAGGCCGGGATGTCCGTGGGCATGGCACTGTGGCAATCCCTGGCCCAGCGGCCGCTGCTGTTTTTTGTTGGCTTCATGCTCACCGAACCACTCACCCTGCCGCCACGGAGGCGACAGCAGCTGGCACTTGCCGCCGTAGTGGGCGTGGTGTTCGCAGTCCCCTACAACTTCGGTTTCCTGGCCAATTCGCCGGAGGCAGCGCTGCTGCTGGGCAATGCGATCGCGTTCCTGATGGGGCAGCGGGGCAGGGTGGCCCTTCGCCTGACCGGGACCAGGCCCTTGACGCGCAGCACCACGGAGTTCAGTTTCGAGCCGTCCCGGCCCGTGCGCTTCGTGCCGGGGCAGTACATGGAACTGGACCTTCCGCATGCAAAATCGGACGGCAAGGGACGACGCCGGGTGTTCAGCCTGACGGGTTCACCCAGTGAACGCGTGGTCAAGTTCGGCGTGCGGACCGCGGAGCCCCTGTCCGCAGCCAAGAAGGTCCTCCTGTCGCTGAAGCCGGGGGATGAAGTGACGGCCACGGCGGTTGGAGGTGATTTTGTCCTTCCCCGCGATCCACGCAAGCGTGTCCTGCTGATTGCCGCCGGGATCGGCATCACGCCCTACCTTTCACACTTGGCGTCCGGTGGATTGCGGGACCGGGATGCGGTGCTGCTCCTGCTGGCGAGGAGCGCGGAGGAGGTTGCCTATGCCGAGGAGCTGCAGGCGGCAGGTATCCGCGTCCTGGTCCGCGTGGCGGACGGTTCCGTGCCGCCCCCGGGCCTGGCCACCGCGTCCTGGGATGGCACGCGGGTGGATGGTGAGGCCATCCGCGCCCTGGTCCCCGACGTCGCTGACCGTGAGGTGTACATCTCGGGTTCCCCTGCCAGCGTGGCCTCACTGAGGCGGGCTGCAAAAGAGGCCGGGGCAAGAAAAGTCCACGTTGATTCCTTCTCGGGCTACTGACTTTCCACCGTTCGGCTCCTCCTGGCGCAGTGCCGATTTTCCCTTGCGGGCCACCTTGCTGCTAAGCTCTAGGACGTCCCGCCGGCAACGGCAGGAACCCCGGATTGCCCTCGTAGCTCAGGGGATAGAGCGTCTGCCTCCGGAGCAGAAGGTCGTAGGTTCGAATCCTATCGAGGGCACAGAGAAAAACCCCTAGATTCCAACGGAATCCGGGGGTTTTTTCTGTCTTCCTTGACATGACACCGTCCCTATGCGTTCCTGCTGTTTCCCACGCTATCCGGATCTCTATGTCACTTTTTCGTCACCTCCCAGCTCCGACAATTCCTTGTCGTAGGATCAGGTGTTGTTGAACGAACTAAACGTTCGACGGCTGCAGCAAATTGGTGCAGGACCACAAGGGGGATGCTACTTGGCACAGTTGTTCGGACGTCATCAGGTCAATGAGTTGGCGCAAAGGATCAGCAACGATGCCATCCAGGGACATCTCACGATTGTGCAAGCCTGGTGGGACGACTACAACAGCGGTTCCCTGAAGCGCGACAAGGAAACCAGCCGCGAGCAGCAATACAACAACGATTTCTTCAAGCAGATTTTGGGCTATGTCGAGAAGCCAGCCCTGCCGTACACCCTCGAGCCAAAAGCGTCGACCCAAGGTGGGCAGCTCCCGGACCTCGTCTTGGGATACGCCGACGATGCAACAGCCATGACCAATGTTGCTGCGGTGGTGGAACTCAAGGGCGCTTCCGTTGATCTAGATCGGCCTCAGCAACGAGCTGGAAACCTCACCCCTGTACAGCAGGGATTCAAGTACAAGCCGCTTTACCCGCGCTGCCCATTCGTCGTGGTATCAAACTTCTATGAATTTCGGCTTTATCACGATAACCAGCTCGACTTCGAACGTTGGACTCTGGATCAGCTACTTGACCCCTCAAACGACTACAGCAACTTCAAGACTTGGTATTTGCTTCTGAAGCAACCCAGCCTGACTGCAGTCAGTGGCCCTTCCGCGACCGAACTCCTACTGTCGGACATCAGGACAGAGCAGGAGACCATAGGACGGAAATTTTACGCACAGTACAGCACCGCCCGCCTTGAGCTGCTCCGTGATCTATACCGCCGGAATGCGGTCGTGCGTGATGACATCGACCTCGGTATCGAGAAGGCCCAAAAGATAATTGATCGGCTGGTGTTCGCTTGCTTTGCGGAAGATAAGGGCCTGCTTCCCGACAACAGCGTGGAACGCTTGGTCAAGGTGGCGGACTCAAGCTTCAGCTCGTTGTGGTCGAATCTTCAAGGGTTCTTCGAGGCCATCGATAAGGGCAGTGACAAACTGGGGATTCCCTCGGGGTACAACGGCGGCCTTTTCCGCCGGGACGAAGTCTTGTCCTCCCTCGATGTCGGCGAAGAAGCGCTGAAGGGGCTCCTTGCGCTTAGCAAGTACAACTTCAATGAAGACCTCAGCGTAACGGTGCTCGGACACATCTTTGAGCAGTCTATTTCCGACCTCCAGATCATCCGAGAGAAGGTGGCGGAGAGCAAGGACCTCGAGCTCGAGGAAGTTTCGAGGCGCAAAAAGGATGGCATTTTCTACACGCCAGACTACGTAGTTCGGCATATCGTCGACACGACTCTCGGGTCATACCTACGAGAGGCCGAGGACTCCTTTCGTAGAGACGAGAACCTGCACGCCGACATCAACGAAGCCAACTACCTAAAACGAGAGCAGAAGGCCTACACGCGGTATCAAGAGTTCCTGCAAAATGTTCGAGTCGTTGACCCGGCCTGCGGATCCGGAGCTTTCCTAGTTCACGTCTTTGACTACCTCATGGCGGAAAATCAACGTGTAGGTGCAGTACTTGGCAACTTGTTTTCAACCGACGATTACGTGCGACTAATCCTGAAGAACAACATCTACGGCGTCGACCTCAACGGCGAGTCGGTGGAAATAACCCAACTCAGCCTGTGGCTCAAGTCCGCCAAAAAGGGCGAGAAACTAACGTCCTTGGAGAAGAACATACGGGTCGGCAACAGCCTCATTAGTGACTCGCAGGTTGACCCAGCCAGTGCTTTTTCTTGGACGTCCTCATTTCCGGACATCATGGAAGCAGGAGGGTTCGACGTCGTGGTCGGTAACCCTCCCTATGGTGCCCAAGTGCCAGAACTCCAGAAGACGCACCTTGCAGACCTTTATGAGACTTACGAATACCAGTTCAACTCATACTCCCTCTTCTATGAACGCGGCATGCATCTCCTCAAGCCTGGCGGCATGCTTGGTTTCATCACGCCCGCAACCTTCACCTACCAGCACTTCTTCCGCAATCTAAGGGCGTTCCTGCAGAAGTATGAGCACCGCGCCATCACCAAATACACGTATGAGGTGTTTGGTGACGCGGACGTCGGAGACAGCGTTGCCTGGACCATGCGCAACAGTCCAAACAGTCGGCAACCTCTTCGTGTAGCAGTAGTTGAATCACCTGCCATACAAACTCCTTTGTTCACTGAGCGTGACTACGCCGAGACTGTTGCTGCCGATGGCTCCTATAGCTTGGGTACCAGCGGATTGGACCTGAAGCGGATCTCAAAGAAGGCCCAACCCTTGGGCGAGTTGGCTGACGTCATCGTGGGAGTGAAGCCTTACCAGACAGGCAAGGGGGTGCCTAAGCAAACGAAGGAAGACGTCGTGACCAAGCCTTTTACTTCGTTCACTCAGCTCACGGCCGAATACCTACCTTGCATGATTGGAAGAGACTTCCACCGGTATCGTCTGACGCGACGGCCCACCATGTATTTGAAGTACGGAAAGTGGCTTGCGGAGCCGCGCGAGTCAGCCCCTTTCTTTGCTTCCAAGAAGATAGTCATTCGCCAGACGGCGGACTCTCTAATCGGGTACTTGGACACAGCTCAGCGGATCAACCTGAACAATGTCTACAACATCGCGCCGAAGGACTCGACCCTGCAGGCCGAGTATCTCCTGGCGCTTATCAACAGTCCTGTCCTTAATTACATCTATCAAGGAATCTCGCAAGAGCAAGGCCGAACCTTTGCCGAAGTGAAGAGGGTTTATCTCGCTAAGCTGCCCATCATCGTTGCGGACGATGTAGACCAAAAGCACATAGCAGGCTTGGTCAGCGAGCTGCTGGAAACGCATCAGTTTGTGTTGGAGCAGACGGAGTCCTTGCGCTCCCTCCTCAAGGCAAAGTACGGGTCTGATGCATGGGCCAGTGCTTTAGATTCATGGTGGGAGCTCGACTTTTCGCGCTTCAGCAAGGGTATTGGAGTGAAGCTGAATCTGACAGAAATGCAGGAACTCCTACCAGTGTTTGAGTCCTCCAAGCAATTGGTCAGCCAAGCCAGCCTCAGGGCTCGGACACTTCAAGCGGACGTTGACCGCTTAGTCGCAGAAATCTATGGGCTAACGGAGGCAGAACTGGCCTTGGTTACGGGGACGTAGCTGGTTGCCCAGCGGTGTAGGTGCCTAGAGCTGTACGGGAATTGAGGACACTGCGTATGGTCGAAGCATGCCACGCTGAACCGCCGTGGGCAGTTGGGATGCCTTCGGCCTCCAGTTCTGAAGCAATAGCTCGCAGGCTCATACCACTGCTCTTCATAGTTGCAATACGGTGTACTAGCTCTTCGGTGAGTTCACGTTTCCGCCCTAGGTGCTTACCCTCTAGTCGGCGTTGCGCCATACCTGCCCGCGTCCTGTCCCCAATGAGCCGCCGCTCATACTGAGCGACGCTAACCTGCACGTTGGCCATAAATTCCCCCTGGGAAGTGGTGGTGTCAATGTCCATCTCGGGCATCACCAGTGCCCAACCTTGCTTACGGGCCGTTTCCATCAAACCGGCGAAGTCAGCGACGTTTCTTGACAGGCGATCAATGCGGATCGCCATGAGATAGCGGGCCTTTCCTGCCTGGAGCAGCCTCAGGGCTTCCGCTATTCCCTTCCTGTTTAGGCTCTTGCCTGACGCTTGCTCGCGAATAACGTGAATATCCCAATTTCTACGCGCAGCTTCTGCCGCCAGTACGGCAACTTGTGAGGCTAGAGACGCCCCCTGTTTGGCCTGCTCCTCAGTGGAAACACGAGCGTAAACGATAGCTACGTTGTCTTCAGTCATGCACGAAGCGTACACAAAGCGTGCCCTTTGTGTACACCCCACACACTGATGCTTGGTATCCTGCGGCGACAGATACTCTCGTTGTACTAGGAGACCTAAACAATGGATGCCATTTCAAACGGCCTAGGAAACGGCATCAACTCCACATTGCCGCTGCTCATTCTCTCTACGGTAGCCCTAATGGTGCTAAGGACGCTTCTGGACTTCGTGGCGAACCGTAAGGAAGAGACTTGGCGAGAGGAAATCGAACAGAATGAAAACCGTGTTGCAGAAGAGCTGACCAAGACTGATCAAACAGATTTTGGGACGCTTTGGGTAGCTACTCAAAAGAGGATCGGTTACTACCACCGCATAGCCACTTCCCAGGCACGCAACAGTTTCATTAGCTCACAGTTGGCAATTGTGGCCGGCTTCATCCTTTTAGTGGTGTTCGGCATAATCGCTGCCCAAGCCACGACTGCTGTGGGGGCTATCTCAGCCGGTGCTGTGGGAGTTGTAGGAGCTGCCTTGAGTGCCTACATCGGAGCCACTTTTATGAAAGCGCAGTCAGAAGCGTCTGCTCAGCTCCGGGAATTCTTCAATCAACCAGTGGAGTTCGCTCGCTTGCTGGGTGCAGAACGCCTGATTGAAAGTATGGACGAACAGCACAAGTCAGAGACTGTGCGACAACTGGTTATGTCCATCATGCCTTCAAGCCCCCTTAGCACCTCTGAGAAGAAGGAACCCACCTCCTCCTGAAATAGGCGGCGACCTACAAGGGCATGACCTGCTGCTAGCAGGAATCCGAGTCCCCTTCACCCACCCACCCCCTGGGGGGGGGACCCCTTGGAGGCCAATCGTCATCCCCGGTGGTAGTTAGCTCCTTCAATCTTGTACGGGTTAGAAGGTTTCAGGCCAGCGCGTCTCACCAGTACGTTCATCAGCAAAGTGGCAGGCTGGGTACATGAACTTTTGGTGGGCCACCCAAACCTCCAACTACCCAGAGGCAATCGCCGCTGGCACTTTATGGACATGTCCTCGTGCCTACGGCCAGCCGCTCAAGGAATCTCGCCGGCTCATTAAGGAACTGCGGAGTGGAGACATCGTCTTTCATTACCAGAAAGGCTATCTGAGGGCCGTTAGCACTGTCCTCGAGGAGTGGCGCAACTTTCCACGCCCGCCTGAATACACCCGACGACCTGGGGAAGGCGACGACGGATGGCTGGTTACAGTCGAACCTCTCGTCACCAACTTAGCCCTGAGCTTTCACAGGGTGGGTGAACTAATCCGCAAGGGCGCAAGCGGCCCTCTTGGGGCGAACGGTATTCCTGCGCAGAAGTACTTGTCACCGTTGTCGGATGAGGAAGGCAAGGGACTACTGAGCGAGTTGAACGTGGCACCACCAGAAGAAGATGGCAGCTTACTCGGCAGACCTGGTGATTCTTGGGACGGTGGCGAAACCGACGGAGAGGCATTGAACAAGATTCGTCTTGAGCAGTCGGCTCTGCGCCGCAAACTCCTGCGGGGTCGGGCAGTCGCTAGCTGCTCATTGTGCGGCAATACCTTCCCGTCACGCTTACTGATCGCTGGGCACATAAAGCCCAGAAGCAAGTGCACCGAGGACGAACGTAGGGACTATCGCTCAGCGATGCTTATATGCAACCTTGGCTGCGACGCGTTGTTCGAATGGGGCTACATAGTTGTAAACGAGGAAGGCCTGATCAGCGCCAGTCTGAGGGCGGAAACAAAGGAACTACAAGCCGCCGTAACGGCTCTGATTGGCAGAAAGTGCACAGCTTATGACCGCAACACCGCCGGTAAGTTTGCCGACCACGCTCGTCTTGTGTCTTTGAGATGACGACCATGGCAGGATGCAGCCGAACTACGAGATTTTTAGCTGGTGGCACACATATTCGAGGACTTTTAACCTCTCGTTACCACCACAGCGTTGACATGAAAAACCCCGCCTCCACCAGGAAGCGGGGTTTCTCGGTTAGGAACTACAGGTCGCGATGCCACGACCCTGTAAGAACGTTATACGTCTCGGTGTAGGGCTGCGTATTGCCTTTGCCGCCCCAGTAGAAGCGCTCTTCGCCGTCGAACGGCTCTTCCTGCTTCCGGCCCCTCACTTCTTGCCCTTGCCCTTCTGGGACAGGGCACTCGCTGCCGCAGTCTTCGAGGCGGCGCTCGTGCGTCCGTCCTTCAGAACCTTGCTGGCTGCGGATGCTGCCTTGGAACTTGTCTGCTTCGAGTTCTTCGATGCCATGGTTTACTACTTTCCCAAGCAGCGCTGCATAACACACCGGGACCGACACGCGGATTCGTTTGAATCCGTTTACAAAATCCCTGTAGGGTACTTCTATATCTCGCCAGATATTCAAAGACCCTCAGTTGCGCAGCTAGACGCTCCCAGTTGCACTGTGCAGCTGAGGTTCTTGCTTGCTCTCTAAGTCTACCGGGCAGTATCGACATTAACCCGCCCCAAAGAACAAGCATGTAATTCCCCGCTCCCCTAACTCGCACATTGCAGTAAATAATCCACAAGCGCCAGCGTGTCAATCCCTTGTTTTTTCGGGCTTTGTGACTACGCTGACCACAGCCTGTGGATAAGTTAGTCACATTTAGAGCCCAGCGTGTCGTGAACATCACGGCGTGTCGCACTGCTGTGGACAAGTCCCCCCTATGCGGACTTGTCCTAAGAGACAAGTGCCGGCGCGAACTCCAAGTTCGACGGGAGCACCATCGAACCCAGCGTATAGGGCAAATCGAACATGATTCCGAAGAAAGCTTCGCTAAGGCTGCGGTGGATATTCGGACCGACCCATTCATAGTCGCCACCGGCTTCCAGCAACAACCGCCGCCGCTCGCTAGTGATGTCCTCGTGCTCTTCAGGAGTAACGGGTTGGAGATGACCGGGTCGAACACAGCATGGATTCACGCACAGATGGTCCAAATGCATTGCTAGGGGTATGGGTCCTACGAGATGCATCCACATCCACCGATGCACCAGAACGCCTTTTTGGAAGTTGACATCAGTCTTCCCGTACTGGTCCCGGTTGACGCGCCCGGTCCACTCCCAGCATCCGTTCCGGCCCGCACGGAGCTTGCCACCCAGGCGGACCTCGATCGCCCTCAGAGCTTCCGGTTGGAGCTGTTTGTACAGCTCATATTGGTGTAGTGAACAACGTCCCGGTGCTATGACAGCATTAGAGCATGCGTCCTGACTGCACTGAGGCTCTGGCTGGGGGTTATGCGAAAGGTAATCCCGCAGGTGCTTACTGCAGAGCTGTAGGCGTCTCCACCGCTTGTGGCACCCACGGCGCTGGCACTTCTTCTCCTGCGCCTTAGTAGCCAAGCCGAGCCTCCCTACGCCGGAGATTACTCTCCCGTTCCAACTGATTCTTCAACTGTGCGAACTGCGCTGTATGCAATGGCCTCCTGCGTCCCGTAAATGCCATTGCTTCAAGGTGAGCCGCGAGTTGAGCCAAGTGGCTTTCGTCAGCTGGCAGCTTTGTCCAAGTGCAGTCCCGCTCCGCGCTTGATGCGTCGACGAACGGGGGCACCAAGGACGCCAAAACCAAGAGCCACCACTCAACCGTTCTTTTCCTGGTGGTGAGGCCAGATATGGCGACCACCTCGTCCAAAGTCAGCGGCATCATAGGGAGCCTGCAATACAGGAGCCACGGGGAACGTAGGTCACTTCTACGGAAGGCGTCGGGAATGATGCCGTCAGCACTCTTCCTTGGGTCAATTAGCGCCATGCCAGTTTGAGCAGCGTCATCGACTGGCCAGCCATCGGCTGGAACGGCAATCCAGTGCGCTGACGCACCTGCACGGGCCGTCCGCACGCGCCGCGCCAATCCCGCCGACGCCAATCTGGAAAGTGACTTCTGTACGGTTTTCCGGCTAATTCCGGAGAGCTCGTAAAACTGCCTGGTAGATAGAGAACAATGCCCTACAGTCCATGTCAGCCTCCGAAGCTCATCGAGTACAACGACGTCCGTGGAGTTCAACGCCCGCGCTGTCATCGCGCTACCCTCTGCTGGCGAACCCAGTTGTTTAGGTCATCGACGTGATAGCGGCAATGACCTCCGAATTTGTGGAACCGGGGTCCGCTATCGCGTCCTGACTGAGCCAGCCACTTTTCCGAAACGTTCAACACGGAAGCGGTCTGCCTCCGGGTGAGGAACAGACACTCCATCCCACTCGCGGGACTCTGCCCTTCTTTGGCAACAGCCAAAGCATTGGTGGTATTCATTCCTTCTCCTAAAATAAATACAGGCCGTTAGGCAACAGCCCTGTGTTGTCATGAGCAAACAAGAGGCCGCCCCTCGGCGGCCTCCTAAAACCTACAGCACAGGACCGGAGGCACGCAACCTGTTTAAACATGGTCGGTGGCAGAAACCCTGTGTTACGCTCGCTCTTATGAAAGATAACGAGCTCCCACCGCTCCCCAGTGGCGTCAAGTATCTAGGCGACCCCGAATCCCCTCCCGCCGTTGAGACCACCGAGGTGGACGACCAGCCGGTACAGATAATCCACGCCTCCTACCGGGTGCATGGATACTTAGTCGAACTCAGCTGGATGGTCGGGCATCCAATGGGTGGCTTTAGTGGCCCGAACAAGATGGAAATCGACTTCGAGTCCTTCAGCTATGGAACCGCTGAAGGGGACGAGATCAATGAGTTTTCAAAAGTGTTCGAAGGGGTCACTTCATCGGTGTTGCGCTCAGTTCCAATTCGGCACGCTCAGGCGTTGATGCGCGGACTACACGAGCGCCTGTCCCTCCAAGACGTAGAGCAACGCATAACACCGCTTCCCTCCCGAGTGGAGTCCGAAAAGGACTATGTTCATATCTCAGCGGCGTATGTGGACCTCGTGAAGAGCCACTCGGTACAGCCGATACAGCGACTCTCAGAGTGGACTGGCGAAAGCGTGGACACTTGGTTTGCACGCCTTCGCAGGGCCCGGACACGAGGCATCCTTGTTGGCAAGGGTCATGAAGCCAGCATCGCCCCTAAATACTGGCCTGTGGTGGATGAAATTCGCGCATCACTGCGCGAGGCGCGGGAGGCAGCCAATGGCAATTAATCGGCTATCCAGCGGCGTCAAGCGCTGGGAAGTGGACTACACAACCGCTGACAGGAAGCGCAAGCGAAAACGCTTCTCGACGAAGAAGGAAGCTGAAGCATTTCAGGCTGAGACTCTCCAGGCGGTACGGCGAGAACTACATTTTCCCCAGGTGGGGCGACACGGTTCTGTCCAACGTCAGGTATGAGGCCGTTTCGGATTGGATGACGACGTTGCGCGGGATGGACGGCCAAGCTGCCGGTGCGCGGACACGGCAACTCGTCGGGACCATCTTTGGTCGTCTGCTTGGATACGCAGTCAAGAAGCGACTTCTAGCCCACAACCCCGCCAAAGACGCTCTTGGGGGCGCGGACTATATCCCCGATGCAAAACGTCTGAAAAAGCACACATACCTTGCCATGCCGCAACTCGTCGCGATTGCAAAAGAGGCTGGGAGCTATGACCTAATGGTGATGCTTGCAGGAACGTGCGGACTCCGGTGGGGGGAAATCACTGCGCTGACCGTGTCAAGCGTGACACTAGGCGACCGACCCACAATCGACGTCGTCCGAGCCTACAGCGAGGTTTCCGGGAGGCTGATCTTGGGCACGACTAAGGGAGGGGAAGAGAGGCAGGTCCCAATCCCCCATTTAATCGCCTCTCGTCTGGCTGCGGCAATGGAGGGGAAGAACCCCGAGGAGCGGATATTCAGTTCGACGCGGGGCGCTCCCCTACGCAACAGCAAGTTCGCATCGACCGTGTACAAGCCTGCCATCGACCGTGCGTCTGCCGGAGACGACAACTTTCCTAGGCCCACTTGGCACGACCTTCGGCATACAGCCGTCAGCTTGGCTATTAGCGCCGGTGCAAATGTGAAGGTGGTGCAGCGGATAGCAGGTCATGCCAGCGCCACGCTTACCCTGGACACCTATGCGGGCCTCTTCGACGAAGACCTACACGATAGCGCCGCACGCCTGAATTCGCGGCTGGAGGGGCTCGGCTGGTCGTGACATCTCTTGCCGTAAAGGAGCAAGATGTCACTTTTCTGTCACCCCTCGGCCTTGGAGGCCATACGATTCGCGGAAGTAGGTTCTTCCTCCGGAGCAGAAGGTCGTAGGTTCGAATCCTATCGAGGGCACCACCGAGAACCGCCAGGAATCAGTGATTCCTGGCGGTTTTCTGCATTCCAGCGGTTTCTGCAGGTGAATAATGCCCACGCTTGTGACTCCTCCGTGCGGGAACTATTGGCTTTGGCCGTCGATTAAACCTTTCAGGAGCGCCCCCGCACCACCGCCGGAGCGCTGCCACCGAACGAAAGGCGCGTCATCGCAGGCAGGAACGCCGTGACCAGCACAAGAGCTCCCGGGCCGGCCCTGCCCCTGGTGCTGCCCGGTCGCAACAACCCCGAGGTCATGTTGCGGCTTATCGTTGTGGTCCCGTGCTGAGCCGCGGCGGGACCCGGGACAGACGGCACGGCCCGCTTCGGCTGCTTCCACGCTTCCTCCTGTTCGGGCTGCTCGCCACAGCGCTGGCGCTCCTCATGTCCGCGCTGCCCAGCGGTTTGCGCATCGGGGACGGACCGCTGCGATGGGGCCCGGAGTGCACCGTCGAAACCCCGGAAGGGAGCGTCGGCCTCGATCGGGATGAGGCGCAGCGGGCCACCACGGCCGTCGCGCTCCTGGCCCGCGGGGTGGAGGCCCCGGACACCTCCGGCATCGACAGTGCGGCGTTGCAGCAGCTGGCCGCCGGCCCTTCCGAAGACGCAGGCCCTTCCCTCTCCTGCCGGGGCTCGGCCGCCAGCGGCCTGGGCGAACAGCAGCTGACCGCTACGGGCCTGACACCCCGTGCCGGGCGGTTGCGCGCAGCCATGACGGAGGTATTTGGCGCCCAAAGCCTGGGCGGGTTCGCCCCGGGCGGCGTTGGCCAGGGGCACGGAGCTGACTCGACGCACTATGACGGCAGGGCGATCGATGTCTTCTTCCGCCCGGTGACCGAGGAAAACCGGCGTGCGGGCTGGGTGCTGGCCCACTGGCTGGTTGCCCACGCCGAGGCGCTGGATATCCAGTACGTCATCTTTGACGACCGCTTCTGGAGCGTGCACAGTTCCCGCGGGCAATGGCAGGCGTACCGTGCACCTGAGCCCCGCAACGAGATCCTTCGCCACCTCGACCACGTCCACGTGGATGTGCTGGCCGGCGGGTCCGGCTAGGGGGCAGGCCGGCAATGCCGGGAGCCTGCCGAGGATTGTCGGTGCCTCCTCGTAGTCTGAATCCACCAAGTTGAGGGGGTACGCCATGCACGGTCCGTTCTGTTCCATCATCCCGCCCTACATGCTGAGGAGGCTTGCCAGGCAGGGTGCGCCGGAGTTTTCGTCCGCGGCCAGGGCAGCCAAGGAAGCTTTAGGCCATGTTGAATCGTTCCGTTCAGCACGGGCCAAGTCCGCGCCCGGCGCGCCGGCAGGCGTCCGCCAGGCCAAGCCCGGACCACCGGACCGGAGCATCTTCGACGCAAACAGCTCGGAGCTTCTCCCCGGCACGCTGGTGCGCAAGGAAGGCGAGGCACCTGTCGGCGACCCTGCGGCTGACGAAGCCTTTGACGGGCTTGGCCACACGCACCGGCTCTACGCCGACGTGTTCGGACGCAATTCCATTGACGGTCGCGGGCTGCCCCTGAACGCCACGGTCCACTTCGGCCGGCTCTACGACAACGCCTTTTGGGACGGGAAGCAGATGGTCTTCGGGGACGGGGACGGTGAGGTCTTTGAACGGTTTACCAAGTCCCTGAGCGTCATCGGGCACGAGCTCGCCCACGGCGTTACCCAGCATTCAGCTGCGCTCGTGTACCGGAACCAGGCTGGTGCCCTCAATGAATCCATGTCCGATGTCTTCGGCGCGCTGGTGGAACAGTACGTCAAGAACCAGTCCGCCGCTGACGCCAGCTGGCTTATTGGCGAGGGCATCTTCACTCCTGAAGTGGAAGGCCGCGCCTTACGCTCCCTGAAGGCCCCCGGAACGGCGTACGACGACGACGTGCTGGGGAAGGATCCACAGCCGGACTCGATGGACACCTACGTAAGGACCAGCGCGGACAACGGCGGTGTCCACATCAATTCCGGCATCCCCAACCGCGCCTTCTACCTGGTGGCGGAGTCTCTCGGCGGAAACGCCTGGGACTCCCCCGGGCGCATCTGGTACGAGACACTCACCGGCGGATCGCTTCCGCCGGCCGCCACCTTCAGGGTCTTCGCCCGCGCCACGGTTGAATCAGCCGTAGAGCTCTTCGGTTCCGGATCACCGGAGCATGACGCCGTACAGCTGGCGTGGGAAACTGTGAAGGTCAAGCTCTAACAAACGCCCGGCTGGCGCAGTTTGGCCGCCGGGCTGCAGGGGAAGCCCAAGGACCAGGCCATGAAGATCAGCGTTGAGCGCACCGGAGGAATCGCCGCGATACCCCGGGTGTGGACTGTGGAAGCCCGCTCCGAGACCGCTATCAGCCAGTGGCAGCCCATCGTGGAAGCCTGCCCATGGGATTCGGTGCCCAGGACGCCCAGGGCTGCGGCAGAGAAGTTTGCTGGGCACCAGCCGGACCGGTTCCTCTACTCCATCCGGGCTGGCCAGCACCGGGCCGCGCTTCCGGAGCAGGCCGTGACCGGGCCGTGGCGCGTGCTGGTGGACAGCACCCGGGAAGCCGCCGAGGCCTCCCGGGTCCAGCGGCGGCAGGACGGCGCGTCCCCCGGCTGAGTGCGCGGAAAGCCCGGCTGGGTAAACGAAAGCCCCGCTGGGTGCGCAGAAAGCTCCGCTGCAGCTTCAGCCGGAACACGCTCCGGCCAGGCAGTAGCTACCCCGCCTCAGCCAGTTGGCCGCGGAAGGCCCTGCGGTATGACTGCGGACTGGTGTCCAGGACCTTGGCGAAGTGGTGGCGCAACAGGACAGGATGCCCGAAACCTGACTCCCTGGCGATCTCGTCGATGTTCAAGTCAGTGGATTCAAGGAGCTCCTGGGCGCGGAGTACACGCTGCGAGTTGAGCCAGGCGGCAGGGGTGGCTCCGGTCTCCGACCTGAACCGCCTTGCAAAGGTCCTCGGAGACATGTGGACCCGTGACGCCAGTTCATTCACAGTGTGCTCGTGCTCGAGGTTTTCCACCATCCAGCGCAGCAGTTTTTCCATGGGGGCTGAACCGCAGGTGGGCATGGGCCGGTCGATAAACTGCGCCTGGCCGCCGTCGCGGTGCGGAGGAACCACCATGTCCCTGGCGATCGCGGCAGCCACGTGCGCGCCCAGTTCCACGCGCACCAGGTGGAGGCATGCATCGATCCCTGCGGCGGTGCCGGCGGAGGAGATGATGTTGCCGTCCTGGACGTACAGGACGTTCTCGTCAACCTTCACGAGCGGATACTCGGCGGCCAGCTGGCCCGAATAGTGCCAGTGGGTGGTGCAGCGGCGCCCGTCGAGCAGGCCGGCACGGGCCAGCGCAAAAGCGCCGGAGCAGATGGACATGACCCAGGCACCCCGGGCATCGGCAGCGCGGAGCGCCTCCAAAACCTGTTCGGGCAGCTCCTCGTCCCTGCCATAGGGTGCCATGATGACCAGGTCCGCATCCTGTGTGGCTTCGAGCCCCAGGCCCAGGTTCATGGAGAGCCCCGACTTCAACGGCACGTTTCCGGGGTAAGCGGTGCACACGCGGAAATCGAAAGCCGGAACGCCGCTCCCCCTGGCCGATCTGTCGATGCCGAACACTTCGCATGCGGTCCCGAATTCGAACATCGAGAAGTTGGGAACCACGATGACTGCCACTGATTTGAGCATGCCACCATTGTGGCAGTAATTTTAGCTTTTTGGGCATTTCTGCCACTTTTTTCAGCGTGGCACCAGGAGAAGCATGGAGGTATGGAAATCCTCATAACCGCCCTCCTCATCGTGATCCTCCTCGTTATCGCCGCCACCCTTTCAGCACTCCTGCGTGACGGAAGGGGACATACGCCTCCGGTCGAATCCCACGAGGCATGGTCCGCCCTGGACCTTCCCAGCATCAACTACACGCTTCGCGTCTTCTAACCACCCCCCGATCCGGAAACAACTGCAGACAGTCGAAACGGGATGCCCGGGCTCCCGCAGTAGACTGTCAGCAGACATGACACTTCACATCGCCTATCCCGCTGAGCTGCCGGTTTCCGAACGGCGCGAAGACCTGATGGCAGCCATCGCAGCAAACCAGGTCACCATCATCGCCGGCGAGACCGGCTCCGGTAAGACCACCCAGATACCCAAGATGTGCCTTGAGCTTGGCCTGGGTGAGAATGGCCTGATCGGCCATACCCAGCCCCGCCGGCTGGCCGCGCGCACCGTGGCCGAGCGCATCGCGGAGGAGTTGGGCGTGGACATCGGCCAGGAGGTGGGCTTCCAGGTCCGCTTCACCGGCGAAGTCAGCCGCGCCACGAAGATCAAGCTGATGACTGACGGCATCCTGCTGGCGGAGATCCAGCGGGACAAGCTGCTCCGCAAGTACAACGCAATCATCATCGATGAGGCCCACGAGCGCAGCCTGAACATCGACTTCATCCTGGGCTACCTGAAGCGGATCCTGCCGCAGCGGCCGGATCTCAAGGTGATCATCACCTCCGCCACCATCGACCCCCAGCGGTTTGCCAACCATTTCGGCACAGCCGAAAACCCCGCCCCCATCGTCGAGGTCTCCGGACGGACCTACCCCGTGGAGATCCGCTACCGCCCCCTGTCCCAACCGCCCGGAGGAGCGGCCGCGGATGACGACGGAAATGGCTCCGACGACGAACTTGAGGAAGACCGCGACCCGCTCGACGCCGTCTGCGACGCCGTCGACGAACTCGCCGCCGAGGCACCCGGCGACATCCTGGTCTTCTTTTCCGGCGAGCGCGAGATCCGGGACGCGGCCGACGCGCTGCAGGCCCGCATCCAGTCCAACCGCCGCCTGGCCGGAACGGAAATCCTTCCGCTCTTCGCCCGGCTGAGCCTGCAGGAACAGCACAAGGTGTTCCACCCCGGCAACAAACGCCGGATCGTGCTCGCCACCAACGTGGCCGAAACGTCACTCACGGTGCCGGGCATCAAATACGTCATCGACACCGGAACCGCCCGTATCTCCAGGTACTCGCACCGCACCAAGGTCCAGCGCCTGCCCATCGAGCGGGTCTCGCAGGCGTCCGCCAACCAGCGTTCGGGGCGGTGCGGCCGCGTCTCGGACGGCATTGCCATCCGCCTCTACTCCGAGGAAGACTTCGATTCCCGGCCCCTCTACACGGACCCGGAGATCCTGCGGACCAACCTCGCTGCCGTCATCCTGCAGATGACCGCCATGGGAGTGGCCCGCGGCCCCAAGGACGTCGAAAACTTCCCGTTCGTGGAACCACCTGAAACGCGGGCAATTAACGACGGCGTTACCTTGCTCCGCGAACTCGGCGCCCTTGCAGCCGCCCGGCCGCAGAACGGCACGGACGGGGCGAAAAGCGGCGGCGGGCTAACCGCCGTCGGGCAAAAGCTTGCTCAGCTGCCGGTGGATCCCCGGCTGGGCCGGATGATCGTGGAAGCAGGAAAACGGGGCTGTGTCCGCGAAGTCATGATCCTGGCTGCCGCGCTCACCATCCAGGACCCGCGCGAGCGCCCAACGGACAAGCAGCAGCTTGCGGCGGAAAAGCACAACCGGTTCAAGGACGAAAATTCGGATTTCACCGGATTCCTTAACCTCTGGAACTACCTCCAGGAGAAGCAGCAGGAGCTCTCGTCGTCGGCCTTCCGCCGGATGTGCCGGGCAGAGTTCATCAACTACCTGCGCGTGCGCGAATGGCAGGATCTGTTTGCCCAGCTGCGCCAGCTGGCCCGGCCCCTGGGCATCAGCCTCGACAACAAGCGCCTGGCCGATCCCGTGGGCAACGACGATGGCATCCACATCAGCCTCCTTTCCGGGCTCCTGAGCCACATCGGCATTTTGGACGAGCGCAAGCGCGAGTACGCCGGAGCGCGCGGGTCCCGTTTCGCGATCTTCCCCGGCTCGGCCCTGTTCAAGAAGTCGCCCACGTTCGTGATGGCCGCGGAACTGGTGGAAACCAGCCGGCTCTGGGCAAGGGTGGCTGCCAGGTTCGATCCTGTGTGGGCAGAGCAGGTGGCGCCGGACCTGGTGAAGCGCAGCTACAGTGAACCGCACTGGTCCACGCGGCAGGGTGCCGTGATGGCCTATGAGAAGGTCACCCTTTACGGCGTGCCCATCATCGCCCAGCGCAGGATCAATTACGGCAGGGTTGACCCGGTGGTAGCCCGGGAGTTGTTTATCCGGCATGCCCTGGTGGAGGGCGACTGGAAAACGCACCACAAGTTCTTCCACCGCAACCGTGCCCTCCTGAATGAGGTTGAGGAGCTGGAGGCCAGGATGCGCCGCCGTGACCTCCTGGTGGATGACGAGACGCTGTTCGAGTTCTACGATGCGCGGATCGGACCTGACGTGGTGTCCGAGCGTCACTTCGACAAGTGGTGGAAGGAGGCGCGGCAGAAGAACCCGGACCTCCTGGACTACGACAAGTCGCTCCTCCTCAGCGACGACGCCGACGACCTCGACGACTCCGCCTACCCCAAAACCTGGCTGCACAAGGGCTTCGAACTTCCCCTGAGCTACGAGTTCCACCCTGTTGCCCCGGGCTCACCGCCCAATCCTTCCGATGGCGTGACAGCCGAGGTGCCCGTCCTGTTCCTCAACCAGCTGGACGACAAAGCCTTCCGCTGGCTGATTCCCGGGCAGCGCGTGGAGCTGGTGACAGCCCTGATCAAGTCGCTCCCCAAGCAGATACGGAAGAACTTCGTCCCTGCCCCGGACGTGGCACGCCAGGCGGTGGCAGTGCTGGAAGCCGACTTCGATCCGGCGGCCGATGACCTGGAACCCTCCCTTGAGCTCGCCCTGCGCCGCATCCGCGGACACATCGTCCCTCCGGGGTCGTGGAACTGGGATGCCGTCCCCGCCCACCTGCGTGTCTCGTTCAGGGTAGTGGACAGCAAGGGCAAGGTCCTGGATGAAGGCAAGGACCTCGCTGCATTGCAGGAGAAACTGGCTCCGGCCACCCGGCGGGCCATCGCCGAATCCCTGGGTGCCACGCCCGCCTCCACCGCTCCCGGCGGCGCCAAGGGCTCCGGCAACGGCAGGAAGGCCGGGCAGGCAGCCGGCCAAGGGTACGACGCCGGCTCCCCCGCGGCACGGCAGCCGGCCGAAGTGCCGGCAGCCGCAGCTTCGGCAGGTTTCAGGGAGCAGGCAGGCCTGACGGAATGGAGCTTCGGTACCCTTCAGCGGCAGGTCAGCAACACGGTCAAGGGCCACACCGTCACCGGGTATCCGGCGGTTGTGGACCAGGGAACGTCAGTGGCGCTCCGGGTCTTCCAGACGGCGGCAGAACAGGCGGAGGCGATGCGCGGCGGCGTGATCCGCCTGCTGGCCCTGCGCGTCCCGGCACCGGACCGCTACGTGCTGGAGCATTTGAGCAACACCGAGAAACTGACGTTCAGCCAGAACCCGCACGGCTCCGTCTCAGCCCTGATCGCGGACTGCGCACTGGCAGCCATCGACAAACTCACGCCCCAGGACCTGCCGTGGGACCGGGAATCCTTTGACCGCCTGTATGAGGTGGTCCGGGCCGAACTGATCGACACGGTGTTCAGCGTGACCGCCGTGGTGGAGCGGATCCTGGCCAGCACCCGGCGGATCGAAAAGCAGCTGAAAGGGACCACCAGCCTGGCGCTCATTTCTGCCCTCAACGACGTCAAGAGCCAACTGGAGCAGCTGGTGTACCCGGGCTTTGTGGCACGGACGGGCTACGCACAGCTCAGCCAGCTGCCCAGATACCTTTCCGCCATCGAGAAGCGGCTGGAACGCCTGCCGGGCAGCGTCCAGCGGGACGCCCTCAATATGGCAGTGGTACAGCGGCTTGAGGACGACTACGACGACGCCGTGTCTGCCCTGCTTCCCGGACGCAAGGCCGGACCTGAATTAACCCAGGTGCGCTGGATGCTTGAAGAGCTCCGGGTGAGCCTCTTCGCCGTCGAACTCGGCACAGCGTATTCGGTGTCCGAGAAGCGTATACGGGCCGTGCTCAACAAGGCACTGGCCCCGGCGTAGGGCTCTTCTTTCCCGCCAGGCAACGGCGCGGATCCCGGACCGGGTCCGCGCCGTACCGGGTTTCAGGCCGGAACGAACTCCCCGTATCCGGCGGCCCGGAGGCCCTGGCGGAGCTTCTCCGCATTGGCGTCGAGGACGTCGGGGTCCGGGTTCTGGTCCGCGGTGGCAAAGTTGAACTCCGCCATGCTCCGGGAAGGCCAGACATGAACGTGGAGGTGGTTGATCTCGTAGCCGGCCACAATCAGGCCCGCCCTTGCCGCGCCGAAGACATCCACCTGGACCGCGCCGATCCGGCGGGCCACTTCCATGACTTTGGCCAGCGTTTCGGGAGAGGCGTCGGTCCAGCGGTCCACTTCCTCGGTGGGAACCACCAGCGTGTGGCCATCGGCGAGCGGCCCCGTGGTGAGGAAAGCGCCAACATCGGGTTCCCGCCAGACGAAGCGGCCCGGGATTTCGCCGTTCAGGATCCTGGTAAAGAGAGTGCTCATGCGTGTGCCTCCTTGGCAGGTGCGTGCAGTGTGCTGGTGTCCAGCACAAACCGGTATTTCACATCGCCTGCCACCATCCGGTCGTAGGCTTCGTTGAGCTGGTCGGCTCGGACCATCTCGATCTCCGCCGCCACACCGTGCCCAGCGCAGAAGTCCAGCATCTCCTGGGTTTCTGCAATGCCGCCGATGAGCGACCCCGCATAGGCTATCCGGCGCCGGATCAATGAGCCCGGGTTGACCGGCGGCATCGGCTCTGACGGAAGGCCCAGCTGGAAGAGCGCACCGTCCACGCGGAGTGTCCGGAAGTAGGGGTTCAGGTCATGCGGGGCCGCGACCGTGTCGATGATGAGGTCGATGCTGCGGTTTGCCCCGGCCATCGCTTCTTCATCCCTGGACAGGACAACCTCATCGGCACCCAACTCAAGGGCGGCCGCCACCTTGGCATCCGACGTCGTAAACACCACCACCTTTGCGCCCATGGCCCTGGCAAGCTTGACGGCCATGTGGCCCAGGCCGCCCAGCCCCACCACACCCACAACATCCCCTTCTTCGACACCGAAGTGCCGCAGCGGCGAGAATGTGGTGACGCCGGCACAGAGCAAGGGCGCGGCGGCCGCCGGGTCAAGTGATTCCGGAACCCGCACAACGTAGCGCCGGTCCACCACGATGGACGAGGAGTATCCGCCCTGGGTGACGGAATCGCCGTTCCGGCGGTCGATGGCACCGTACGTGCCGGTCATTCCGTTTTCGCAGTACTGTTCCAGGCCGTCCAGGCAGCTCTCGCATGTCCGGCAGGAATCGACCATGCACCCGACGCCCACGCGGTCGCCGGCGGCAAAATCAACAACCGCGGAACCCACCCGGCGGACGGTACCCACAATCTCGTGTCCCGGCACCAGCGGCCAGGTTGTACCGCCCCACTCGCCCCGGGTGGCGTGGACATCCGAATGGCAGAGGCCACAGTATTCAATGGCTATTTCGACGTCGTCTGCCTTCGGCGTGCGCCGGGCGAGGGTCAGCGGCACCAGCCCGCTGTCCGGGGACGTTGCGCCGTAAGCTGCGGCAAGTACGCCGTCGCCGGAAGGTGCGGCAGGTTGTGCGAGGGGCGGAGGTACGGGTCGTCCTGGAGTCATAGTGCGACGCTACCCTTGCCCGCATCCGTGTTGCCACCCGGCTGCGCGCCGCCGAGGCCGGGCTCAGCCCCGGTGGCCACCGGCAGGTCCGGGTTGTTGGACCACTCGGAGAACGAACCCGGATACAGCGCGGCAGCAAACCCGGCGATTTCCAGGGCTGCGACCTCATGGGCCGCAGTAACTCCTGATCCGCAGTACACCGCCACCTGTACTCCGTCGCGGACGCCCAGCGACTCGAACCGGCGGCGGAGGGAGTCCGGTGGCAGGAACCGCCCGCTGCCGTCCACGTTTTCCGACGTCGGCGCACTGATCGCGCCGGGGATATGCCCGGCCCGCGGGTCGATGGGCTCAAACTCGCCGCGGTACCTCTCCCCCGCCCGCGCATCCAGCAGGAGGCCCGCCTCCGGCCAGGCGGACGCCGCCGTGGCGTCGAGCGCCGGCATCTTTCCATGCGTGAGGTGCACGCCGCCGGGGGCCGGAACAACGGGGCCTGCCTCAAGCGGAAGTCCCGCGGCACGCCAGGCGGCCAGGCCGCCGTCGAGCAGGTACACCTGCGCCAGCCCGGCGTCCCGAAGCATCCACCACACGCGGGCTGCCGCCATGTTGCCGCTGTCATCGTAGGCCACCACAACGTCGCCGTCGCTGATGCCCCAGCGGCGGGCAGATGCTTCGAAATCTTCCGGTGCCGGCAGCGGGTGCCTTCCCCGTTCGGGAACCCCGGGGGCGGCGAGTTCCGTATGCAGGTCAACAAACACTGCGCCCGGCAGGTGCTCCTGCAGGTAGTGGCGGTAGCCGTGGGGATCGCCCAGGGCCCAGCGCACATCCAGCAGTACGGTGCGCCGGTGATCCGCAAGGCGGGCCTGCAGACCGGCAACGTCCATCAGGGGGCTCATTGCACTCCTCCAGCGGTGGTTGGGCCAACGGGTCCACTCTAGCGGCAGCCCTTCCCGCCGCGGGTAGTCTGGTGCGGTGAAGATCGAGCGCAGCGCCAGCCGGTACACCGCGGACCGGGACTGGGCGGACCAGGCAATCCGCAATATCCGGGCAGAAAACAACCGCTCCGCCGACACCCATCTCTACTCTGTCCCGCTTCCGGAGCATTGGGGCGTCCACCTCTACCTCAAGGACGAGTCCACCCACCGCTCCGGCAGCCTGAAGCACCGGCTGGCCCGCTCGCTGTTTCTCTTTGGGCTGGTGAACGGCTGGATCCGGGAGGACACCACCATCGTGGAAGCCTCCAGCGGCAGCACGGCCGTGTCCGAGGCGTACTTCGCGCAGCTCCTGGGCCTGCCCTTCGTTGCCGTGATGGCACGCACCACCAGCCCCGAGAAGATCGCCCTGATCGAGCAGTTCGGCGGTTCCTGCCTGCTGGTGGAGCACGCGTCCGACGTGTACGCGACTGCGCAGGAGGTGGCGGAGACCTGCAACGGCCACTACATGGACCAGTTCACCTACGCCGAACGGGCAACCGACTGGCGGGGCAACAACAACATTGCAGAGTCGATCTTCGGCCAGCTCGGGCTGGAGGAACACCCGGTGCCGGACTGGATCGTGGTGGGAGCCGGCACCGGAGGAACGAGCGCCACCATCGGCAGGTACCTCCGCTACCACAGCCACCCCACGCAGCTGCTGGTGGTGGATCCGGAAAATTCGGCGTTCTACCCGGGCTGGCGGGGCACCTCCGGCGCACCGGCGGGCCTGCCGTCCCGGATCGAGGGAATCGGGCGTCCGCGGATGGAGCCGAGCTTCGTGCCCTCCGTGATCGACCTTATGGTGCAGGTTCCGGACGCCGCGTCAGTGGCTGCCATGCGCCACCTCCACAGCCTTGCGGGGCTCCACGCCGGTCCGTCCACCGGAACCAACCTCTGGGGAGTGTGGCAGCTCGTGGCGGGGATGGTTGCCGCCGGCCGCAAAGGCAGCATCGTTTCCCTTATGTGCGACGGCGGCGACCGGTACGCGGGAAACTACTACAACGAGGACTGGCTGGCTGCCCACGGGCTGGACCCGGCACCATATGAAGCGGTGATCCGGCGGTTCATGGACACGGGCATATGGACCGGAGACGCAGCTTAAACGTCCACCGACTCCCGGGCCGCAAGATGGGCGTATTCGGTGCCGTACTTCGCACCGATCCGCTGGACATGGCCTTCCACGATCTTCAGGCCGTTCTCGTTGAGCAGCCCGTCGTGGATCTGGAATGCCCGCGGGGCCCTGACGGCAATCACGAAGTCCAGCACTTCGGCGGACTTGCTCCACGGTGCGTGGAGGGGAACAAGCAGCGTCTTGACGCTGATGCCGTCCGGAACCACGAAGGAATCCCCCGGGTGGTAGACGTTCCCGTCCACCAGGTAGCCGATATTGGCCACGATGGGGATCTGCGGGTGGATCAAGGCATGCTGGCCGCCGAAGCTGCGGATTTCGAAACCGGCAGCCTGGAAGGTTGAGCCCGGGTTCACGGCGTGGATGCGGGCGGCCTCGCCGGTGGCCTTGTCCTGCAGCTGGCCGGCAACACGCGCCGGGGCGAACACTGCAAGCCCGGCATTTGCGCGCAGCGCGTCCACCACGGCTGGAACGTCAATGTGGTCGGCGTGCTCGTGCGTCACCAGGACTGCCTCAGCGGACTCCAGGGCCTCAGCCGATTCCGAGAAGTTGCCCGGATCCAGGACCAGCGCCCTGCCGTCTTTTTCAAGCCGGACACAGGAGTGGGTGTATTTCGTCAACTTCATAGCGCCAGCCTAGGGTCCTTCTCCGGACCCTGTCCACGAAGCTCCGGCTGGTAATCTGGATCTTTGCCACCAACCTGAGGAAGCGAGTCCTTTCATGCCCGTCGGCGCCAAAGCTGATTCCACCACGTCATCCCCGGCGACGGGCGGCGGCAAGGAGCAGCGCGTCACGAAGCAGCGCCTGGCTGTCAGCGCGGCCCTGGATGAACTGGACGATTTCGTCAGCACCCAGGAGCTCTACCGGATCCTCCAAAACCAGGGCGCTCCGGTCTCACTGGCAACTGCCTACCGGATTCTCCAGTCCCTCGCTGACGAGGGCCTGGTGGATGTCCTGCGCAATGGTGACGGCGAGGCCGTATACCGCCGCTGTGCCGTTACCGGACACCATCACCACCTGCTGTGCCGGAGTTGCGGAAAGGCAGTGGAAGTGGAGGCTCCGGCCGTGGAAACCTGGGCGGCGCGCACAGCGGCAGAGCACGGATATACGGAAGTCGCGCATACCGTGGAAATTTTTGGCCTGTGTCCTGACTGCGCGGCGCGCAAGGCCGCCGGCAACCTCTAGGCCGTTTCCGCCAGGACCCGCCCGTTGAGCCCGTTTCGGGCCCGCACCGAGCCAACCATCCGGCACACCACGTAGATCAGGAAGGACAACGTGGTGACGTAGGGGCTGATGGGGATGCGGCCTCCAAGCGCCAGCAGGATTCCGCCCACGGTCGCGGTCATCGCGAAGGCCACGCTGAGCAGCACCACCGCAACGGGCGAGGACGTCACCCTGAGTGCGGCCGCCGCCGGCGTGATCAGCAGTGCCAGTACCAAAAGGGCTCCCACCACCTGGATGGACAGGGCCACGCTAACGCCCAGCAGGACCATAAAGACGATGGCAAGCGTCCGCACTGGAACGCCCCGGGCCTCGGCAAGTTCGGGATCCACGCTGGCGAAATTGAGGGGCCGCCAGATGGCCGCCAGCGCCACCATCACCACAACTGCCGTTCCGGCAAGCGCCTGCAGCTGGACGGTGTCCACCGAGACGATCTGTCCGGTGAGCAGGCCGAACTTGTTGGCAGCCCGGCCTTCATAAAGGGACAGGAAAAGGATCCCCAGCCCCAGCCCAAAAGGCATGATGACGCCGATGATCGAGTTTTTGTCCCTGGCCCGGACGCCCATCAGGCCCAGCAACAACGCCGCGGTGACGGATCCGATCAGCGACCCAAAAACGATGTCCGCACCAATCAGCAGCGCAAAGGCGGCCCCGGCGAAGGAGAGTTCGGAGATGCCGTGCACCGCAAACGCCAGGTCCCGCTTCATCACGAAGGTCCCCACCAGGCCGCCCAGGAGGCCCAGGACGGCTCCGGCCCAAATGGAGTTCTGCACCAGGACGAGGAGTTCGCCGTAGTTTTCAAAACTGAAGATGGCGCCGAGGATACTGTCTGCGTCCATCAGGCTGCCTCTCCGGCCAGCACATGCGTTGGCGCATGGTGATGGGTGGTTGCGTCGGGCAGGCCCACCACCACAATGCGTCCGTTGGCGTGGATCACCTCGACATGGCTGCCGTAAAGGTCGGAAAGGACTTCGGTGGTCATGACCTCTTCAGGGGTACCCACCTTGAAACGCCCGCCGGCCAGGTACAGGACCCGGTCCACGTAGTCGATGATGGGGTTGATCTCATGCGTTACGAAAACCACGGCACTGTCCTGCTCGCGGCACTGCTTGTTGATCAGGGCGCTGACCGCCTGCTGGTGATGGAGGTCCAGGGAGAGCAGGGGCTCGTCGCACAGCAGGATCTGCGGATCCGTGGCAAGGGCCTGCGCAACCCGCAGCCGCTGCTGCTCCCCGCCGGACAACTGTCCTACCGGAACTTTCGCGTACTCCGTAGCCCCTACGAGTTCAAGGAGCTGATCAATCCTGCGGTTGGCCTTGCCCGAGGACAGGCGCAGGCCCCACCGGTGGCCGTCCACGCCCAGGCCCACCAGGTCCCGGGCGCGCATGGGGGTGTCCGGGGCAAACGATTTCTGCTGGGGGATGTAGCCAATGAGGCTGCTGCCCCGTTCCACCGGACGTCCGCCAAGGCTGGCCTGTCCCCGGTGGAGGTCCTGCAGCCCCAGCAGGACCTTCAGGAAGCTGGTCTTGCCGCTTCCGTTGGGACCCAGCACCGCGAAGAATTCGCCAGGCATGATGTCCAGGTCCAGATCCTCCCAGAGCGCCCGCTTACCGAACTTCAGGGACGCGCCGGTGAGGCTGACCACGGGTTTCAACTATTTGTCTCCAGAACTTTCGCGATGTTGTCCACATTGTCCGTCATCCACTGGAGGTACGTCTTGCCCTCCGGCAGTGTTTCGCTGAAGTCGACCACAGGAACCCCCGCTGTTTCCGCCGCCTTCTTCAGCGACTCCGTCTGCGGGCCTTCAGTCTGGCTGTTGTAGGCCAGCAGGCGCACCGACTTCGAAGCCACAAGGTCCGTGGCGGCCTTGAGTACTGCCGGCGGGACGTCCGAGCCTTCTTCAATCGCAGCAGTGTAGTCCTCCGGCGTGGCGTTCACCAGCCCGGCATCCGCCAGCAGGTAGACCGGCACCGGCTCAGTCACCGCCACCTCGGTAGACGCCGAAGCGGTCTTCAGTGCATCCAGCTTGCCGTGCAGTTCTGCAATATTGGATTTGAAGGCTGAGGCGTTTGACTGGAACGTCGGAGCGGAGCCTGGATCCAGCTCACCCAGCTTTGCTGCGATTTCGTCGGCCAAACGTTCCATCGCCGGGAGGCTGTACCAGACATGCTCGTTCAACTCTCCGTGGTCGTGCGAGGATTCTCCGCCTTCCGCCGCTTCCGTGGCCGGGGCTTCCGCAGCAGCTTCCTCCTCCTCGGGATGCGCCATGCCGGAAAGTTCGACGGCGTTCAGCACCTTGGCGTCGTCGAGGCCGCTGTCTTCGGCCAGGGTGTGGATGAAGTCGTCGTAGCCGCCGCCGTTTTCCAGCACAAGGTCGGCTTTGGAGACTGCAAGCCGGTCCTGGGCGGTGGCCTCGTAGGAATGCGGGTCCTGGCTGGTCTTGGTGATGATGGCGGTAACGCTGACCTTGTCCGCGCCGATCGTCCTGGCGATGTCGCCGTAGACGTTGGTGGAGGCCACGACGTTGATTCCATCGGCTGCGCCGGGCGCGGGTTCCGCCTGCTGGCTGCACCCGGTGAGCAGCAGTCCAAGCCCGGCGAGGGCGGCGAGGGACGATCGGGCAGCGGTGAAACGGCGCACTGAAACCTCATTCAAGGGGGAAAGGCGAAGACCACTCCAGCCTACAACTAAATGGGAATGATTCCTATTTAGAAAAGGCTGCGCGGAGGGGGCGCCCTTCCCCTACGGAAGGGCGCTCCCCCGCTATCCCCCGTTCGGCTGCCCCAGGCGCCGGATGCCGGTGGCCTGGGTTGCATCCCGGATCTCGCCCACGAGCTGCTCAATGACGTCTTCCAGGAACAGGACGCCCTTGGTGTTGCCATCGGGCCCGATCACCCTTGCAAGGTGGGACCCGGTGCGCTGCATGACTGACATTGCTTTTTCAATCTCATCATCCAGCGCCAGATTGGCCAGGGAGCGGATGCGGCTCTCGGCGATGGGCCGCTCATACGCCTGCTCCGCGATGGAGAGGACATCCTTGACGTGGAGGTAGCCGTAGAGCATGTCGTCCTCGTCAAGCATGGGAAACCGGGAAAATCCGGTGCGGCTCACTGCCTTCTCGAACTCCACGGGGGTGGTGGCCGCACGGAGCATCACCAGCTTCTCGAGGGGAACCATGATGTCCGCCGCCGTGTATTCGGAGAACTCCAGCGCGCCGGTGATGAGCCCGGCGTCGTCATCCACCAGGCCGTGGCGGGTGGACTCCTGCACAATGGACTGCACTTCCTCCAGCGTGAAGGAGGAGTTGACCTCATCTTTCGGCTCGATGCGAAGGAGCTTGAGGATGTGGTTGGCCGACCAGTTGAGGACCGAGATGACCGGGTGCACCAACCGGGCAACGAACATCAGCGGCGGGGCCAGCAGGAGCGCCGCCTTGTCCGCCACGCTGACCGAGATGTTCTTTGGCACCATCTCGCCAAAGGTCACGTGCAGGAACGTCACCAGCATCAGCGCCACCGCGAAGGCAGCCACATCGGCAACTTCCTTCGGCATTCCCAGTGTCTCCAACGGGACGGCCAGCAGGTGGTGGATGGCCGGTTCGGCCACCAGCAGGATCAGGAGGGAGCACACGGTGATGCCAAGCTGGGCACACGCCAGCATCAGGGACACGTTCTCCATGGCGCGAAGCGTGGTCTGGGCCCGCTTCGACCCGGCCTCGGCCAGCGGCTCGATCTGGCTGCGCCGGGCGGACATAACCGCGAACTCAGCGGCCACAAAAAAGGCGTTGCCAAGCAGAAGCACAGCCAGCCAGAAGATTCCGGCCCAGTCGCTCATCGTCCAGTCCTGTCGTCGCGTTGGTTCCTGCCGTTACGTGTGGACCTGTCATCGCGCTGGGAGCTGTCCGCCCCGCCGGTGTCTTCGGACTCGGCAGCCGGCCGGAAACATATCCGGTCAATGCGGCGGCCGTCCATCCTGGTGACACTCAGTGTGCCGCCGCCAACGGGGACCGTGTCCCCAACTGCGGCGATGCGGCCCAGCTTGCTCATGACGTATCCGCCCACTGTTTCGTAGGCGGCTTCGTCAGGGACGCTCAGCCTGGGAATCTGCTCGGACAGCTCATCCGGGCGGAGCAGGCCCGGGAAATACCAGTCGCCGGAAGCACTCTGCAGGAGTCCCGGGCGGACCTTGTCGTGCTCGTCCGCAACCTCTCCCACGATTTCCTCCACCAGGTCCTCGAGCGTGGCGATGCCGGCGGTTCCGCCGTACTCGTCCAGGACGACAGCGAGCTGAAGGTTGCCCTCGCGGAGTTCGGCAAGCAGGGCGTCGAGGTGGATTGTCTCGGGGACCCTCAGCACCTCTGTCATGATGGCACCGGCTTCCAGGTTCTGACGGCGGTCCCACGGCACTGCGACGGCTTTCTTGACGTGGACCAGCCCCCGGATATCATCCGCTGAGTCACCAATCACCGGGAACCGTGAGTATCCGGTCCGGCGTGCCGCGCTGAGGACATCCGAAACAGGCTGGTCGGCATCAATCGTTTCCACCCGGATGCGCGGCGTCATGACATCCGCCGCCGTCCTGGTGGAAAAGTCCAGGGTGCGCGCCACGAAGTTGGCTGTTCCGGCGTCGAGCGTTCCCATTGCCGCCGAACGTCGCACCAGCGATGCGAGTTCCGCCGGCGTCCGGGCCCCGGATATCTCTTCCTTCGCTTCCAGCCCGAAGACGTTCAGCACCTTGTTGGAGAACCCGTTGAGTACCACGATGGCCGGCTTGAAGACGGCCGTAAACATCAGCTGGGGCCGGGCAAGCGCCCGGCCAACCGGGAAGGACAGCGCAATAGCCATGTTCTTTGGCACCAGTTCGCCCAGGAGCATGGAGAGCAGGGTGGCAAGCACCATGGCAAGGACCAGGGAGACCGAAGCTGCTGCGACGTCGGGAAGTCCGACGGCGGCCAGGGGGGCTTCCAGGAGGCGTCCCACCGAGGGCTCCATCACGTAGCCGGTCAGGAGCGTTGTGAGCGTGATGCCCAGCTGGCAGCTGGAAAGCTGGGTGGACAGCGATTTCAGGCACGTGAGCAGGGGAACAGCGCCGGTGTCGCCGTCGTCAATGGCTCGTTGGACCGTTGGCTGGTCCAGGGCAATGAGGGAGAACTCGACGGCCACGAAGAAGCCCGTGCCGGCGATCAGCAGCAGGCCCGCTGCGAGGAGAAGCCACTCCATTCAGCATCCCGCCTGGAAGGCGGTGGCCAGCGGCACGAAAAAGGAAGTTGAACCAGGGAAGCTGGAGGGTCTTCCCGGCGGAGGATGGTCGGCGGAAACCGGCGCCCTTTCCCCGGGGGTTCTGGCCGGCTGCGCCGCCGGCGGATGATGGGCTCGTGTTCGGGGTTTGCCGGCTCTGCGGGTGGACTGCGCGGCGCTGCTCTTCATGCTCCGCTGACAGCCCCCAGGCCGGCACCTAGATTTACTGTCCATAAGGGCTTCAGTCTACAGGAGGCACCTGCGCCCGCTTCACCGGCGCTGCCCCCGGCGGGTGCCGCAACGGCGGCCTTTCGGCCGCTGCGCAACACGCGGGCATGACGTCTTTTCCCGCCATATTCCGCGATCCCGGCGTCACTTCATGATTTGGGTCACCCTTATTGGCAGTTAACACAGGATGCTCACTAGACTTGCAAAGGTCTGGGTTCAGAGGACGCAGAGATCGGTTCGAACGTGTTGCTGAAGCACCGTGGGGCCGGGGAGAAATCAAACTCATGGAAGAGGCGTATTTCAAGTGCCAGAGCAGCCTAGCCACCGTCTACCAGAGGAATTTGGCGGAAACGAGTGGCTCGTTGACGAACTGTACGAGCAGTACCAGCAGGACAAGAACGCCGTGGATGCCAAGTGGTGGCCGCTGTTTGAATCGTTCGGGTCGGGCAGTTCTTCTTCCAACGGAAATTCGGAGCACGCCGCAGTCCGGCCCGCCACCAGGGAAATGCCCGCAGTGAACGCAGCCCCGGCACCGTCGCCGGCAAAAGCACCCGCCGTCCCGCCGGTGCCGCCGGCCCCTCCGGCCTCTGCGCCCGCATCGGCCAAGAAGGCCCCGGCCACTGTTGCCCGCGACGGCGGCAAGAAGACCGAGGCCGGTACCGGCTCCCAGCCCATCCCGGCGCAGCTGCCCAAAAACGTGAAGGCACCTACCGCTCCTGAGGAAGACGTCGTCTCCGTCCTCCGAGGACCGGCAAAGGCAATTGCCACCAACATGGTCACCAGCCTCCAGGTGCCCACCGCCACCAGCGTCCGTGCCATCCCGGCCAAGCTGCTGATCGACAATCGCGTGGTCATCAACTCGAACCTGGCCCGCGCCCGCGGCGGCAAGGTTTCGTTCACGCACCTGATCGGTTACGCCGTCATCCGTGCACTCTCCCAGTTCCCTTCCATGAACGTGTACTACGACGAAGTGGACGGCAAGCCCGTTGCGGTCCAGCCGGCCCACGTCAACTTCGGCATTGCCATCGACATGCCCAAGCCGGACGGCACCCGCCTGCTCATGGTGCCGAACATCAAGAAGGCCGAAACCCTCAACTTCTCCGAGTTCTGGCACACCTACGAAGACCTGATCAAGCGCGCCCGCAACGGCAAACTGACGGCAGAGGACCACCAGGGCACCACCGTCTCGCTGACCAACCCCGGCGGCATCGGGACCGTCCACTCGGTGCCCCGCCTGTCCAAGGGCCAGGCTGCCATCATCGGCGTCGGCGCCCTCGACTACCCCGCCGAATTCCAGGGCGCCAGCGAAAAGATCATCGCCCAGAACGCGATCAGCAAGGTCCTGACCCTGACCTCCACCTATGATCACCGCGTGATCCAGGGTGCCGGCAGCGGCGAGTTCCTCAAGCTTGTCCACCAGCTGCTGCTGGGCGCGCAGAACTTCTACGATGAAATCTTCGAGTCGCTCCGCATCCCGTACGAGCCTGTCCGCTGGAGCGCCGACAAGCAGGTGGACCCGGCAGACGAAATCAACAAGGTGGCACGGATCCAGCAGCTGATCCACTCCTACCGCGTCCGCGGGCACCTGATGGCGGATACCGATCCGCTTGAGTACGTCCAGCGCAAGCACCCGGACCTCGACGTCCTCACGTACGGCCTGACGCTGTGGGACCTGGACCGCGAGTGGCCCACCGGCGGCTTCGGCGGCAAGCCCATGCTTAAGTTCCGGGACATCCTGGGCGTCCTGCGCGATGCCTACTGCCGCACCACCGGCATCGAATACATGCACATCCAGGAGCCTGCCGAGCGCAAGTGGTTCCAGGACCAGCTGGAGCACCCCTACTCCAAGCCCAGCCGCGAAGAGCAGCTGCGCATCGTTTCCAAGCTGAATGCCGCCGAGGCCTTCGAAACCTTCCTGCAGACCAAGTTCGTCGGCCAGAAGCGCTTTTCCCTGGAGGGCGGCGAATCCCTGATTCCGCTGCTTGACGCCATCATGTCCGACGCCGCCGACGACGGCCTGGATGAGGTAGCCATCGGCATGGCCCACCGCGGCCGCCTGAACGTGCTCACCAACATCGCCGGCAAGACCTACGCGCAGGTCTTCCGCGAATTCGAAGGCACCCAGGACCCCCGCTCCGTCCAGGGATCCGGCGACGTCAAGTACCACTTGGGCACCGAGGGGACCTTCACCTCGGACAACGGCAAGGAAACCAAGGTCTACCTCGCCGCCAACCCCTCCCACCTTGAGGCAGTGGACCCCGTGCTTGAGGGCATTGTCCGGGCCAAGCAGGACCGCCTGGACCAGGGTGAGTCCTTCCCGGTCCTGCCCATCATGGTCCATGGGGACGCGGCGTTCGCCGGCCAGGGCGTTGTTTCTGAAACGCTCAACCTGTCCCAGCTCCGCGGCTACCGCACCGGCGGAACCATCCACGTTGTTGTCAACAACCAGGTTGGTTTCACCACGGCCCCGTCATCATCGCGCTCCTCCACGTACTCCACGGACGTTGCCAAGATGATCCAGGCACCTGTTTTCCACGTCAACGGCGATGATCCCGAGGCAGTGGTCCGCATAGGCCAGCTCGCCTACGAGTTCCGCCAGCGGTTCCACAAGGACGTCGTCATCGACATGGTCTGCTACCGGCGCCGCGGGCACAACGAGGGCGACGACCCCTCGATGACGCAGCCGCTGATGTACAACCTCATCGAAGCCAAGCGCTCCGTCCGCAAGCTCTACACCGAGTCCCTGATCGGCCGCGGAGACATCACCGAGGAAGAAGCCGAGCAGCTGCTCCGCGACTACCAGGAGAGGCTGGAACGCGTCTTCGCCGAAACGCACGCGGCCCAGACTTCCCCCATCCCGATCGTTACGGCGGACACTGCCGCCGTCTCGGACATTGAGCGTCCGCACGCCCAGCAGTCCGACTCCGGCACCAGCGCACCCGTTTCCACGGCTATTTCCGCCGATACCCTGGCTCGGATCGGCAAGGCCCACGTGGAAATCCCCGAGGGCTTCACTGTGCACGCCAAGCTCAAGCAGCTGCTTGAAAAGCGTGAGCAGATGTCCCGGGAGGGCGGCATCGACTGGGGCTTCGGCGAAATCGCGGCCTTCGGTTCACTCATCATGGAGGGCGTCCCCGTACGCCTGGCGGGACAGGATTCCCGCCGCGGCACGTTCGTGCAGCGCCACGCCGTGTTCCACGACCGCGCCAACGGCAAGGAATGGCTGCCCCTGAGCAATCTTTCCGACGACCAGGCAAAGCTGTGGATCTACGACTCCCTGCTTTCGGAATACGCGGCCATGGGCTTCGAGTACGGCTACTCCGTTGAGCGGCCGGATGCGCTGGTCCTGTGGGAGGCCCAGTTCGGCGACTTCGTCAACGGTGCACAGACCATCATCGACGAGTTCATCTCCTCTGCAGAGCAGAAGTGGGGACAGCGGTCCTCGCTGGTCCTGATGCTGCCGCATGGCTACGAGGGCCAGGGCCCGGACCACTCCTCCGCAAGGATCGAACGGTTCCTGCAGCTGTGTGCCGAAGAGAACATGATCGTGGCGAACCCGACCACGGCGGCCTCGCACTTCCACCTGCTGCGCCGCCAGGCCTACAACCGGCCGCGCAAGCCGCTCATCATCTTCACGCCCAAGCAGCTGCTGCGCCTCAAGGCTGCCGCATCGTCGGTGGAGGACTTCACCACCGGCAGCTTCCGCCCCGTCATCGGCGAACACGAGCAGCTGGCGGGAGACGCCGTCGAACGCGTCCTCCTGGTCTCCGGCCGCCTGTACTACGACCTCCTGTCCACGCGGCAGAAGACGGACGACAAGACCACGGCGATCATCCGCGTGGAGCAGCTCTACCCGCTGCCGCACGAGGAAATCGCAAAGGAACTTGCCAAGTACCCGAACGCAGAAGTTGTCTGGGCCCAGGATGAGCCGGCCAACCAGGGGCCGTGGCCGTTCATTGGCCTGAACCTCCCGGGTGCCCTGGAGCGCAACATCCGGCTGGTTTCGCGTCCGGCGTCGGCGTCCACTGCCGCCGGGTCCATGAAACGGCACGCCGCCGAGCAGGATGTCCTCCTGAAGCAGGCATTTGCACGGAAGTAAGCACTAAGGCTGCCCGGCCGGACGTCGAAATCCCAGACTCCGGCCGGGCGGTTCTGTTTAATGGAGTGCACGGCGCTGATGAAATACACAGCGCTGAAGGACAAACCCCAATCGCATGCGCAGCCCAATCCCGTGGCCGGAACCAGGTTCCACGGCGGCGGCTCCGCACCGACGTAAAGAGGAACGCGTGGAAGACAGGAAGCTGCGGATTGCAGCTGTAGGAGATGAACTGCTGGCCGGACTGGGCGATCCCCGGGCCCTCGGCTGGCTGGGCCGCGTGCTGGCCCGCACTCCCCGGGACAGCATGCTCCTCGAAAGCTACGCCCTCCCTTGCCCGGAGGAAGGAACGGAAGGCCTGGCCGCGCGCTGGCTCGACGAGGCCGGCCGGCGCTTCAGCAACCAGACGGAGAACCGCCTGGTGATCGGACTTTCCGGACGCGACATTGAGTTCGGACTCTCCACCGCGCGCAGCCGGCTTAACCTGGCGAACATCCTGGATTCGGCGTCCCAGAACCGCATCGAGGTGTTCGTTGTGGGCCCGCCGCCCACCCTGGACCCCGCGCAGAACCGGCGCCTGGATGAACTCAACACGGCTTTCGCCGACGTCACCACCCGGCGCAAGCACCTGTACGTTGACACCTTCTCCCCGCTCCTGAACCACGAACAGTGGCGCCAGGACCTGGCAGCCCAGGGCGGCACCCCCGGGCAGGCAGGCTACGGACTCATGGCCTGGCTGGTGCTGCACCGCGGCTGGTTCCAGTGGCTCGGCATGGACGCTCCGGAGTAACCCCTCTCGCGATATATCTTGACCCTTCCCTGCGGCGGGGGTACGTTGGGGAGGGTCAACACGATATATCGCCTGGAGGGCCCGTGACCGATCAAGAGTGGACTGTCACCAGTCCCCAAACCATAGATGTCGACGACGTGACGTCCTTGAAGCTTGGTATGGTGCAGGGACGTTTCGACGTCGTCACGCACCAGGAACCCGTCACCCGCCTTGAGATCTCCGATGTGCATGGCGATCCCGTGGCGGTGTCCCTCAGCGGCGGCCGGCTGGAAATCCGCCACCAGCTGCACGGACCCCAGGGCTGGTTCAAGAACCTGATGGGGACTGTTAACCACAACAGCGAAAACTCCGCCGTCATCAGCATCGCCGTTCCCGCGCACGTCAGCCTTGAGGCCGGCACGGTCAGCGGCGACGGGCTGGTGTCCGGGGTAACCGGGAACATCCGCCTCAACACGGTATCCGGGTCAGTCATGGCGGACACCACAAATGGGGAACTGCACGTCCAGACCGTCAGCGGCGAAGTATCAGTCCGCAACCACACGGGCGTCCTGACAGCCAAAAGCGTCTCCGGCGAAGTCACGGCGTCCGGGCGCCTCAGCAATATCCGGGCGAACACCGTCAGCGGGGACATGAGTTTCGACCTCCTGGGCTTTACCCATGATTTCGGGGCGAACTCGGTGTCGGGAGACCTCACCATCCGGCTGCCCCATGACGTAGGGGTGGACATCGTGGCCAAGTCTGCCAGCGGTGCGGTTGTGATTGGTGACCAGCGGTACACGGTGGTGGGCGGCAAGGTGGAGACCATCGCGGGCCCTGACGGCCAGCTCATGCTGGTACGTACCAACTCGGTATCCGGAAAAACCTCGATATTCCACAGGACCGTGGCAGGATCTGCAGAAGCAGGGACCTGATGGCACCGGTCTTTGCGCACGGCGCGCTCCGGTTGTACCTTTTGGCACTTCTTGAGTCCGGCCCCAAACACGGCTACGAACTCATCAAGGCGCTCAAGGAGCGGTTCGGCGGAACGTACTCCCCCAGCGCCGGCACCATCTACCCCCGGCTGGGCAAACTTGAGGAGGAAGGCCTGGTGGCCACGGAATCCGCCGGCCGCCGCACGAACTACCGCATCACCGCCTCCGGGTTGGCCGAGCTCAACCGCCGCCGCGATGAGCTGGCAGGCGTGGAGAGCGAGATCTCGGCCTCCGTCCGGCGGCTGGCAGACAGCCTGCGGGAGGACATCCGCAGCAACATGAGGGGGCTGCGCGCGGATCTTGCCGCCACTGCTGAGGCGGCCCGGGCTACTGCATTGTCCACGGATTTAAGGGTTCCCGGACGTCTGCCGGCGGAAAGCCAGCGGTCGCTCAAGGAAGCCGAAATGATGCTCCAGCAATTCCGGGATGACCTCCGGGCCGAGCTTCGGCTGCAGGCGGGCAGGCAGCCGCTCAGTCCCCTTGCGCTGGAAACCGTCAGGACGGTGCTGGAACAGGCCGGCATCTCAATCCGCAACTCGCTCAATTCCTAGCCCCCACAGTCACCCCGCCGGCCCCAATACGCAGGTCATGCGGCGGTTCCTGGTTCGCGGGCTGTCCCTTGATGTGGGAGACTTGAGGGCAGCTCTTTTGAGTACCAACATTTAAGGAGGCCAGCTATGAGCAAGCGTGCACGCAAGCGTCGTGACCGTAAGCGTGGCGGCGCGAACCACGGGAAGCGCCCCAACACCTAGGCACATGCCAGGAACTACGGTTCAAACAAAGGACCCCGGAAGCCACATGGCTTCCGGGGTCCTTTGTTGTCATTGGATCAAGGGCGTACGCAACGCCCGGGCGCTGTTCCTAGGCGTCCACCGGCCGGATGGTATGGATCCGGTCCAGGATGGCGTTCTTCAGGTTCTCCGGAGCAGCCTCGGTGCAGGAGCGTTTGACCATGTTGCGGATGACGCACTCAAGGTCGTACTGCTCCGTGCATTCCGGGCAGTCATCGAGGTGGTTCTTGATTTCCGTGATGTCCTCGCGGGTCAGGGCACCGTCGAGGTACTCGTAGATGCGTTGCATCCGGCTGTCGTCGCAGTCGCCCAATCCCTGGCAGTCGCTCATTTCCTGCTCTCCTGTTGTGTGCTTCCTGCCGCGTCCTGTGCATCAGCGGCCGTCTTGAACCCGCGCTCCGCGGCGTACTCCCCCAGCATGTCCCGCAGCATCCTCCGGCCGCGGTGGAGCCGGGACATCACCGTACCGATGGGCGTGTTCATGATTTCTGAAATTTCCTTGTAGGCGAACCCCTCCACATCCGCGAAGTAGACCGCCAGGCGGAATTCCTCCGGAATGTCCTGGAGTGCCCTTTTGACGTCGGAATCCGGAAGGTGGTCCAACGCTTCTGCCTCAGCGGAGCGGAGTCCGCTGGAGGTGTGTGATTCGGCCCGCGCCAGCTGCCAGTCCTCGATGGTGTCCGAATTGGACTGGAGCGGTTCGCGCTGCCGCTTTCGGTACAAATTGATGTACGTGTTTGTCAGGATGCGGTACAGCCAGGCCTTGAGGTTGGTCCCGGGCCGGTACTGGTGGAACGCGGAGAAAGCCTTGGTGTACGCCTCCTGGACGAGGTCTTCGGCGTCAGAGGGGTTCCTGGCCATGCGCATTGCCGCCGAGTACAGCTGATCGACATACTGCATCGCATCGCGTTCAAACCTCAGACGGCGCTCCTCGACCGACTCGGTGGAAACATCCACCAGGTCCCCGCCGGATTCGGCCGGCGCCGGGACAGCCGCGGAGCCCGCAGCCCCAGGCCCAGCTGCTGCGCTGCTCTTCGCTTCGCTTTGGGAAGCCTCATACATGGCCGCGACGGCCGGATCCAGGGTGCTCATTGCCTTCAAGTCTACTGGGCGGCTACGCGCACGCGGCTGGCCATAGCTCCGGGGTTCCGCCTCAAATGAGTCCATCGCCACCGGGCCTGCTGTTTCAATTCCGTCCAACACCCGTGCCAAGGGCACAACTCCGCTCTGCTTGTCCGTCCTGTACTGCACCGGCTATCTGCATCCGGCGAGCTCCTTCGGCCGGCACCTGCATGCTGTAGCCCATGATTTCGCTGCGGCAGCGCGTTCCGGATGCGTCATGAATAACCTCATGCCTTCGGCAAATATTCCCCAAAAGTGCAAGACTAGAACGGACTCCGCCGCTTTCGACGCGGTTCGTCCATCCAGGAGGAAATCAATGTCCTTTTTCCGCACGCTTGCCCGCCCCATGCTGGCCTCCAGTTTCGTCATCGCCGGAGTGGATAAGCTCAAGAACGCCGATGACACAGCGCAGCAGCTTTCCCCGCTGCTGCGCAAGGCGGCCGCGTCCCTGCCCTTTAAGTCAGATGAGAAAACCCTGGCCCGCGTCATCGGCGGAACACAGGTGGGCGCCGGCGTGCTTTTCGGACTGGGCAAATTCTCCAGGTTGTCGGCCACGCTGCTCACGGTGATCTCCCTGTTGAACACCTTTGTTGAGTGGCGGAGTGCGGATATCAGCACCAAGGAAGGGCGGCAGAACCGCCGTAACCAGCTGCTCAAGAACCTGTCCTTGAGTGGCGGCGCCCTGCTGGCGTCCGTTGACACAGCCGGCAAGCCAGGTCTGGCCTGGCGCGCGGAACACCTCGCCGCAGACGCCCGCAAGGGTGCCTCGCACCTGGCAGCGGACGCACGCAAGACAACCAACAAGAAGCTCCACAAGGCAGACAAGGTTGTACGGCGCGCCGTGGAACAGGCCACGGGGGCATAACAACGCATGACCGCAGCAGCCGACGTCCGGGATGACTCCGGAATGCATGTTCCCCACTGGCCGGCACCCTTCGCATCCCGGCCCGTCGACGCCACCGTCACGGTTCCCGGTTCCAAGTCCCTGACCAACAGGTACCTGGTTCTTGCCGCTTTGGCCGACGGACCGTCCCGCCTCCGCGCACCCCTGCATTCGAGGGACTCAGCGCTCATGATCGAGGCACTCCGGCAGTTGGGCGCCACCATTACGGAGGTTCCCGGCGACGGTGCCTTCGGGCCCGACCTGGAAGTGGTTCCGCTGGACCCGGATGCAGCGTCACCCCTTACAAGGATCGACTGCGGGCTTGCGGGTACGGTTATGCGGTTCGTTCCGCCGCTGGCTGCGCTGCGGAACGGCGAAAGCGTGTTCGACGGCGACCCCCACGCCCGCAAACGGCCGATGGGAACGATCATCGAAGCGCTCTCTGCGCTTGGCGTCGCTGTTTCCGCAGAAGGGGGCGGCACGCCGTCGTCCCTGCCCTTTGTGGTGGAAGGCACTGGTGAGGTCCGCGGCGGCCACCTGGTCATCGATGCCAGTGCATCGTCCCAGTTCGTTTCGGCGCTGCTCCTGGTGGGCGCAAGGTTCACCGAGGGCCTGCACCTGGAACATGTGGGCAAGCCGGTGCCCAGCCTCGACCACATCAACATGACCGTGGCAGTCCTGCGCGGCGCCGGGGTTGCCGTTGATGACTCAGTGCCCAACCACTGGGTGGTCAGCCCCGGCCCCATCCGTGCCTTCGACCAGCGGATCGAGCAGGACCTGTCCAACGCCGGCCCCTTCCTGGCCGCTGCTTTGGCTTCCAGGGGAACGGTGCGGATCCCGGGCTGGCCGGACGAAACGCAGCAGGTCGGTGACCTCTGGCGCAACATCCTGGCCGCCATGGGCGCCCAGGTGACCCTGCACGACGGCGTCCTCACGGTCACCGGCGGCCCCCACATCAAGGGCGGAGACTTCGCGGACACCAGCGAACTCGCGCCCACCGTAGCCGCCCTGTGCGCGCTGGCCACGGGCCCCTCCCGGCTCACCGGCATCGCACACCTGCGGGGACACGAGACCGACCGGCTCGCCGCGCTTGTGACAGAGATCAACCGCCTGGGCGGTGACGCCGAGGAAACCAGCGACGGACTGGTGATCCGGCCCGCAAAGCTGCATGCCGGCGTCGTCCACAGCTACGCCGACCACCGCATGGCCACCGCGGGGGCCATCCTTGGCCTCGCCGTGGAGGGCGTCCAGGTGCAGGACATCGGCACCACAGCCAAGACCATGCCGGATTTCCCCCGGCTGTGGGCAGGCATGCTGGCGCAGAACAGTCCTGCCGAAACAGCGCCGGAAGGTTCCAGCGGTGGCGCGGAGCACTGACTCCTGGGATGAATCGGACGTCCGGATCCGGCCCAGCAAGAAGGGCTCCCGGCCCCGCACCAAGGACAGGCCCAGCCATGACGACGCCGTCACGGGGCGCATCATTACCGTTGACCGGGGCAGGTACACCGCTGTGGTGGGAGAGGACTCGGGCGACGAAAGGATAGTCATTGCTGCCCGGGCCCGGGAACTCCGCCGGAATCCGGTAGTCGCAGGAGACTTCGTCTCGCTGGTCGGCGACGTCTCCGGGGAGCCGGACACCCTGGCGCGCCTGGTAAAAATCCAGGACCGCAGGACCCTGCTGCGGCGCAGCGCCGACGACACGGACCCCGTTGAACGGGCAGTGGTGGCCAATGCCGACCAGTTGGTGATTGTGGTGGCAGCAGCCAATCCTGAACCACGGACCGGCTTTATCGACCGTGCCCTGGTGGCCGCGTACGACGCCGGCATCGATCCGATCCTGCTGGTCACGAAGGCGGACGTCAAAGACCCTGCGGAACTGCTGTCCAACTACACCCACCTGGACTTTCCCGTGATCATCAGCCGGACCGCCGATGCCAGCGCTTCCGGCATTGATGCCCGTTCGGATGACGGCTTGTCCGCCCGGCTGGACATCTCCGCCGTTGCCGAGATGCGCGGCCACCTGGACGGCAAGGTCACCGTGATGCTTGGGCATTCCGGTGTTGGGAAGTCAACCATGGTCAACGCGCTGACCGGGGCGGAACGGGCTACTGGCGGAGTAAACGCCGTAACGGGGCGCGGACGGCACACGTCGTCGTCGGCCCTTGCGCTGAAGCTCGCGGACGCGCCGTCCGGAAGCTGGATCATCGACACCCCCGGCATCCGCTCCTTTGGCCTGGCGCACGTGGATCCCGACCGGATCCTCCGTTCCTTCCCGGACCTCTCCCCCGGCATTGAAGACTGCGAGCGCGGATGCAAGCACACCGCCGCCGCGGTCAACTGCGGGCTGGACGCATGGGTTGGTGCGGGGCACGCCGGCCCCACCGGAGCAGCGAGGCTGGGGTCCCTGCGGCGCCTCCTCGGCACGGACCCGAGGATGGAAGCCCAGGAGGCCAAGGAACTGGGCAGCGTCACCTGACGGGCCCGCTTCCCGGCAGAACGGCGCGCAGACGGTAGTTTGGAACCATGATCCAACCCGCTTCGAGCTACAACGATGACCTGCGCCTGGCCCATGTCCTGGCCGATTCCGTGGATGACCAGACCATGAGCCGCTTTAAGGCCCAGGACCTCCACATTGAGACCAAGCCGGACCTGACGCCCGTCACCGATGCGGACAAGGCAGCCGAGGAAGCCATCCGTGGCCAGCTCTCCCGCTCCCGTCCCCGCGATGCCGTCCTCGGCGAAGAGTTCGGCAGTACGGGGCATGGGTCGCGGCGGTGGATCATCGACCCCATTGACGGCACCAAGAACTTCGTTCGGGGCGTCCCGGTCTGGGCCACCCTGATCGCGTTGGTGGATGAGGGCGAACCGGTGGTGGGCGTGGTCAGCGCGCCTGCCCTCGGCAAGCGCTGGTGGGCCGCCAAGGGCATGGGAGCCTACATGGGGCGTTCCCTTGCCGCGGCAACCCGCCTCCGGGTGTCCAATGTTTCCAGCCTGTCCGATGCTTCCCTCTCCTACTCGAGCCTCGGCGGCTGGAAGGAACGTGGAAACCTTGATGAATTCCTGGGGCTTACCGAGGACGTGTGGCGGACCCGTGCCTTTGGCGACTTCTGGTCCTACTGCATGGTGGCAGAAGGTTCCGTGGACATCGCTTGTGAACCTGAGCTGAATCTCTACGACATGGCCGCGCTGGTGCCCATCGTGGTGGAAGCGGGGGGCCGCTTTACGTCGCTGGAGGGCGAGGACGGTCCGTTTGGCGGGAACGCCCTGGCCACGAATTCCATCCTCCACTCGGAGGTCCTGCGGCGCCTGAACCCGAACCTGGACGACCTGCTCTAGTCCAGGCATTACGAACAATCGACGGCGGACGCCCCCGAAAGGCTGCGCCCGCCGTCGTGATCTTCGGTTCAACCGCCCCTTTTCAACCGCGCGTAACAAAGTCCTTAACATTCCAGCGGGCTTTTAACCTTCGCGGCCCATGTTCTACGCTCTTAACCAGGTCACGAGTGCCAGCGCAAAACCCCGGTTTGCTGGCCGGCAACCCTCCATTCGCGGTGGGGTGCCCCGGGTGACGACCAGGCCGGTCCGGAAGGGATGCGGCAAGCGCGGATTCCTGCACGGAGTCCTGTTTTGAAGTGAGGTCTCTGTGACAACTGCCACCGTCTCCCCCAACGCCGCTTTCTCCAGCAAGGCCGCTCTCCAGCATCAGGCCGTTCCGCGGGAATCGTCAGCGCTCTTCGACCAGTGGCAGGCCGCCGCAGGCCGTCCGCTCGCTGCCGTCAGCGGTGCCGAGATCCAGGCTCCGCTGATCCACGGCGGCCACGTCCGGTACGCCAACCTGGATTATGGCGCGTCCGCTCCCGCCCTCTCGGTGGTGTCGGCCTACCTCAACGAGATCCTGCCCTTCTACGCCAGCGTCCACCGCGGTGCGGGTTACGCCTCCCAGATCAGCACGTCGGTCTACGAGAATGCCCGTGCCATCGTCCGCGACTTCGTAGGCGGCCGCCCGGATGATTCGGTGATCTTCACCCGGAACACCACCGACTCCCTGAACCTGCTGGCGGGCTGCCTGCCGGCCACCGATGGACGGCCGGCCGGCGACGTCCTGTACCTCGATATTGAGCATCACGCCAACCTGCTTCCGTGGCAGGGCGTCCCCCACCGCAGCATCGTGGCAGCAGATACCATTGCCGGAACCATCGACGCCGTCCGTGCGGAACTGCAGCAGGGCGGCGTCAGCCTGCTGGCCGTGACCGGTGCTTCCAACGTCACCGGCGAAATCCTCCCCATCCGCGCCCTTGCCGCGCTGGCGCACGAGCACGGGGCACGGATCGCTGTGGACGCGGCCCAGCTGGCACCGCACCGGCGCGTCAACATCACCGCGGACGACGTCGACTACCTCGCCTTCTCGGGCCACAAGCTGTACGCACCCTTTGGTGCCGGCGTGCTGGTCGGCCGGCCGGACTGGCTCGACGCCGGCACACCGCACCTCGCAGGCGGAGGCGCCGTCAAGGAAGCAAGGCTCGACGGCGTCAGCTGGGCAACCGGTCCGGCCCGCCACGAGGGCGGATCACCCAACGTGCTCGGTGCGGCGACGCTGGCCCGTGCAACGCAGGTCATCGCGGAGCTGGACCAGGACCGCTGGCACGCCCACGAATCAGCCATCCGCTCCTACCTGGTGGAAGGGCTGCAGGAAATCGACGGCGTGACGGTCCACCAGATCTTCAAGGACACCAACCCGGACACCGACACGATTGGCGTGGTCAACTTCTCCGTTGAAGGCTACGACGCCGGCCTGGTGGCCGCCTACCTGTCGGCCGAACACGGGGTGGGCCTGCGCGACGGCCGGTTCTGCGCGCACCCGCTGCTGAAGCGGCTGGGCCTTCCGTCCGGTTCCCTTCGGGCCAGCTTCGGCGTCGGCTCAAGGCTGGAAGATGCGGAGCGGCTGCTGGCTGGCATCCGGGACCTTCGGAGCAAGGGCCTGGGCTGGGACTATGTGGTGGACGCCGGCCGCTGGGTTCCGGCCAATGACAACCGTACGTACCCCCACTGGGCGCCCAACACCCCGGGAACAGCCGGCGCCGCGCCCTGCCTCGACGACTGACCTGCGGCTGGCGCCCTGCTGCGGCCCATGCGGTAAATTCGGAGGAACTAAAAGTACCGGATGAAGGAGGCCGCACGTGGCACGGGGTGGCCCACGGCTGGATCACGGCCGGCGCCGGGAGCTCGGCCTGAGTTTCCAGGACGGCGGCAAGCACTACCAGCAGGTGCGGCCGGGGTATCCTGCCGACTCAGCGCGCTGGCTCGTAACTCCCGCGGCCCGCGATGCACTCGACGTTGGCGCCGGCACCGGCAAATTTACTGAGCTGCTGCTGGGCATGGGGCTGTCCGTCACGGCGGTTGACCCCTCAGCGGACATGCTCAGGCAGTTGGCCGAGCACTATCCTGCCGCCACAGCTGTCCTTGGCACCGCAGAGGCGACTGGCCTGCCCGACGAGGCCTTCGACGTCGTTACCGTAGCCCAGGCCTGGCACTGGTGCGACGCGTTGAGGGCGAGCACGGAACTTGCCCGCGTCCTCCGCCCTCACGGAACACTGGGACTCGTCTGGAACCAGCTGGACACGTCGGTTTCCTGGGTCCACCGCCTGTCCAGGATCATGCATGCCGGGGATGTCTACAAACCCGGCCACCGCCCGCTCATAGGACCTGAGTTTGAGGCGCTGGAGGAGCATGTCACGCACTGGCAGGACTCCGTGACAACCGCAGACCTGATGGAACTGACGAAATCCCGCAGCTATTACCTGCGCGCTGGTGAGGCCACCCGGGCGAAGGTGCTTGCGAACCTTGACTGGTACCTCCATGACCACCTCGGCCACGGGCCGGACGAGGTACTGGAGCTGCCGTACCTGACGCTGTCGTGGCGGGCGGTCAGGGCATGAGCGGCTGGCAGCCCCCGTGTGGGCAAGGGCAGCCGGTAGGCTGGATCCTGTGAAGACCAGCGCGCCCTCCTCCTCCATTGAGGACTACGTCAAGGTCATCTATTCCTTCACTGAATGGCAGGACAAACCCATCACGTCCTCCCAGCTGGCCCAGCGCTTGGGGGTGGCGAACTCATCCGTCTCAGAGATGGTCCGGAAGCTGAAGGACCAGGGCCTGGTGGACCACAAGCCGTACAGCGCCATCAGGCTCACGGACGCGGGCCTGCAGCTCGCGCTCTCCATGGTGCGCCGGCACCGCCTGATCGAGACCTACCTCGTCCAGCAGCTGGGGTACAGCTGGGACGAAGTCCACGATGAAGCGGAGCTGCTCGAGCACGCCGTCTCGGACACCTTCATAGAACGCGTAGCGGCGAAGCTGGGCAACCCCCAGCGGGATCCTCACGGTGATCCGATTCCGACGGCGGACGGCACGGTCTTTATGCCCCGCGCGCACCTCATGGGCGAGCTGGACCAGGGCCACACGGGCCGGATCACCCGGATCAGCGACGACAACCCGGAGCTGCTGCGCTACCTTGCGGCCGAGGAGATAGACCTCGATGCCGAGGTGGAGGTGATGGGGCGCAGGCCGTTCGGGGGCGCCCTGATGGTGCGCGTCCGGGATTCAGGGCGTACGCGTGATTACGACCTGGCCGATGAGATCACGTCGGCGCTGTGGGTGCACAGCGACCGGCCCCATCCAGGCTGCCTCCTGGGGGATGCCGGGTTGCCCAAGGCATGAGCGGGCTGAAGATTTCGTGGGCACCCAGGGCTGGAGCCTGGCTGGCCGTTGCTGCCGGCGGCCTGGTGGGGACGGAACTTCGCTATGGCCTGGGGCTGGCCTTCCCTGAGTTTCCCGGATCGTTTCCCTGGACCACCCTGTGCATCAACGTGGCCGGCAGCTTTGTCCTGGCCGCCCTGACCACCGCGTGGATGGCCCGCCCGCACACCCCCTTCTGGTTGCGGGCAGGGCTGGGGCCGGGCCTGCTGGGGTCCTTCACCACGTTCTCCGCTGTGGTCTTTTCTTTGGACCAGCTGGTGAGGGCGGGGCAGCACGGAGTGTGGACTGGGTATCTCGCCCTGTCCCTGGTGCTGGGGCTGGCGGCGGCTGGCCTTGGGTGGCGGACAGGAAAGATTATTGGCCGCCCGTCCCGGAGCCGTCAGTGATTACCGCTGTCCTGGTGGGAGTTTTTGGGGTAACCGGCGCCCTCCTCCGCTTCGGCATTGACAGCTGGTTTGCCCACCACAGCTCCAGGCGGACTGTCCGTGCCGGCGGCCGGAACGGCCCCGCGCGGCTGCATTGGCCTTGGGCAACACTGCTGGTGAACGTGGCAGGATGCTTCATTATTGGCGCCGCCCACGGCCTTACAGCAGACCTGGGGCTGGAGGCAGAGTGGCAGGCCGGGCTGACCACCGGCCTGGCCGGCGGGCTCACCACCTTCAGTTCGTGGACCACGGCCACGGTGCGGCTGGTGGCCGAAGAACGCCTCGGATCTGCCGCAGTGAACATTGCCGCCAACCTGGTCCTCGGCCTCGCTGCGGCCGCCGCGGGGATCGTCCTGGCCACCTGGGCATAGGAAGCGCGGCCACGGCCGGGAAGCCCTGATTTGGTGGGCTCCCGTATCGTGGATGGTGATGATTAGCAGACGCGACGCGGCCATTGCCCTTGACGTACCCATGGAGATGGCACAGCGCCACGGCCTTCCAAAATGGCTGACCGAGGCTGAGCTGGGTGAGATCCTGGACAACCCGCCGCCTTGGCTGGTCCAGTCCCGCGCGAACCGGACGGGCAAGCGGCCCGTCTGGGTCCACCTTGAATGCGCGGTGTGCGGCTACGAGGAAGCGGCCCGGCCCAAGAAATGGTGGCCGGACTTTACCTACGTAATCTGCGGCCACCACCGTCCGGACGAGGTGCCCGCTGCCCGTTCAGGCTTGGTCCGGAGCGAGTTCGACGGCGTGGGCACGCGCTTCGTGGGCATCGCGGACGTGCCTGTCCCGGACTGACTTCCTGCTGCTCCAGGCCATTACATTCGGGGCCGAAAAGGCGTACTTTACGAGGAGGGACGCAGCCCGTCCCCTGCCGTAAGGAGCACGCCATGCCGGACAAGACACCCCACCAAAACCTGGCAAAAAAGCCGGTCAAGACCATCAAGGAAAAACGCGCCGAAAAGAAGGCGAAGCACCCTGAAGCCGCCCTGGACCCGGTGGCTCACTTGAAGAAGCGCCGGTAGTCCTGCCGCCGGTTGGCTTGGGTTCCATGCCGGCAGCCGCTGAAGGTGACTATGGTGCCAGGGGTGGTGACACCGTCCCGACCACCCTCATGACCGCCTCCGCATGTGGGCCCGGCGGGACGTCGTCGAGCTCTTCCGGAGTGTGATCCGTGCTGCCGGCCCATGGCATGCGCTGACCAACTGGTTGTTAAGCACCGAAAGACCCGGACGCAGTGTCCGGGTCTTTCGGTGCGCCTTGCGGCATTTTCAAAATGTGGAGATGGGGGGAATTGAACCCCCGTCCGATGTCGTGTTGTCAGGGCTTCTCCGGGCGCAGTTTGCGTCGGATTTTCTCGGCCCCAGCCATGCTGCAAACAGCTGGCTGATCCGGGCCCAGTCATCTAAAAGTCCCGTTCACCCCGATGACGGAGGTGGACAGCAGTGGCTATCTAAATGACGCCAGGATCCGGGGCGATAGCAACCTCGGGCTGACGGACTGTCTTACTGCTTAGGCAGCAAGAGCGAAGTCAGTGCGCTTAGATTCGGCACTTATTGGTTTGCAGACAGCGTTTACGAGATAATTCTGCATCCTCGGCCCGCTTCACCTGTCGCGACTAACATCGTCGAAACCGATCATCCCCATATTCTTTTATCAAACCGGCAGGCTGGCCCACCGGACTATTAATCATAACGCACCTGCGCAGAAAAACATTCCTAGCGGCGACGGTTGCGCTCCCGCATCTCACGCTGTGCTTCGCGGTTGTCCTGCTGCTCGCGCAGAGTCTGGCGCTTGTCGTACTCCCGCTTGCCCCGGGCCACACCTATTTCAACCTTCGCACGGCCGTCCACAAAGTAGAGCTGCAGCGGGACGATGGTGTAGCCCGATTCGCGCACCTTGTGGGAGATCTTGATGAGTTCCTCACGGTGCAGCAGGAGCTTGCGGCGCCGGCGGGCCGCGTGGTTGGTCCAGCTTCCCTGGTTGTACTCAGGGATGTGGATGGCCTCCATCCACAGCTCGTCGTTGTAGAAGGTGCAGAAGCCGTCCACCATGGAGGCGTGGCCCTCGCGCAGGGATTTCACTTCCGTGCCCATCAGCGCGATTCCCGCCTCGTAGGTATCCAGCACGTGGTAATCGTGCCGGGCCTTGCGGTTGGTGGCCACCACTTTACGGCCACTTTCTTTAGGCAAGGGAAAGCTCCTCAGTGTAAATGGGTTGTCCTCCGGGCCAGCCGGCGGGGAGTCATACCAGTGTACGGCAGGTCAAAGAAGGTGCTACAGCAGCCTCATCGGGTCCACCGGGCTGCCGTTCAGCCAGGTTTCGAAGTGGGCGTGGCAGCCTGTGGAGTTGCCCGTGTTGCCGGAGTAGGCAATCAGTTGACCCTGTGAGACCCGCTGGCCGTTGGAGACCACGATGCTGGCGTTGTGGTAGTAGATGGTGTTCAGGGTGTTGCCCTCGATGAGGCCGTGGGAGATTTTCACGCGCCAGCCGCCTCCGTCGCCGGAGTTCCAGCCGGAGCTGAAAACTTCCCCGGCCGCTGCCGCGTAGACCGGTGTGCCGCAGGCCGCGCCAAAGTCCAGCCCGGTATGCATGTACCCGCCCTGGCCGTAGAAGTCGATGGTTCCAGGCGGGGTGGCCCGCCACCCGAAACCGGACGTAATGGGAACGCTGCCGTCAAAGGGGTGCCGGAGGCCGAAGGCCGACGGCGAACCTACCGGCGGCATGAATGACTGCGCCGGAGGGGCTGGCGGCGGCGGCTGGTTTCGCGCTGCAGCTTCTGCTGCTGCAGCAGCCGCGGCAGCCGCGGCGGCTGCTTCAGCCTTCCTGCGCTGCTCTGCTTCCCAGGCCTCGCGCAGCCTGCGGTCACGCTCCTCGATCTCGGCAGCCACCGCATTCTGGCTGGCCTGGACGCCGGCCAGCTGCGACTGGATCCCCGGCTTGGCTGCCTGCAGCTCCGCGTCCAGGCGGGTGGTGTCAGCGATGAGTTTATCGACCTGCTCCTTCTTCGCGGCCGCTTCGTCGCGCGCTGCTTTCTCACGCTCCAAGGCTGCATCAGCCTTGGCTTTGAGGTCCTTGATCTCGGCCTCAACGGCCTGGAGGCGCGCTTCAGAGTTCACGTTGGTGGCGCTCTGCTGCGAGAGCTTGTCCATGGCAGCGTTCTGGCTCCGCATGGCCTGGTCCGCCAGGTCCATGGTTTCGGTGAGGCTGCCGCCGTTGTTGGAGCCGAAGAAGAGGGACAGGTTGGACGGCACGCCGCCGGACTTGTAGGCCTGCGTGGCAATCTGGCCGATCAGCTTCTTGGTGTCGGCAATCTTCTGCTTGTCCGATTCGAGCTGCTGCGTGATTTTGGCCTTGTTCTGCTGGGCCATGTCAACGCGTGCGGAGAGCGCCTCGACTTCCTTGACGGCGCCGGCAACTCGGCCCTGCGCTTCAAGGAGTGCCTGCTGCGCACCGGGAAGTTGCCCTTGGTAGATCACGAGGTCGCCGGCTGCCTTTGCGATGCGCGAATCAACGAATTCCAGGGACTGCTGGACACGCGAGGCCTCAGCTTCGAGGGCTTTCTGCCGGTCCTCAAGCTCGTCAGCGAAGGCCGCCGGTGTGGAGGATGCCAGTCCTGCGGCGAGGACGACGGCCAGCACACCACTGAGGAGGCTGGTGCGGGGCGCTGCACTGCGCGCGCCGTTTCGCCGGGAGCGGGAAGCGTTTTTGTCCGGTGAGTTCATGGGCATTCCTTGTTTGGTTTGCATACCTAGACGCGAAGGTATCTGCGTAAGGTCAAGAGAGACGAAATTCCAGCCAAGGATGCACCAAGGATTAGCAGCGCGGGAACCAGGATCAGCGTCTGGCCGGAGGATATGAAGGCGGTGTCCGGGTACTGCTGGGACATGAACTCGCCGAGGAAGAAGTGTGCCACGGCCCAGAGGGTTGCTGACGCCAGGGCAGCGCCGATCACCGCGGCAATGACCCCCTCGAGGATAAACGGCAGCTGGATTACCGTCTTGGACGCGCCCACCAGCCGCATGATGCCGGTTTCGCGGCGCCGGCTGAACGCCGAGAGCCTGATGGTGGTGGCGATCAGCAGGATTGCGCAGACGATCATAACCCCGGCAATGCTGACTGCCACCAGGGAAGCGCCGTTCATGACCGAGAACAGGCGCTCAAGCAGCTGGCGCTGGTCGATGACAGTTTCCACTCCGGGCTGGGAGGAAAAGGTCTCGCTGATGATCTGGTACTTCTCGGGATCCTTCATGTTGATCCGGAAGGAAGCCGGCAGCTGGTCCGGGGTTACCGAGTCCACGATGGGCGAGTTGGAGAACTGGTCCTTGAAGTGGTTGTAGGCCTCCTCCTTGGACTCGAACTGGAAGTCGTTGACGTATTGCGACACGGCGGGCGATTCCAGCAGTGTGTTAAGGCTGGCCTGCTGTTCGGCGGTGACCGGCCCGCTGGCGCAACCTGCCGCCGTCGAGCCCTCACTGCACAGGAAGATGGCCACCTGGACTTTGTCGTACCAGTAGCCCTTCATCTGGTTGATCTGCATCTGCAGCATGCCCGCTGCGCCCACGAAGGTGAGCGAGACGAAGGTGACCAGGATGACCGAGACCACCATGGAGAGGTTGCGGCGGAGTCCGCTTCCGATCTCACCGAGGATGAACGCGAGCCTCATCGCTTCCCCTCGCCTTCGCCGGGAAGTCCTGCTTCGGGGGTGTCCCGCCCGCTCGCGTCCTTGAGCCTGCGCGACTGCCCTACTACCGGAATCATCGAGGTGTAAAGCGCCTTTGCCTCGTCACGGATCACCACGCCGTTCTTGAGTTCAACCACGCGTTTGCGCATTTCGTTGACGATGTCGTCGTCGTGCGTTGCCATGACCACGGTGGTCCCGTTTTGGTTGATCTTGTCCAAGACGCCCATGATGCCCATTGAGGTGGTGGGGTCAAGGTTTCCCGTGGGCTCGTCGGCGAGCAGGATGCCGGGACGATTGACGACGGCGCGGGCGATGGCGACGCGCTGCTGCTCACCGCCGGAGAGCTCGTGCGGCATGCGGTGTTCTTTACCTTCGAGGCCCACGGTCTTCAGGACCTCGGGGACGGTATCACGGATGACGCTTCGGCTTTTGCCGATGACCTGCATGGCGAAGGCGACGTTTGCGAAGACGTTCTTCTGGGGCAGGAGCCGGAAATCCTGGAAGACGACGCCGATTCCCCGGCGGAGCCTCGGCACGCGCCAGCTGGAGATCTTGGCGACATTCTGGCCGGCGACGTAGACGGCCCCGGATGTTGCCCGGTCCTCCTTGAGGACGAGCCGGAGGAAGGTGGATTTGCCGGAGCCGGATGCACCGACCAGGAAGGCGAATTCGCCGCGGTCAATCTCAAGGCTGACAGCGTCCAGCGCGGGCCGGGCTTTCTGGTCGTACACCTTGGTGACATTTTCGAATCGGATCATGGCCCTAAGTACCCTGCAGGGCATGGCTGATTCTGATGCAGCCCAGTTCTGCAGCCGGTGCGCGGGTTTCGTGTGGGGGAAGTAGGGCCCCGGCCCCTCGACTATACGCAGGAGTTCCCGCGTATCGCACTGCTTTCAGGAGGCGTGTCGCCGGATCAGCGTGACTGGGCCGGTGTGGGCCTATTTTTCTGCGTTGCGGTTATCCGTGCGCCACCGGATTCCGGCGTCGATGAAGTCGTCAATTTCGCCGTCGAACACGGCCGAGGTGTTGCCTACTTCGTGCTCGGTCCGAAGGTCCTTCACCATCTGGTAGGGGTTGAGGACGTAGGACCGCATCTGGTCACCCCAGGACGCCTTGACGTCGCCGGCCAATGCCTTCTTTTCGGCGTCCTCCTGCTCCTTCTTGAGCAACAGCAGCCTGGACTGCAGCACCCGCATGGCAGCCGCCCGGTTTTGCAGCTGCGACTTTTCGTTCTGCATTGAGACCACGGTTCCGGTGGGGATGTGGGTGAGGCGGACGGCGGAGTCCGTGGTGTTGACCGACTGCCCGCCGGGCCCCGACGAGCGGAAGACATCCACGCGGATCTCGTTGTCCGGAATTTCGATGGAGTCCGTCTGCTCGATCAGCGGGATGACCTCCACAGCGGCAAAGGACGTCTGCCGCCTGCCCTGGTTGTCGAAGGGGCTGATCCTGACGAGCCGGTGGGTGCCCGCCTCGACGCTGAGGGTTCCGAAGGCGTAGGGTGCCTTCACCTCGAAAGTTGCGGACTTCAAGCCGGCTTCTTCGGCGTACGAGGTATCCATGACAGTTGTGGGGTAACCGTGGCGCTCCGCCCAGCGGAGGTACATGCGCATCAACATCTCGGCGAAGTCGGCGGCGTCCACGCCACCGGCCCCTGCACGGATGGAGACGACGGCTTCCCGCTCGTCATACTCACCGGAGAGCAGGGTGACCACTTCGAGTTCCTTCAGGGCCTTCTTGATGGACTCGAGCTCTGCGGCCGCCTCGCCCATCGAAGCGGCGTCGTCCTCGTCCTGTCCCAGCTCCACCAGGACTTCGAGGTCGTCGATCCGGGCGGCGAGCTTATTAAGGCGCTCGAGTTCGGACTGCTTGTGCGAGAGCTTTGACGTGATTTTCTGCGCTGCCGAGGGGTCGTCCCACAGGTCCGGCTCGCCTGCCCGCTCGCTCAATTCGGCGATGTCTTCCTTAAGCGTGTCTACATCAGAGACCCGCTCAATGGAGTCGTAGGTGGCGCGAAGGGCGCGGATTTCAGCGGAAAAATCAATATTGGCCATGGTTGTTTAAGCCTACGCTATCCGGCAAAGCCTTCGGCATGGACTGGTTTTGCTGCCTTGCGGGGCCGCGGGCAAAGGCACCCCGGCACCGGTCGTGAGGCCCCCGCCGGGCGATCGTTCAGCGCGTCAGCCGTGAGCGTGCCGTTGACGTCGCTTCTATCCGTATACCGTCCGGCACCAGGAAGTTGACCACCGGAGGGTGGACAGCAGCAGTCAGCACCACGACGGCGGTGGAACCATCGGGGCTGCCCGTTACCCCGGCGACGGCGAGTCCGCTGAATCGCTGGGCAGCAGGGCTCCTTGAGACGAAGTCCGCCGCGACGTTCCTGACCCTTGCCGGGTTCAGTGTTGCAGAGGGACTTCCGCCGTGCGCGTCCACGTCGCCCAGGGTGTAACTGTCCGCTGCCGCCAAGGAGGCGCCGTCAGCGAGCGAAAGCAGCCGCTTGTGTTCCAGGTACACAGAGGAAATGCCGATCACCACAGTGGTGACCAGCAGAGCCAAGGTCACGTAGCCGAGGATCATGACCATCATCTGGCCGTCTTCGTGGCTGGTCCTGGCGGTCATCGGAACCTGCCCACCAATTGTGTTGCGGAGGCCTCAACCTCGCTGGCGGTCAACCGGAGGTCATTGTTGAAGGGTGCAAACGGCAGGGGCACCGACAGACTTACCGTGATGGTCACCGCGGTGCCCGGAGCTTGGCAGTCTGCGGGCTCGCATGTCGTTGAGATGCTTGCCTTGTCCGGCTGGTGGCCGAAGTCGGCAAGAGCGATGGACACCGCCTGTTCGGCGGCAGCCTGTGCCGTCGATCCGTCAGGCTGGGAGACGTAGACCTTGGCCGCCTGGTCAGCTGCTCCCACCACGGCAAAAGAGCCGCCCTGGATTTGCCCCACGGTAATGACAAAGTAAACCAGCGGGACCATAAGCAGGAGGGCAAGAAAGGTAAACTCCACGACGGCACTCCCCTGTTCATGTTCTGCCCCGCCTTCCTGGCCACTGCCTGCTGAAGGCGGCCGAAGGCACAGTGCTTGGGCCAGCCTGCGTTTCAGGAACAGCGCGCAGAACCTACGGCTGCACGGCGGCATGGCCCTTCACCTCCAGCATGTCCCGGGGACCTATGAGCCCGATGACCGGCATCGGCGCCCGCACCGTCACTTCCAGGGTGCGGAGACCTTGAACGGTCACTTCGCTGGTGCTCACCTGTTCGGCAAATCCAGCCGTCAGCGCTGAGCCGATCAGGCTGCGTGTCCGCTCTTCGGCGTCGGCTGGTCCCCTGTCCGCGAGGGTTCCGTACCTGGCGCCTGAGGACGCAGCATCGATCAACGTGTTGCGCACGTGCAGGATCAAGGTCAGCTGGATGATGGCCAGGAAGAACATCGCGAGGAGTCCACCCACTAGGACAAAATCCACGACCGCCGAACCCTGCTCCCGCGCCGAGGGCAAGCCGCGAACCCTGCAGGCCTGGCTTGTCGGGCGGGAGGACCTCGACACGGGCTAGCTTCCGACCGTATCCATCGCCTGGTTGAACATCGACTCCAGCGCCGGTCCGGCAAGTGCCAGCAGCGCCGCCACCAGCACAGCCGACATCAGGGTGATCATGACCCATCCAGGCACATCTCCCCTTTCATTGTGGTTGTCACTGTGGTTCCCACCGCGACGGACTCCCGTGCAAAGGGCAGTGCCCAGGGCGGTGTTCACAACAAGGAGCAGGGATGCCCAGCGAGTTCCCATCATTTTCATTTCCCGTCCTATTCCTGGTTCGGTTCTTCGATCGATATGCATTCCGGCTCCACTGGTTGTCCCTAAAACCCCAGGTTGATGGCCGCGAGCCCTGGGAAAACGGCAAACACCACAGTCAGCGGGAGCACGCCAAAAACAAGCGGCACCCCGGTCGTGCATCGCTTACAGTTCTTTTCCCGCGCGCCTGGTTCGGCCAGAGCCGCGGGACCTGTCAGAGGTGGCCCACGAGAATCGTCGGATCCTCTTCAAACAGAAGCGCCGCTGTTGGACTTTGGTGGGTCAACAGCGGCGCTCTGCGTGACGCGCTTCCTAGTAAGCCAGTGACAACCTTTCGCTTTCCAGCAGCAGCTCTTCGTGGTTGGTCAGCTTGGCATATGAACGAAACAGGACCTTTTGCCTGTCTTCGACAGTTGAGAGGGGGGCTTCTGTCCTAAAAATCTTGTCCACGGCCCGATCAACTGCCTGGTGCGCCTTCACAAGCTCCAAAGGCATAGCCAGCGGATTATAGAGGTCCGCCAAGCAGACTCCTGGATGGTTTTCTCGGGCCTTTATGACGAGTTGCGCTGCCGCAACCACTGCATCACGCTGCTTCTGAGTCGCGGCAGGCATCGGGAAGGTGTTGTAGGTATACGTGCTGGAGAAACGGAGCCGCGTTTCCAGTCGACCTCCAATAGCTTTCATCCATGCAATGAACATAGATGAAGACAGGATGCCCAAGCCGTAACCGTCCGGGTCCGAGGCAATACAGTTGGCGTCGCCCGTTATGGTGCTCGGGTCCGTGTATTTTGCGAAGAAGTAGGGGCGGCGTTCCCCAACGTGCCGCGGGATTGCCAGGTACTTGGCTCCCAGGTCGAATTTGTCGCTAGGTGCAATAATGCCGAACCGCTGCGGCGCGTCGGCAGCCTCTCGCGTAGCCTTGTTGGTCCTGCTCAATCGGAAGTCCCTCACCCTGCCTAAGCGCTCTTGGAGAAATGCGCTTGAAGCTACGTCCGCCGGGTTGAAATTCAGCATCCATAAACACCATCGAGGGGTGTCATACAGCAACTCACTTGCCCCAAGGAAGGGTCGAACATACTTCATCACAACGGGGTCAGTAGACACCCGGTCGTAGTCGTCCTGGTTGAGAAATAACCCACCTCCGTCAATGGCGCGATGGCCCAGGATCGCTGGAGGAAGCCCTGGGTGCAACGGCCCCTCCTTTTTGCGAGCCCTGACAAGAATGTTTGGTCCGTCGATCAAATAGGGGTTGATCCGAGTGGCTTCCACTGGCACGCCATCTCCGCTGCCTCCCTCTGAGTATTCCCAGAGCACCGGCTTGGGCGACTTCTTCCTGTCGAAACCGACAATTGAGACCGTAACCCCTGCTTTACCTCTTGCCTCTGAGTCCCACTTCAGGGAACGATGTGCGAAGCGGCACCGCCAGTTAGCATCAAGTATCGGTCGCCACAGGTCTGCCACCGGTTCGCCTTGGCAGATGGAGTTAGTCGATACGAACGCCCACTGCCCATCAACGTCACCGTAAAAGTCGAGGGCCTTTTTGTACCAAGCCGTGACGAAGTCGAAGTTGGCGTTCAGGTCCTTCTTCCATACCGCCTCCATGTCCTTTCTCTGGTCTTTAGTAACAGTCCGTGCGCCATTGAATGGCGGATTTCCGAAGACAATAGTGTCTTTGGTGGCAGGAACGACTTCCGCCCAATCTTGGTGCAAAGCATTCACGTTACGGATATCTGCTGTGATGGTAATTGGCAGGCGTTCGGGCATCTCTCCGAACTCTTCTGCAAACTTGAGATTGGCCTGGTGGTCAACCATGAAGAAGGCAGCTTCCGCAATTTTAGCTGGCCACTCATCAATTTCCAGCCCGTGGAATTGTTTGGGAGAAACCCGCAATAAGTGAACGTAGTCGATGGCCGCCATGACGCTTTGTCCGGTGATGTCCCGCAGCTTCAGCATCACTTCAAGCTCAAGATCCCGCAGCTCCCTGTATGCAAGAAGCAAGAAGTTACCGCAGCCGCAGGCTGGGTCCAAAAACTGGAAACGGCCAAGCGTCTTGTGAAAAGCTTCCAAGGCGGTCTGGTTAGTCCCGCATGACAAGAACTTTTCGCGGAGATCGTCCAAGAAGAGGGGGCGGATAGTCTTGAGGATGTTTTCCTCTGAGGTGTAGTGCTCCCCCCCGGCCCGGCGTTCTTCATCGTTACGCACGGTCTGGAACATGGAGCCGAAGATTGCTGGGCTAATTTGCCCCCAGTCGAACTCACTGGCTTTGAGCAGCTTCCCCCGCATCTCCGGGCTAAACGACGCGATCCCCACATGTTCGCTAAACAGCCCGCCGTTTACGTACGGGAAAGCATTCAGCGCGTCATCCAAATGTGGGGAACGCTTGTCAACGGCCCTATCCAAAACCTGGAATAACGAGGCTAGCTGCGGGCCGGTATCCGTGCCGTCAGGAACTGTTCGCTTGGAAATGAAGTCATGGAACTGGCCCCGCTTCCACAGCCCAGTGTCGTCACCAAAAAACAAAAAGAGCAGGCGCACCATCATGACCGACGTCTCATGCTCGTCGTATCCAGTTGACGCGAGTTCCTCATACAGTTCACCCATCAAGGCAACTGCCTTCTGGTTCGCCTTTACTTCTGCGGCGATGATCTTGTCGCGCTGATCCGTAAGGAACCCAAATCTATCGATCTCTTTGGCGAGGTCAACGGTTTCGAAGGTTTCCGTGGTGGTAGTACCGTCGCCGTCCAAACGCTTTATACGAATGGTTCGGAAATCGGACATGACAAGGGCGCGAGGGAGTTGATGGTTTGGAATGTTCGGCAAGTAGTCCAGAGCCTGGAAAGTGGCCTTATCCAGGTCCTTGCCTTCGGATTTCTGCTCCACCAACAAAATCCCTGGCCAAAACATGTCGATGAAACCGATTTTGTTCGTCGATGACTTTGTTACCGCGTGCTCAAAGGAAGCGTTTACGCGCTTTCGATCAATGCCGAAAACCGTGAGGAAGTCGTTCCAGAAGGACTGCGACTCACCTTTCTCGTACTTAGTACCCTTCCAACGCGTCGCAAACTTCTGCGCTCTGCGCCTAACCTCATTCCGAGAAAGTGCCTTTTCCATTTGAGAGTTGTCCCCCTTGTGTGTTGCCTGCGGGCTGTCCATTCAACCCTCGCGCCTCAGTGTAGATGTCGCGGGATACATCCTGGCTCGACGACACAGACAAGTGGCCTCAGCCCGCCTAATGGATCGGACCGAGGCCACTTATGGTTGTGGGCGCTGACGGGTCAATGGGCTGGAAGTGAGGGAGAGCCCTAGCCGCCATCGTTCCCCCACCCGCCCCGTGTCCCTTTTCAGGTCAGCGGGCGGGGGTGGCGTTGACGCCCTTCTCAGCGGCCCTTGACGGGCCGCTTGCCTTTCGCTTCCGCTGGCAGGCCCTGGAGGACCGCCAGCATCCGCTGCTCCTTGGCTGCCTGGGCAGCAGCCGCCCACTCGGGCAAGGCTTCGCCTGGCACGAACACCACCTCGTTGCCCGTTTCCGGGTGCGTGGTGTGCAAGAAGTCCAGGGCAATGCCGTACCTGTTGCCACCGCTCGTTGTCAGCGCTGGACCGCTTTCGGGTACGGCCACGGCCGCTGCCTCCTCAGGTGTCAGTCCGGCGTCTTCCAGGCGATCCGTTTCGCGGCTCATCACAGTGCTCCCTGGATTGCCTTGTAGACGGAGAACGCTGCGGGGCGGGCCGGTGCGACGTCGCCGCGCCAGTGGGCGACGATGCCGATCTGCCCATACTCTGCGTACCGCTCCGTCAGCACCTGGATGGTGATGCCGAGGCGCTGGCCGATGAGCAACTGCGTCCAGTCCCCCACGAACAGGTCCGTAGCCCGGTTCGTCATCGTGCCCTGCGTGTAGCTGGGCAACTGGTTCGAGGTGTACTGCGGGATGGACTCCACAGCGGCAGGCAAGCGCAGCGGCTGCCCCGTCGTGTCATTCGCTCCCGCGTACTGGCGGGAGAGCTTGGCGTTCCAGATCAGCCCGTTAGGCTCCTCGTTGCCGTAACGCACCTTGTAGATGGCGTCCAGCACCTCGTTGTAGTACGTCGCCGCAGTCTGCGCCGTACCGTTAGCGACGCCGCCCAACACGTTGCCCGCCAGTGTCGCGTTCAGCGAAGCAAGCACACCGCGAGGGTTCGGCGGGGTGGGCAGGTTGATTGAGCCGGCCCCGGAAGTAATGCCGCCATAAAGTGCCACCAGGTCGAGGCGCGAAGCCATTGCCTGGGCAATTGCGTTCTTGACGATCATGTCGCCGTTCTGCGAATCCTGGAACCACTCCAGGCTGCCGATGACGAGGCACGACATGTCCTGCGCGGTCAGCGTCACGTTATCCAACGTCGGGTCGCTTGGCGTGATCAGCGAACCTTCCGTGCGGAAAGCGGCCGTCGGGTCCCCCGTCAGGCGGCCAATCTTCACCACGCCCGCCTCCATCGGCACGATCTGCGCCCCGGCCTGGAGGACAGCCGACTTGTTGCGGGCAAGGTCGATCAACTGCGCTGACCACACCTGCGGCACCACCGCAGCGCCGCCCGACAACGTCACCGCGCGAAGCTGATTGGCCAGGTTGCCAAAGGTGGCAACCGCAGCCTCTTCCTGCGCAGATTCATTCGCCCGAGCAGCGCGCACCACTTCGTGGTTCAGGTAGCTCTCACCGGAACGCACGGCAGCCGGTGCGCCAGTGGCAAGGTTCACGAACTCGCCGCCACGGGCTTCCTTACGGCCGCCGCCGTTCATCTCACCGAGGGCTCTCTCGAGCACGCTATCGGTTTCCCGCTCATCGACCAGCCGCTCAATGTGCTGAGCCAGCGACCTAATGTCCTTGTCGTACTTGTCGTACTCGGCCTGCTCGGCAGGTGTCAGCTCACGTTTCTCGGCCGTCGCCTTGTCAGTGACTGCGCGAGCTGCCGTCATGAGCTCGTGCTTCCTAGCGGTCAGTTCCTGAATGTATGTCATTGTGTGTACCCCTTTCTAGGGTCGGCGCAGCATGCCAAACATGGCGCCAGGCAAGAAGGAATGATGGGGGAAGCAGAAGCAGATTTCGCCTCAACGCCGCGCCAGTTTGGCGAGTCCGGGTGCGTTGCGCGCTGCCCGGCAGCGGAAGCTCTGCGCTTCTAGCGGCTCCAGTGCTTTGCCGACGGGGTTCTGACCGGGTGTGTTGCGCACTGCCCTGCCCGCGCCTCGTCTTCAGCTACGTTGGCCGTTGCTGCATGTAAGCAGCTACCTCGACTCTAAACCCAGTGCAGCAAGCACTTGTGGAGACTAACGGCGGATGTGGAACGGACCCTTTGCCACCTACGTGCCAAGCCCGTCTCCGCCCCTGTCAGGCCAGCAACCACCAACTCGGCATGTCCGCCCGGACCCGGCGTGAACGCGCCGACAGGCACCGAGACAAGCCCGACAGCTAAGACTCACGGCCCAGGGCAGCCCCACAGTCAGCACACCCGCACTGCTCCCGGCTCATCCCGTACTCGTGCCCCGGCTTGTCAGGATTCCGCGCCCCGTACTGCGCCCGCGCCACAACAGCCTCGTCACAAGCCACGCACTCCCCCGGTGTCACCACCGGGTAGGCGCCCTGGCACTCCACCGACGGTCGATGGATCGCCGCGACCCACAGCTCCAAGTTGCTGGTCCCGTTCTCCCCCGGCCCGTCGGGCTCGGGCGCCTGCATAGACGCCTCCAGCCCCTTGATCGCCGCGTCATGCAGCTTGTGCGCCGCTGACAACGGCCGTCCCGCGGCCAGAGCCTCATCCAGCGCCCTCGCCCCGGCAACAGCCTGCGCCACCAGCAACTTCTGCGCCGCCGTCCCCTCCAGGGCCATCGACCGGATCAGCGCCCTGGTGCGCCGCTCCATCTCACCCTGCCTGCGGCGGGCAGCGGAAAGCGGTGAAGGCACGGGGGAATCAGCCGCCACGCCATGCTTCCTCCCCCGCTCACCCGCCACACACTGCCCGCAACGGCAGCCCTGACGGTAGCCAGGCGCCCCATGCCGCTTCACAGCCACAAAGCGGGGGTCCTTCTCAGCAGCCACAGCCGCCTCCTGTCCGTACGCGGTATTTCGCGATTCCCGACCATCTATAAAGAGGTGCACCTGGGCGGTCGTTGCCGTCTGGTGTCTGCTGAAAAGCCAGTCCCCCTCCGGCCCTTGCTCCCCGCGCTATTGCCGCTCCCTGCTGTCTCCGTGCTGTCTGCCCGTCTGTCGCGCTGTCACGGCTGGCTCTGGATGGTCATAGCTGAGCGGCCTGTTCGTCCCGGTCTCGGGGCAGACAGCCGGTCGCCACCGTTCATGGCATTCCGTACTTCGTCTCGAACACCAGGCTCAGCTTTGTAAGCCTGGCTATCTCTTCGTCACGGCCGCCGAGGCGTGGGTCGCCCGTCAACATGCCCAGCAGCACCAACGCTGCGTCCAGCAGCGCGCGTGCATCGCTCTCGTCTACCGGGGCCAGCGCCGCCCGGTCCTCAACTGCGCGGGCCGGGTCTTCCTCGTACAGCGAGCGCAGGAGCCCGAGTACCCTCCGCTGCTCCCCCTGCCTGATACCTGCCGTAGCCCCTGTGTTGTTGTCCATTTTGTTGTTCTCCTTCTCCATGTCGGCCACCGTCCGTCAATTGCTTGGTGTCTCTTCGTCTTCGCCCCAGTTGTCGTAGTCGAAGATGAGCTTCTTTTCGTTGCCTGTTGGGGGGCTATAGGACGCAAAGGGGTTCCTCCTTGCGCGCTCTTTCACTACGTGGTCGTGCGCCTCCAACATCCAGTTGCGCCAAAGCGGCTCCAGAGTGCTGAACCTCTCGGTGCCTGCTGCCTCGTAGTAGTTACGGAACTTCGTGGTAACAAGCTCCAGATTGGCTGCTGGCGCATTCTCACTAGCCCAGGTCTTCATCGAGGCTGAGATTGAAAACTCAGCAGGGACAGGAGATATGCGCGTGCGCGAACGCTGGGCAGTGGTTCCGAAGGAACCACCCTGTTCTTCTCTTCTTGTTCTTAAATGCTTATTGGGGTGCAACGAGCCCTGCACCTTAGAGGCGCCAGGTTGCACCTTAGAGGGTGGTCCAGATTGCACCTTGCCCACCTCGGTAAGGTGCAACGAGCTCTGCACCTTACCGCCTGGAATCACAAGGCGATATTCGTCCGCCAGGCGGCGGTCCGCGGCTACATTCTTGGACACGCTAGTACGCTCAATCCAGCCTTCGTCGCGGAGTTTCTTCATGTGCGACTTCACTGTGCGATCACTCTTGTCCAAGCGCTGTGCGATCGTTTTGTTCCCAGGGAATGCGCGACAGCCGTCCTTGTCGGCGTAGTCCCATAGGGCAACGCCGACAAGCTTGGTGGTGTCATGCAGCGTTGATTCCAGGAGCGCGCGGTGCCAAGCGAATTTGAGGTCAGTCATCGCTGTTCCCGTCTTCCTCGTCGATTGAGGCCAGGAGTGCGGCAACTCCCGTGTCACGTATCAGGCCCTTCGGGCTTGCTGCCTTGGCCACGACCTCTGCTACGCGCTTGGTCTCGGGTGGTAGGTCAGACTTACGAACAGCAGCCAGCCACGCCCGTCGGGTAGCACGGTTGGCCTTCACTTCCCCGCCCCCCGGCGAGCGCAGGTCGGGCCGAGTTTGGCTGCGACACTGGCTGCAGCCCACAGGGGCGCCCCGCAACGGGTGCAGCGTGCCGCCAGGGAAAGCCCGAAGGCGGCCGCCGCACGCCGCAGGAGTGCAAGAGTGACGTCCGAGGGGTTCGCGTGCTGCGCTACCGGCGGCACGTCAGCGGCGCCGTACTGAAACGGCAGGTCCCCAAGACCGGAAGCAGCCCCAGCGGATCCCCCGAAGGCTGGGGATTCCTCGTTACTCATGCTGCACCACCGCTTTGCGGCCGGAGCAGGCCAGCGATGCGGTCCCGCTGCTCAGGGGTAAGTGGCGGAGCCTCGGCCACGGCCTTGGAGACAAAAGCCGCAAGCTTGGCGGCCTTCAGTTCCTGCCGGGCGGCCACGAACTCCGGGTCATCGAGAGCGCGTGAACGAGAAAGGCCAGCTACGACGCCGCGGGCGTGGGCAACCTCTTTTGAGGGCGTACCAGGCAAAGCGATCACCTATCAGCTAAATGGAGTGGGCGCCCGCCCAATAAGGGGGGCGGCTGGTAGCCATTCGTGAAGGCCCTACAAGGGCTTTCAGATTCTGATGTGTCGCTTTCCTTGCGGAAGCTTGTCAGTCCTTGCCCCAGGTGAAGCGCCGGGGCAAGGGCACTGAGCTTATTTTACTAACTGCTTGTGCGGACAAACGGGGCTCCGGTGCCGCGACCTGGAAATGTGGAAGAAAAGTTCCTCGGAGAGGCCTACGCTGCTGCCTTCCAACCGATCTGTACCTGAGTGGGGCTGAACCTCACGCCCTTACCGGCTGGCAACACAGTGAGGTCCATCAGTGCTCTGACTACCTGCCGTTTGTTGGCGACAGGCAGCGCGTGCCAGGCTTCAGCTACATCCTCCGCGCCAATGACGCCTGCAGCCGGGTTCAAATGCTCGGCCGCAGTTATGGAACGCTCCACATCCGCGAGCGCCTTGCTCAGTTTGCCAGCCTGCTCCCGCACTGATGCAGCAGACATCAGCCCATCAGCCAAAAGGGATGCCAGGGCGTCACGCCGGTTCCGCAGCTCGGTCGCTTCCCGCCGCAGTTGCGCCGCGGTATCGGCGTTGGCGAAAAGGTCCGCGGCATCAGGGCGCGCGAGCAAGCCAACCGTCACACCTTCCACATATTCGTCAACCAAGTCCATGCGCCGCTGCATGCACAGCCCACCGAAGCAGCGGTAGATCATAATCGCCCGCCCCTTCTTCTTGTAAGGGGCTGCAAACATCTTGCGGCCACACTTACCGCACACCAGGATCCCGGACAGCAGATACTTTGCATTCAGGTCATCCGGGGCTGTCCGCCGCCTGGGGTCCGTCAGAATCTCCTCTAAGCGACGAGACGTTTCCTCATCGAGGATTGCTTCCCATTTGCCCGCTGCTTTGTCCTCGCCGTTATAGAGGCGCTTGCCAGCGTATCGGGGGTTCATCAGCACCCGGCGCAACTGCGTAACGCCCCACAGGCCCTGTTCCTTCGTGGTCGTCCTCAGCCCCGCAGCATTCCAGCTACTGACCACGCTGGTCAGGGTTGCGCCGCCTAGGATCGCTTTGGCAGCTTCCCGGATGGCTGCGGCCTCAGCCTCGACAGTCACCACCTTGCCGTCTTCGCGGTCGTAGCCGAATGGCCTGCGGCTCCAGAAAGCTTCCCCAGCCTCGGCACGCTGCTTGTTTGCCTCCCGCTGCCTGCGTCCCTTGTGCCCCACTTCCATTGCAGCGATAGCCGTGAGAATCTGCGCCACAGCTACGCCCGTTGGGTCCCCCAGGTCCAGGGAGACGCCGTGAACGCAGGCGATGTTTACTCTGTGCGCCTGCCCAGCCTCGATGATGCGCGTCAGGTCCTTCATCGACCGGGTCAGCCGGTCCAAATGCCAAACAACCACTGCGGACACCGCGCCCGCTTCAACTGCTGCAAGGAGCTGTTCGAAGGCGGGACGGGTCTTGCCTGTGCTGGCGCTGATGGCGTTGTCCGCGTACAGACGCGGGCTGTCCCACCCCTTCGCTTCTGCCAGGAGACGGCAGGCGGCCTCCTGTCGCTGGACAGCCGCTTCCGCTCCGGTCTTATGCTCGGACTGCCGTACGTATAACGCGGTGGTGCTCATGGCTCGAAGAGTACCCCCAGTACTGCACAATGGGCACCATCATGGCGATTTCCTTCTTGCCCGCAGCTTCCATAAGGTCGCGTTTGGCGATATCCCGCACGTCCTGGGCTTGGGCACGCAGGACATCCGCCAGGGGCGTGCCTCTCTGGACAGCAACTATGATGCCGTCGACGAACCTCACCAGAGGGGCCAGGTCGGTCCGTGCCGAGAACTCCTGCAATGCCTGCACCAGGGGCTTGCCCGCCCGGGTCTCCGCAAGAATGTCCGCGAACTCCTTGGTGAGCTCCCCCTTGGCGCTGCGACAAACCCGGTCGAGGGCTCCGGTGGCGCTCTCCCCTGCGCTGACGGCGAGCGCCATCAGTTCAGCCAGGCTCGGAAACTCCGCCATCATCCTGGATTCACGGCGTTTGACCTGTACACCAAGCCAATAGTCCCGCAGCATGAAGCCGCCCACAGCACTGCCCAGGACGGCGACCGCGGCGAGCAGTGGGTTGAACCTCCCGGCGGCGGCTCCTAGGGCAGTGACGCCAAGGGCGGCCACGAATCCGGCAGCGGCCCACAGTAGCTGCTCGGCCCGGAAGTCGATGGAGGTCTTGGTAATTCCTGCCTGCGCCAGCCGTCGTGCGGTCGCTCCGGGCGATGGATTCAGCCTCCCCAATGCCGCCATGCCGTCCCGGATCACCGGACGCAAAATCCTTTCAAGCGGACCGAACGGCGTCAGATTGGCCTCCCCCAGGCTCAACAGCCGGGATTCAAGGTTTTGGGACTTCAACTGCGGCTCAATGCGTTCTGTCAGGGTGGTGGCGCGCATCAACGGCGATCTGAAGATGACGAGCCACAGACCGGTCCCCAGGACAATCCCGCAGGCGACGGCGGCAGGAGATATGTCGATCACCTGAGCACCCGCTCATCCTGGGGCAGGGCCCCAATCCTCAGCATGATGGAGTAGCAGACCAGCGAAATTACCAGGCCACCTAGCAGGACTGCTGCACCCATGGCGGTGTTGTATGCCTGCACCGCCTCCGGTCTTGTTGCAAGCAGGAGCATGACGATCCACGGGGCCGCGACCGCAAGGCGTGCGGCGTTGACGGTCCAGGACTGCCTGGCCTCCAGTTCACTTCTGGTGCGTGCACTCTCGCGGAGGAACTCAGCCAACGTGCCGAGCAACTTTCCCAGGTCTGAGCCGCCAACTTCCCGGGTCAGTCGAAGGGCTTCGACTATACGGTCGGCGACCGGGTCTGCGAGCCTGTGCTTAAGTTTGTTGAGCGAGGCGTCGAACTGTCCTCCGGCGCGGTAGTCGGCACCGAACTCCCGGAATACGTGACGAAGCTCGTCGGGCCCCTTTTCCCCCAGCTGAATGAGGGCTTCCGGCAGCGGCAGGCCGGCGCGTATGGCGGAGCGGAGGTGATCAACGACGTCGGGCCACAATTGGCGCAACAACGCGCTTCTCTTTTTTGCCCTCCAGCGCAGGATGCTGATGGGAAGCCATGCGGCAAACAGCGCGAAGCAACAGGCGATAGGCCAGGAACGGCTAACGGCGTAAAACACCAATGCCACAAAGAGCCCCAGCCCCGCGCAGGTGCCGATGAGGCCCCCCGGGGATACTTTGTCGACACCGGCGGAGGCGAGAAGGTCGGCCAGGCGGCTTACCTTCGGCGCCTTGGGGCGCTGCTCAGGTGTCTCCCAGAAGGACCACCAGATGAGGAAGAGGCCCGTCCCGGCGCCGATACCCAGCAAAGCCGACGTCATCGCGGATCCAGCAGCGCCGCGACGTCGTACCCTGCCCGGCTGAACTTTTCCGCGGCCGGCATCGAGCTGGCACGTGCCTGAAGGGTGCCGTCCACCATCGCAAAGACGGGAGACGACTCGATAATGCCGTTCTCCACCCGCCGGCCCAAGGAGAGGATTTCAGTGACTTCCCTACGGCCGTTGGCCTTCCGGCTGCAATGAACCACAAGGTCGATACAGGACGCGACCGTTGGGACGACAAAGGCTGAAGAGATGTTCTCGCCTGCGAGCAAGGGCAGCGTGCAGATCTTGGTGACCGCGTCATGGGCCGAGTTCGCGTGTACGGTGCACATGCCTGGCAAACCACTATTTAGGGCGATGAGCATGTCCAGGCTCTCAGCTTCACGGACTTCCCCCACCACCAGGCGGTCCGGACGCATGCGGAGCGCTTCCTTGACCAGGCGCCGCAACGGAATTTCGCCCTCCCCCTCCAGGTTCGGTTGGCGGCACTGGAGTCCTACGACATCGCGCAGGGGAAACTGCAGTTCGAAGATTTCCTCAACGGTGATCACGCGCTCCCGGCTGCCTATGCTCGCAGCCAGGCAGTTAAGCATTGTGGTCTTGCCTGCCTGGGTGGCGCCTGAGACCAGGATGTTGAGGCCGCTGGAAACGGCTGCACCCAGAAAACGGGCGGACTGCGGCGTCAACGTGCCCAGCTCGACAAGATGTTCGAGGCGGCTGGCCTTGACCACGAACTTCCGGATATTGACTGCCCAGTGCTTGCGGGTCACATCCGGGATGACCACGTGGAGCCTGGACCCGTCAGGAAGCGCTGCGTCCACGAACGGAGAGGACATGTCCAGCCGGCGGCCTGAGCTTTTCAGCATCCGCTCAACCAGGTCCCGAACCTGCTGCTCCGTGAGGCTGAGAGAGGTCAGCTCGGATTCACCGTTCCGGGCCACAAAAATTTCGTTGGGAGCGTTCAGCCAGATCTCTTCGATGGTTGAATCGTCCAGCAGCGGCTGAAGGACGCCGAAACCTGCGACCGCGTCAAAGAGGAACCTGCGGGCCGCGTCCAGGGGCCCAAGCGGAGGCAGCGGACCCAAAAGCGCCCGCTCATCGTAATCCGATACCGCCGCCTCGACCAGGCGGCGAACCTCGCCGGCCTGATGAAGCGGATCAAGCCCTCGACGACGGATAAGCTCGCGGACTTCATCCTCGACTATTCCCAGCGCGTCCATACGTTCCCCAATACAACTGCCGCCCCCGGCGGAGGCAGTGCAACTGGGATAAAGCTTAAGGACGGTCCAGCACTGCAACAAGTCATATCGGCCAACCTGTGGACAACCATGGTTGATGATCTTCCCTGTTCAGAGGGGTGGGGCCACACCGGCGGAGGGATCCGGCCCCTGACTTTTGAGTACAGGCGGCAGCGCGAGTGCTGCATACCCCCAAATCTAGGTATCCGCTACTCGTGCGGGCAGATGTTGCAGAAGAGGTTAATGATGTGCGGGGGCACCAGCTTCCTCAGGGACCTGGACGCGACAGCGTTGGGGGCGGACCGTTTAAGGAGAACCGTGAAGAAAGTGATACAACGCGCCCTGAGCCAAGGACTGGCAACAGCCCTTGTCCTCGCCGGGCTCAGTGCTGCAATGGGAGGGCCTGCCAGCGCAACGGTGCCGCCGCCGGCCCCGCCAGCACCAACCCATGGCACCGCCAGCTTCAGTTATGCCGGTGTCGCAAATCCACCCACCTCGGACAAGCCCCAGAGCAAGCTGTGGTGGAACGACGGCTCCTGGTGGGCCGATATGTGGACGTCGAGCGGATGGCGTATTCACAAACTGGACCGCGCCGGGAAGCAGTGGGTGGACACCGAAGTCCCGATTGACAACCGCGCGAACACGCTGGCAGATACACTGTGGGACGGCACCCACCTCTACATCGCCTCCCACGTGGTCACGATTTCCACCGAAGGCGGACCCAAAGCTTCCCGCCCTGACTCCCCGGCAAAGCTCTACCGGTACAGCTACGCCAATGGGAAATACACGCTGGACAGCGGATTTCCCACCGAGATCACCAGGAACAGCAGTGAGTCGATGACTATCGACAAGGACAGCACAGGAAAAATCTGGGCTACCTGGACCCAGGTGTCTGGCGTGACCACGGGGGGATATACCAGCGCGGTGATGGTCAACAGCTCAGCCGCGGGCGGCACCTCATGGGGCGCGCCACAGACTCTTTCCGGGGAGAACGCGCCGGTCGCCCCTGACGACATCTCGTCCATTGTGGCCTTCGGCAACAACAAGATCGGGGTCATGTGGTCCGACCATGTTACCGGCTCGGTTTGGTGGGCCACCCGCACTGACGGCCAGTCCGACGACTCGTGGAAGGTGCAGTCGGCCGTCCGAGGTCCAAACCAGGCTGACGACCACCTCAACATCAAATCCTTGCAAGCGGACAGTAGTGGCCGCGTCTTCGCAGCGGTCAAGACGAGCTTTGATATGAACACCACCGCAAAAAACTCGGATCCGCAGTTGCAGTTGCTGGTGTTCAAACCGGCCACGGGGGCATTTGACAAGTTCACCATCTCGACGATCGGCGACTGCCACACCCGTCCGCAGGTTGTGCTCGACCCGGAAAATAACAAAATCCATGCCTTCCAATCCGGTCCGGCAACAACGGTGACCGGCTGCCCGTACAGCGGAGTGTCAGGCGCCATTTATCAAAAGACAGCTTCCTTGGACAACCCCGTCTTCCCTTCAGGACGGGGCACCCCGGTCATTCAGGACGGGACACCCAGCGTCAACAACGTGACCACCACCAAGCAGACTGTAACCCCTGAAAGCGGCGTGGTGGTCCTGGCCAGTGACAACGAGGAAGGACGCTACTGGTTCGCCGACTTCGGCGGCACCACCGAGGAGGAGACCTACACCGTCCAAGGTCCTATTGGCGAAAAGTATGCCGAGGTATCCGACCTTGTCGGGCTTCCGACTGCAAATGAGGTAACGGGCCAGCGGTTCGGAGGCTCCTACCAGCAGTTCGAACGCGGAATTATTGCCTATCTCCCGGATACGGGCGCTTTCGCGGTCGCCAACGGTATCAATACTGTCTGGAACAGTATTGGGGCCCACAACAGCGACCTCGGCTACCCAACATCAGACGAGTACTCACCCATGGCCGGCGGCGTAATGCAGGACTTCCAGTTCGGGAAGATCTCGTGGAACGCTGCGACCGGGTCCCGCATCACCAAGGGTGGCATCGGCGCCACCTGGGACGATGCCGGTGGACCGCTCAGCGGACTTGGCTACCCCACCACGGACGAATATTCACCAATGGCCGGTGGAGTCATGCAAGGTTTCCAGTACGGCAAAATCTCATGGACGGCCGCGACAGGCGCACGCATCACAAAGGGCGGCATTGGGGCAACCTGGGACAAGGTCGGCGGCCCGCTCAGCGGACTTGGCTACCCCACCACGGATGAATACGCCACCGCCAACGGCGGAGTGACGCAGGCCTTCCAGTACGGTCAGATTGTATGGTCGCCTTCCACTGGTGCCCGTTTCATCAAGGGCGGGATTGGTCAGACGTGGATCAACGCTGGGGGGCCCAACAGTGGGCTCGGTTATCCGACGTCGGACGAAATTAGTGGGCTCGTCCGGGGCGGCGCAAAGCAGTACTTCCAAGGTGGGGAGATAGTTTGGTCACCCGCTGCAGGCGCCCGCATAGTCACCGGCGGCATCAGGACCGCCTGGGTCGGCCAGGGCTCGGAAGGCGGACGTTTGGGTTACCCGACAACCAATGAATACGCCGCCAGCGGCGGCGGTCGCGCGCAGGACTACCAGGGTGGCCGGATTATCTGGCGATCAGGAAGTGTCTCTATCCAATATGCGTCCATTGCTTAAGCCAGCGGCAACTGTCTAGGTCACCGCACACGGCAGGGCAGGCGCGGTAAACCTCCGGTGATGAAATCGAGGTGACCGGCGCAGCGGCCCGGAGTTATAAATGAATGCAAGATGCCCCGCCCTCCAATATCTGAGGGCGGGGCATCATTTTGTCTGCGGCGCCAGCATGACGATCGAATGAATATGTTATGGCGCAGGTCAAAAGCTCGCGCATAATGAGTCATCCGGTTCGCAGGGGCCGCCACAGTCTCAGGAAAAGTTATGGGGAGAAGAACGATGAAGTTTAGAAGCAGATTGGCGTCAGCAGTTATAGGAGTGCTTGCGCTGTCAGGGCTTGGGTCGGCGGCCGGCGCCTACACACCAACAGTAAGCGGCGCAATCGGCGCCAAATACTACTCGATGGGTGGTCCCTCATCCCAGCTCGGACAACCGCTGTGGAACGAGTACCCGGTCACCGGAGGGGCTCAGCAGGATTTTCAAGGCGGGATTATCTTCTGGTCACCGGTAGGAGGAGCACACCCGCTTTGGGGGGCCATCGAGAATAAGTGGTACGCCGGTCACGAAGCGGGCTGGCCCCTCCGTGACGAAGAACCGCTCGGCGGCGGCGCCATCGCCCAGCACTTCACAAACGGAACCATGTACTACACGCCGCAGATTGGTCTCCACTACATCGGGGCCGGCATCCGCGAGGCCTGGTGGAACAAGGGCGGGCAGACGGGGGTAGCGGGCTACCCGGTGTCAGATGAAGGCTACTGGTACGCAGGAGGGGCGATTCAGGCCTTCCAGGGTGGAACCTTTTACTTCACACCCCAGTATGGGACCCGACTGCTGCAGGGCGCCATCCGCTGGGAATATGAGCGGAGCGGTGGCTACTTCTACTTAGGCCGCCCCGTGACGGACGAATACTCTGCAAACGCATCGACTCGTGCGCAGCGCTTTGAAGACGGCATCATTTACTGGTCTAACGGAAGAATCTGGACCGAGAGGTACTAAAACACCCGCCGGACCCTTCGGCTGGTCACGGGAGCGAGAAAAATATTCTGAGTTGCAGTAAGCCTCCTGTGACAATGGTTCAGTCTCTCTCGTGGCATAGACGGCGGAAGGCCGTACGGTGCAAGGCGGGCGCAGTCCCCACCTAAGCAAGTATTCAGCTCGTTGCACCCATGACAGGCCACCATCATGGGTGCACGACGCTGGCGAACACCGCCAGCACTCTGCCGCCTGCAAGCGCTCGCATCATGGCGTATCACGGCGGTAAAGCAATCAAAAGCAGCGAATCCCCTCCCTGTCCAGGGCCTGCGGCCGCAGTGCACGGTCGGGAGGCACAAATCACAGCAGCAACAACTGAACCACTAGTTGCAGTGGTAACAGCAGTGCTAAGGTGAGCGCGTTAACTGTTGAACCACCACCTGCCCTGTGCATTCCCTGGGGGGAAATCACCTGCGCAGCAAACCAAATGAGCGCTCGGCGAAGCGCCGCATTGTCTCCGGAGCAAAAATGAAGCGGAACCTGTCTCAGTCCCGTCGCCCCGCGTTTATGTCCTTGGGAATAGCGCTTCTGGCTGCAACCCTTGCAGCCAGCCCAGGTGTAGCGGGCGTTGAAACCACCGTGGAGCCCACTCCTGCGCCGGCTGTTTCCTCCCCCGCAACTGCAACGCCGGGTCCCGTACCGACTTCCCCGTCAACTGCAGGGTCGGATGCTGTGTCACCGTTGCCTGCCGTGCCGTCCCCGTCCCCTACGCCGACAGAGACGGCTTCAGTGGACACGACTTCTCCCCAGCCGGCGCCGACAACAGCGCAGTCGATGGCGGAAGCAGTCGGGGTGGGCGGAGCTGAAATGGGACAGCGGTCCGCTCGCGTCACCGCTGCTGCTCCGTCGGGGCCCGTCATGAGGCTTAGTACGGAGTCTTTGTCCAGCGAGGGCACTTGGATGCCCACGTTCGGTGTTCAGGGACTGGACGTAAGCGGACACCAGCCCAGTGTGGACTGGCAGCACCAGTGGAACATGGGTGCACGTTTCGCTTATGTCAAGGCGACAGAAGGCAACTACTACAAGAATCCTTCGTACAGCTCGCAGTACCAGGGTTCGCGAAACGTAGGGATGATTCGCGGCGCCTATCACTTTGCGATTCCCAACTGGTCATCAGGAGCCGACCAGGCGCGGTACTTCGTGCAAAACGGCGGAGGCTGGTCTGCAGACGGTTACACCATGCCGCCAGTGCTGGACTTCGAGTTCAATCCGTATGAGGGCCGCACCATCAATGGTTTTTACTTCGGCAACACCTGTTACAACATGTCCCCGTCGCAGCTTCAGTCCTGGGTTCGGGACTTCGGGAACACCATGCAGGCGCTGACCGGCCGATTGCCGGTCATATATACCAACACAAGCTGGTGGAACCAATGCCTCGCCAACCCTTCAGGATTTGGTGACTACCCGCTCTGGATTGCCGCCTACCCCAGCTCGCCTACGAACAACGCCGGACCGGTTCCCACTGCCAGCTGGAGCGGCTACAGCATGTGGCAGTACAGCAGCACCGGGCCGTTTGCCGGCGACTCGAATGTGTGGAACGGCGATTATGCAAGCTTGCAGCGTTTTGCCCGTGCCGGGAGTGGCATCGAGGAAGCCTTCAATCGGGAATACCAAGCGTCCAGTTCGTGGCTAGGGAACCCTTGGGGACCAATAGCCTGCGGGCTGGTGAACAACGGCTGCTACCAGATTTTCCAGGCCGGGTCGATCCAATGGTCCCCTGCCACGGGAGCCCACTCAGTCCGTGACGGAGCAATACGCGGGACTTACCAGCGGTCGGGATCCGAAAACGGGCCCTTGGGATACCCCGTCCTGGGCCCCGAAATTTGCGGCCTTAAAGGCGGCGGCTGCTACCAGATGTTCCAAGGTGGAGCCGTCATCTGGAACTCCGTTACTGGAGCACAGATCAGCCTCGCGGGTCCCATCCGGGACCGCTACGCTTCCATGGGTTTTGAAAACGGCCCCCTGGGATACCCGACCTCCAGCCAAGTGTGTGGTCTGGCTTCCGGCGGATGTTCCCAATCCTTCCAAGGAGGAGACATCCTGTGGTCATCAGGCTCTGGGGCCTATGCGGTCACAGCGGGCGCCATTAGGGCTAATTACGGAAGCCTCGGCGCGCAGGGTGGGCAGCCCGGCTATCCCGTCAGCAACGAAGTATGCGGGCTCAAGAATGGTGGCTGCTACCAGTTCTTCCAGGGCGGCTCAATGATCTGGTCGTCAACCACAGGCGCGCATTTCAGCCCGTTTGGCTCAATCAGGGGAGTCTGGGCGTCCCAGAACTTCGAAAACGGCTGGCTGGGATACCCCTTTACAAATGAGTATTGCTCCTCATCGGGCGAATGCCGGCAAGATTTCCAGGGCGGGTCCCTCATATGGACCCCGAAGACCGGTGTCAGCGTCTACCGTCGATAGAAAAATAGGTTGTGACGTCGGCCCAGGACGGTAACTCGACGCACAAGGGATCCTGACTCGAAAGAGTCAGGATCCCTTGTGGTAGGCGTCCTCCCTCGCTGGTCCTAAGGTCGGTTGTCTGGGGACGAATCCCGCCAATCCTGAGGCAGCGTGAGGATAGTCAAGATCAATCTACTGTTCGTCCTCGCGTCGAATTCCGCGCACGTACTCTTCCAAGGCCTTTTTGGAATCCCTTGGGGCGTATCCCTTAGAAGTGAGCTTACTGAGGTCCAGAGTGCTGTTGAGTGGCCTGGGCGCAGCCGCTTTATCCCTGAAGTATTCGACTGTGCTGACACCGGTGACCGCTGATCTCGGCTTACCCATCAGCTCATAGACATCACCGGCGATGTCTGCCCATGACTGTGGCTCTCCGTCATTGCTGAGGTTGTACGTTCCGTACTCCGCCCCCGATTCCAGGAGATGCCGGATGCCCGCGGCAATATCTTCCGTGAAGCTGAGCCGGCCGATCTGGTCGTTGACCACGGACGGCTCGATGCCCCGGCCGGCGAGCGATGCCATGGTGCGCACGAAGTTGTTTCCCTCACCGATAACCCAACTGGTCCGCACAATGTAGTGGCGGGGAACCACGCTGACGACGGCGTCGCCGGCTGCTTTGGTCTGGCCATAAACACCCAGCGGGGTGAAGGGTTCAGTTTCGTCATGGCTCTCCCGCGCACCATCGAAGACGTAGTCGGAGGAGACGTGCACCAGGGTGAGGTCATGGTCGACGGCGGTACGAGCCAGCCGCGCGACGGCAGCAACATTGACGGCCCAGGCAGCCGCACGGCCTTCCGCGGTTTCCGCGGCGTCGACCGCGGTGTACGCGGCGGCATTGATAATTGTTGAGTAGTTCTTCCAGTTCCGCTCCGCGAAGGACGCCTCGCTGCCCAGATCGAAGCCCGCACGGCCGGCAAACTCAACTGTTGCATCGCCGTCGTACTGTTCCCGTAGGGCCTTGCCCACCTGGCCGTCGGCACCTACCACGAGGATCTTTTTGGCCGGCATCGGCACAACGTCCGCAAGGCGGGGGTGCGCTTTGTCCTTGTCGGACAGTTCTGCCTCCTCGAGCGGCACCGGCCAGCCGATTGCCGCCGTCTCGTCCGCGAGGTTCAGGAAGGTGTACTGGCCCTGGGCATCCGCTGACCAGTGGTCGTTGACCAGGTAGGTGTAGGCCGTGTTGTCCTCCAGGGTCTGGAAGGCATTGCCCACGCCGCGCGGAATGAAGATCGCCTGGCTGGGGTCCATTTCAGCGGTGAAAACGGCACCAAACGACGGGCCTTCGCGCAGGTCAACCCAGGCGCCGAAGATCCTCCCGGTGGCCACCGAGATGAACTTGTCCCATGGCTCGGCGTGGATTCCGCGGGTCGTGCCTGCCTTCTCGTTGAAAGAGATGTTGTTCTGCACTGGGCCAAAGTCCGGCAGCCCGAGTGCCACCATTTTTTCCCGCTGCCAGTTTTCCTTGAACCAGCCACGATTGTCGCCGTGAACCGGCAAGTCGTACAGGACGACGCCGGGGATCGGCGTTTCGTGTGCGGTCAGCTTCTTTGAGAACTCGATCGACATCGTCTACTGGCCCTGTTCCTTGTACTTGGCTTCGGTCTGCGCCTTCTGCGGACGCCACCAGTTTTCGTTCTCGCGGTACCAGGCGATGGTGTCCTCGATGCCGGCATCGAAGTTGGAGAACTTTGGTTCCCAGCCGAGTTCGTCGCGGAGCTTGGTGGAGTCGATGGCGTACCGCAGGTCGTGGCCCGGGCGGTCGACAACGTGGTCGTACGCGTCGGCGGCCTGGCCCATGTGCTTCAGGATCAGTTCAACAACGTCCTTGTTGTTCTTCTCCCCGTCGGCACCGATCAAATAGGTCTCGCCGATCCTGCCTTTGGCGATGATCGCCAGCACGGCCGAGGAATGGTCATTGGCATGGATCCAGTCGCGAACGTTCTCTCCCTTGCCGTAAAGCTTGGGCCGGATCCCGTCGATTACGTTGGTGATTTGGCGCGGGATGAACTTTTCAACGTGCTGGTAGGGCCCGTAGTTGTTGGAGCAGTTGCTGATGGTCGCCTGCAGGCCGAAGGAACGGACCCAGGCGCGGACCAGCAGGTCCGAGCCGGCCTTCGTGGAGGAATACGGGCTGGAGGGGTTGTACGGCGTTTGCTCCGTGAACCGCTCCGGGTCATCCAGTTCCAGGTCGCCGTAGACCTCGTCCGTGGAAATGTGGTGGAAACGCTTGTTGTGCTTCCGCGCAGCCTCGATCAGCGTGTAGGTACCAATAATGTTGGTATCCAGGAAGGGTCGCGGATCATGGAGCGAGTTGTCATTGTGTGACTCCGCCGCGTAGTGGACAACGACGTCGGTCTCGGCCACCAGGCGGTCCACCACCTCGGCGTCGGCGATATCTCCCTGAACAAACGTGAAGCGGTCCTCGGGAAGGCCCCGCAAAGATTCCAGGTTCCCGGCGTAGGTCAACTTGTCCAGCACAGTGACCCGGTCATCTGTATTTTCCAGAACGTAGTGGACAAAATTTGAGCCAATGAATCCGGCACCGCCGGTTACGAGGAGTCGCGACATATTCATAGGTTACCGGCTGGCTGTTGGTCCCATGTCATCCATCCGGGTATCCAGGCCCCTCTAGAACTTGGGCTCAATAACCGGGCGCCGGCGGGTATCCGTAGTACTGCTCAAGGGTGGCGATGCCACGGCGGTGCATGTCGATGGCTACGTCCTTGCCGACATACCTGAGATGCCAAGGTTCGTAGGCATACCCTGTCCAGTAGCTCATTCCTGCCGGGTACCGGACAATAAAGCCGAACTCATGGGCACGATTTGCCGCGAATCGCCCGGCTGCCGTCTGGGCAAAACAGTCCTGGAGTCCACAGGCTCCACCAGGGTTCCCGATATCGACGGCCAGCCCGCTTTGATGCTCGGAAAATCCGGGCCGGGCCGATATCGTGTCAGCGCGTTCCTGCCCATACATAGCGACGTAGCTGTTGTAGAGCGACGCCTGGGTCGCGTAGCTCCGGAAGCCGCTGACCACGGTCACCGGAGCACCCGAGGCACTTGCAGCATCAGCAAACTGCCAGAAGCCTACGGCTGCCTGGTAACGCAAGGGGTACCCCCCAACATTCACCATGTCGGAAGGCGCATAATCGATGGGCGAGAGAGGATTGCGCTTATTGATGACGCGCTGGTACTCCCCCGGCTGGTAGTACGTGACGGTAACGCCCGTAGATGGGTGCCAGGTCAGGATGCCGCCCTGGAAATTCTGGGTGCAGCCGGCATCACCGGCGCAGAACTCCTCGGTCAAGGGATAGCCCAAACGCCCGTTCTCCCATCCGAGCGTTCCCCAGACGTAATCAATGGAGCCTCCCGTGGCATAAGCGCCGATACCCGGCGCCCAATGGACCTGACCTCCCTGGAAGGACTGATAGCAGCCACCTGCCCTGAGACCGCATCGTTCGGCGGCCATTGGATAGCCCAGCGGACCCGATTCGAAGCCTCCACCTGCCCACCTGTTCCTGATTGCCCCCCAAAGCGTCTGCTGCGCGCCACTGGCAGGCGACCAGTGGATTTGTCCGCCCTGAAAGCTCTGGTAGCAGCCCGACCTGACGAGCCCGCAGACCTCATCCGTGACCGCGTACCCGAGCCGGCCTTGTTCCCACCCCTGCTGCTGCCAGAGTCCGCCGACCGCACCCCACGTGGCACGGGCTCCTGTCGCGGGCGTCCAGTGGATTTGGCCGCGCTGGTAGTCCTGGTAGCAGCCGCCGCCGGCAAGCCCGCATTTTTCTCCGCCGATGGCAGCTCCAAGATTGCCCGCCGGTCCCCCAAGGGCCTGATGTTTGTCCTGGATTGGTGTCGCAGCCCAACCCGGGGTGCCGACCAAGAGTCCGGCCAGTAGAAACAGGATGCTGAGGACCGTGGATAGGGCGGAAACCCGAATGTGCTTCATGTTCACCTGACTGCTTGATGGAATAAGGGTTTTCCAGACGGACGGCCATCACCGGGGCCGGTGCGTTGCTGGCTCCTGGACGTGATTCTATCGGCGGCAACGGGCTCGACTCATCAACGCATGGACTTTTCTTCCCATCACGGATTCTCGGAAACCACCAGGGGCAGTCTGCTTCACCGTTCGGACACTTCCGGTGCAAAAGGGCCCGGAATCTGCGAAGTAGCCAGGATGCCGCTGACCCGGTCCCGCTCAGGCATGCCCCTGCACGCCTTACCGTAAGATCGAAAGGCACCTGGGAAAGCCAGGCATCGCGTCGCCACGGAAAGCCCTCAATGAATTTGCCTTGGAAGAAGCCCGCCTCTGCGCAACCAGAGGAGGAGCCTGACGCTGCCACTGACAGGACTATCAGCTCCAGAAGTGCGTCGGGCGTGGGCGCTGCCTCCATTGTCTCCGCGGCTGCAGGGTTCGTTATCCTGGTGATTGCCGGAAACCACCTCCGCCCCGAGGAATATGCACAGTTCAGCGTGTTTTGGGGCGCACTGTTTGGCATCTTTGGCGTGCTCTCCGGCATACAGAGCGAGACCACCCGCGCTGTCCGCTCCGCGGAAACTCTGGGCAGCGACCCCGCCTGCGCACAACAGCACCCCTTGGTATTGGCAAACGGGGTGCTGGTGGGGGGAATCCTTGCCGTCCTTGTCCTGGCGTCCTCCTGGCTGTGGGCGCCGTCCGTCCTCGGCAGTAACACCCCCTGGCTCCTGCCCACCTTGGCCGCCGCCGCAATCGCCTATTCTGGCCATTCCGCCCTGGCCGGCGCCTCAGCAGGAACCCAGGATTGGAACCTGTACTCCAAACTGATGAGTGCGGAGGCGGTGTTCCGCCTGGCAACTGTAGGCACCGTGGCCCTGCTCGGCGTCGGACTCCTGGGACTCGAACTCGCCTGCGCGCTGGCGGCGGTCCTTTGGCTGGTCTTCCTCCTGGTCTCACCAACTGCACGCCACGCCGCAGCTGCCCGCGCCGATGTGCCCCGCACGGCATACCTGCAGCAGACCGGCCACGCCATGCTCTCCTCAAGCGCCACTGCTGCCCTCATCGTAGGATTCCCCGTGATCCTGAGTTTCACCAGCAGTGCGCAGGAACTTGCCGCGGCCGGCGGACTTCTCCTCGCCATCCAACTCACGAGGGCGCCAATCATGGTTCCGCTCCAGGCGTTCCAGGGCGTGGCCATCGCCGCGTTCGTGAACCAGCGCGATCGGGGCGTCCACGCGCTGATCAAACCCGCTGCCCTCTTCCTCGGCGTGGGTCTGGCAGGCGGGATCGCAGCTGGTCTGCTGGGCCCCTGGCTCATGGAACTGCTGTTCCCGGGCAAATACGATGTACCGGCCTGGCTTCTGGCCGCACTGACATTCGACGCCGCGCTAATGGCTGTCCTGACGCTTACCGGCACGGCAGCCCTGGCAGTGGGGATGCACCGTGGCTATTCCGCAGGCTGGGTCAGCGGCACGGTTGTCAGCGTGCTCTGCCTCCTGCTGCCGCTGCCCCTGTCCGTCCGGACGACAGTCGCCCTGGCGGCAGGACCCGTCGTGGGCGCAGCTATCCATGTCGCCTCGATCGTGCGTACCGGCAACCCCGCTGCTGCTTCGCCCGCCTGATCTGACGCCGTTCTCCCTGCCGACCTCCCCAACAAAGGAAGCCCCGTGACGAACAATCCCGACATGCCGCGGACCACCGTAATTCTGCCCGCATACAACGCCGCCTGCTTTCTGGAACGGGCGGTGCGGAGTGTCATGGCCCAGACAGACCCAAATTTCGAACTGGTTATTGTGGATGACCACTCCACAGACGGAACGCTGGACTTGGCCAGGAAGCTCGAGGAGGAGTTCGGAAATCTAACGGTGATCGCTTTGCCCTCCAATGCAGGAGTGTCGGCGGCCCGTAACGCCGGCCTTGAAGCGGCCCGGGGAGCTTGGATCAGCTTCATCGACAGCGACGACCAGTACCTGCCTGCATTCCTCGAGACCATGCACGCGGCCACCGCACCGGATGTGGACCTTGTAGTCGGCGGCCGAATCGTAGTCCAGTCGAACGGTACGGAAACGCGCAATGGCTCGCGCGCGCTCGGCGAATTCGACGGCGCAGAAGCCTGCCGGTTGGCCATGTGTGACCAGCTCACTCCGTTCCCATGGGACAAGCTGTATCGGAGGGAACTGTTCAGCAAGGTCCGGTTCGCCGAAGGTGCCGCGCGGTTCGAGGACATGGCTGTCAACGTCATCTTGCACTCGCTGTCCCGCAGGGTCCGATCGATCGATACGCCGGTTTACCGGTACTACATCATGGATGCTTCCCTTACATGGGGCAGGGTTCCCACGGTAGCGGACACCACTGTGGCCATGAACCACCTGGCCGAGCACCTGGACCAGCGGTTTAAGGAAGGCAAGTACGGAGCCGCGTATGACTGCATGCGCTCGCTGGTAATCCTGCTTGTGGCCCAAAGCGCAATTGCCCGCGGTACCGGCTCGCCCGCCGCTGCAGCCACGGTAACCGAGTGCCGCAAGGACCTTGGTTGGCGGATGCTTTACCGGACCCTCGCTGTGCACAAGGTCATCGGCGCCGGCGCCCTTTTACTCAAGCTGGCGCCTTCCTTGTACGCCTATCTGTACCGCCGCCACATCCGCGCCGCATATGGCGTGGGAAAGCCCCAAGCGCCCTCGTCGGAGATGCCTGTAGCGGCTCCACCCGCCACCCCCGGCAGCGGTTCTGGTATAGATTAGTACCTATGTCAATCCCCCCCTACACCCGCGCCCTCGTCATTATGCCGGCGTGGAACGAAGCGGAGTCCGTTGGCAATACAGTCCGCGAAGTGCTGGCGCTGCGTGAGACATATGACGTTCTGGTCGTGAATGACGGTTCCCAGGACAGCACGGCTGCCGTAGCCCGAGAGGCTGGAGCCGTGGTTCTGGACCTCCCCTTCAACCTCGGCGTAGGCGGGGCCATGCGTGCCGGCTTCAAGTACGCAAAGCGGAACGGATACGACGCCGTCATTCAGGTGGACGCCGACGGCCAGCATGATCCCAAAGAAATCGCCCGGGTACTGGCTGCCTTGGCGGAGGCGGACATTGCCATCGGCGCCCGCTTCGCGGACCGCGGCACCTACAAGGTCACCGGACCACGGCGCTGGGCCATGGTCCTGCTCGCCAAGGTCATTTCCGCCCTGGCCCATACCCGCCTGACGGACGTTACCTCTGGATTCAAGGCGGCCAACCGCCGTGGCATCGATCAGTTCATCGACCACTACCCTGCCGAGTACCTGGGCGACACCATCGACTCGCTGGTTGTAGCCATCAGGTCCGGCTGCGTGATCACCCAGGTTCCCGTAGAGATGCGGGCGCGCCAAGGCGGAACGCCCAGCCACAATCCACTGAAATCTGCCATCTACCTAGGCCGGTCGGTGTTTGCCCTGCTCTTCGCCCTGACACGGCGACGCTCGCAGATCCAAACAACTTCCCCCCAACTCGAAAGTGCATGATCTTGCCCGTTCTGGCTGCTTTCATACTTGCCCTTGTCATCGTCGTCCTCGTGGTCGAGATGCTCCGCCGGAAGAAGCTCCGCGAGAAGTATGCGGCGCTCTGGCTTGTGGTCGGCCTGGCCACACTGGTCCTTGCGGCCTTCCCACAGCTTTTGGCCCAGACAGCCCGGCTCCTCGGTGTCCAGGTCCCTTCCAACCTTTTGTTCTCCATGACCATCTTGTTGGCGCTGGGCGTCTGCCTCCACCTCTCATGGGAAATCTCTGTCGTGGAGGATGAGACCCGAACCCTGGCCGAGGAAGCAGCAATCCTGCGAACCCATATCGAACGGCTGGAAGCCAGGCTGGACGCCGAATTGGCGGAGCCTTCCCGGACTTCGCCAGCAAACGAGCCCGCTCCCCTTGACCGCGGCTAAAGCCGCATTGCCCCAAAAAGCATTGGATCACTTATGGCACTTGATATTTTCATTCCCTACTGGGGCGACCCGGACTACATGAAGCAGACGGTCCGAAGTGTCCTCGAACAGGACTCTGACGACTGGCTCCTCACCGTTGTTGACGATGCTTACCCTGACCACGAGATCCAGAGGTACATGGCCGGGATCGAGGACCCCCGCGTCAAGTACATCCGCAAGGAACAGAACGCCGGAATCACTGAGAACTACAAGACCTGCGTCGCCCTCGCTACCGAAGAGGTCATGGTCATCCTGGGCTGCGACGATGTACTCCTGCCCAATTACGTCAGGGTGATCAACGCCGCCCATCAGAGGTTTCCCGAGGCCGCCATCATCCAACCTGGCGTCCGTGTCATCGACGGGGATGGCACCGCGGTGCGAACCCTGGTGGACATAACCAAGCAGCACCTTGTCCGGCCCCGGACCCAGGGGCCGCGTCTCCTGTCTGGCGAGTCTCTTGCGGTCAACCTGATGCACGGCGACTGGCTCTACTGGCCTTCCCTAGCGTTCCGCACTGACAAAATTCGTGCCGTCGAATTCCGGTCCGGCTTTCCCATCATTCAAGACCTCGCGCTGGTCATGGACATGGTCTACCGCGGCGACCAGCTCCTGCTCGAACCCACCGTGTGCTTTGCTTACCGACGCCACTCGGAAAGTGCCTCCTCCACAAAGCTGGTTGACGGCTCCCGCTTTGCCGGCGAACGAGAGTACTTCGAGGTGTCGGCAGAACAGGCAAGACTCAATGGCTGGACCAAAGCCTCACGTGCTGCGAACCTGCGCCTGACATCCCGCGCCCACGCCCTCGCACTGCTGCCCAAGGCCTTGGGCAGCAGGAACTTTCCGGCAGCGAAGGTCCTCCTCAGCCACACATTCGGTAACTAGATGTCAGCTTCAGAAAGGCCCATCATGACAACAACCACCTCCGAAGCCGGGACCCAGGGAACAGTCCTGGTAACCGGTGGCGCCGGCTTCATCGGTTGCGCCATCTCGAGCGACCTAGTAGCCAACTTCGGCCGCGTGGTGGTGGTGGATAATCTGCACCCGCAGATCCACGCTTCCGGCGAGCGGCCGGCCGCGCTTCACGAAGGCGCCGAATTGGTGGTTGCTGACATTACCGAGGCCCAAACGTGGGACAAGGTCCTCGCAGACGTCGCTCCCGACGTCGTCATCCACCTCGCCGCCGAGACCGGGACGGGGCAGTCGCTGGAGGAGTCCACGCGGCACGCCCACGTCAATGTGGTGGGAACGTCGCAGATGCTTGACGGACTGAACCGCCACGGCAAGCTCCCCCGTCGGATTGTCCTGTCCTCCAGCCGCGCGGTCTACGGCGAAGGCCCTTGGGACGATGCCGAAGGGCACAGGTTCTACCCGGGACAGCGCACCAGCGCCACATTGGACAAGGCACAGTGGGACTTCCCCAATGCGACGCCTGCAGCTATGAAGGCCTCCGAGACCTTCCCCGCTCCTGTCAGCGTCTACGGCGCCACAAAGCTCGCCCAGGAAAACATCCTCCAGGCATGGGCAAAGTCCTACGGCGTTGAGACGGTTATCCTGCGCCTCCAGAATGTCTACGGACCCGGCCAGTCCCTCATCAATCCCTATACCGGAATTATGAGTTTGTTCTGCCGCATGGCCATGGGCGGCAAGTCAATTCCTCTGTACGAGGACGGCGAGGTCCGCCGTGACTTCGTGCTCATCGACGACGTAGCCTCGGCTATCGTGGCTGGAGCACTTTCCCCGACCGTTCAAGGAGAACCCATGGACATTGGCTCCGGGGAATTCCAAACCATCGGCACCGCCGCCAAGATCATCGCGGCCCGCTACGGCGCACCCGATCCGCACGTCACGGGCCAGTACCGCCAGGGCGATGTGCGGCACGCGTGGGCTGACGTCGAAGCTGCCAAGGCAACACTTGGCTGGAAGCCTCAGTACAACCTGGAACAGGGCATTGAACGGCTCAGCACATGGATTGACGCACAGCCGGACGTTCAGCCTTACTAAGCATAGCCAGCAGAACGCAGGCGACGGCGGTACCGGAAGGTACCGCCGTCGCCTGCGTTCAATGCCTGATCCAAAGCCCCCGGCTGACAAAGGGCTGCCCATTCTCAGCTGTCCAAGGTGGCCAGGATGTGATTGAGTGCTGCCTGATTTTCGGGATCTACGATGATAACGGCTGACGGCTCCGCCTTCATGATCCTGTTCACCACAGGGCGCAGGTTGTCCACGCCCCCGCTGAGCTCGAACATGTTCAGCGAAAGCTCCCAGCTTCTTTCGGTGTAGGTTGCCGTCAGGCCGTCGTACCACTGCTTGGCCAGGATGGCATCAATGTCGGCAGGCCTTGTGGTGACATAGACTGCTGGCTGGCCCTGGCGGCCCATGGTGGCGGCCATCAGCATCTCCACGGGGCGCGGCACTTCTTCGAGTACTTTCAGCTCCTTCGCCATGGCCACCGCCGAAGGGGACGAAGGCGGCAGGCCCTCCTTTGCCAGCGGGAAAATGAAGCCGAAGGCCTGCATTGCCGCAAGAGTCGCCAGCGCCGAAGCCGCAACGGGTCCTGTCCTGCTGAGCCGCCTGGAGTCTATTGGGGAGGCAGCAGCCGCTCCGCTTCCCCCAGCTGCATCCAATCCCGACCGGGGGCGGACACGAACGGTTTCCAAGAAGGCGGCCAGCATCAGGGCGAGCGTCACGAGCCCAGCGAGGAACAACGCAATTCCTAGCTTGTGGGAGTAATAGGTCAGCGTCCCGCCCTTGACCAGCTGGGCGACTGCCATGCAAATTGCCAGCGCCAGCGCAGCGATGAGGCCTGTGAAGGACCAGCGCAGTCGTTGTGAGGTGCCGCTTAAGCGCCGGGAAGACTTCGAGAAGACAAGAGTCGCCAACGCTGCAGTGCCAATGATGATGACGGCCAACTGGCCCAGATCCGGTATCGGCACGCCGCCCACACCGTATAGGACAGCGTCCGTCGAAACCCCTGCAAGCTGGCCAAGCGCCAGGCCAACGCCGGCGACGCCCACCAGGGCGACCCCAACCGCGAAGACATAGCCGCTGCGGGTGGCACGCCACCGCCTCAAGTCCCAGGGAAGCAGCACCATTACTGCCGCACCCAGCACCAGCACCTCAAGAAGAACCCAGTTGTGGGCCACCCCCACCACGCATGCCACCAGGGACAGCAATAGTGGAGAGTGCAGCGGTCGGCCCATGCCGGCTGCCAGGACGATCGCCACAGATGCGAGCCCTACTGCCAGGAAAAAGTTCGGGAAGCCGTGGAGTGAAGCCGAGGATCCGGGGCCGAAGACCCAGCCTGCTGCCACCAGCGTCAAAGCAGGAAAACCAATGAGCGGCTGGCGGCGGAACGCAGGTACCGACGCGAGCGCAGCGAGGACCATCGCTGCCACCAACACGGAGACAAGGGCACTCCCATTGGCGTAATTCACCAGTTCCTCCGCCGGTGTACCCGCCGGCTTCGCAAACCTGAGTTCCGCAAAAATGGCAACCACTCCGTGAAAACCCTGCGGGTAATCCTTGAAGGACCAGTCACTGCCGTCAGGAGAAGCGCCCAAGAGGGGCACAACGCGGCCATAGAGCCGCTGCATGTGGAAGATGTCGAAGTGGGAAGCGTTGTCCCAATTCAAGGTGAGCAGGCTCAGGGCCTTCTCGTAGGAGCGTACCGAAAGGAGGTTGAAGTGGACCCAGACGGACAGTGCTGCGGCGCCCCCAGGCAACCAATCGAGCCATGAGAACTGAGGCACTAGACGGCGTACACCCGCCTTGACGCCCTCACTGAACACCACGAAAGCCACAGCGCCAACCGCTCCGGCCAGCACTAGCGTTCCCCGACCCAGCGGCCCGAATCCTGAAGGAACCCACCAAAGCAGCGGAATCAGCCCTAGCAGCACGCTGAGCGATACGGCAATGCGGGCCGAGAACGTACGGGCTGTTGGGAGTGCCAACAAGCAGGCCAAAATCAGGCCGATCGTCCAGCCACCCGTGATGGAATCCGCGAGGCGCAGGGCAGCGACAACGGCGGCCGCAGCGGAGAATGCAAGGGTTCCCCTCAGCATGGCGGTTGGTTTGTGTCCCCGGGGCGTCGGAAGGAACCAGCTGCGATCCGGCCCTCTACGGTGAGAGAAAGGTCGCTGGGTGCCGCGCCGGGTTTGCACGGCGGTCACGACGGTGTACGGACGGTATCAGACCTCGTCGCCGCTTCCCGGGTGGGCATGGCAGCGGGCGTTTTCTCCACCGGCGCCGCAATCGGTCGATGGTCTTTACTGCGCACCCTGCGCATCACGGGTCGCTCGACCCAAAGCCAGCTCGCGATCGCTGTAGGGATGGTCAGTGCCGCTGCAGCCAACGAAAAGGGAACAATGCCCCACTCATGGGCCCCGAAGACCGCCAACAGTTGCTGGAACGCAAAAGCATAGATGTAGACACCGTAGGAGACGTCATTCTTGGCTATCAGCTTCGGCTGCGGAAGCCAGGTTGAGATCCAAAGGGTGCCGTAGGCAATCAGAACACCAGATGCTTGACCTCCCCAGAGGGGGAAAGCCGAAACCATGAGCAGCGACACGATGAGGCTTGCGACGGCAGGAGCCCAATGGATTCCGATCCGGGACTTCCAGACGAAGAGGACAGCGCCGCCGAGGAAGAAGGGAAGGAGCTTCAACAGGAGGACTACATCAAAATTTCCGTTGGTGTACCGGTTGATAACCTCGATGTTCGCCTGTGCCACGACGGAAGCGGCGAAAAACAGCGTCAGGAACCAGGGGGACTTCCGGAAGATCGCGAAACAACCAAGGGCGGCCACGACCAGATAACACAGGAACTCGTAGTAGAGGCTCCACAGCGAGCCGTTCCACGCCCCGGAATAGGGGACATTAAGCGGCGTTCCAGCGATATCGTAATGGTTCATTTTCAAGGTGAGGTTAGAAAACAGGAAATTCAACGGCGATGTTGCCGTACCGAAATAACCCGACAAGCTTCCCCGAGCAACGAAGTAACCAATGGGCGCGAAGAAGACAACCATTGTGAGCAGGCAGACAACGAAAGCCGGCATGATCCGGGCCACACGGTGCACCAGGTAGTCACCCAGTCCGTGGCTGAATCTGCTGCCGGTGATAAGGTAGCCGCTGATTACAAAAAAACCGGAAACCGCCCATCCGCCCAGTGTTTCACCGGCGAAGACGGGCTCATTAGCTGAACCCGTCAGTGGCCAGCTGTGATGGACCAGCACCGCGAGTGCCAGGATAAGCCGGATGAGGTTGAGGCTGTTATTCCGTGGATCGAGCGGCTTGCCCACCAGGAGTCCTGTAGGGGCTTTTTCTGATGACACGCGGACTCCGGGTTCGGCTCATTGGGAATGACACTGACACGCAATTCTACCGTGCCGGGCTTAACTCCCGGTTTGCCCCGCGCCAAAGCTGCGGCAATGATGGACTAATGCGCGGAATTATCCTTGCCGGAGGCACCGGATCCAGGCTCCACCCCATCACGCTTGGCATCAGTAAGCAGTTGGTCCCGGTCTACGACAAGCCAATGATCTACTATCCCCTGTCCACGTTGATCCTGGCGGGCATCCGGGACATCCTCATCATCACCACGCCCCAGGACGCGGACCAGTTCCAGCGCCTTCTTGGTGATGGTTCACAGTTCGGTGTGAACCTCTCCTACGTCCAGCAGCCCAGCCCGGACGGCCTCGCGCAGGCGTTTATCCTAGGGGCAGATCACATAGGCAACGACACCGTTGCCCTGGTTCTTGGAGACAACATCTTCTACGGCCAAGGCATGGGCACGCAGTTGCGTCGGCACGCGAACATCAAGGGGGGCGCCGTGTTCGGCTACTGGGTAAAAGATCCCTCGGCGTATGGAGTGGTGGAATTCGACAGCGAAGGCAAAGCACTTTCCCTTGAGGAGAAGCCCGCGCACCCACGCAGCCACTATGCCGTTCCTGGCCTCTATTTCTATGACAACGACGTAATCGACATTGCGAAGAGCCTCAAGCCCTCTCCTCGCGGAGAGTTGGAAATCACCGACGTCAACAAGGTGTACTTGGACCGTGGCAATCTGCAGGTGGAAATTCTGCCGCGCGGGACCGCGTGGTTGGATACCGGAACGTTCAACGATCTCAGCGACGCATCGAACTTCATTCGGACGGTGGAAAACCGGCAGGGCCAGAAAATCGGCGCCCCGGAGGAGATCGCGTGGCGTTTGGGCTTCCTTACGGACGACGACCTGCGCCGCCGCGCAGAGCCCCTGGTGAAGAGCGGTTACGGCGCCTATCTTCTGGAACTCCTGGATGAATGATGCAGTCTGCTGTCACTAAGCCGGAACTTGCGGCTGGAGATTGGTCCGCAGGAGGCGCGCCATCCCGGACTATGGCAAAGAAGGACGCCACTCGCACTACCAGCAGATCCACTATCGCGAAGGCTGCAGTTCAGCCAAGGAGCATCATGCGAACCCCGATTAAAGTCATCCTCTCGATAGTTGCTGTAGGTGCGGCCCTCAGCTCATGCAGTATTGCCGACGCGCCTCCCAGGAACTCCCCCACGCCTACCCTGCAGCCAACTAAAACCGCCAGCACTACGTACCCGCCATCAGATCGGGAACCAGACGTGCGGCTGACGGTTACCACCCTGAGCGGAAATGCCGGTCTTCAGTCGACACATCATCTCGTTTGCGTTGGAACCTCGGCCGTAGAGGGAACAGATCTTCCGGGTGCAGGGGACGCCTGCAGGGTTCTGGAACGGCAACCGAGTCTCTTGGAGTATGAGTCGGCCGAGACCAGTGAAGACTGTGAGGCCGTTGGTCAGCCGCATATTGCAGATGTTTTCGGCGAGATCGATGGCAAGGCAGTCAGGACCAGCTTCCGCCGCGACAATGAATGCAACGTCAAGACATGGGACAAGCTGGAAACACTGTTGGGAAGCGTTAAGGAGAAGTAGGCGAGGACGGCTTTCCGCGTAGTGCCGATCGGCATTCCGATCAGCCGCCTCCTACCAGCAGGCTTCAACCCTGAATAGACGCGCGCCGGATCCTTCCGAATCAACGAGCTCCAGGCTTGCATTCTCCTCAAGATCCATCACACCGCCATAGCCGGCGAGGGTTCCCGTGACGGTCCTGGTGCCAAAGTCCAGAACATACCGGACGTTAAGGCTTCGAACAGACTCACAGACAGCGGGAAAATCAGCAGCGTCCTTGAGGCCGGCATTTACGACATCGACGTCAGACCCATGAGTGGTCAGGATGTGGGGCTGGATAACAGTACGGCCGGACAACGCGTAGGCCAGTGCCGTCCCGCTGCTTGGTAACCCGGCAATGTTGGCGCCTGGCTCGGTTGTTTGCGGAAGGCGCTCCAACAATTTTCTTTCCTCTGGGGACAGGAGCGCAGCATTGGCGTCACTGCGGTATTGCCAGTGTGCTTGGTAGGAGGCAAAATTCACCGGCAGCAGTTGAGGTGCTATCGGAACAATGGCCGCGGCATAGACCACCGAGGCCAGGACGGCCTGCCGTGTGGGACCTGGGGTACCAGGAAGTCGGGTCTTTCCAAAGACGGACCCATCAGCCGTCCGGATCTTTTCTCTTACAAGATCTAAGAGGAACAGCGCGCCAATAACCGCTGGTCCCAAAACGACAACGGGCAGCAATGCCGCCAAGCGGTAGCTGTCGAAGTACCAGACTCCCGTGATGAATTGCCTAATGGGTGCGTTGTACCCTGCGGCGAAGAAGAACAGAGCCGCGCCGATGAGATACGTTCCGATCAACCACCGTCTAGACTTCGTGATCCAGAGATGGACTATGCCCGCAATGAGGCAAACGCTGAGTATCTCTTGGGACGGACGGCCCAACGGAGCATTGAACAGGAGCTCCCCTATGGCCTGGGGAGGGGTTTGGACAACCCTCCAATTCGCCGCATCTGACGGGGGCCGAAGGAAGTACCACACAACTGTTAGCAGGACCAGGCCACCGAGCAGCGCTGCAGTCAGAATCCGGGCCTGACGCCGGGAATCCTTGGATTCTGGCGGCCAAAGACGCCTGATCCGGAAGTAGTAGACCGCCAATGCTCCTGGAAGAGCGAATGCCAGAAAAGCCATCAACGTACTTGGGTGTGCGAGGGCGACTCCTGCGACGGCAACACCCAGGCTTAGCCAAGCGATCAGGGCTGGCGGGCGGCTGTGATAACCCAGCCCCAGCGCAGTGAAGGCGAGCCCCAGCGCGGCAGGCAGGACAGAGATCGAAAGCAGATTGGGATACAGCACGCCCCAGTCGATCATCAGGATCGGAAATGTCGCAAAGCCAGCTGAGAAAACTAAGGTCACGATCGCCGTCGCCTTACGATATCCGGCGACCGCAAAGGTGAGGAAGAGAGCGCTGAGTGGCCACGCTACTGCGCCGATGGCAATGCTGGTGGAATTCACGAGGACGGGTATGGTCGCACCCGTGAGCTCCCCCACGATTGCCACAAATGCGTGCCAACCCGCGGGATAGGCACTGATCCCCGTAAAGGCTCCCAAATTGAGGGGTGATGAATTTTGTGACTCCATTGCCCAACGGACTGCATTCAAATGGAAGACATTATCGTAGGTCTGCGAAATGGAGTCGGGATGGATCATGGCAGTTGCCATTTGCATGCTGATGACCAAAGACGTAATGACGATTCCGACGCCCACCGTCAGGGATAATCCTGACCTGCTCCGAGGATGTTCGGCGCGGGCTTTCCCCGAACCCCAAAATTTGGACACAAAGAACGCAACAACTGAGACGACCGCGCAGCCTACAACGACCGGTACTGGCGACCACGGTATCCGGGCAAATGGAAATATCAGCGCCAGGAACCCGATAGTTCCGATGCTGAACGCTGGTGCGACCAGGAGGGCACTGATTCCCCGCATTCGGACAGCCAACGCGGTTGCCAAACCAGGAAGCAATAGCAGCAGCACTGCTGTAAGGATTACTGGCAATGATTGCCACCAGGACACGGAACACCACTCTCGGGAGATTTGGGACAGATACTGACAGGGAGGCGCCGGCTAGGAAACCACGTTGATCCAGTTCACCGGCTTCTAGCTCTAAGTCTCAGTGAGGGACCGGCGACGCAGTTCCGAAACGACGTCATGCACATCCCCGTCCATAATGACTTGGCCGTGCTCCAGAAGGACGCCGCGCTCACAGACAGTGGCAACGAGGTCCAGATCATGGCTGACCACAAAAAGCGTCTTGCCCAAATCGGCCAGCTCCTTGATCTTTGCGATGCACTTCCGTTGGAATGGTTCGTCGCCGACAGCCAAAATTTCGTCGATCAGGAACACTTCAGGATCTGTGTGCACTGCGATGGAGAAAGCGAGCCGGAGATACATTCCGGACGAATAGAATTTGACTTCGGTGTCGATGAATTCACCAATCTCGGAGAACTCGACGATTGAATCAAACATATTATCGATCTGCTTCTCAGTCATCCCGAGAATCGCGCCGTTCAGGTACACGTTGTCACGACCGCTCAGGTCATGGTGAAACCCGGCACCCACTTCAATCAGTCCGGCCACCCGGCCCCGTGTCCGGACAGTCCCGCCGTCTGGCTGCAGAACTCCAGAAATGAGCTTCAGCAGTGTCGACTTTCCGGAGCCGTTGAGGCCCATAAGCGCCACCGTTTCCCCTTGTTTCACCTCAAGAGAAACGTCTTTAAGCGCCAGGAACTTTTTGGACAAGTCCCCCTTCCGGCCCTTGACGAGCCAAACAAGGGCTTCCTTCAACGAGCGTGTATGGCGCAGGACAAACTGCTTCCTGAGGCCCACACAACTGATGGCCACGTTGCCGTGGGAAGTCATCTCAAAGCTCCTGTGCAAAGTGGATGGCAAGGCGGCGGAACGTCAGCTGGCCCAGGAACAAAACTGCTAATGTCACCAGCATCGCTACGGGCAACCAGACCGTCAGAAGATCGGGCGGCATTGTGTCGGCGACCATCTGATCCGCTTTCAGCGTCGGTTCCCAAAACGCCCAGTGGAAGACCTCGACGGCGACTGTCATGGGGTTCAGCTGGTAGACCCAGAACCATGGTCCCATCACCCGTTCGACCATTGACCAGACATAGAGTACGGGCGAGGCCCACGTCACGACCATCACGATCATATCCACAATGTTTTCGGAGTCGCGGAAATAGACGTTGATAGCACCGAACATAAGGCCCAGCCCCGTGGCCAGAACAGCGACCATCCCGAAAATCAGGACCACCGCGCCCAATTGCAGGATCGATGGCGTCCAGCCCACAACAAAACAGGCACCAATCAGGACGAGTAGTTGCGGCAGGAAGTGGGCGGCCGAAACCCACACAGTGGATACCGGAAACAGTTCTCGGGGGAGGTAAATCTTCCGAATCAGATCACGATTATCAACAATGGAACGGGTTGCATTTGAGAGCGACTCCGTGAAGAAATTCACCAGGACAATGCCGGCAAACAAATAGATGGCGTAGTTGGGTGTGCCCCGCTGGAGGTTCAGGAAGATGCCCAGCGCAACGAAGTAGATGAGGAACTGCACCAGCGGCTTGACATAGGACCAGAGCAGCCCCAATACGGAGCCGCGGTAGCGCACCTTGATTTCCTTGCGCACCAGCAGCTTTAGGAGGAACCTGTCCCCGTATACGTCAAGAAGCCCTCGTCCGCTTCCAGGCTTTACTAACTGGTCGGTTTGACCGGCCATCTAGGCGTCGTCCTTCGCATTCGCCTCGAACGTCTTCTTCCAAGCGTCGAAGGAGCTGATTTCCGGCACAGCCCGACGATACTGGTCGGCGAGCTTGTCCCACTCTCGAAGTAGCTTGGCGTGCAGCAGGGTCGCTTCGGCGAGCATCGATTTCAGCTTTTTTGGGTCCCGCTGATACCACGAAGCACCGGTGCCTTCGGCGTTGGACACCACAACGCTGTCGTAGTGGGCAACCCTGAACCAACGGTTATCCCGGTGGGCCAAGTATCCTTGAGGACGCTCGGTGCTCTCCGGACCGGGCGCTTTGATCAGCTGCCGGGCAACCGTCTTTATCCCCCAAGGAATCAGCTCCTTCTTGCTGGGCATTCCTACGACTGTGCCCCCCATAGGTCCGCGGCCGATCTTCGGGGCAGGGAAGTCGTCCACGTCATCCTTCAGCTGGGCATCCGGATACTCGGACTTCAGCGCATTGATCTCCGGCAGTTTGGTGGGCAGGAGTTTATGGAGACCTTCGGGCCCCTTGAAGAGGTCCCGGAGCGCCTCAATCCGACCGTGCTCGGTGAAGTACTGCATGGACACAAGATGTTTAACATCGGCCTGCACGGATTCACGCAAAACACGGCCCCCCTTTGGATAGGGACTGTGGATCAGCGTGGTGATCAGCCGGTTCCTGGCGTGGAAATACGCCTGCCAGCCCACCAGGTCATCCTTGTCAATCCAGGAGACGTGCCACACAGCCGCACCGGGGAGTGACACGGTGGCGAACCCTGCTTCCCTCGCGCGAAGTCCATACTCGGCATCGTCCCATTTAATGAAGAGCGGAAGGGATAGGCCGATCTCCTTGATGACCGATGTTGGGATCAGACACATCCACCATCCGTTGTAATCCACATCCACGCGCCGGTGCAGCCACGGAGTCTGGCGGAGATTGGCTACGCTGAAGTCGTGCCGTGTTTCCATGTCGGCATGCGGCAGGGCCGGAACAATCCGGAACGGATCCACGACCTCGCCGAAGGTATGCAGGACGCTGCGGTTATAGAGGTCGAACATATGGCCACCAACAATGGTCGGTTTCCGGCAATGGTCGGCGAAAGTTAGCAGCCGGACAATGCTCTCGGGCTCCACCACAATGTCGTCATCGAGCAAAAGTACGTAGTCGCTGCCGTTTTCTACCGACTCATACATCCCGCGGGCGAAGCCGCCCGATCCCCCGAGGTTGGCCTGGTTTATCACCCTTAGCTTGCCGCCCAGTGATTCCCTAACAGCCTCGAAGTCCTCTTGCTGTTCGACCTTCAATGTTCCCTGGTCCACAATGAGAATCTCCTTGACGTTGTCCAACACGTCACGGTTCTCAGCCAAAATTCGGGCGTTGTTAAGGCAGAAGTCAGGTTTATTCATGGTGGTGATTTGCAGCGTTACCTGGCCCTTCGGCCGGGAACCGTCCCGGGCTTCCCACTGCCCGTTCTCAATAACGAGATCACCGGAGCTCGCAGCCAAGTCAAACCAATACCAGCCGCCGTCTCCGAACGGCTTCAGCGTCAGTTCAAAGATTGAAGTGGCAGTACCGTCGACATGTTTTCCATCGACCCGCTGCACAGACCCGCGGGCGTTGGACTTGTAGACAGTTACGGTCCCGGTTCCTTTTGTCTGGACTACGAGGCGCACGTCGCGCACGGAGGTCCAGCGCCGCCAGTAACTCGCAGGGAACGCGTTGAAGTAGGTGCCAAAAGACATCTGTTCACCAGAACGGATGCGCATGGAGTGACGGGACAAAAGGTCTTCGAAGTGTGCCTCACGGCTTTCCGAACTGGACATCTGCAGCTTATCTTCAAGCAGCTTGGGCGTTCGGGCAAACTCATCATTTTCGCGAAGCCGAATTCCACTGGCGGATCCGGCATCCACATAGAGGGACACTGTGTCCGGCTGGTCCGACGAGGGCAGAATGATGCGCTGAATAGGTGCCCAGCGGGTGCTTTCTTCTTGCTCACTCATGCGTCCACTCCTCCACTTTCAAGTTTGGTGCCCGCCTCGAAGTGCGGCCTGATTTTGTTGTCGAACATGCTGAGTGCAGAACCAATGGCCATATGCATATCAAGGTATTTGTATGTGCCCAGCCGGCCGCCAAACAGGACGTCATTCTCCACAGCAGCGAGGTCTCGGTACTTGAGCAGGCGTTCCCGGTCGGCGGAAGTGTTGACCGGGTAGTACGGCTCATCGCCCTTCTCGGCAAAGCGCGAGAATTCGCGCATGATAATTGTCTTCTCCGTCTGGTAGTCGCGCTCCGGATGAAAATGGCGGGGTTCGATGACGCGGGTGTAGGGGACGTCGTCGTCGTTGTAGTTCACAACCGAGGTGCCCTGGAAGTCACCGATATCCAGGACTTCTTCTTCAAAATCGATGGTGCGCCAGGAAAGGTCGCCTTCGGCGTAATCGAAATAGCGGTCAACCGGCCCCGTGTAAACAACCGGGATGTTGCCCACCACTCTTTTCTTGCTGTACTCATGCGACTCGTCGAAGAAATCTGTATTCAGCCGCACCTCAATGTTCGGGTGCTGTGCCATCTTCTCGATCCACGCGGTGTAGCCGTTCGTGGGAAGGCCCTCGTACTTGTCGTTAAAGTACCGGTTGTCGTAGTTGTAGCGAACCGGAAGCCGGGAGATGATGCCAGCCGGCAGGTCCTTGGGATCCGTCTGCCACTGCTTTCCTGTGTAGTGCTTGATGAATGCCTCGTACAAGGGACGGCCAATCAGCTGGATTCCCTTGTCATTCAGGTTCTGGGGATCCGTTCCGGCAAGTTCGCCTGCCTGCTCCTGGATAAGGTCACGCGCCTGGCCGGGCGTGAGGTTGGCACGGAAGAACTGATTGATCGTGGCCAAGTTGATGGGCAGGGAATAGACCTCGCCCTTGTGGACGCCGTAAACCTTGTGGACGTAGTTCGTGAACGTGGTGAAACGGTTGACGTACTCCCACACACGCTCGTTTGAGGTGTGGAACAGGTGGGCCCCGTAGCGGTGCACCTCGATACCTGTATGCTCTTCTCTTTCGCTGTATGCATTACCACCGATGTGGTGGCGGCGGTCGATAACGACGACCTTCAAGCCGAGTTCAGTAGCGGCCTGTTCTGCGATTGTCAGGCCAAAAAAGCCGGACCCAACGATAACGAGGTCAGCGGTCACAAAATCTCCAGTGTCGTATGCGGGCAGCACAATGTCGTCCAAAGTCTGCTGCTCTAGCCTACCCGAGGCACAGCAGCCCTCGTCGAATCGGCTGGGCACCGGCGCGCACACAGCACCTCTGCCACGGACATGCGGAACTTGTCCACATAGGACATATGGGAGTGTCGCGCAGTCAGTGCCGCTGGCTAGCCTGAGTGCAAAGGCACCAAAGGATCTGCAACCATGACGCTTCACTGCACACTGGTCCGAGGCCCGCGGTCACCGCAAGCCGGACCGCCCCTGGAACTCACTGTCACGGCTCCCGCCGGCACGTCCGGTGAGGCAATCCACACTGAGCTTGTCAGTACGTTCGGCACGGGAGTTGTCTATGTTGACGGGGAGGATCTGCGTTCCCTGAGCCTCGGAACGGCACCCCTGATCGCGGGCGCCGTCCTGGTTGACGGCGGAAGCGAGCCCGCTGGCCGGAAAGCCCGGCGGCGGCCTGCCTCCGATTCCGGTGCCCCCATCGCTTTGGCGGTTCACAGCGGCGCCGGAGCCGGCACCCTGATTCCCCTGCAGCGCGGCACCTACACCATTGGCAGAAGTAGCACCCGCATCATCATCCCGGACCCTGAGCTTTCCCGGGAACACGCCCGTCTGGTCGTCACCGAAAAGGACATCATGATCGTCGATCTGGGCAGTGCCAACGGCACGTTCATCGACGGCGAGCGGGTACGCCATGCGCTGATCTCCTCGGCTACCTCCATCCGCTGTGGCAGTTCAACGATGTCCCTGATCTTTCTCGACGGCCCGGAGAAAGCACTTGCCGACGCCGGCACTTCAGTCCAGGATCCCCTTACCGTTGCGGGTCGTCCGGAGTCCGGCAACCGCGGAATCCTTGTGCTCACCGCAGTGCTTCCCCTGGTCATCGGCGTGGGACTCGCCGTCCTCACGGGCATGTGGATGTTCCTGGCTTTTGCGGCGGTTTCGGCAGTATCCGTGCTCATCCCGCTGGCTGCCGGGCGTCGGCAGCGGCTCGAATTCGCCAACAGGATCAGCGCCGCCGTCAAGGCGGACCAGGAGCGGCGGAAGCGCGCCGGCCCGTCACTGGCGCTGCTGGCGCTCGCTGCAGCCCAATGCCAGGTTGCGCCTTCGGCAGCTCCCGGGGAGGGCAGGGTGTGGCTGCGGCTTGGACTGGCTCCGCAGGCCGCCAACCTGAAGATCGAATCGGGGAACGCTCCGCAGGCGATTCCGTCCGCCGGGGAGATGCCCGTGTTGTTGAACCCGGCGCACAGCCCCACCACCTTGCGGGGACCCCGGACAATGCTCGACGGAATGCTGCGGTCACTCGTTATGCAACTCGCCGGGTATCCAGGAGGCTGCAGGGCTCGCATTGTGATCTGCGGCCATCCGGGAACACTTCCCCTTCCTGCCCGCTTTCTCCGCAGCGTCACGCTGGCCGCCTCCCTGGAGTCGTGCCTGCGCACGCTCACGGAAGGTTTCAATCACAACCATGATCACGGCGTGCTCCTGCTCACGTCCGCCTTGGGCGAGGATGAGGCAGGGCTGCTCGAGCAGGCGGCTCAACAGGGCTGGCAAGTGCTGGAGTTTCGTTCGGCTGACAGCCCTTCCGGTATTGCCGACGTAGAACTCACCGAAAAGGAGTCGTACCTGCGCGAGCCAGGCAGGGAAACCACGTTCATCCCGGACCTCGCGCCTGAGGATGTGTTCAGCAGCTACTGCCGGCAACTGGCGGCCTCCCCGCAGCGGCTGGACCGCGCGGAGAACCAAGTTCCCCCGGTCTGCACCCTTGACGGGCTGCTGCCTCCGTCCCCCACGCACACTGCTGCCCGCTGGAACTCCCCTGCGCGCGCGGGCACTCTGGCAGTCCCCCTGGGCCTCCAGGCAACGGGTCCCTTGATCCTGGACCTGCAAAGCGATGGTCCGCACGTGCTGGTTGCAGGAACAACTGGTTCAGGAAAGTCCGAACTGCTGCGCAGCCTGGTGCTGGCACTGGCCCTGACCCATCCGCCGGACCGCGTCAATTTCCTTTTCATCGATTTCAAAGGCGGTGCCGGACTCAGCCCCTTGGACGGACTGGTCCACTGCGTCGGCGTCCTGACCGACTTGTCCGCCCATGAGCTCGAACGTACGCTTACCTCGCTCAAGGCTGAGATCAGGCTCCGCGAGCAAGCCCTCGCTGCGGCACAGGTGCCGGACCTTGCAGCCTACCGAACCTCTCCTGCCTCCCGGGACAACCCACTTCCACACTTGGTGATCGTCATCGACGAGTTCCGCATGCTCGTGGACGATGCGCCCGAAGTACTCCGAGAACTGATGCGCATCGCCTCAATCGGCCGCTCGCTTGGCCTGCACCTGGTCATGGCAACCCAGCGGCCCCAGGGCGCACTGACCGCAGATATCCGGGCAAACGTCACCTCAAGCATCGCGCTCCGCGTTCAATCCGGTATGGAGTCGCACGATATCCTCCAGAGCAACGCTGCTGCAGGAATCAGCATTGGCACCCCGGGGCGTGCCTTCATCGCCCGGGGTACGGAACCGCCTGTGGAGTTTCAGGCTGCATCAATCGGGATGCCCGCCCCGGACGGGGACCTGGAAGAAATCAAGGTGCAGCTCGCCGCTGATTTCCTTTCTGCCTGCGGCCAAATCAGCCCGGCACCTGCAGGTCCCGCGGGCCGGACTCCCGCACAGGCAGCTGCCCCTCTCGTCGCGATGGTTCGGCATCTTTGGACCATAGCGGCAGGTCCGGCACCGCGGATTCCGGTGGCCCCTCCGCTGCCGCTGAAGCCAGCCCGCCCTGAGTCCGGCGTGCCCGTGTTGCACCCGGGGGGCGGCAGGACAAAGGGGCCAGCTATTGCATTGGGCCTGATCGACATGCCCCATCGGCAGGAAATCAGGTCCTTGGTCTGGTGCCCGTCAACTGACGGCCATCTTGCCTTGATAGGTGCTCCCCTGTCCGGAGCATCAGAAGCCCTCGAACTGGCAGTCCGTGGCATGGCAGAACATGCGGAAGAAACCCACTTGTACTTCCTGGATGCGGTTGCCGCGTTCCGCGGACTGGCAGCGCACCCGCGCACCGGAGCTCACGCCGGCCTGCATGAGCTGCGGCGGGGCGTCCGTGTCCTTGAGCGGCTGGGCCAGGAACTGGCCACCCGGCTAAGCCGGGCTGACCACGGGGGTATTCCGCTGGTTCTCGCCATCTCTGGATGGGGTTCCTGGGTGTCAGCTTTTCGGGCGGGCCCGTTCGCTTGGGCCGAGGACGTAATGCTCGATCTTGTCCGCGACGGAATGAGGACCGGAATTACTGTCATCATCTCCGGAGAGCGGGAACTCGTTACCGCCAGGTTCTGCGGATCGCTGCCCAGCCGCATCTATTTCCCCACCGGTTCCAATGAGGACAGCAGGATAGCGTGGCCAAAGCTGCCCGCCACTGCAGCGGTCAAGGGTAGAGGCGTAGCGTTTGGTTCCATTGCCTGCGGCACCGCATCTGTGTGCCAGCTTTACGAGCCCGCTCCCGACACTTGCGGGCCCGACAGAGCCGGCAGGACCGTCACCCAGCAGTCTCTGGCACGGCCCTTTCGGATTGAGCCGCTGCCCGTCCGGCTGACAGTCGCGGAGGCCAGGGCAGCAGCCCATGGTACGCAAGGGACGGCGACGGGACGGGGACAGCCTGCTATTGCAGATGCAGTGGCCCAGACTAAGGCTGCGGTAGCCGCAAAGTACGGGCCAAGGCAAGCCGGGGACAACGCACCGGAAGGAATCTTCGCGCCAGCATTGGCAGGGGTTGCTGGACATCGCCCTGCGGCCGGTGCGTCCGTGCCGCGGGATGTGCTTGTCGGTGTCGGCGGCGACGAGCTGGACCCCGTCTTTGTGCAGGTGCCGCCAGGGGGCACCTTTGCCGTCTTGGGAGGACCTGGATCAGGAAAAACAAACTTCCTGCGGGCCCTGCAGGCGCTGAACCCGGGTGCAGACGCGTGGCTTCACCCCGCCAAGATGAGCGACCCCGCCGAGTTTTGGAAGGGAGTCCTCGAGAAGGCGAGGCAGGGAACACTGCCCCGATCAGCGGCGCTGTTGGTGGACGACATTGACCTGATGGCTGCCGGTACCCTCAGGGATCTCTCCGACCTGCACAGCCTGGGCCAGGCAGTGGTCTTCACGGCCAGCTACAGTCCTTTACTGATCCAGCGCGTTCCCGTGGCGATGGACGCCCGCGCCGCCGGGAGAGGGCTCCTGCTGGGGCCGCGATCAATGTCGGAGGGCGACCTTTTCGGAATCCGCTTCGAGATAGAACCGAACCCTCCCCCGGGCAGGGGGGTTCTGATTGCCCGCGGGAAGTCTTCGGCGGTGCAGGTTGCCTGGGCGGGGACGACCTGATGCGACGGAACCGGGTCATAATGCCGGGGTGGCACCTCCGGTGCGGGAGGCGTAGCTGATCACTTTGTTGTTGAACAGGAGCACGATCGCGGTGACCGCAGGAACCAGCATTGCGAGGCCGGCGGGCACGAGGCCGCTGCTGAGGGCTGGGAACCCGATGGTTAAAACAAACAGTTGCGCCACCAGGGCAGCGGCGCGGGTCCAGCGGTACCCCCGGAAAAGGAAGACGGCAACGGCGTACAGCCACGCAGAGAAGGCAAGCAATAGGCCTAGGGTGAATACAGCTCCCCAGAAGGACAGGACCGGGGCCCCGATCACCAACTGGTACCCGTACCAGCCGGCAGCGAGCAGTAGGGCCGTGGCTTCTGCTGCTACCACCAGAGTCACGACAATAGCGGCCGGCGGCCGGTGACCCTGGGCCATTCCATCAGGCCGTTCCGGGCCCTGACCGGGTTCTTCGAAGGAAGGCTGGGGGTTCGTTGGGTTTATCGGGGGTCTTGACACACTGGCACCCTACCGGACATAGTCGGACAGTGGTTGGGGCCGCCAGCGCCAGTGTGATGTATCGCTCAGCTTTCCGCGGATATCAAGCCGTATTACCTCTTGTTTACACGTCGTTAACATGACAGGCTTGATTCAGATGACCAAGGGGGCCCTGCCGGGCCCTTTTCCTTTGTAGCCACTAGTGAATAATTTCACAAGGGCTCTTCCCAGAAATGGAGCAACTGATCAGCATGGATTGGCGTAACCGCGCAGCGTGCCTCGAAAAGGACCCTGAACTCTTCTTCCCCGTCGGGAACACCGGGCCAGCCCTTCTGCAGATCGAAGAAGCAAAAAGCGTCTGCCGCCGCTGCCCCGTTGTGGACACGTGCCTGCAGTGGGCGTTGGAATCGGGCCAGGACGCAGGCGTCTGGGGCGGCATGAGTGAAGACGAGCGCCGTGCGCTGAAGCGCCGCGCTGCACGCGCCCGCCGCGCTTCCTAGGCATACAGCAAGGCATAAATAACAGCCCCGGCCGCAACCACAAGGTTGCAGCCGGGGCTGTTGCTTGTTCGGCCTGCCCAACCCGAAGGTCGGGCTAACCAACAGCTTCCCGCGGAATGGACTTACTTACCGGCCAGGCTTATCCGAATCTCCACTGCGGTGCCCCCGCCTTCGCGCGGCCGCCATTGGATAGTCCCGCCCAGCTCGCTGGTCACCAAGGTCCGAACGATTTGAAGCCCAAGCCCCTCAACGTGAGGCGTATCCGGAAGCCCCACGCCGTCGTCGGCAATGGTGACAGTCAGTTCCTCACCATCATCCCCCTCGGACCGGTCAGCGATGAGCCAGACAGTCCCGGCCCTGCCTTCGAGCCCGTGCTCCACAGCATTGGTCACCAGTTCATTGATGACAAGGGCCAGCGGGGTGGCAAGATCGCTCGGCAGCTCTCCGAAAGTGCCGGATCGCTCCGTCCGGACCTGCTGCGAGGGTGAGGCGACTTCGGCCGACAACCGGAACTGGCGCCCGATCAGCTCGTCGAAATCAACGCTCTGCGTAAGCCCCTGGGACAAAGTTTCGTGGACCAGCGCAATAGTGGCGACCCGGCGCATGGCCTGCTCCAGCCCCTGCTTTGCTTCGTCGCTGACCATCCGGCGGGACTGCATGCGCAGCAGCGCCGCTACAGTCTGGAGATTGTTCTTGACGCGGTGGTGGATCTCACGAATGGTTGCATCTTTGGTCACCAGCTCCATTTCGCGCCGGCGAAGCTCCGACACATCACGGCAAAGGACCAGCGCGCCGAACCGTTGCTGCTCATCCCGCAACGGAATCGCGCGCAGTGACAGGCTCACGCCACGTGATTCGATTTCACTGCGCCAGGGCATCCGCCCGGTAACCACCAGGGGCAATGTCTCGTCCACCATGCGGCGGTCCTTGAGCAGGCTGGCGGTCACCTCGGCCAGTGAGCGGCCCTCCAACGATTCCCCATCACCGAGCCGTCTGAACGCCGAGACGCCATTGGGGCTCGCGTACTGCACGATTCCCTCCGCATCCAGCCTGATGAGCCCGTCCCCTACGCGGGGTGCGCCGCGGCGGGAACCGGTGGGCGAGGCGAAGTCCGGCCACAGCCCCAGCGTGCCCATCCGCAGGAGGTCGTAGGCGCACTGGCGGTACGTGAGTTCAAGGCGGGACGGCATCCGCGAGCTGGAGAGATCCATATGGGTGGTGACCACCGCCAGCGTGCGCCCGTTGCGGACCATGGGAACGGCCTCCACGCGGAGGGCCATATCGCTGCTCCAATTGGTTTCGCTGGAGCGCTCGATGGAACGGCTGTTCCAGGCCTTGTCCACAAGGGGCTGCAGGTCGGAGCGGATGCCCTCCCCCACGAAATCCCCGTGGAACACGGTGTGCGTGGTGGAGGGCCGCACGTGGGCGAGCGCCACGTAGCCAAGCTCAGGGTGGGGAAACCACAGGGCCAGGTCGGCGAAAGCAAGGTCCGCAACCATCTGCCAGTCCCCCACCAGGAGGTGCAGCCACTCGGCATCGCCCGGCCCAAAATCAGCGTGTTCCCTGATAGGGTCCGTAAAGATTGCCACTGCACCTCCATTTGCGACGCCGGACTTGCTAGCGTCGGACGATTGACCTCAAGAGCCTCAATGCTACCGACAGTGAAGCCATATCGTCGGCCTCCAGCGAATTCACCTCGTCGAACATGCTCTTGGCCCTGGTGAGCTGCTCGGCATTCCGCGCCTCCCAGTCCTTCAGCCGCGCCTCCGGCGAGTCAGCGGCGGCAGTAGCGTCCAGCACCGCCGTCGTCATGTCTGAAATGGTGGAGTACAGGTCATCCCGCAAGGCCGCCCGGGCCAGCGCCTGCCACCTGTCCTGCCGGGGCAGGCTGCTGATCCGCTCCAGCAGTGAATCGGCGTGGAACCGGTTGAAGACGGTGTAGTAAACGGCCGCGATCTCCTCTACCGGGTCTTTGCGCACGTGCGCAATCTTGGCGATGTCGAGCAGCACAAAGCTTTCGAAAAGTTCTGCCCATCGCAGGGCAAGACCTTCCGGCAGCTCCCACTCGCGTGCGTTCTCCAGCCAGCCGGCCACCCGTTCCCGGTCATCACCGCGCAGGTATTCCAGCAGGCGCCCCCGCATTGGCTCCATGACGGGTTTGAACTCAGAGACTACGTCTGCGATGGGCCGCGACAGCGTTCCCTGTCCCAGGAGCCAGCGGACTGCCCGGTCCAGCAACCGCCTGATGTCCAGGTGGACGGTGCTCCAATGCTCCGTGGGGAAGGACGCCGGGAGGCTGTTCAGTTCCCCCACCATGGTGTCCAGATCGTAGACCTCCCTCAGCGCAACGAACGCCTTGGCCACGGCCACTTCACCGGCGGAGGTTTCCTCCATGACCCGGAAGGCGAACGTAATCCCGCCGAGGTTGATCATGTCGTTGGCGACCACCGTGGCGATGATTTCGCGGCGGAGCGGATGGGTGTCCAGTTCGGCGTCAAAGCGCTCGCGCAGCTGCGCCGGGAAATAGGCGCGCAGTGTCTGCCTGAACCACGGGTCGTCGGCCAGGTCGCTTTCCCTCAGAGCAGTCGCCAGCTCGATCTTTGCGTAGGCGGCCAGCACCGAGAGCTCCGGAGACGTCAGCCCCTGCCCCTGCTGCAGCCTCTCGTGCAGCGCCTCCGTTGTGGGAAGCGCCTCGAGATCCCTCTTCAGGTCGGCTTTCTTGTCCAGCCAGTCCATCAGACGTTCGTAGCTGGGGCTCCACTCGGCAACCCTGGTCCGGTCATTAAGCAGCAGGATGTTCTGGTCGATGTTGTCTTCGAGCACCAGCCGGCCCACTTCGTCGGTCATTGACGCCAGGAAGCCAGCGCGCTCTTCCGGCGACAGCTTTCCGGCCGCCACCATCCGGTCCACGAAAATCTTGATGTTGACCTCATGGTCGGAGCAGTCAACACCGGCAGAGTTGTCAATGGCGTCGGTATTGAGGATGACGCCCTGCAGCGCTGCTTCAATGCGGCCGCGCTGTGTCATGCCGAGGTTTCCGCCTTCGCCCACAACCTTGACGCGCAGGTCCCGGCCGTCGACGCGGATCGCGTCGTTCGCCTTGTCCCCGACCATAGCGTTGGTTTCGGTGCTCGCCTTAACGTATGTACCGATGCCGCCGTTGTACAGCAGGTCCGCCGGGGCCAGGAGGATGGCGCGGAGGAGTTCGGGCGGGCTGAGCTCGGTTGTTTCCGCCGGCAGCCCCAGTGCAGCACGAACCTGGGCTGACACCGGAATTGATTTGGCCTGCCGGGCAAAGACGCCGCCGCCCTCGCTGATCAGCGACTTGTTGTAGTCATCCCAGGAGGACCTCGGCAGCTCGAACAACCGCTGCCGTTCCGCGAACGAGGATTCCTCGTCGGGGTTGGGATCGAGGAAGATGTGCCGGTGGTCGAAAGCGGCGAGTAGGCGGATATGGCGGGACAGCAGCATGCCGTTGCCGAACACGTCTCCGGACATGTCACCCACGCCGACCACGGTGAACGGCTGGGTCTGCGTATCAAGGTCGAGCTCGCTGAAGTGGCGCTTCACCGACTCCCACGCGCCGCGGGCGGTGATACCCATCGCTTTGTGGTCGTACCCTACAGAGCCGCCGGATGCGAACGCGTCACCCAGCCAGAAGCCATATTCCGCAGCCAGGCCGTTGGCGATGTCCGAGAAGGTCGCAGTGCCCTTGTCGGCGGCCACCACGAGGTAGGAATCGTCGTCGTCATGCCGGACAACGTCCGACGGCGGCACGAGCCTTTCGTTGTCACCCTCAGTAATAAGGTTGTCGGTGATGTCCAGCAGACCCCTGATAAAGGTCTTGTAGCTTTCGATTCCTTCCGCCATCCAGGCAGCACGGTCGGCGGTGGGGTCCGGCAGCTGCTTGGCGAAGAACCCGCCTTTGGCGCCCGTGGGCACGATGACCGCGTTCTTGACGGTCTGCGCCTTCACCAGTCCGAGGATCTCGGTGCGGAAATCCTCGCGACGGTCGGACCAGCGCAGCCCGCCGCGGGCCACCTTGCCGAAGCGGAGGTGGACGCCCTCTACCCGCGGCGAATAGACCCAAATCTCGAACATGGGACGCGGGAAGGGCAGTCCCTCGATCTGTGAAGGATCGAGTTTAAAGCTCAGGTGGGTTCTGTTCTGGTAGTAATTCGTCCGGAGCGTCGCCTCGATCAGGTTGACGAACGTGCGCAGGACCCTGTCGGCGTCGAGCGTTGCCACCTTCTCAATGGACACTTCCAGATCCTTGCGGACGGAAGCCTGCGCCTCGGCCCGCTCGTCTTCCAAGAGGGACGGGTCGAATCGCGCCGCGAACAGCGCATTGAGCCCCTTGGTTACGTGCGGGTTGGCCAGCAGGGTATCTGCCATGAACCCGAAGGAATTGGTGTTGCCCATCTGGCGCATGTACCGCGCATAGGCGCGCAGCACGGTGACCTGCCGCCATTGCAGGCCCTCCCGCAGGACCAGGCGGTCGAAGCTGTCCGATTCGGCTGCGCCCGTAACCGCGGCGCCGAAGGAATCGGCCAGCAGCTGCCCGGTCGAGAGCGGATCCACCTTGGCCGGGTACTTCAGGCCGAGGTCGTACAAAAAGAAGTCGCGGCTGTCCGCGGTCTCAATTTCAAAGGGCCGCTCGTCCAGGACTTCCAGGCCAAGGTTGTGGAAGTACGGCAGAATCTGGCTGAGGCTCTTGGGTTCCAGCATGTAGAGCTTGACGCGGGCGTCTTCCTCCAGCGTTGCGCCCGCTCCTTCCGGGAGGTAAACGTGCACGCCGGGCCGCTCCTGCACGGTGCCCCCAGACCGTTCTGCGGCCGCGCCGTATTTCTCGAAACGCGCGATATCTTCGAGGGCGTCCTCGACTTCGTAGTCCACGCGGTAGCTGGCCGGGAACGCCTCGGACCAGATGGCGGCAAGCTCCTTTGCCCCCGCAACGTCCCCCTTCTCGCGCAACACCTCCGCGATGCCCTCGCTCCAGGAACGGGCGGCGCGGACCAGGCGCTTCTCGAGCTCCACGGTATTCACGCCACTGAAGTCCGCATTCTTGGGTAGCCGGATGCGGAAGAACAGCCGCGCCAGCGCCGACTCCGTCATGCGGGCTTCGTAGTCGATGGAAACGGCACGGAAGGTTTCGCGGAGCTCCTGCTCGATACGGAGCCGGACGTTGGTGGTGTACCTGTCCCTGGGGAGGTACACCACGGCGGACATGAACCTGCCATAGATGTCCGGCCTGAGGAAAAGCCTGGTGCGCCGGCGCTCTTGAAGCTTCTGAATCCCAAGAGCCGTTGCGGCCAGGTCCTGGATCTCGATTTGGAACAGCTCGTCCCGCGGGTATGTTTCCAGGATTCCCAGCAGGTCCTTGCCGGAGTGGGAGTCCGGCGGAAAGCCTGCGCTCTGGAGCACCGCGTCCACCTTTTCCCGCACGATGGGGATATCCCGGACGGAGCCGGTGTAGGCGCTGGTGGCAAAAAGTCCAATAAAGCGGCGCTCCCCATTGACGTTGCCCTCGGCGTCAAAGCTCTTTACCCCGATGTAGTCCAGGTATGCCGAACGATGGACGGTGGACCTGGAGTTCGCCTTGGTGATGACCAGTGCACGCTTCTCACGGGCTTTTTTCCGGCCGGTATCTGTCAGGTGCTGGATATGGGGCGAGTCCTCGGAATCCCTCAACAGCCCAAGGCCGCTGTTGTCGCGCAGCTCCAGGACGTCTTCACCATCGACATTGACCAGGTCGTATTCCCGATAACCGAGGAACGTGAAGTTTCCATCGTCAAGCCAGCGCAACAGGTCCTTCGCTTGCCGCAGTTCCGCGATTTGTGCAGGATGGGCGATCTGGTCCAGGCTTTCCGCGATCTGGACGGCCTTCTGGCGCATCTTCGGCCAGTCCTCAACGGCGGCGCGGACATCCTTAAGGACACGTTCAAGGCCCTCGAGGAGAGCAGTCTTTGCTTCCTGCGACACACGGTTAATCTCGACGGCGATCCACGACTCCATGTGGGAGGCATCCCCGCCCTGGGCAATCAGGTGCGAAAGGCTGGGCATGGCAGCAGTGTCACCGCTGGATATGCCGAGGTGGGCCGGGACCCTGCTGACCTTGGCCAGCTGGCCGCTCTCCCGGTTGCGCGCCGCTACAAATAGCGGGTGGATTACCAGCTTGATGGCGGCATGCTGCCGGACAAGCTCGGCATTCACGGAGTCGACCAGGAACGGCATGTCATCCGTGACAACGAAGACGACGCTGCTGTCTTCCTCGTCCATGACGGCGGTATTCGCCTGTCCCCGCTGCCGGACCGAGGCGACCTTGCGGTGATAGTCCGCCCGCGCCACCAGCACGTCCCGAGGATAGGCCCGGGCGTCCTCTTCGGCAAGGTGCTGATAGTAGTCCCCGATGAAACTCTCATCGCCTTCAATGGAAAGGGGCTGATCCTCCACGCTGGATCCAGACGACATCGACAAACGCCTCCATCACGAAATATTTGCTGCACCATTGCAGCTCTTATGGCGAGCCTAGTCCTTCGCCCGGCGGCTTGCTGTAGAAGAAAAGACAGAGGATTTCCGCTTTTGCTGGGCGGGTGCACAAACCAATTCCCGGATTGCGTGGCGAAGAGGAGAATCAGGTGCCGCTTCAAGCAGCAGCGAGCCTCCCAGGAGGGCGGCATCAGCCGCGGCAGCATCGTGGGGCAGGAACCACTTGAGGTCAGATGACGGGCCATAACGTTCCCACGCGTCCCTCAACTGGCGTTCGGGGCCCCTGCCCACGGCCGAGGCACGCACCCTGTTCATGACGACAATTGGCGAGATGCCGGGCACGGCCTCGTCGAGTTCGGCCAGACCGCGCACCAGTCTTGGCACCCCAACCGGATCGGCAGCACCGACTGCGTAAACCGTGTCGGCCAGTTCGAGGGACCGCAGCGTTGCCGCATTCCGCCGCGGCGCCATCGTGTCGAAGCTGAGCTCCTCATCCGCTTCAAGGCAGAATCCGGCGTCTACCACCACCACCTCAGCTATTTCCCGCGCCCGGCCGAGGACGAGCGCGAGTGCTGAGGCGCGAAGCTCCGTCCAGCGGTCTGCGCGGGTTATGCCCGTGAGCACCCTGAAGGTACCGGACTTCATGGCGACCGGCGCTGCGATCTTTTCAAGCGCTTCGCTGTCCAGCAGTCCCTGGTCTGCGAGCCGGCAAGCTTGTGCCAGGCCAGCGGACTCATCGAGGAGCCCGAGCACGGCAGCGATGCTGGCGCCATAGCTGTCAGCGTCGACAAGAATTACTCCTTTGCCGTCCGCCGCCAGCTCGCCGGCCATGTTTGCAGCCACGGTGGTCCGGCCGGGCGCTCCAGCCGGTCCCCAGACGGCGATGATCTTGCCCGGCCCAGGATCGTCCGCGCCTGGAGGCGGCTCCGCGAGGACCGGCTTCAGCGCGTCGCCGGGATCAGCCGGGCTGCTCCGGGCGGAAGCACGCGGTCCCGTTCCCGACAACTGGGACACAGCTTCGGCAATCCTGTCCGACAATGCAGCGGACTCCACCCCGGTCAGCGCGGACGCTACCCCTATCGCCCGGAGCCTGGCCGCTTCATCCGTGTTGTCTGTTAGGGCAACAATGGCCACCCCAACTGCTGAAAGCCGGTCCACCAGCGAAGAGGTCAGCCCTTCGGATCCTTCCGCCACGACGGCGGCCCGCGCCAGCCCGCTTTGGCATGCGGCGAGGAGTTCGGGAAGTTCCGCACACCTCCTGACCACCGTTACCGGCCCGTGCAGCCGCTCCAAGCCACCGACAAGATCCTCCCGGCTCTGACCGACGGTGACCACCGGAATGCTCATTTGGTGCCGCCGCCCGGGTTCCAGACCACGGAGATCTTAGCTCCGTTGGCTTGGGCTCCCAGCAAGGCTGGCATATGGCTGTCCTCCACCAGCACCATCAGGACGGTTTTCTTTGACGACCCCAAAGCCGTGGATCCGGCTGCCACCTCGGCTATCTCAGCGCCGGGAAGAAGGAGCTTCGGCTCGTTGAACCCATTGCGGGCATCCGGTAGCCCCACCCAGACGTCTACCCTGGCTCCGGCTACGGCCTGTGCCGGGAGTGTCTCGTCAACAGTGACAGCTACCGGCTTTCGGTCAAGTTCGTCCACCTCGCCGAGGCTGGCCCGGGGAACCAGCTGGTTCTCTCCAATACGCTGAAGTGCCACGACGCCTTCAGGGAGCCCGGACTCTGCTGTGATGTACTGGCTTTCGGTATCTCCCAGGCGCACCCTCGCACGAACCACGTTGTCTTGGGTCAGCCTCTCCCCTACAGCGATACCATCCCGCGCCGCGAATACTTCTGTTGTCCGGTCCGCGCTGCCGACAAGGAAAACAACACCCGCCACCGAGACCAAAACCAGGAGGATACCCACCAGCAGCCGGGGATCCTTCCAGGACGGCCGCTTCAGCCGTGCCGCTGTGGCAGATACTTCAGGCACCATCAAGTCTTCTCCCCCTATAAGCCGGCCCTGCTCGCCGTATCACCCTCATTGTTACCGCCGGGACGCCGGAACAGAAGTCATATCTGCAAACAAGGCCAATCTGTGGATAACAGCAGCACTTGAAGCCATTCGATGGCAAAATGTGATTATGCCCAGGTTCCTCACGCTCGCAGATGTTGCCGAACAACTCCAGATCAACTCTCCGGCCGCTTACGCACTGGTCCGCAGCGGAGAACTGAAAGCCATCCAGGTCGGTGGCCGGGGTCAGTGGCGCGTGGAGGAGAAGATGCTGGAGCAGTACATCGAGGAGCGCTACGCCGAGGCCAGCCGGATGATCCAGGAGTCGAAGGCCAAGTCCGTCTGAAGGCGCGTTGGTCATCCCGGCGGGCGAGGCCGCTAGAATTCTGCGGACCTTCGGGACCTGATGACTCCCAGCGCCGCGAAAGGGATGACTGCCACCTGCTTGACCTGGCTGCTGCGCCGCACCTCCCCGGGAGTGAAGACGGCCAGGTCCAGATGATCCTTGCCCACCCTGTCGATGACTCCAACCAGCCTGACCGGGCCGGAACCACGCCCCCTTACCGTCACTGACAGTTCCGCGCGGTCCCTTGCCAGGCCCCGCAGAGAGTGGGCAAGTCCAATACCCTTGCGCACCCGTGACGGCTCTGCCACGGCTGCGCGGCCCAGCCCTTCGTACCAAATAACGGCCGTGTACGGGATGAGAACCTGATACTGTTCCTCGTCCACCAGCAAGGCATCCGCACCCGCATGGCTCAACGCGCCCCTGACCACATCCCCACAGTCGAGATGGGCCGCAATCCGGCAGCCAACCGCCGCCCGCAGCCGATCCGCAAAGTCTGTGGACACCATCTCAGCCCGGGCGCGTTCAGTAATTTCAGAGTCAATCGCCAGCCGCTCTGATTCAGCGAATTGACTTTCCATGTCGTTGAAAAGGGAATCCCAGCGCATTGCGCCAGCGTAGGGCCCTGCAGGAGACCCGGTCAATCGGAAGAAACATCTCTCCAGTGTATGGACAAATCAAGACACACGCCCGCAAACTTGGTCTATGCATAGCAAACTGCATCAAACTGCATCAAAGCCGGTTAGCGCAGGCCGATCAGAAGCCTCCCGACAGGCGGGTGACATCCTCACCGCGCTTGCTCTGCTGCTCCTGGGACTGCTTCTCTGCCTCATTGGCTTGGGCCTCGTGGGTGAGCTGAAGGAAGCCGTCGGCCGACGCCAGGAGACCCGCATCGATGACCTCCTGGGTATCGGGTCGGTCGTGGCCGGGGCCTGCCTTCTGGGTTGGTGGATCTTGTCGCTCGTATGTGCTGCCCTGAGCGCCCTTCTGGACCGGACCGGCCGTACCCGCGCCGCGGCAGCGACACGAAAACTCTCACCCGCCTTCATGCAGAGACTGGTTCTGGGCGCACTGTCAGTCCACCTTCTGGCCGGGCCCGCAGCGCAGGCCGCAGTCACCGGCCCGGGGTCGGGGCCGGAATGGGCTCCCACCCAAGGACAGTTCTCCTCGGCTCCTGCCATACCCGCCACCGAAGAACCCGCAGAAGGGGTAGCGGGGGCAGCCGCGGTGGAGGACCAGACCCCGCAGGCCATCTTCGGGACGCCGGCCACCGTACCGGAGCCGTCCGCTGCACCCCGAGAGGTCCCTTCGCCTGAACCGGCTGGAGCAGTAGCCGCTCCCCCGTCAACCTTCAACCCAGGCTGGCAGCCCGTCCCACCCATCGTGGATCCTGGAATGCTCGCAGCTCCGGCCCACCGTTCCGCTCCAGGAGAAGGCCGCCTGCAGGACGAGGGTGTCACCGTCCAGGCCGGAGACACGCTCTGGGACATAGCGGCCCGCCATTTGGGACCCGGCGCGTCCGACCTGGACATCGCACTTCAATGGCCCCGCTGGTACGAGGCCAACCGGGGCGTCATCGGCCAGGATCCCGATGCGTTGCTCCCGGGGCAAATTCTTCAGCCACCACTGGCCGGACGGAAATAGCCCGGCCGCACCAATCAATCAACGTGAGGGGAAGACAGATGACTGCAGCAACACCATTACACGCCGTTCGGAAGAGGACCACGCCCGGAGCAACAGAACCCGCCAACCCACCCCAGGGGCTGGCTGCAACTGCCCCCGTGGTGCCTTTACGCGACGGAGCCTCGGCACCTCTGCGTCCTGTGGACCCTATGGCGGAAGTCCGCGCAATTACCCGCGGCACAGTCCAGGCCGCAATGGAAGTCCTTGCCGGAATCAGGCCCATCCATCAGCTCGCCAGGCGCCTTGACCCCCGGTGCCTTGCCGCACTGCAGCACCGCGCTGCCCTTATCAGGCGGGAAATCACCAGGACCGGCAATCCGGCGCTCGCCCGGCTCCACCGCAATTCCGCAGTCCGCTCCGTCCGTGTCTGCGAAGTCTCCGACGGCATCTACGAAGCCAGCGCTGTGGTGGTGGACGACGTGCGCGCACGCGCCGTGGCCGTCCGGCTTGAGCGGAGCAAACAGGTGTGGCGGGTGACTGAACTTGTCATCGGCTGAAAGGGAACGGAACGCGGCAGGGCCGGGAACACCGTTCCCGGCCCTGCCAAAACCACTGTGAGCCCCAGCGCGGCTGGCAGCTCAGCCCTCGGTCAGCGGCGCTTCTTCTTGGCCGGACGTTTGGCCGCATCCTGTGCTGCCGCCTTGGCCGGGTTACCTGACCTGCCCGAGGAACGTGTCTCCACACGGGTCTGCGTTCCACCGCTTTCGCTGGGGGCGGTGTACTGCAGCTGGGCTGGTTTCTCCGGCGCTTCAAGCCCGGCAGCGTGAACCTGTGGCTGCACGTGCTCGGTGTGTTCGCCGGCGTCGTCCGCGACCACGACATCCTGTGCGGGGGTGACCTCAACTTCGAGATTGAACAGGAATCCGACGCTTTCTTCCCGGATAGCTTCCATCATGCCTTGGAAGAGAATGAAGCCTTCACGCTGGTATTCCACCAGGGGGTCGCGCTGGGCCATGGCGCGGAGGCCGATTCCTTCCTTGAGGTAGTCCATCTCATACAAGTGTTCCTGCCACTTGCGGCCGATGACGGAGAGGACCACGCGGCGCTCAAGTTCGCGCATGCTCTCGGAGCCAAGGGCCTCCTCCCGCGCCTGGTACACAAGCCGCGCGTCGGACAGCAGTTCTTCCTTCAGGAATTCCACCGTCAGCCTGGACTTGCCGCCGGCTTCCTCGATGATCTCTTCCGGCGTGACGCTCACGGGATACAGGGTCTTGAGGTTGGTCCAGAGCTGGTTGAAGTCCCAGTCGTCGCCGTTGCCTTCCGCCGTTGCGGCGTCGATGAGGGCGGTGACGGTGTCTTCGACGAAGAACTGGACCTTCTCGTGCAGGTCGTCGCCTTCCAGGATCCGCCGCCGGTCGCTGTAGATAGCCTCACGCTGGCGATTGAGGACGTCGTCGTATTTCAGGACGTTCTTGCGCTGTTCGGCGTTGCGGCCCTCAACCTGGCCCTGCGCCGAGGCGATGGCCCGGGACACGAGCTTCGATTCCAGTGCGACGTCGTCGGGCACGGAACTGTTCATGAGCCGCTCCGCGGCGCCCGAGTTGAAAAGCCGCATGAGGTCATCGGTCAGCGACAGGTAGAAACGGGATTCGCCGGGGTCACCCTGGCGGCCGGAGCGTCCGCGGAGCTGATTGTCGATGCGGCGCGACTCGTGGCGCTCTGTTCCAAGGACGTAGAGTCCGCCGAGGTTCAGGACTTCCTCGTGCTCGTCCTTGACCGACTGCTTGGCAGCTTCGAGCGCTGCGGGCCAGGCGGACTCGTACTCCTCGGAGTTCTCCTCCGGATCCAGCCCGCGCTTTGCCAGCTCGGCCACGGCGGTGAATTCAGCGTTGCCGCCAAGCATGATGTCCGTACCGCGGCCGGCCATGTTGGTTGCCACCGTGACGGCGCCCTTGCGCCCGGCCTGGGCGACGATGGCAGCCTCGCGTGCATGGTTCTTCGCGTTGAGGACCTCGTGCCGGATGCCTTCCTTGGCAAGGAGCCGGGAAAGGTATTCGCTCTTCTCCACGCTGGTAGTGCCCACCAGGACTGGCTGGCCCTTTTCATGCCGTTCGGCGATGTCCCGGACAACGGCGTCGAACTTTACCGTTTCGTTCTTGAAGACCAGGTCCGCCTGGTCGATGCGCTGCATGTCGCGGTTGGTGGGAATGGCCACCACGCCCAGCTTGTAGGTGCTCATGAATTCCGCTGCCTCGGTTTCGGCAGTACCGGTCATGCCTGAGAGCTTCTGGTACATGCGGAAGTAGTTCTGCAGCGTCACGGTGGCCAGGGTCTGGTTCTCGGCCTTGATCTCGACGCCTTCCTTGGCCTCGATCGCCTGGTGCATGCCCTCGTTGTAGCGGCGGCCGGCAAGGATGCGGCCGGTGTGCTCATCGACAATCAGGACTTCCCCGTCCAGGATGACGTAGTCCTTGTCCCGCTTGAAAAGTTCCTTGGCCTTGATGGCGTTGTTGAGGAACCCGATGAGGGGTGTGTTGGCAGACTCGTACAGGTTCTGGATACCGAGGTAGTCCTCCACCTTCTCGATGCCGCTCTCCAGTACGCCGACGGTGCGCTTCTTCTCGTCGACCTCGTAGTCCTTCTCAGGCTGGAGCCGGAGGACCACCTTGGCGAATTCGCTGTACCACCGGTTGGTGTCCCCCTGCGCCGGACCGGAGATGATGAGCGGTGTGCGGGCCTCGTCAATGAGGATGGAGTCCACTTCGTCAACAATGGCGAAGTGGTGCCCGCGCTGGACCAGCTCATTCTTGTCCCAGGCCATGTTGTCGCGCAGGTAGTCGAAACCGAACTCGTTGTTCGTGCCGTACGTGATGTCAGCGGCGTACTGCTGGCGCCGGACGGCGGGATCCTGGTTCGCGAGGATGCACCCGCTGCTCAGGCCCAGGAAACGGTAGACACGTCCCATCAGGTCCGACTGGTATTCAGCGAGGTAGTCGTTCACGGTGATCACATGGACGCCCTTGCCGGTGAGCGCATTCAGGTAGGCGGGAGCGGTCGCCACCAGGGTCTTGCCTTCACCGGTCTTCATCTCTGCGATGTTGCCCAGGTGCAGCGCGGCGCCGCCCATCATCTGGACATCGAAGTGGCGCATGCCCAAGGTACGCGAGGAAGCTTCCCGGACGGCGGCGAACGCTTCCGGAAGCAGGTCATCCAGCTTCTCCCCGTCCTGGTGCCGCTCCCTCAGCCGGTCGGTTTCCTCCCGGAGTTCGGCGTCCGTGAACGTCTTGAACGAATCTTCCAGGGCATTGATGGAGTCGGCATAGTTCCGCAGTTGCCGGAGGGTTTTTTTATCACCGGTGCGGAGAAGTTTTTCGATAAGTGATGCCACGTGAAGATGCTCCCAGTCTTTGCCGCCGAATTCTGGCGTTTTTAGTCTACGGGAGAGACACCGCCGAGGCGCCCGCTTGTTCCCTCAGAGCGGAGTCCGCTCCCCTGCCTACAGCGTGGGCGAGGCTGCCTGCAAGGTCGCCAACGGGGAAAACCTCAACGTCGGGCAGGCCCAGCCAGCCGGCCATGAGCCAAAGCTCCGCAGCAAGTTCAACGGCGGTGTCCGGCGGGGCGCCCGGTTCCGCGAAGGAGGACCTTACCAGCAGCTTCCCTTCTTTCCGGTCGGCCTTGAGGTCCACCCGCGCCACGATGCTTTCCCGGAGGAGGAAGGGCAGGACGTAGTAGCCGAAGCGTCTTTTGTGTTCAGGTGTGTAGATTTCGATCCTGTAGTGAAAGCCGAACAGTTCCTCAAGCCGCCGGCGTTCGAAGACCAGTGAATCGAAGGGGCTCAGCAGCGCACGGCCCGTCGCCCGTCGGGGCATTTTCGCGTCGACGTGGCGGAAGACGGCACGGTCCCAGCCGGCCACGGTCACCGGTTCCAGCCTTCCGCGCTGCACAAGATGTCCGACGGCGGCCGCTGCCTCTTTGACAGGCGTGCGGAAGTAGTCCGCGAAGCAACGTACGGTGCCGATGCCGTGGGCCTGCGCGGCGGCGTCGATCAGGCGTTGCATCGCCTCGGCTGCCGCGTCGGCGCCTGTTACCTGGATGGGAGGCTGCGGCAACACTTTGGGAGCCAGCGCGTACCTCCGCTCGAACTGCTCCGTCCGCGATGCAGCTGACACCAGGCCCTCCTCAAAGAGGTGCTCCAGGACCCTCTTCACCGCATTCCAGTTCCAGCCCCAGTTCACTGTCTGCGTTTCCTCAACGTGCCCTATCCGGGCGGTCAGCTCGGCAGCGGTCAGGGGGCGCGACCGGGCGAGGGTGTCGAGGATACGCCCGGAGATGTCGGCACGAAGTGCGGGGTCCATACGGGAGGCACCCACCCAGGACCGCTTCTGCCATAAGAGGAGGTCCGCATAGTGTTCCGGCCGGATGTAGCTGGCCTCATGTGCCCAGTACTCCACCATGCGCCGCGGATGAACGGCGGACATCCGCTGGAGGATCGTGCGGTCGTAATTGCCGAGCCGGGAAAAGAACGGAAGGAAGTGGCTGCGGGCTACAACATTGACGGAATCGATCTGGACAAGCTGGATCCGGGCAAAGGTGCGGCCCACCGTCCGTGATGTCACGGGGCCGGCGGGCCGTCCTTTATCGAGTCCCTGAGCTGCCAAAGCGATCCGCCGTGCCTGGTCCAGGCTCAGCGTTGCCGGCACATCAGTCCTCTCTGTTGATGGTTTTCACCACCCTAGGCATTGGCCGGGGTGTCGTCCGAACGGTAGGCAAGGACTTTTTCCTCCACCACTGTGTCACCGGGTTCGCATTCGTGGTCCAGGGTGATCACGCCGTAGGTCCAGCCGCGGCGGCGGTACACGACCGATGGCGTGTTAGTGGCCTTATCCACGAAAAGGTAGAAATCGTGGCCAACGAGCTCCATGTTGTCCACGGCATCATCGAGGGAAAGCGAAGCGGCCGGGAAGACTTTCCGCCGGATCAGGACCGGGGAATTGCCGGCCGGGATGTCGTTTTCGACATCGTAGGGAGACTTGTCGTCAGGGGCAGCAGCAGCCTCGTTCCGGTGGCTTGCCTCTACGTAGAGGGGCTCGTTCGGGCTGGCGGGCTCGAGGGAGGCGGTAGCTTCGCGGACAGCTTTGGGTGTGTGCCGTCCATGGTGGACCTTCTTGCGGTCCTTGGCGCGCCGGAGGCGTTCGAGCAGCTTGTTGTAGGCGAGGTCGAATGCTGCGAACTTGTCAGCGGCGCTGGCCTCAGCGCGGATCACGGGCCCCCTGCCCAGGACTGTCACCTCAACGGTCAGCTGATCGCCGGTCTGCCGGGCATTGGTCTCCTTGGAGACTTTCGCATCGACCCGCTGGACCTTGTCTCCAAGCGATTCGATTTTCGAGATCTTTTCCCCGGCGTATTCGCGGAACCGGTCTGAAACTGTCAGATTTCGTCCGCTGATCATAAACTCCATGGTGCCCTCCAAATGACTTCGGTGACACGACGGCGGCGCTTCCCTGGGCCGATCTGCCTGACAGTCGAGCCCCTCTCCGAGCCGCCATCGAAAGGTACATTCTGTTCTTGGTACCCACCACCGACGTTAGTTCATAGGCACCCGTTATTCATCCTTTCCCGGTTTATTTTTTTCTAAGTCATGGCAGGTTCCGCGGGTCTGCGCGGCCGCTGCGGCGTAGCCGTCGGCGTCCGGCGGGCGTGTCGCCGCGAGGACGACGGCGCCCGCCACCTGCGCCCCGGCCGCATGAAGGGCCCGGGCTGCTTCAGCCAGCGTAGCCCCGGTGGTCAGGACGTCGTCGACGATGACGCAGGGGTACCCGGCGACCTTGTTCCGGGCCCGCCGGCGGACCCGCATGGAGCCGCGCACCCGCTTTGCCCGGGCACCACGGCCAAGGCCTTTCTGCCCGCCGGACAGCAGCAGGCCCGGCCCGCGTGTTTTGGTGAGGACATCTGCAACACCCAGCCCCGGCAGCTGTCCTGGCGTGCCGCCCAGGAGCAAATGAACAGGGCTGAACCCCCGGTTCAGGTACGCCGCGGCGCCGGTAGGGACGGGGACCAGGAAGAATTCTCCTGCACCTTCCGCAGCGGCACGGACCGCGCCGCCCAGCGCGCGCCCCAGGCTTCCCTTGAGCTGGTGCTGGCCATGCCTTTTGAAGGAGAGCAGCGCTTGGGAAAGTTCTTCGCGGTAGACGCCGGCGGCAACCACGGGAAGCAGCACCGTCCCCGCCACGTCCATAAGCGCCGGGGCTGCGCTCTCCGCACGGAACGGGTTCGCGGTGAGCCGCCGGATGTTGCGGTCGCACCGGATGCAGAGCGCCCGGTCTTCCGCACCGCAGCAGACGCAGTCCACGGGAACTGCCAGGGAAAGCAGGTCAGCCGCCGCGCCCGCCAGCTGGTCCAGGGAGCGCAGGACCCTGCTGCCGTGCTCCGCACGGTGCCTGGCGCTGTATCCGGGCGGCGGGGCCAGGTCAGGGTCCAGCCGCAAGGGTGTCCCGGCGCTGTCACGCAGTCCTGCTCTGGTGGCCATTCCTTGACTGTCCTCCGGCCGGCGGCTCCGGGACAGCACCTACCTGCGTTATGTGGACAAGGCCCGGTCCTGCCGGGCCCCGCGCCGCTCCACGCAGATGGTGGTCAGCCTGGAAAGGATGGATCGGTAGGCCCCTTAATCTGCGGTGACCAGCCGTTCCCCAGTCGCTGGAAGATGCCCTCAGCTGACTGGGCATAGATGTCCTCAGGACCGTTCCCCGCGCTCAAGGCGACGAGGCCTGGCCAGGGCGCCAGCTGTTGCGGCTGCCCGGAGGCGAGTGACAGCAACTCCGGCGTCACGTTTGATGCCGCCGACCCCTTCATGACTGCGATTGTTGTGTCGGAGACCCACGCGCCCTGGTCGGGCTCGCTGCCGGTTGCCAAAGTAACGGGTGGTGTCAGCTCACGGGGCGTCCCGTCGCCGCCGCGGATTATGCCGGTCACCTGCACCCGGGTCTTTCCGTTCTGCTCCGAAATCACCAGGGCACGGACCCCTTCCCTGGAAATCCTGAACTCCTTGACGGTCCGCCCGGCCAGCCAGGCCGGCGTCAGGGTGACGGAGGGCACGGTGGCGCCCTCGGCAATACCCTCCGGGCGGTAAGCCACCACTTCGGTGCCCCCCGTTGCTCCGGGCCCGGCCGACCAGACCCATTCATTAAGCCCGAAGGACGGCCTGCTCAGGGTGCTCCTCGTGGTGAGCGCCCGGGCCGGTTGCCCGGGGCTGATGCTGTACAGGGTGGTGCGGCTGTCATTGAGGAAGGCCGCAGTCTGGGACACGGGAGATTCCGCGGGAAGCCTGGGGTTGAGGGAGGAGACGGGCTGCATGTCGGGCAGCGGCGAAACCCTGTTGTTTTCATACCGCACCAGCTCGTTGCCGCTGATGGCTATCTGGCGGGAGGGCACGTTCTTGTCCTGCACAGGCGGAAGCACGGATCCGTCGTCTTCCACCCGCACGAGGTCCTGGTTTGCCCGCAGTTCGACATTGACGACGTCGGGCTGGCTGCGGAAAGTCAACGTCAGCTGCATCTGCATCCGCAGCCTGTCCTCCGGCGACGTTTCCATCAGTTCTTTTGCAGTGAGGTCCACCTGCGCCGCGCCGGAAACGACCGGGACCGACTCACGGGCCAGCTTGATGCCGGAAGGAAAGGCGCTTGCGACGGCGCCGCGCAGGTAGGGTGCCGGCCCCGCCAGCAATGCACTGGTCATCGCTTTGACGGTCTTGTTCTTGATGAACCAGCGGACGTCCGGGACTGCGAACGTAAAGGAGGGGTCGTAGAAATAGATTGGGTAGGCACCGTAGATGACCTTGAAGGTTTCCTCCGCGATGGCGGTGCCGTCCGGAATGTCGGAGATCCTCCATTCACCTTCCACCTGGGTGACGGTCACTGGGATGTTTTCAATCGTTCCCTGCGGCGACTGAGTGGCAATGCCGTCTGCGTCCACCGTGTAGGCGACGTCAAGCTCGTAGTTGTAGACGTTCTCGGTGGCGGTCGCCACCACCCGCGCCTCCCGGTAAACGAGGGCACGCTGGTCCGGTTTCCACGACACGGAGGAGGCCTGCGTCAGGTACTGGCGGGCCACGGCGTAATCGTCTTCGTAGCCGCTTCCGGCCCGGTAGAAGTAATCGATGATGGTCTCTGGCGAGGCGCCCGGCTGCGGCGCCGCCGGCAGGAACACCGGCGCGCTGAGGTTGCCCGCGCTGCCCTCACTGCTTTTGCCCACCGGCCCGGACGTGGGAATCCTGGCGCAGCCCGCCATCAGGACGAGCAGGAGGACCAGCAGGGAGGCAGACAGTTGTGCCCGGCGGCTGGCGCAGCTTGTCATGTTCCCTCCTCGGGGGCAGGCCCTGTTCCGGCCGGGGCGCGTGTTCCCAGGACCAGCATGTTGCCGTTCCCCTGTTCTCCAGGCATCACAATGTCCTCCGGCTCAAGCTGGACCGGCGATTTGTCGATTTCTTCCCCTTGGCGCAAGGGCAGCGTCAGGCGGAAGTTCGCCCCGCTGCCCTTCTTGCCCCAGGCCTGGAGCCAGCCGTTGTGCAGCTTGGTGTCCTCCATGGCGATGGACAGGCCCAGGCCGCTTCCGCCGGTTGTTCGGGCACGTGCGGGGTCGGCCCGCCAGAAACGGTCGAAGACGCGCGCCGCCTCTGCGGGCGCCATTCCGATCCCATGGTCACGGACGGCGATTCCGACGGCGGTCTGGCTGGCTCCAACTGTGACAGTGACCGGCTTCCCTTCGCCGTGCTCCACCGCATTAAGGATCAGGTTCCGCATGATCCTGTCGATGCGCCGGGCGTCCATCTCCACGATGATGGCACCCTCCGGCGCCCTGAGGACGATCTCCGAACCGTATTCCGCAGCTACCGGTGCTGCGCCCTCGATGGCATGGGTGACCACCTGCAGGATGTCCTCCGCCTCGGCGTCGAGCACTGCCACGCCGGCGTCGAAGCGGGAGATTTCGAGCAGGTCCGACAAGAGTGACTGGAAGCGTTCAACCTGGTTGTAGAGCAGCTCGGCGGAGCGCTTATTGATGGGATCGAAGTCGTGCCGCGCGTCGTAAAGGACTTCCGCCGCCATCCGCACCGTGGTCAACGGCGTGCGCAGTTCGTGGGAGACGTCGGAGACGAATCGCTGCTGCATCTGCGAGAGGGTCGCCAGCTGGGTGATCTGCTCCTGGAGGCTGGCTGCCATGTGGTTGAAGGATGCCCCCAGACGCGCAACTTCGTCTTCGCCCCGGACCACCATCCGTTCCTGCAGCTGGCCGGCGGCGAGTTTCTCGGACACCATGGCGGCATGGCTGACGGGGCTGACCACGTTGCGGGTGACGTACCAGGCAACGGCGCCGATCAGCAGGACAAGCACCGCGCCGCCGGCCCACAGGACGCTCTGGATCTCGTCCAGGGTCTGCTGTGCGGAGTTCAGGTCGTAGATGAGGTAGAGCTCATAGACGGTGCCGTTAAAGGTCACCTTGTTCCCCACTGCAATGCCGGGGCGGTCTTCGGTGCCCACCGGAATGACGGTGGAGGCCCAGTACTGGTCCTTACCCGACTCCTGCACTGCCTTGCGCAGTTCAGGCGGGATGACGCTCACAGTCAGCTGGTCAGAGGCCCGGGATTCGACCCAGCGGTTCCTGGGCTTGGTCTGCTCCGGCATGGCCTCAAAAACGTACCTTCGCTGGATGACCGAGCCGCGCCCTTCCACCGCGTTCAGGGTGTCGTACACCAAAGTGATGACACTGGCCTGGTCGGTGACCTGCGCGCCGTCGAACGTGTCCTGCACCTGCTTGACGTGGTAGCTGGTCTCCGACTCAGCCTGGGCCAGACGCTCTTGGAAGAGGTTGTTGGCGATCTGGTTGGACAGGTAGGCCCCCACAACCGCGAAGGAGGTAACGGCAAGGAGGAGCGTGGTGAGGACTGTCCGGAACTGCAGTGACCGGCGCCACCGCCGGTGAAGGGACCGGCCGATGAACCGCAGCGCCGGCAGGAATCGCCGGAATCCGGTCCTGACCAGCCGTGCGACCCGCAGGCTGACGATCAGGGCACGCCGCTGCCAGAGGTGGGAGCGGAACGTCAGGCGCCGGAGGCGGGCAGTGACGGCGTCGGTGTGTTCGGGCCCTGGAGGCAGGCCCGCCCCACCGCCATGCCCGGAAGCGGAACTCCCAGCGGGAGCGGGCGCGCCCGTATCCGGTGCACCGTCCTGCGCCGCGGGTTCAGGCCCCTGCTTTGTAGCCGACACCACGCACCGTCAATACGACTTCCGGAGCTTCCGGATCCTGTTCGATCTTGGACCGGAGGCGCTGGACATGGACGTTCACGAGGCGCGTGTCGGCAGCATGGCGGTAGCCCCAGACCTGCTCCAGCAGCAGTTCCCGGGTGAACACCTGCCATGGTTTCCGGGCCAGGGCCACCAGGAGGTCGAATTCCAGGGGCGTCAGCGAAATCCGGTTGTTGCCCCGGCTCACGGTGTGCCCGGCAACGTCGATGGTGATGTCGGCAATGCGCAGGGTTTCCGGAGCCTTCTGGTCGCCCGGGCGGAGCCGGGCCCGCACGCGCGCCACCAGTTCGGCAGGCTTGAAAGGCTTGGGCACGTAGTCGTCTGCACCGGATTCAAGTCCCCGGACGACGTCGGACGTGTCCGACTTGGCGGTGAGCATGACGATGGGCACATCCGACTCTCCCCGGATCTGCCGGCAGACCTCGATGCCGTCCACGCCCGGAAGCATGAGGTCCAGCAAAACAAGGTCCGGCCGCGATGACCGGAAAACATCGAGCGCCTGGGCGCCGTCCGCGCAAAAGACCGGCTCAAAGCCGTCGTTGCGAAGGACAATTCCAATCATTTCGGCCAGCGCTTCATCATCATCTACCACCAGAATGCGTGCCTTCATAGTTATATATTCCCTTATCAGGATGGCTTTGTCCTGTTCAGCGCCCTCCGGCATGGCGGGCGCTAGGATGCCCGACGCCGGAACTATAAGCTGGTGCCACGCCGGACGTTCAGAGCGACATGCGGGAGTTGCGGAAGCGGCGCCAGGCCGACGGCGGACTGCATGGGGGGAAGGAACATGGTGTCACCAAAGGATTCGGACGCGGAGGAGCCCCGCGACCCCGGCCTGCCTGCATGGCGGCAGGCTCCGGAGCAGCACCCGCCTTCGGGAGGGCAGCAACCCTGGGGGCCACCGCCGGATCGGCAGCAACCCTGGGGCGCGCCAGCGGATCAGCAGCAACCCTGGGGTCCACCGCCGGATCAGCAGCACCTTTGGGGGCCGCCGGCGTGGCAGCAATCGTGGGGCCAGCCCGGTCCGGCATACCCGGGCCCGCCGCGGGCGCAACCTCCCAACGCCGGCTATCCCGCCGGCTATCCCCATGGGGGCTCCCCCTACGGCCAGCCACGGTATGTGGCTCCGCCCAAGCCGGGCATCGTCGCCCTGCGCCCCCTGATGTTCGGCGAGATCATGGACGGTTCCTTCCAAACGATCAGGCGGAATGCAAAAGCCATGCTGGGTGCTTCCCTCCTGGCCCAGTCCCTTGCCGCCATCCTGACGGCTGTCCTTACGGCCGCCACAGCCACATCGGTGGGCTCCATCGAGGCCTGGGCGGAAAGCGCCAGCCCCGCCGACCTCACATCGCTCGGCCTGGGCTTCGTTGCCGCCATCATGCTGGTTGCTGTCCTGACCATCTTCCTGGCCTCAGTCCTGCAGGGCGCCATGGTGGTGCCGGTGGCGCGGTCCATCCTGAACCGTCCCACCGGTTTCCGCCAGATGTGGGCCCTGGCCAGGCCGCGGGTGGGAGCACTGATGCGGCTGGCGGCACTGCTGATGGTTGCCGGCCTTCTTGGCATCCTCATCCCGGCAGCGGCAACCGTCGCACTGATAGCCAGCATGGAGCGGATAGGCATCCTGCTGCTCATCCCCATGTTCCTCGGCTTTGTTGCCCTGTTCGTTTGGATCTACATCAAACTTCTGGTGGCCCCGGCCGCCGTCGTCATTGAAGAACTGGGCGCCCTGGCCGCCCTGCGCCGGTCCTGGGAACTGACCCGGGCCAACTGGTGGCGGATCCTTGGAATCACCCTAGTGGTGGGCATCATGGTGGGCGTCATCAGCCAGGTGGTCATGATCCCGGTGAGCCTTGTGCCTCCGCTGATGGCGGGCTTCCTCTCACCCCACGGTGGTGCCGGGCAGGACGTAGCCATTGCCGTCGGCGTCGGAATCGTCACCGCAGTCCTGGGTGCACTTGCAGGAGCGTTGGGTTACGCCTTCCAGACGTCCGTCATGGCGCTGATCTACATGGATCTCCGGATGCGGAAGGACGGACTGGATATCGCGCTGCTCCGCATGATGGAGTCCGGCGCGGATCCGGACGGCATCCCGGGCCGTAGCCAGGGAACCGCCCGGACCGGAGGGTACGCCGGTGGCTGGAACCCCGGCCCCGGGCCTGCGCCAAAGGCATGGCCGGATGGCCGCTGAACCGCCGGTGCTGCCCGGCGCCGAGGAAGCCCGACGCTGGGCAGCAGAGGAGCTTTCGCAACCTGAATACCGTGACGCCGCCCCGCCTTGGGTGGAGACGCTTTGGGAGGACTTCCTGGATTGGCTTTCGTCCCTGGACGGGTCGCCCGATCCGTCCAGCACGGTGCCAAGCCCCGTCATTGGAGTGGTGATCGCAGTGATCGTCGTGGCCGCGGTGATCATTGCCAGGCCCCGCCTGAACCACAAGGCGCGGCAGGCTAACGAGGTGTTCGGTACCGAAAGCGTCCTGGCAGCGGGCGACTACCGGCGGCGCGCTGAAAATTCCGCAGCGAATGGAAGGTGGGCAGACGCCGTCGTGGACCGTTTCCGGGCCCTGGTCCGCTCTGCCGAAGACCGCACCATCCTGGACCCCCAGCCGGGGCGGACGGCCGATGAAGTAGCCCGGGACCTGGCTCTTCCCTTCAGCGCCGAAGCCCAGCGCCTGGGCTGGGCGGCAGGCACCTTCGACGCTATCCGCTATGGAAACAGGGCGGCGGACGGGGCAGACTACCGGGCGATGGCCGGCCTGGACGACGCGCTCGAAGCCCTCAAGCCCATCCGCAGCCCGGACCACCAGCAGGAAAGCCGCCGGGACGGAAGCCACCAGGACGGAAGTAACCAGGACCTCGGAGTATCGCATCCGGCGGCCCTGCCATGACCGGCGCAACTCCGGCTTCCACACTTCATGAAAGCCCCGACGCGGAGCCGGCTCCCCTCCGCAGGACAGGGTGGCTCCGGCGGCACCGTGCAATTGCGGTATTCAGCGCAGTGGTGGCTGCCGCGCCGGGACTTGTCCTCTGGGCTCAGCTCAGTCCCAAAGGCGACGCCGTTCCGTTGTCGGTGCACAACGCCGGTCCCGGGGGTGCCCGCGCCGTCACGCAGATCCTGGGAAGGCACGGCGTTGCGGTCCAGGATGCAGGAAGCTACGAAGCAGCCATGGCAGCGCTGCAGGCGGGTTCCTCCCCCACCCTGCTGCTCTACGACAGGAACGGCTTCCTGGACGGGCCCCGTCTCCTCAACCTGGCGGCGTCCGCGCAGAGGATGGTGGTGGTATCCCCGAGGCTGCAGACCCTCGACGGCCTCGATGCCGGCATCCGGCAGGCCGGAGTTGTGCCGGACGCCTCTCCGGTGCTGGAGCCCGGGTGCAGCCTGACTGACCCGCAAGCCGCAGGTACGGTTTCCGGGGAGTCCGGCTTCCTGTACGACGGCGGGACGTCCTGCTACCGGCCGGACGGTTCCGGTGCCGGACTCGTTGCCGCCAGCAGCGACGGCCGGCTCATCGTCGTCGGCAGCACCGCCGTCTTCAGTAACGGAGAGCTGGACAGGCTGGGGCATGCCGCGCTGGCCATCCGGACCCTGGGCCCGTCCCCGGACCTTGTTTGGTACATCCCAACCCTTGAAGACCTGGAAACCGAGGGCCGGCCCGAGAGCCTGGATGAGCTGGCCCCCGACTGGGCGCGCTTCCTTGGCCCGTGGCTCGTCCTGGTTGCCCTGGCGGCAATAGCCTGGCGTGGCAGGCGCCTTGGCCCTCTGGTGTTTGAGCCTTTGCCGGTTGTGGTCAAGGCAGCGGAGACGGCCGAGGGCCGGGCACGGCTTTATCAAGACTCCCGGGCCGTGGACCAGGCCCGGGACAACCTCCGGGCCGGTACCCTGGTGCGGCTTTCCGGGCATCTGCGGACCGGGCCAGGGGCCACTGCCGGCCAGGTCATCGAAGCAGCCGCGCAGCACCTCGGCAGGCCGGCCCGGGATATCCGCGAACTCGTTAATGAACGTCCCGGCACCGAGGCGAGGCTTGTGGCCTGGTCGCGCGAGCTGGACACCCTAGAGAAAGAAGTCAAGAGCCGATGAGCGAGCAAGGCAGCAGCCCCCGGGTCCTGGACCACATGGACCACGATTCCGCCCGGCAGGCCCTTTTGGACGTGCGGCACGAGGTAGCCAAGGCCGTGGTGGGGCAGGACGCCACCGTCACGGGGCTGCTGATTGCGCTCCTCTCCCAGGGGCACGTGCTGCTTGAGGGCGTCCCGGGCGTCGCAAAAACCCTGCTTGTTCGTGCGTTGTCCGCAGCCCTGAGCCTGGACACAAAGCGCGTGCAGTTCACGCCGGACCTCATGCCCGGTGACGTGACGGGATCCCTGGTCTACGACTCGCACACCTCAGAATTCACGTTCCGCGAAGGGCCGGTATTCACCAACATCCTGCTGGCGGACGAGATCAACCGCACGCCGCCCAAGACGCAGGCATCCCTGCTCGAGGCCATGGAGGAACGGCAGGTTTCAGTGGACGGGGTGTCCCGTCCACTGCCCGCACCTTTCCTCGTGGCTGCCACCCAGAACCCGGTGGAGTACGAAGGCACTTATCCCCTGCCCGAAGCACAGCTGGACCGCTTCCTCCTCAAGCTGACCATGCCGCTGCCCGGACGCCAGGATGAAATGGAAGTCATCCGGCGCCATGCTGCCGGCTTTGATCCGCGGGACCTCACAGCGGCCGGGGTCCGCGCAGTAGCGGGCGCGGCAGACCTGGCCAAAGCCCGGCAGGCGGTGGCTTCGGTGGCGGTGGAGCCGGAAATCATCGCTTACATCGTGGACCTGGTGCGGGCCACCCGCTCTGCCCCGTCCTTCCTGCTGGGAGTCTCGCCCCGTGGGGCCACTGCCCTGCTGAACACGTCCAGGTCCTGGGCCTGGCTGTCAGGCCGGAGCTTTGTCACCCCGGACGATGTCAAGGCCCTCGCCCTCCCCTGCCTGCGGCACCGCGTGGCGCTCCAGCCGGAAGCCCAGATGGACGGGGTCCGGGTGGATGACGTGCTGGGCAGCATCCTGGCTTCCGTTCCCGTGCCCCGCTGATGGCCATCTCCGGCCGTTTCGTGCTCCTGGTTCTGCTGGGTGTGGTGCCGGTCCTGGTGCTGCCCGGCTGGGGAACGGTGCTGTTGGTGGCCGGGCTGCTGACGGTTCTTGCCGCCGTCGACCTTCTGGCAGCGGCTCCGCTGCGGACGGTCAGCGTCCAGCGCACGGAGCCCGGAAACGTTACGCTGCATGCGGCCGTGGCCGCCGGGCTGAAAGTCCGGAACGACGGCGGCCGCCGGCTCCGCGGAGTCCTGCGCGATGCCTGGCAACCCTCGGCCGGAGCGGAGAATCCGGTCCAGGACGTTGAGGTTCCGGCCGGCGAGGGCAGGCGCGTCACCGTCCGGCTGCGGCCCGTCCGGCGCGGAGACCTGCGGGCACCGCACGTCACACTCCGGTCTTTCGGCCCCCTGCTGCTGGCTGCGCGCCAGCGGACCATCGATTGCCCCGGGTCGCTGCGGGTGCTGCCTCCTTTCCACTCCCGCCGGCACCTGCCGTCCAAGCTGCGGAAACTGCGCGAGCTCGACGGCGAGGCCGCGGTACAGATCCGCGGGGCGGGCACCGAGTTCGATTCCCTGCGGGACTACGTCCGCGGCGACGACGTCCGGTCGATTGACTGGCGGGCCACGGCACGCCGGTCCGCGGTGGTGGTACGCACGTGGCGGCCGGAACGCGACCGCCGTGTGGTCATGGTTCTTGATACCTCGAGGACGTCCGCAGCCAGGATCGACGACGAAACCCGCCTGGATACCGGCATGGAAGCGGCGCTCCTGCTGGGCGTCCTCGCGGAGCGCGGCGGGGACCGGGTGGATTTCCTTGCCTTTGACCGCCGGACACGCACCCGGGCAGGGTCCGGCGGGCAGGGAAACCTCCTGGGACAGATGGTCCAGGCCATGGCACCGCTTGAGCCCGACCTCATCGAGATGGACTGGCCGGCCGTCCCGGCGCAGGTCCGCGCCGTGTCCGCGCACCGGTCCCTCGTTGTGCTGCTCACGTCGCTGGACGGCGGCGCACCCGAGGAAGGCCTGCTTCCCGTTGCGGCCCAGCTGGCCCGGCAGCATGTGGTGGTGGTTGCGGCGGTCCGGGACCCGCAGCTGGGAACCATGCTTGGGGAACGCGACGACGCCACCGGTGTCTTCCGGGCCGCAGCGGCAGAACGGGCGCTCCTGCAGCGTGCGGCGATCAGCGCAGAGCTCCGGCGGCACGGCGTGTCAGTGGTGGATGCCGAACCCCACCAGCTGCCGCCCCGGCTGGCGGACATGTACATCAGGCTCAAGGCTGCCGGTACATTGTGAAACCACAGCACCTTGTTCCAGCCACATTCCCAGCAGGAGGTTCCCATGAACAGTCCCATCTACCAGCAGGCCCTCGGCGCGGACTTTTCGCGCCTGCAGCCCGAGCTGCAGGACTACTTTTCCCTGGTGCCCGGCTCGGGCCGGTACGGCGTCGGTGAAGGAACGTTCGACGTCGTGGGCTGCCGGCAGGAGTGGCTACGGCCTTTGCTGCGGCTCACCAGCGGGGAGGAAGCGTTCTTTCCCGAGTACGGCGAAAATATTCCGTTCCGCATCGAAAACCACGCCCACCAGGACCCCTTTGGCCGCTCCAGCCTTACGGCGCGCCGTGAGATCCGGTTCCCGGGGCGCACCCGCATCTTCCAGGACACCACAAGCGCCACCCGCCGGGACGGAGCGCCCCAGCTGGTGGATTACGTGGGCCGGTACCGGCGGCTGGTCACCGACCTGAACCTGAGCGTCACGGCGGAGGGCAGGCTGCGGGGCGTATCGGAAGCATCACGGCTCCTCCTGGGCCCCCTGCGCATTCCGCTTCCTGCCGCCCTGGACGCCAAAGCCTACGCCGAACAGTGGTGGGACCCGGCAGAAGGACCCGCCGGAAAGCACCGGATACAGGTGAAGGTCATCCAGCCGCAGATCGGGCTGGTCCTGGTCTACGCCGGCAGTTTCGACTACCGGCTGCGCCCCTACACCGGCGGCAGTTCAGCCCACAGCTTCCTGCCACGCTACGCGCAGCCGGACCGCTGGGAGAACCGGGTCTGACAAACCCCTGGCGGAAGCCGCGCCGGCTAGCCCTGGGCGAGCTGGTTTAGCCCGTCCGCAAGCTGGGTGAGCCTGCCCAGCACGGCGGTGGCCTGCGATGGAGAGCCGCCGGCAAGCCCGGCCGAGGGTGTCACCCGGATGGAGGCCAGAGTGTCTGCCGGCAGCCCCAGCTGCCGCCAGGGCCGCCACACTGCCTCCGCTGATTCAGCGACCTTGGGCAGCGGCCCGCCGCCTGCCTCCAGCGCGCCGAGCCAGAGGCGTGCGCCGGATTCCGCTGCTCCAGCCAGCTGCTCCCACTGCCGCGAGGTCAAGGCCTTCAGCGGAACAGCGATGCCGTCCGCCCCGGCAGCCAGGATCTGCTCGAAGGGCGCCTCCACCTCCGGAACAGAAATGACTGTTTCGACGGCACCCGCGGCCCGCAGGGCGTCAAGGACCACCCGCCATGATTCGCGTGCTTCGGATACCGGCACCGCCCGGAGGGTACGGTAGCCGCTGGAGGTTGGAATGGTGCCGGCCAGCACCGCGGCAATGTCCGGTTCGTCCATCTGGACTACCAGGCGCGCGCCCGGCACGGCGGCCGCCACCCGGGAGAGGTATGCCCCTACCCCGGCGGCAAGCGAGGCTGCAAGGTCCCGCCGGGCACCGTAGTCGAGGAGTGCCCGCTCGCCGTTGTGCAGGTGGAGCCCCGCCGCCAGGCTCAGCGGCCCTACCAGCTGGACCTTGATCTCCGTGGCAGGGTTCTCCTCGGCACCGGCCACGTCCGCAAGGACGTTGATGTCCGTCGCCAGGGCTGACGCGGCGCGGCGGAAGTCCTTGCCGGGACGGTCAACCAGCCGCCACCCATACGGCTGGACGTCAACGGCCAGCTCCGCAAGGAGGGAGGCCGTGCGCCCCAGGGCATCGGACCCAACTCCGCGGTCCGGCAGTTCGGCGAGGAACGGCAGGTGCGGGCTGCCGAGTTCGCCCCGGATGATCCTGGCCGCCTCGACGGGGTCTTCGCCCGGCCACGGTCCCAGCGCGGTGGCCGTTACTTCACGGGGTGGAGCCGGCGCCTGCGACGAAGTGCCGGCGCGGAATTCATGCCTTTCAACCATGCTCACGCGAGGGCTGATGCCTGCGGGTGCTGGCCCGAGGCAGCCTCATGGTCTTCGGCGATGGCCTCGTGGTGCCTGATGACTTCGCCAATGATGAAGTTGAGGAACTTCTCGGCAAAGGCCGGGTCCAGGTGGGCGTCCTCGGCAAGGCGGCGAAGCCTGGCGATCTGCGCGGCCTCGCGGCCGGGATCCCCGGCGGGCAGCCGGTGGGCGGCCTTGAGGAAGCCCACCTTCTGGGTGGCCTTGAAGCGCTCCGCCAGCAGGTAAACCAGGGTGGCATCAATGTTGTCGATGCTCGAACGGATGGAGAGCAGTTCAGCCATCACCGACTGGTCCACCTGGTCCGCCAGCGAACTGGCTGAGGGGTCGTAGTCATCGGAGTCAGGGGTGTGAAGGTTGTGCTGCGTCATGTTTCAAGTCTATGGGCAGGCACCGGAATCATCCGGGTGTTAAGCGCCGGTGCCGGTATCCGGCACCGGCGCTTAGAGTCCCAACGCCGGCCTGCGGCTTAGCGCTCAGATGCCAAGCAGCGCGCGGTGCGCTTCCCTCCGCCTCGCCTGTTCATCCGGATCGGGCACCGGCAGGGACGCGATGAGCCGCCGCGTGTAATCGTGCTGCGGGTTTCCCATCACCTGGCTGCCGATCCCCTGCTCCACCAGCCGGCCTTTGTACAGGACGCCCACCCACGAGGACAGCGTGTCCACCACCGCGAGGTCGTGGCTGATGAACAGGCAGGCGAAGCCAAACTCCTGCTGGATGTCCCTGAACAGTTCCAGGACCTTGGCCTGCACCGAAACGTCCAAAGCCGACGTTGGCTCATCGGCTATCAGCAGCCGCGGATTCAGGCTTAGTGCCCGTGCCAGCGACGCCCGCTGGCGCTGGCCGCCGGACAGTTCGTGCGGGTACCGTCCTGCGTACGACGCCGGCAGCTGGACTGATTCGAGGAGCTCGCCCACGCGTTTGCGCGCCTGCGCCGGGCTTGGCTTTGTGTGGATGACCATGGGTTCTGCGATGCAGTCCCCGATGGTCAGTTGCGGGTTGAAGGAGGCAGCAGGGTCCTGGAACACAAAACCGATGTCCTTGCGGAGCGGTTTGAAGGTGCGTTCCTTGAGGTTCAGCATCTCGTACCCGAGCACTTTCAGGCTGCCGCCCGTGGTCCGGTTCAGCCCGGCAATGGCGCGTCCGATGGTGGTCTTCCCGGAGCCGGATTCCCCGACCAGCCCGAACACCTCACCCCGGGACAGGGTGAAGCTGACCCGGTCCACGGCCTTGAAGGCGGGCGTTCCCAGCCTGCCCGGGTACTCGATGGACAGGTTGTTGGCCTCCACCAGGATTTCCTCATCCTGGTGGGCCCGGCTGCTGAGCCCTCCGGAGGCGGAGTTCCGCCCGAGGTGGGGAACCGCAGCAAGGAGAGCCCGGGTGTAGTCCTGCCGCGGTTCTGCGAACAGGGTCCGGGCCGGGGCTTCCTCCACCACGTCCCCCTGGTACATCACCACCACGCGGTCAGCGAGGTCCGCCACCACCCCCATGTTGTGCGTGATGAGCACAATGGACGTACCGTACTTGTCCCGCAGGTCCCGGAGCAGTTCCAGGATTTCCGCCTGGACGGTAACGTCCAGGGCAGTGGTGGGCTCGTCGGCGACAATCAGCCCGGGGTTCAGGGCCAGCGCCGCAGCGATAACCACCCGCTGCTTTTGGCCGCCGGAGAACTGGTGCGGGTAGTAGTTGACCCGGTGTTCCGGATCGGGGATGCCCACCTTGCGCAGCGCCTCGATGGCCCGGGATTTGGCTTCTTTGGCCGGGACCCGCTTCCCGTCGCTGCCTGCATGGGCCCGGATGCCTTCTGCGATCTGCCAGCCCACGGTGAACACCGGGTTCAGCGCGGTGGACGGTTCCTGGAACACCATGGCAACGTCCCGGCCGCGGATCTGGCGCAGCCGTGCCGCGCTGACGCTGATGACGTCGGCCCCGTTGATCACCACCGCCCCGGAACTGCTGGCCGTTTCGGGAAGAAGGCCCAGAATGGTCTTGGCGGTGACAGTCTTGCCGGATCCGGACTCCCCTACGATCGCCAGTACCTCCCCCTTCCGGACCTCCAGGCTGACGTCCTTGACTGCATGGACTGGCCCACCGTCAGTGGCGAACGTGACCTGGAGGTGGTCGATGTCGAGAACGGGACGGCCGTCGTCGGGCTCCCCGTTGGAGTTCCGCCCGGACAGCGGATCGATGTTGACGGTCATGATGTCCTCACTTCGGTTGCGATCCCGGCGCTGTCCACCGGCGCCGGGGAGCTGCTCCCCGTGCTCTTGCGGCCGCGGAGGCGCGGATCGTTCAGGTCGTTGATGCTCTCGCCCACCAGGGTCAGGCCCACCACGGTCAGCACGATGGCCAGGCCGGGAAACAGGCCCGTCCACCAGATGCCGGACGTGGTGTCGGCGAGCGCCTTGTTGAGGTCGAAGCCCCACTCCGCCGCGGAACTGGGTTCGATGCCGAAGCCGAGGAAGCCGAGGCCAGCCAGGGTGAGGATGGCTTCGGAAGCGTTCAGGGTAAAGATCAGCGGCAGTGTCCGGGTGGCGTTGCGGTAGATATGGCGGGTCATGATGCGGATGTTGGACGCTCCCACCACTTTGGCGGACTCCACGAACGGCTCAGCCTTCAGCCTGACGGTCTCTGCCCTGATGACCCGGAAATACTGCGGAATGAAGACCAGCGTGATGGCAGTGCCGGCAGCGAAGATGCCGCCGGTGAGGCTGGATTGTCCGCCGCTGATGACGATGGCCATGACAATGGCCACCAGCAGCGAGGGAAAGGCGTACACGGCATCGGCGATGACCACCAGGATCCGGTCAAGCCACCCGCCGAGGTAGCCGCTGACCAGGCCAAGGACGACGCCGATGACGATTGACATGGTCACGGCGACGACGATCACCAGGATCGCCGTCTGCGCCCCCCAGATGACCCGGGACAGGACGTCGTAGCCGCCCACTGTCGTCCCCAGGAGGTGTTTGCCTCCGGGGGCCTGCTGCGTGGGGAAGTTGCCGTCGGCGTCGGAAAGCTGCGAGAAACCGTACGGTGCCAGCAGCGGTGCGAAAAGCGCCGTTAGGACGAACAGGCCGGTGAGGATCAGTCCGGCCACCAGCATGCCGCGCTGGAGGCCGACGCTTTTGTTGTAGTGCGAGACCACCGGAAGGCGGCGGTACCAAGGGGCCCGCGGGCTTTCCATCGGGACGGGAACGGCCGGAATGCTCATGGTCAGTACCTCACGCGGGGATCGATCAGCGCGGCGATGATGTCCACGATGAAGTTGGTCATGGCCACGATGATGGCGAGCAGCACCACGATGCCCTGGACGGCCACGAAGTCACGGGCCGTGAGGTAATTGGCGAGCTGGAATCCCAGGCCCTTCCACTCAAACGTCTTTTCGGTCAGCACCGCGCCGCCGAGCATCACTGCTATTTGCAGGCCCATCACCGTGATGATGGGTATCAGGGCTGGCTTGTAGGCGTGCTTGGTGACCAGGCGGTATTCGCTGACACCCCTGGACCGGCCTGCCTCAATGTAGTCCCTGCCGAGTGTGCCGATGACGTTGGTCCGGACGAGGCGGAGGAAAATGCCGGCTGTCAGCAGCCCCAATGCCACCGCGGGCAGCACGGCGTGGGCCATGACGTCTCCGAGGGCGGCCATGTTGCCGCTTCGAAGCGCGTCGAGCCAGTAGATTCCGGTGGGCGCTTCCAGGGACGTCAGGGCAAGTTCGCTGGACGTCTTTGCCCGCCCTGCCACCGGCAGCCAGCCGAGCCAGACGGAGAAGGTCAGCTTCAGGAGCATGCCGGCGAAGAACACAGGGGTTGCGTAGCAAAGAATGGCGAAGACGCGCAGGACGGCGTCCGGTGCCTTGTCCCGGCGGTGGGCGGCCACCATGCCCAGGGGAATGCCGACCAGGAGGGCGACGAGCAGCGCGTTGATGCTCAGCTCAAGGGTGGCCGAACCGTAGGTGGTGAGCATTTCGACGACGGCGCGGTTGTCCGTGAGCGTCCGTCCGAAGTTGCCGGTGGCCAGCTGGCCGAGGTACTCGAAATATTGGACCAGGATGGGCCGGTCGTAGCCGGCGGCCTGGATCCTGTCCTGGAGCTGGTCCGCCGGCAGGCGCCCGCCCATGGCTGCGGTGATGGGGTCACCGGTGATCCTCATCAGGAAGAAGACCATGGTGACCAGGATGAAGATGGTGGGGAAGATCAGCAGGAAACGGACCAGGATGTATTGTCCCAGTCCGCCGCCGGAAGATTTTTTGGCCGCCGGGAGCAGGCCGTCCGCGTCAGTGGGTGGCGCGTCGATCAATGTAGTCATGGGTGCCTCAGGTTGTCTTTGCGGTGCCCGCGGTGGGCCGGCACCGCTTCCCGACCAGCACGCGGGGCGGGACACGTGCACCTGGCATCAGGTGCACCGTGTCCCGCCCCGTGTGCGGTCAGAGCCGGATGTGCGGTGGACCTACTTGGACATCACGCCAAGACGGGTCTTGAACGAGGCATCGAGGGTCTTTTCCACTCCCTGGACATCCGTTCCGGCCACCATGACCTGGGCACCCTGCAGCAGCGGCAGCGTGGAAAGGTCCTTGGCGATGGCTTCCTGGGCCTCGCCCAGGAGTTCGCTCCGCTCCGCCTTGTCCGCGGTGACCAGCTGCTTCTTGACAATGTCCGTCACGGCCGGGTTCTCGTAATGGTTGCCGAGGAAGTTGCCCGGGATGAAGAACGGCGTCAGGTAGTTGTCCGCGTCCGAATAGTCCGGGAACCAGCCCAGCTGGTACACGGGGTACGCGTCGGCCCGGCGTTCCTTGGTGTAGGTGGTCCATTCGGTGGACTTGAGGTCGACGGTGAAGAGCCCTGACTTTTCGAGCTGTTCCTTGACCAGGGCGTATTCATCGGCCGCGGAGGTGCCGTAGCGGTCCGTGTACTGCAGCTTCACGTCGACCACCGAGGTGATGCCGGCGTCGGCCAGGACCTGCTTTGCCTTGTCCAGGCTCGGCTTGCCGCTGCCGTCGCCGTAAAGGCTCTTCAGCGGCTCCGTTGCGCCTTCGAATTCCTTGGGCACATAGGAGTAGACCGGGGTGTAGGTGTCCTTGAAGACCTGCGAGGCAATGACGTCGCGGTCAACCAGGTGGGCTATGGCCTGGCGTACGGCGAGGGCCTTGGCGGGATCGGCTTCCGGGGTCTTCGCACCGAACGGCATGGTGTCGAAGTTGAACACCATGTAGCGCAGTTCCCCGCCGGGGCCCTTGTGGACCTTCACCTTGTCGTCGCTCTCGAGGTCTGCGACGTCGGTCGCGGTAAGGATCCGCCCGGCGACGTCGATGTTGCCCTGCTGGACGTCGAGCTTCAGGTTGTTCGGGTCAGCGTAGTGCTTGAGGGTGGCACCGTCGTTGGCCGCAGCACCCAGCATCCCCTGGTAATCCGGGTTGGGCTTGAAGCTCACCAGTTCGTTCTTCTTGTAGCTTTCGATGGTGTACTGGCCGGCGAAGGGTTTGGCCGCGACGATGGCGTCGTCGTCCATGATCTTGTCTGCCGGGAAGACTTCCTCGTCCACGATCGGGCCCGGGTTGGAAGCGAGGACGCCCGGGAACACCTGGTCGTTGCCGGCGGCAAGGGTGAACACCACGGTGTTGGCGTCCGTCGCCTCGATCTTCTCCATGTTGGAGAGCAGGGACGCCGGCCCGTTGGGGTCATCGATCGATTTGACCCGGTTGAACGAGAACACCACGTCGGAGGAATCCAGCGTGTTGCCATTGGCGAATTTCAGGCCGGGCTTGAGCTTCACCGTGTATTCAGTGGGGCTGGTGAAGGAAGCCGACTCGGCGATGTCCGGGGCGGCATCGGCGGTGCCGGGCTTGTAGTTGAGCAGGAAGGGATAGATCTGGTTCATGACCATGAAGGATCCGCCGTCGTAGGACCCGGCCGGATCCAGGGTGACCACTTTGTCCGTGGTGCCGTACGTGATGGCACCACCCCCTGCATCGCCGGTCGAGGTCCCGCCGCCTCCGCCTGAGGGGCCCGTGCAGGCCGTCAGTGCGAGGGCGGAAACGCCTGCCAGCGCGATTGCGCCGTGCAGTGCTTTATTGCTCTTCGTCATCTGTGAACTTTCTGTTCGATGAGTGCGCGCCCGCCGACCGCTGATGGGTGCATTTGCTCAGGCGGGAAGCGCGCGGTGCTGATGCCTAGATTCAATCAGAGAGTCAACACTCAGACCGGCCCATTTTGTGAGTTGAGACACAAAATTTACCTGATTGCTCTGCAGCGCCCGGGAACCGGCGGCACAACCAACAACACCGCCCCGGCGGAACCGGGGTGGTGTTGTTGTACTGATGGATTAGAGCTCGGCGCGCTGAAGCGAGCGGGCAGCGTCAATCGTCGCCTGGCCCAGCACCCGGCTGCCCTGGTAGAGGACAACAGTCTGCCCGGGCGCCACCCCGCGGAGGGGGTCTGTCAGCCGGACCACCAGCTGCCCAGTTGAATGCCCGGCCGTCTCCATGCGGGCCGTCGCGGGGACGGGGTCGCCGTGCGCCCGGACCTGGGCGTAGCAGTCGAACTCCTCGCCGGTTTCGACTTCCCTGATGGGCAGTCCTGCCCAGGAGACCTTGATGCCCCGGATTTCGTCGATCGCCAGCAGGGCCTCGGGGCCCACCACCACCTTGTTCTCCTTGGGCCGGATCTCCAGGACGAACCGGGGCTTGCCGTCGGCTGCGGGTGTGCCCAGTTTCAAACCGCGGCGCTGGCCCACGGTGAAGGCGTTGGCACCCGGGTGCTCCCCGACCTTCGTGCCGGTTTCGTCCACGATGTCCCCGGTGGACATGTCGATTTTTTCGGCGAGCCATCCTGCGGTGTCGCCGTCGGGAATGAAGCAGATGTCGTGGCTGTCCGGCTTGTTGGCCACCGAGAGCCCCCGGCGCTCGGCTTCCGCACGCACTTCAGCCTTGGAGGGGGTGTCGGCCAGCGGGAACATGGAGTGTTTGAGCTGCTCGTGCGTCAGGACGCCCAGGACATAGCTCTGGTCCTTCGCCCAATCCGCAGCACGGTGGAGCTCGCGGTTGCCGTCGGCATCCTCGATGACCTTGGCATAGTGTCCGGTGCATACAGCATCAAACCCCAGGGCGATGGCCTTTTCCAGGAGTGCGGCAAACTTGATCCGCTCGTTGCACCGCATGCAGGGGTTGGGGGTGCGGCCGGCCGCGTACTCATCGATGAAGTCCTGGACGACGTCTTCCTTGAACCGTTCGGAGAAATCCCAGACGTAGTACGGGATGCCCAGGACGTCGCATGCGCGCCAGGCATCGCGGGAGTCCTCGATGGTGCAACAGCCGCGGCTTCCGGTGCGCAGCGTTCCGGGCATGCGTGAGAGCGCCAGGTGGACGCCGACGACGTCGTGCCCCGCCTCGACGGCGCGGGCGGCGGCAACGGCGGAATCGACTCCGCCGCTCATGGCTGCTAGAACTCGCATGGTGGCTTTCTGTTGGGGAAGGTCCGGCTCTGGCCGGTGCCGGCGGACGCACTGGATTACAGGAAGGCAGGCTCCCCGAAACGATCCTTGCCTATCTATTCTACGGCCCCTGCCCCAGGTTCCGTGAGGCGGGGCTCCTTCAGCCGCCGCCGGGGGCCCGGCGGGCGAGGGTTCCTGCGGTCTGGATGCTGGACTCATGCCCGGCCATTCCCGCCTGGCGGGCCCGTGCGTAGGCATCAGGCAGTGCGGCCAGGAGGGCGTCGACGTCGCCCTCCACGGAAGCATGGCCCAGGGTGAAGCGCTGCGCGCCGCGGGCCGTCTCCTCGTCCAGGCCCATGGCCAGCAGAACGTGCGAAGGCCTGGGCACACCCGCTGTGCAGGCCGAACCGGTGGACGACTCCACGCCGGCCAGGTCCAGGAGGAACAGCAGGGAATCGCCCTCGCACCCGGTGAAGGTGAAGTGCGCGTTGCCGGGGAGCCGGCCGTCCCCGGCAGGTCCGCGCAGGACTGCTTCCGGAATCCGTTCCAGGACACCGTCGATCAGCTTGTCGCGCAGGCCCGCGATGCGTTCGGACTCGGCGCCCAGGGTGGCTGCGGCCTTCTCCGCGGCAGCTGCGAAGGCTGCTATGGAGGCGGTGTCCAGGGTGCCCGAGCGGACGTCACGTTCCTGGCCTCCGCCGTGCTGGACAGGGGTCAGTTTCACTGAACGGCCCAGCAGGAGTGCGCCCACCCCCACCGGTCCGCCGATCTTGTGGCCGGAAATGGACATGGCGTCCAGGCCTGAGGCTTTGAAATCCACGGGGAGCGAGCCGAACGCCTGGACCGCGTCCGAGTGCACGGGGACGCCGGCGGCGTGCGCCAACTCCACGATCCTGGTGATGGGCTGGACAGTGCCTACCTCGTTGTTGGCCCACATGACAGTGACCAGGGCAATGGTGTCCGGCTCACGGGACAGTTCCCCTTCGAGGATAGCGAGGTCCACCACTCCGTAGCTGTCCACCGGCAGCCACACGACCTCCGCGCCTTCGTGCCGTTCCAGCCATTCCACGGTGTCCAGGACCGCGTGGTGTTCGACGGCGGAGCACAGGATGCGGCGCCGTGCGGGCATCCCTGCCACGCGGGACCAGTACAGCCCCTTTACGGCCAGGTTGTCCGACTCCGTGCCACCCGACGTGAAAATGACTTCCGACGGATGTGCCCCAGCGGCAGCAGCAACGGCCTCCCGGGCATCCTCCACGGCTCGGCGGGCCCGCCGGCCGGAACCGTGCAGCGATGACGGGTTGCCGGTGCGGGCCAGTTCTCGGGTCAGCGCGGCCAGCGCCTCAGGTGCAAGGGGGGTGGTTGCTGCATGATCGAGGTAAACGGGCACGCCACAATTCTACCGGCCCGCCTGCCGGGCTGATGCCGTCCGGCTGCTAGGCGGACGGCGGGATCAGCGGCAGGAAACGGGCGACGTCGGCCCTCGCAGCTGCGAGCGCGGCAGCGTCGGGGCACGAGAGGGAGATATAGACGGACGAACCGGCCGTAGCAAACAGCCGGGCCAGCACTGCAGTTGCCCTTCCTGCCGGCTGGGCTGCCTGCTCCAGGGCCAGGACCTCGACAGTCCTGCCGGGCCCTTCCGGGTCCCCGCCCCACCGCAGGGTCTCCGCCTTCAGGTAGCCGGGCAGGATGGACGGGTCCAGATACTCAAAAAGTGCAACGGTGGATTCCCTGTCGTCACCCCGGACCAGGGCGGCCTGGTTGGTGCGCACCTTGGCAGCCACGAGGCAACCGTCCCCCTTCACGTACCGGGCTTCGCCGCCCACGCTGCCGCCGGCGGCCTTCCATCCCGGCGCCTCCTTCAGCCCGTCCGCGATGCCTATGGGCTTGCCGGGAGCCAGGCTGCCGCCGGCGGTAAAGGGAAGATCCTGCGCGGCCACCGCAGCAGCGTCGTGGCCTGGGGTGATGGTGGGCGTGGCCAGCTCCGGCGTACTGGAGACGGGTTGCGGAGCCGCAGGGTCCGGCACGTCCACGCTGCAGCCGCCGGCCAGCACAGCTCCAAGGGCGGCTGCCAGCACCTGCACCACCCGCCGCCTGGCCCCGCCGGGCCATCGCGCCGTCGTCGGCATATCCATCCCCTCCCCACTACGTTGCGCCGCAGCCGGGACAGCCGCGCATGCACGAGTCTAGATGCACCTGCCCGGGGCACCGCACCAGGTCCGATTCCTTCAAGGGAACCTTGCGGGGCTGGAGCGTCGTTGTTCAAGACAGGCCGTTAAACTGTGCGGACCGGGCTACCTGCGAAGACTGGCCATACCAACAGAAGGATGAGGGCTTGACCGAGAGCAGCAGCTCCTATTACCAGGTGCTTCGCGTGGCGGTAACTGCCACGGAGAAGGAGATCAAGGTGGCCTACCGCAGGGCTGCAAGGACGGCGCATCCCGATCACGGCGGAGACGCCGCCGCGTTCCGGCAGGTGACCCGTGCCTACGAGACCCTCATCGACCCCACCCGCAGGAAAGCCTACGACCGCTCCTATGCGGCCGGTACGCTCCGCAACGAGGATGCGGACACGGAGGCGCATTTCGACGCGCCTCCGGCGGGCAGCCGCGCTTCAGCCACCGTGCACAGGCAGGGCAACGCCCGCAACACCGCGGGCGACCCGCCTGTGTACGTCCCGCCGTATGATGACTCCCCCGCCGGCGGGGTCCCGTTGGTTCCCCTGGCAGTCGCCCGCCAGCAGGTGCACGGCATGCCCCGCAAACGCGGTATTTTCGGGGCCGAGGCCCGTATCCAGCGGGAGATGCGCACCGTCCAGCTCCTGACCCGCCAGGTCCTGCCGGCCATCCCGGCCGCACGCCTGATCAACGGCCTCCAGTCCCCTGCCGACAACAGCCACATCGACCACGCAGTCCTGTCCGGGTACCGGCTCGCACTGATCGGCTCCATGCTGCTGCCCAAGGGCGCCTACGCCTGGGACGGGCGCACTTTGAACCATGGAGGCCGCGCCATCGCCCCGCCGCAGCTCACGCACGTTGTCCGGGCCATGCAGGACATCTTCCCGGAGCTGAACGTCACGGGCTGGACCGTTGTGCTCAACCCTGGCGGCAACCTCCACGAGCCCGTCATAGACAACCACCGCCGGTCAGCCGGCGCCCTCGAGGCCGTCCAGGTTGTCAACGCGGCGGGGATGGTGCGTGGGCTGAAAGAATTCCTTGCTGCCGGGCCCGCGCCCAATACCGTCAATGTTCCGGTGCTGGCCAGGCTGCTGCGCGGCATGCACTGACAACGGTGGCTAGGATGGAACGGTGTTCCGCATCCTTTTCCACGCCCCCGAAATCCCCGGCAATACCGGCAATGCCATCAGGCTCGCGGCCATCACGGGCGCCGAACTGCACCTCGTGGAACCGCTGGGGTTCGACTTCTCGGATGCGAAGCTCCGCCGTGCCGGGTTGGATTACCACGACCTCGCCGTCGTCACAGTGCACGCGGGCATCGAGGAGGCGTGGCAGCACCTGCAACCGGAACGGGTCTACGCCTTCACCTCCGATGGTGCCGCCAGCTATACCGACATCTCCTACCAGCCGGGCGACGTCCTCATGTTTGGCCGGGAGTCCGTGGGACTGCCGCCGGAGCTGAAGGCGGATCCGCATGTGACCGCCACGGTGCGGCTGCCCATGCTTCCGGCCCTGCGCTCCCTGAACCTTGCCAATGCCGCCTCCATCGCCGTCTACGAAGCCTGGCGCCAGCAGGGCTTCGCCGGAGCCAAAATCTGACACCGCACAAACCGCAACTTCTTTGCGCATCCGGCCCATCCATCCCGGCGGCTGCTCCGAATTACTCCCGACAACATTCCCAGGCGTTCGAGGAGCTGCAGGTGACATTGCTGGAGTCAAGATCCAGGACCTCACGCAGCAGCCACGGCGCTACTGCTGAGCATTCACGGCCGGGAGACTTATGCTTGGTAGTGATGGAAACCCCCAACGCGCCACATTCCGAGGCCCACGCCGCGGTGACAGACCCCCCGGCCGACCTCAGCCACCGGCTTTCAGTGCTGCTGGAAGGCATAGGCCGGGGTGACCAGGCGGCCTTCGCCGAGTTCTACCAGCTCACGTCCCGCCGTGTGTTTGGCATGGCCCGCAGGGTCCTGATCGACCCCGAGCTCAGCGAGGACACTACGCAGGAGGTCTTCCTCCAGGTGTGGCAGAACGCGTCCAAGTTCGATCCCAAGGCCGGGAGCCCGCTCTCCTGGCTGATGACTATTTCGCACCGCCGGGCCGTGGACAGGGTCCGGTCCTCGCAGTCCTCCACGGATCGCGAGGCCAAGTACGGCGCCAGCACCCAGGACATCGACCACGACTCCGTGGCGGACCAGGTGGGAAGCAGGCTGGAGGCCGAGGCCGTGGTGCGGTGTTTGGAGACACTGACCGAAACGCAGCAGGAGTCCGTGCGCCTGGCGTACTACGGCGGCCTCACCTACCGGGAAGTTGCCGAACGCCTGAACGCCGCAGTTCCCACCATAAAGTCCCGTATCCGCGATGGATTGATCCGACTGAAGACCTGTCTGGGGGTGAGTTAAGATGGCTGAAAGCAATAACGGCCGTTCCGGTTCGTTTGGAGACACCGTCGCCATGGACCTGGCTTCCGGACGGGCTGTGGACCTGGCCGAGCTCTATGCACTGGATGCGGTGACTGATGGGGAACGCCAGGCAATCGAACAGTACATGTCTGCCGCCCCGGCGGCGGAACGGACCGAATTCTTCGACCGGGTGCGCCAGGCGAGGGAAACCCTGGCAAGGACCTTCCGCGTCGAGGATCAGCCGCCGGCTGATCTTTTCGACCGTATCGTTGCCCAGCTGCCCGTCCAGGGCAGCCGGCTGGACGCCGGCACGCCGGCTCCTCCTGCCCCAGGACAAATTGCGGCAGGACAGTCCGCACCTGGGCAGGCGGCACCATGGCAAGCGCAGCCTGCCGGCGGAGACGAACTCGCCAAAGCACGGCAGCGCCGCGAGGAACGGCGCCGGCCTGGAGGCACGCGCCGTTGGCTCGCCGGCGTCGCGGCTGCCGCCGCCATAGCCCTGGGCGGTGTAGGCGTGGGTTCCTACTTGGCTGACCAGAATGACCCAATGAACCAGGTGGTGCGTGCCGGAGACCTGCGGGAAGCTTCGGTGGACGTGGCGGGCGGCGGTACCGCGACCCTCCTGATCTCTTCGTCGGAGGATGCCGCCGTCGTCAAAATGAACGGCGTTCCCGCACCGCCGGAGGGAAAGGTCTACCAGATGTGGCTGATCCCCAAGGACGGCTCAGCGCCGGTATCACAAGGCCTGATGGACGAGGAGGCACTGTCCAAGCCCGCAGTGGTGGAGGGGATTTCCTCAGCCGCAGCGCTCGGAATAACTGTGGAGCCGGCAGGCGGATCCCAGTCCCCCACCCTGCCCACGGTTGCCGCCGCCCCGCTGGGAGCCTGAGGCACCGGCAAGGACGCCAAAAGCGCCCCGTTCCATTCCGCCAAGGGAAGGAGCGGGGCGCTTTTTTGCCTGTACTTGTCAGAAGCCGGCGATGGTTCCGGGCCCGTTGACCGCCACCACGTGGAAGGCCTCCGCACTGCGCCCGTCCGGGAGTCCCGCACGGGCGGCGTTTACCCTCATGCCCTGCCGGACAGTCGCCTCCATGGCTTCAACGTCAGGGTGCTGGCTGACGTGGACATGGATCGCCCCGAGCTTGGACTCCACGTGGTCCGTGACATCCACAAAGTGGTTCTCCCGTTCCTCGGGTCCGGCGTATAGCCACAGCCACGGGAGCTTGTAGGCCTCCAGCCCGGCCTCTGCCAGTTCGGGGAAGGCGAAGGGGTTTTCCACGGCCGGGTACACGGCGCGGGTTACGGCCTCCCCCACAGCGAGGTGGTCCGGGTGGCTCTTCTGGATGCGCTTCCAGTTCCGTTCCGGGTGCATGGAAAGCACGACGTCGGGACGGATTTCCCGGATCAGCTTCACCACGCCCTTCATCACCTCGTGCGAGGGTTCAAGGAACCCGTCCCGCTGGTGAAGGTAGTGGATATCGGTAACCCCCACCAGCTCCGCGGCGCGGCGCTGCTCAGCGTCGCGGAGGGCGATGATGTCGGGCCGGTGCGCCGGGTCGAAGCCGCCGGCGTCGCCGTCGGTCATGATGCAGTAGCTGACCTGGACGCCGGCGGCCGTCCAGGCAGCGATGGTGCCGACAGCACCGAAATCGATGTCATCCGGGTGCGCCGCAAAACAGAGCACCCGCCCAACCCGGTGTACGTCCGGGTTGAACGGGCTCTGTGCCTGCTGGGGAAAGGCAGTCAAAGAGTCAGCCTTTTCGCTTCTTGATCTCGGCGGTGGCCTGCGGGAGGACGTCGAAGAGGTCGCCCACGATGCCGAAGTCCGCGATCTCGAACACCGGAGATTCGGCATCCTTGTTCACGGCCACGATGACCTTTGCCGTCTGCATGCCGGCCTTCTGCTGGATAGCTCCGGAAATGCCCGCCGAAATGTAAAGCTGCGGGGACACGGTCTTGCCGGTCTGCCCCACCTGCGCGTCGTGGCTGATCCAGCCGGCGTCGGTGGCTGCACGGGAGGCGCCTACTGCTGCTCCGAGGGCATCGGCCAGTTCTTCCACCGGCCCGAAGTCGCCGTCCAGGCCGCGTCCGCCGGCTACGACGATGCGGGCATCGGTGAGGTCAGGACGGCCGCTGGCAACCTTCTGCTCCCGGGCCGTGATCCGGGCCGCGGCGTTGACGGCGGGCACCTCGACCGTGACGGTCTCCAGCGCAGCCGGGGCCGCAGCGGGTTCGGGGACCACATTGTTCGCCTTGACGGTCAGCACGCTGACTGCCGTGCCGGCCTTGCAGGCGGTGTTGTAGGAACCGGCGAGGACTGACTTGTGCGCGGTGCCGTCCGCGTCCACGGCGACCACGTCGCTGATGACTCCTGCGCTGAGGCGGATCCCCGCCCGGGCCGCGATCTCCTTGCCTTCCGGAGAGTTGTCCAGCAGGACTATTGAGGCGCCGGCCTGTTCAGCGGCAGCCGCCACGTAGGCCGCCTTGGGTGCCACCAGGAAATCATCAAGGTCCTCGGCAGAGGGAAGCAGCACGGTGCTGGCGCCGTACTCCGCGAAGCTGGCGGCGACGTCATCGTGCAGCTTTCCGTTGAGGGCAACCGCGGTTTCCCCAAGCGACCGTCCCAGGGTGAGCAGCTCAAGGCTGCTCTTCTTGAGCGACGTGCCGGGGTTGTCAATGAATACAAGTACTTTTGCCATGTCTGTGGTCCCTCTTAGAGCAGCTTCTGGGCGGCCAGGAAGTCAACGAGCTTGATGCCGGCATCGCCTTCGTCGGTGATGATGGTGCCGGCGGTCCGGGGCGGACGCTCCTCGGCGCTGAGCACGCTGGTCCAGGAACCTGTGTGTCCAACCTGCGCCGGGTCCACCCCGATGTCGGCCAGGGAGAGGGTGGTGATGCTCTTGCGCTTGGCAGCGATAATCCCCTTGAAGTTGGGGTAGCGCGGCTCGTTGATCTGGTCTGTCACCGAAACGAGAGCGGGGAGGGGGGCTTCGACTGTCTCGGAGGACGTGTCGGCGTCGCGGCGTGCGGTGAGGCGGCCGCCGTCGACCTCAAGCGAGGACGCGAAGGTGACCTGCGGCAGTCCCAGGCGCTCCGCGAGCTGCGCGGGAACCAGCGAGGTCTCCCCGTCGGTTGAAGCCATGCCGGTGAGGACCAGGTCCACGGGCGCGTCAGCGCCCAGGTGCCGGATGGCCGCAGCCAGCGCCAGCGACGTAGCCGCGGCGTCCGAACCTGCAAGGGCATCGTCGGTGAGGTGCACGCCTTCGGTTGCACCAATCTGCAGTGCCTTCTTGATGGCATTCACTGCACCCGAGGGGCCCATGCTCAGCGCGATGACCTGGTTTCCTGCCTTGGCTCCGCCGCGGGCTTCGGCCAGCTGTAGCGCTGCCTCAAGGGCGTATTCGTCAAGCTCGGACAGGATGCTCTCGTCGCGGTCAGTCGTGTGGCCCTCACCGGTGAGGTGGCGGTCAAACTGGGCGTCCGGTACATGCTTGACCAGGACGATGATCTTCAATGTATCTTCCACTGTGTTTACAGCAGCCTTCCATGCTTGTGGACAGCCAGCCGGGTGAGGTCATGGCCGCGGAATGCCCCGGCATGCGGGTAGCTCCTAGCTAACCATATAGGCGCACTCCAGCGCCCTCTTCCGTTAACGCCTGTGTCAGCGCTCCCCGGCTGCCATTCAGGGCGGATACATAACGACGGCGGCGCCCACCACATGGGGGCACCGCCGCCTGTCCTTGCCTGTTGACTTGCCGGCCCCGTGCTAGCTGGCTGCGGCGCCCAGGGTTACATCGAACGTCTGTTCCTTGCCGTTCCGAAGGACGGTGATCTCGACGCTGGACCCCGCGGGCTGTTCCCGCACTGCAGCGGTCAGCTGTTCCGGTTCGCCAATGGCGAGATCATTGAATTTGGTGATCACGTCGCCCACCTTGATCCCTGCCTTGCCGGCTGCGGAATCGGGCTCCACCGTGGCAACGTCCGCGCCGACCGAGAACCCCGAAGCGGCACTGGAGGCAGTTTTCTTCTTCACGCTGACACCCAGCTGGCCGTGCGAGGCCTTGCCGGTGTCAATGATTTCCTGCGCCACCCGCTTGGCATGGTTGATGGGGATGCTGAAGCCGACGCCAATGTTTCCGCTGGTTGAGGATGCGCTGGATCCCGCGGATGCGATGGCCACGTTGACGCCAATAACCTCGCCGCTGCTGTTAACCAGGGCACCACCGGAATTCCCCGGGTTGATGGCGGCGTCAGTCTGGATGACGTTGATGGAGATCTCGCCCTGGTCCGCCGTCTGCTGGCTCTGGCCCCCACCCGGAGGCGCGAACTGGAATCCGCCTTCGTCGTCACCCTCGGCGTTGTCCCCCTCTTCCGGGGCGGCCGCGGAGGCGACACTGATGGTCCTGTTCAGCGTCGAAACGATGCCATCAGTCACCGTGCCGGTGAGGCCCAGCGGCGAGCCAATGGCGATGGCGGTGTCCCCCACATTGAGCTTTCCGGAGTCCCCCAGGGTGGCGGGGGTGAGGCCGGAGGCGTTGTCCACCTTGATCACTGCGAGATCAGACAACGGGTCCGTGCCAACGAGTTTGGCGGCGAGGACCTTGCCGTCACTGGTCCGGACTTCAAGGGCAGCGTCGGCCGTCTGGCCGTCCAGGGTGACAACATGGGTGTTGGTGAGCACATGGCCCTGGTCGTCCAGGATGATCCCGGAGCCCGTTCCTCCGGCGCCGCCGCTTGCAGCACTGATGGTCACCACGCTGGGCGACGCCTTCAGGGCAGCTGCCGTAATGGCGTTGACATTGTCCTTGTTGTTGACGATGACTGTGCCGGGCTGGCTGTTGCTGCTCACGGCAGCACCGGAACCGGCGTTGCCGGACAGTTCCGCGGAACCAACAGTGGCCACTCCCCCTCCCACCAGCCCGGCCGCCAGGATGCTGGCTACGAGGGTGCCCACGCCGAACGTCGCTTTCCGCCGCGGGGCATCTTTGGGATTGGGGGCGAAAGAGTTGCCGCTGTGGGCGCTGCTGGCGCCGAGGGTGGTTGCGCCATGGTCCTGGCCCGCGTACTGGCTTTCCCGGCGGTTCTGGCTGGCGTAGCCGTAACCGGGGTGGGGCGCCTGGTACTGGCCGGGCGCCTGCTGCGCCGTGGGGTCCTGCCCAGCACTGTGCTGGCCGCCGTGGAAGGGCTGCCGCTGCGGGTAGACGGGACGCTGGGTTCCGGGGAGTTCCTCGGTGGGGTTGCCGCCCTGCTGTTCAAGCCGCTCAGTGGGGTACTGGCGGGAGCCAGACTCGTTCACGCCGGGATCACGTGCAAGCTGCTCTCCGGCAGCCGGCTCCTGCGTCTGTTCGGCGTGCTGCCCCCAGGGATCCTGCCCGTCTTGGCCGCTGTTCCGCGGGGCCGGACCCGGTGTCTGGTTCTCAGTCATGGGACTTCCTTTCATCCTCGTCTGCATTAACTATGGACTCCCTGGCTGGAACAAGCTCGGATGTTTGCTGAGAGCTTCCTGAAGGGCCGTTCCGCTCCGGACTAACGGCGGTTGGCGTTTCGCTGCTGGCATATTCCGGCCGATGGACTGGCTGTGGGGTGCACCATAGAATCAAGATGAATTGCCACAGCGACCTGCGGCTTCACACCAAGCGTGGGGGCGCTGCTGGATTCTGAGACGACTGATTCGTCCCGAATCGGTGTCAGGCGTGCTGAAGGGTTGCACATGCGGTCAAAGTTCAAACGTATATTCGCCGTGATCGGCCTTACCGCCTTCCTGGGGTTGCCCGCCGGCGCGGCCTGGGCCGAGCCGCCGGTCACCCTGGACCCTGTGACGAAAATTGTCGATAAGGCGGGAGTACTGGGCGGCGACAAGGCAGAAGTCGAAGCCGCCATCAAGAAGCTCGGCACTGATCACGCAATGACATTGCACGTGGTCTACGTCAAAACCTTCACCGATCCTGATGCTCCTGCTGAATGGGCTGCTGAAGTGGCAACCAATGCCAAGTTGGGTCAGAACGCCTTGGTCCTCGCTGTTGCGACTGAATCCCGCAAATATCAGCTCAGCAAGCCGAGCAACAGCAAGATAACCGACGCCCAACGCGACAAGATCCTTTCCAGCGCCGTAGATCCACAACTGCGGGCCGGTGACTACGCCCAGGCTGCCGTAGATGCCGCAGCAGCAATCGGTGATGCTGCCGGCGGCGGCAGCGGCAATGTCCCCGGCGACGGTTCCGGGGCCGCAGTTCTTGTGGGGGCGGGTGTTGTGGCTGCCGGTGGTGCCGGCGCGTACCTCTACTTCCGCAACAAGCGCAAGAAGGCAGCCGGGCAGGCAGCCAACGCCAGCTATGGCCCGCAGGGCGCTGAGCTCGATCCGCTGGCGTCGCTGAGCATCGAGGAACTCCGCCGCAAGGGCGGCTCCCTGCTGATTGAGGCGGACGATGCCATCAAGTCCAGCGAGCAGGAACTCATGTTCGCCCAGGCTCAGTACGGTGATTCCGCCGTCGGCAATTTCACCAAAGCGCTGAACGAAGCCAAGGCCCACCTGAGCGAATCCTTCAAGCTGCAGCAGCAGCTGGACGACCACATCCCGGACACCGAAGAGCAGCAGCGGACGTGGCTCGGCGAGATCATCCGCCGGTCCGAAGCCGCGCTGGCGTCCCTCCAGGAGCAAAAGGCGGACTTCGATTCCCTGCGTGAACTTGAGAAGAACGCACCGCAGGCGCTTGCGGCTGTCAACGCCGGTGCGCGCGAAGCTGACTCGAAGATCTCCAGCGCGGAAGAGTCCCTCACCTCACTCCGTTCGAAGTATTCGGAAAGCGCCCTGACCCAGGTTTCCGACAACATCCTGCAGGCCAAGGAACGCCTGGCATTCGTGCAGAACGCCACCGCCACCGCCCAGCAGAAGCTGGCTGAGGGCGAAGGCAGCCTGGCCGCTGTAGCAGTCCGCGCAGCCGAAGAGAGCCTGCACCAGACCAACGTCCTCCTGGATGCCATCGCCAAGGTTTCCTCCAACCTGGATGAAGCCCGGAGCACCCTCGAAAGTGCAGTGGTGGACACCTCCCAGGACCTCGCGCAGGCGCGGGCCATGATCCAGTCGGGCGCCCACCCCGAACTGGCTGGACCGGTAGCCGGAGTTGAAAACGCCCTCGCTCAGGTCAAGGCAGAAATCCAGGGCGGCAAGATCGACCCCATTGCCACCCTTCAGCGCGTTGAGACTGCCCACCAGTCGCTGGACCAGGCCCTCAGTGGCATCAGGGATCAGCAGGAACAATCCCGCCGGGCACAGGCTTCGCTCCAGCAAACCATCATGTCTGCCCAGGCCCAGATCAGCGCGACGTCGGACTACATCACTGCCCGCCGTGGCGGTGTGGGCACAGAGGCACGTACGCGGCTGGCCGAGTCGCAGCGGAACCTTGACTATGCCCTCTCCATTGCACGCACCGACCCGGTGACGGCCTTGACGTACGCCCAGCAGGCGCACGCCCTGGCCGCCCAGGCAGCCCAGCTGGCGCAGGCGGATGTTGACCACTTTGGCGGCTACGCCAACCAGGGCTACGGCCGCGGCGGGATGTTTGGGGGCGGAGGTGGCGGAGGTCTGGGCGGTGCAATCCTCGGCGGCATCCTCATCAACTCGATCCTCAACGGAGGCGGCGGGGCAGGCTGGGGCGGCGGCCACAGCGACGGCGGCGGCTGGGGCGGAGGTGACTTCGGCGGCGGCGACATGGGTGGCTGGGGCGGAGACTCCGGCGGCGGCGGGGATTTCTAGACCACGGCCAAGTACAAGGCCACACAGGCTGGCGCCCCGCGCAAGCCACAACATAACTGTTCACTGATTTCAGTGGTCACCACAGAGCAGGACGAAAGGTAGCAACATGGTTAAGCAGTCCATCTTTGGCCGTATCGCGCAGCTGGCTAAGGCAAACATCAACACTTTGCTGGACAACGCTGAGGATCCCCAGAAGATGCTGGACCAGATGGTCCGGGACTACACAAACAACATCGCTGAGGCCGAGTCCGCCGTGGCACAGACCATCGGCAACCTGCGGATGCTTGAGGACGACTACCGCGAGGACGTCAAGAACGCACAGGACTGGGGCAACAAAGCCCTCGCGGCCTCACGGAAGGCGGACGAATACCGCGCCAGCGGCGACACGGTTGATGCCGAGAAGTTCGACAACCTTGCCAAGGTGGCCCTCCAGCGCCAGATGTCCGCCGAAAACGAAGCCAAGGGAGCAGAACCCAGCATTGCCTCCCAGCGCGAAGTGGTGGACAAGCTCAAGTCCGGCCTGGACCAAATGAAGGGCAAGCTCAACGAGCTGACCAGCAAACGGAATGAACTCGTGGCCCGGTCGAAGACCGCTGCCGCCCAGTCCCAGGTTCACGACGCCATCAAGAGCATCGATTTCATGGATCCCACCAGCGAAGTGGGCCGCTTCGAGGAAAAGATCCGCCGCGAGGAGGCCAAGGTCCGTGGCCAGCAGGAACTCGCCGCCTCGAGCCTGGACGCGCAGTTCAACCAGCTTGAGGACCTTGGTGAGCAGGTTGAAATCGAAGCGCGCCTGGCGGCCCTGAAGTCCGGCAACTCCTCAAAGCCGGCCATCGGTGCCTCCGGTTCGGCAGCAACAGCCTCAACGATGGACGAAGCAGACTTCGACAAACTCTGACCAGGGGCGGGACATACCACCTGCCAGCGAAGCAACGAGTGGGGCCGGGGCCATCGATGGCCCCGGCCCTGCCTGTCCCTGCCAGTGTGTAGCGTGGTTGCATGGCTTCTTCCACTGAGACTTCCATCGTCTGGCTCCGCGACGACCTTCGGCTTGATGACAACCCGGCTCTTTCCGAAGCTGCCGCGCTGGGCCTGCCCCTGACGGTCGTCTACATCCTCGACGAGGAGTCCGATGGTGTCCGGCCGCTGGGAGGAGCCACGAAGTGGTGGCTGCACCATTCCCTCGCTTCACTCGCGTGTGCCCTGGAAGCCAAAGGCTCCAGCCTGCTCCTCCGCCGCGGGCCGGCCGCGGAGGCTATCAGGGAACTCGCCGCGGAAACCAACGCCCGCCATCTGTTCTGGAACCGCCGCTACGGCCAGCCTGAGCGCACCGTGGACGCTGCTGTGAAGGCGTGGGCCACTAAGAACGGTTTACAGGCCTTGAGCTACCAGGCGAACCTCCTGTTTGAGCCATGGACGGTCCAGACAGGCGCCGGAGGGCCTTACAAGGTGTTCACGCCGTTTTGGCGGGCTTGCCTCGCCAGCGCTGATATCCGAGACCCGCTCCAGGTTCCGGGAGCGCTGCCGGCGCCTCCGGAGCGAACCGGGACTGCACAGGCGGACGACACACTTGATGGCTGGGGCCTCCTGCCCTCCGCCCCCGATTGGAGCGGCGGACTCGCCGCCGTCTGGGAACCCGGTGAGGACGGCGCAAGGCACCGGCTCGAGGATTTCCTGGACGGGCCGGCGGAGGAGTACGGGACAGGCCGTAATATCCCTGGCGTGGAAGGTACCAGTCGGCTTTCACCCCATCTGCGGTTCGGCGAAGTCAGTCCTTTCCGCGTGTGGCGGCAGATCCGCCGCCGCTATCCGCACAAAGTACCTGCCGACGTCGGCATCTTCCGCTCGGAGCTTGGCTGGCGGGAATTCTGCTGGCATCTTCTGTACACCAACCCGGACCTTGCCACCCGCAACTACCGGCCTGACTTTGACCGGTTCGAGTGGGAGAAGCCCGGCAAGGATGAGCTGGACGCCTGGCAACAGGGCCGGACCGGGTATCCGTTCGTCGATGCAGGCATGCGCCAGCTGTGGCAGACCGGCTGGATGCATAACCGGGTGAGGATGGCCGCGGCGTCTTTCCTGGTCAAGAACCTCCTGACGGACTGGCGCGTCGGGGAAGCCTGGTTCTGGGACACCCTGGTGGACGCGGACGCGGCCAGCAATCCTGCCAACTGGCAGTGGGTTGCCGGCTCAGGAGCAGACGCCTCACCGTACTACCGGATCTTCAACCCCGTCACGCAGAGCAAGAAATTCGACGCCGCGGGCAACTACCTGCGCCGCTTCATACCTGAGCTGGCGGACCTTGACGGTAAAGCCATCCACGAGCCCTGGAAGGCGGGCGTTGAACTGGACGGGTATCCGGGGCCCCTGGTGGACCTGCCCGAGTCCAGGGAACGGGCACTCGAGGCCTACCAGAAGCTCAGGGACAGCTGACCCGTCCCGGCGGCAGGCGGCCGGGACCCGTCAGCGGCTGACTTTGCCCATCAGGGAGGCGATGGGCCGGAGGAACAAGGGGCGTGCCAGGAACCAGGCGGCCACCATCACCACAACCGAGGCGAGGAAAACCCAGAAGCCGAACCAGCCGTCGTCGTCCCGCACGGCGTACATGTGGTTGAGGTTGCGCAGGGCTCCCGTAGCCAGCACCAGGAAGACGTGCACGGCAATGAAGGCAACGAAGTAGATCATCACCGGGAAGTGGACGGCGCGCGCCCATTCGATGGGGAAGGCCTTGTTCAGGCCCGCAGCCTTCTTGGGCCACGCACCGGACATGCGCAGGCCCGTGACAAACGCCAGCGGAGCGGCAATGAAGACAGTAACGAAGTAGGAGAGCAACTGCAGGGCGTTGTAGTTGACCCAGCCGTTCTCGGTGGGCCAGTCCAGGGAGGCGTACTGCAGGGCTGCGGACAGTGCATTGGGAATGACGTCCCAGCTGGTGGGAACAATCCGCATCCACTGGCCGGTGGCGAAAAGCAGGACCGCGAAGACCAGGCCGTTCAGGATCCACAGGACGTCCAGCGTCAGGTGGAACCACAGCTCCAGGCTGATTTTGGTTGGCGGGTTCTTCGTCTTGATCATGCCCTTGTTGTTCCGGGTCCAGTGTCCGCTGGGGCGGGTGGTGGTCCGCACCTGCCACCCCGTGCGAATGATCAGCAGCAGGAAGAACGCGTTCAGGAAGTGCTGCCAGGCGAGCCAGGCAGGAAAGCCCACCGGAGCGTTGTCCGGGAGCTCTGAGTGTCCCGGGTAGTCCGCCACGAACGAAGCCACGGCAGGCAGCCCCATGAGCCACTTGGCAACCAGCACCACCAGGACCAGCCCTCCGAGGACGGCAGGCACCGCCCAGTAGAGTCGCGACCGCTTACCCGCCGCGGCACGGGGCTTCTTCGTGGGTGTGGACATCGAACAACATTCCTCTCGAGAATGACTGGCCAAGTGCTCACGGCGTGTGAGGCTCTGCGAAAGAGAATACTAGGAACTGCACGTATCCACGGAAAAAAGAAGACCCCGTCCGGCTGGTAGGCCGGTCGGGGTCTTCACATAGTTGCGGGGACAGGATTTGAACCTGTGACCTCTGGGTTATGAGCCCAGCGAGCTACCGAACTGCTCCACCCCGCGTCGCTGAAACAACACTACCCTAGTTTTCCGGCTTCGTTTTCCACTCCGGGATTTACATACCTTTTGTCTATCAACCGGGAGAGGGCGCGGGGCTTAAACGAAAAGATCCGGACACTGTCTCCAGTGTCCGGATCTTTTCTTCAGTTGCGGGGACAGGATTTGAACCTGTGACCTCTGGGTTATGAGCCCAGCGAGCTACCGAACTGCTCCACCCCGCGTCGCAAGAACTACTTTACCGGTAGGTGAACACCTGGCCAAATTGGGGCAGCGTGATCTCCGTCTCGCCCACGGGAACGGCACCTGCCCCGAAGGAGCAGGTGCCGTTAGCCGACGTCGTAATCAGCTGGTGGCTGAGGGTGACGGGCTCGCTTCAGGTGCACCGGTGGCTGCCGGCGCGGGGGTGGCCTCGGGTGCGGCAACCGGGATCTTGGCTTCCGCAGCCACGGCCTTTTGGAGGGCAGCCGCGATCTTCCTCTGCGCCTCGCCATAAGCTGCGAAGTCCCCCGAGGCAAGAGCCGACTGGCCCTCCTGGATCGCCGCATTCGCTTCATCCAGCGCGGCCTTCAGCTCTGCCTTGGCGTCCGCACCTGCAGGTGTTCCCGGCGCAGCCGGATCTGCAGGAGTCTGGCCGTTGTTGTCGGAATCACCGGCGGCAGCTCCGGAGTCCCCGCCGAAGAGCTGCTTCAGTGCCTCATCGAGGGTGGGAGCGAAGCCCACCTTGTCGCCGAAGGCCACAAGGACACGCTGCAGGGTGGGGTAGGACGTCTCGCCGGTGGACTTGAGGTACACGGGCTGGACGTACAGGATGCCACCGCCCACCGGAAGCGTCAGCAGGTTGCCGTTGAGCACTTCGGAGGCACCCTGGCGCAGCAGGTTAAGGGCCTGGGACACCGTGGGATCGGAGTTGAACTTGTTTTGCGCCTGGCCGGGGCCGGGCACCTGGATCTCCGGCGGGATCTGGAGCAACCGCAACTTGCCGTAGCTCTCCGCCTTCACACCCGCCTCGTTCCCGGCATCCGAGTCAGCGGCCAGGAAGCCATAGAGCACGTTGCGTGCGTTTCCGTTGACAATCTGTGGAATGAACGACGACGTCAGCTGGAAGGCGGGCTTGTCCTGGTCCGGCATCTGCAGTGACATGTAGAACGGTGGCTGCTTCACACCGCTGTTGGAATCAACGGTGGGATCAGCCGGCACGCTCCAGACATCCTTCGTCTGGTAGAACGTGGACGGATCGGTCACGTGGTACTCCCCCAGGAGCTGGCGCTGGACCTTGAAAAGGTCCTCCGGGTACCGGACGTGGCTCATGACATCCCCGGACATTTCCGAGAACGGCTTGAGCGATGAGGGGAACACCTTCTGCCAGGACTTCAGGAGGGGGTCCTGGTCGTCCCAGGCGTACAGGGTGACCGAACCGTCGTAAGCATCAACGGTGGCTTTCACGGAGTTCCGGATGTAGTTGACAGTGCTGTTGGGCAAGGCAACTGCGCGGCCGGACGTGGTCTGGGTGTCAGCCGTCGCGTCGGAGAGCCGCTCCTGCTGGGAGTACGGGTAGTACTGGCTGGTGGTGTAACCGTCCACGATCCACTTGACGCGCCCGTCCACCACAGCCGGATAGGCGTTGCCATCCACCGTCAGGTACGGGGCAACTTTTTCCACGCGTTCACGGGGATTGCGGTCGTAGAGGATCTGGGATTCCGGGTTGACGCCGTCCGAAAGCAGCAGGTCCGAGGACTGGAATTTGATGGAGTACAGCACGCGGTTGAAGAACGTTCCCACGTTGGGCCCGCCGTTGCCTTCAAAGGTGTACTGGTTGTCCCCCTCACCTTCCCGGCCCGAAGGCCTGTCCTGCTCGCGGGCAGGGGCGCCGTCCGGGGCCCCAACAATCGAGTAGTCCGGCGAGGATTCACCGAAGTAGATCCGGGGCTCGTAGGTCGAATCGTCACCCAAGACACCTGTCGACGGGATACCCGACTGCAGGAATTCAGGCTTTCCGTCCACCGTGAACTTGTTGCCCTTGGCGGCCACGACGCCGTAGCCGTGGGTGTACACCACGTGCTGGTTGAGCCAGCCCTGCTGGTTGGTTGCCACGTTTGCCGGGTTGAGTTCGCGGACAGCAATGACAGTGTCCTGGATCTTCCCGTCAACCTCGTACCGGTCCACGTTGAGGGCTTCCGGGAACTGGTAGTACGGGCGGTACTGTTCCAGCTGCGAGAACGCATCCGAGATCAGGTTCGGGTCCAGCAAGCGGATGTTCGCCGTGGTCTGGGCATCCGGGGCAAGGGCCCCTGTGCTGGCTGTGTTGGTGGCGTCATAACGTTCCACCTGGATCTTGTCCAGGCCGTAGGCCGCCCGTGTGTTGTCGATATTGCGCTGGATGTATTCCTTCTCCAGCGTCTCCTCGGAAGGACGCACCTGGAACTGCTGGATCACCCAGGGGTAGACGCCGCCGGCCAGGATCGACGTGATGACCAGCATCGCGGTACCGATGACGGGCAGCCGCCATTTGCCGATGATGGCGGCGACCACGAACAGGATGGCTACGAGTACCGCCGCCACGGCAAGGATGGCCTTCGTGGGGATGACGGCGTTGACATCCGTGTAGAGGGCACCCGCCCAGCGGCCGCTGTTGCTCTGGACAGCGGTGAAGCGGTCCAGCCAGAAGTTGATGCCAAGGAGCACCAGGAAGGAAGCGCCGGCGACGGCGATATGGATCTGCGCAGCCCGGCTGGTGAAGACACCGCGTTCCATCAGGCGGATGCTGCCGTAGAGGTAGTGCGTCAGGATGCCCGCGATCCCGGCAATTACCACAACACTGATCAGGAATCCGGTCACGAAGCCGAGGAACGGGAGGGTCATCAGGTAGAAACTGATGTCCATGTCGAATTCCGGATCGTTTGCGCCGAAGGGCTCCTGGTTGAAGAACAGGAGGACTTTCTGCCACTGGCTGGCGGCGGCGCTGCCGGCGAAGAGCCCAAAGAGGACGGGAAGGCCGATCATCACCACGCGGCGGACGGGTTCCAGCTGCGCCTGGTACCGGTTCAGGTTGTCCCTGATTTCCGAGTCGGGGGCGTACACCGGCCGGGCGTTATACGCGATGCGGATGGCAAAGAACACCGCCAGGAACATGATGGCGAACCCGGCGGCAAAAATTCCGATCCGGACCAGGTTCTCGGTGATGAACACCTCGATAAAGCCCAACTGCCGGTACCAGAGGACGTCGGTCCAGACGTTGGCAAAGAAGATGAAGCCCACTACCACCAGGGCAACAACGATCAAAGTGGGCGTCAACGCCCCGCGTCGTGAAGGGGGCCTGCCTGTGGACATGGTGCTGGCGGGACGGGACAAACTGGGTACCTCATAGCTGGTCGTCAGATAAATCAGAGCGTGCGTGCGGGCGACGTCCGGCACCGGTCAAACGGCCGGTTTCGTCCGTCATAATTGCCACGAGTGGCGGTAAAACTAAGTTCCTGTCGAGTCTAGTTGCGCCCAGTCTAGTTGCCGGGGCACGCCGGGAGGCCGGACGTGTCCTGACCGTTACCCGCACGTTCGACTGCGTCGCGTGCCTCCGCCAGGGTCTCCACCCGGACCACCTGCAGGCCATCGGGGATGCGACCTGCAACCTCCGGGCAATTTGCGGCGGGTGCAAGGAACAGCGTCGCTCCCCCGGCCCGCGCCCCCTGGAGTTTCTGTTCGATGCCGCCGATGGGTCCCACCAGGCCGTCCGGGGAGATGGTGCCGGTGCCCGCAATGTGCTTGCCGCCGGTCAGATCCCCTGGCGTGACGGTGTCGATGATGCCAAGGGAAAACATCAGCCCTGCGCTGGGGCCGCCGACTTTCTCGAGCGAGATCTCGACATCGAACGGGAAGGTGAAGAGGTACTTGAGCATCACTCCGAGGATGAAGCGGCCCTCGCCGTTGTCCTTGGGGGTGATGGTTTCCGTGACCGGCTGCCCGTCACGCTCCACCACCACGGAAACCGGCGCGCCGTTTCCCGCAGCCAACTCCTCCTGGACGACCGCCAGTGCGGTGATGTCCCTGCCGTTAATGGTTTTCAGGATGTCGCCGGGCTCGATCTTTCCGGCCGAAGCGGAATTCTCGGAGAGGTCGGCTGCCTGAAGCTGCTGCCCAAAGGGAATATCAAGCTCCGTCAGGGCAGAGGCGACGGCGTTCTCCTGCGAAGTGGTCATGGCCACGGAACTCTGTTCCTCGGCCTCTTCCTTGGTGGTTCCCGTGGGATAGAGCAGTTCCACTGGATGGACCGCCTTGGAAGGATCGATCCACGCCGAGAACGCATCAAGGATGCTGACTGGCCCGTTTGGTCCGCCGTCCACATAGACCGTGGTCAGGTCAAGGTTTCCCTTGGCCGGGTACGTTTCGCGGCCGCTGATGCTGATGACCGGGCTCCCCTGGCTTTCACCCAGGGTGTTGTACGTCGGTCCGGGCGACTCCACGACGTACGGCACGGGAAGGGTGCCCACGGCGATTCCCAGGCCCAGCGCCGACATTCCCGCGAGGAGCATCGCCGACACTTTCCTGTCCCGGGGTGCGCGTTCCGCAGCAGGCGCTCCGTCCGCCGTGCCGTCGTCGGCCTTTTCTTCATGGCCAGGTGTGCGGGGCAGGGGCGTTTCGCCTGTTTCCGCCGGCAGGTTGCGGGTGAAAAGCTCAGGAGCGTGGTCCTCTGAGGGGTGGCCGCCGCGGGTTGTAGTCACCCAACCAAGACTACGCGGTGCCGGTGTATGCCAGCTCTTTGCCTAGAGCGAACGGCAACGCAGTCCGGCAGACAGCCGACCATGGCCGGGGTACCGTGAAGGTTGACAGCCACACCGACGATCGGCGGGATCATGACCTCCAATCCACTCAATCCGTCCAACGGCGACGACACCCCCAAGGATCCGTTGACCGAGATGCTGCAGAACCTGATGGGCGGCAAGGGGATGGAGAATTTCGACCCCGCCGAGCTGGCCAAGGCTGCAGGGCTTCCGAACGACCCCAACCTGCTGGCCCAGATGTTCTCCCAGGTGCAGGCAATGATGAGCGCCCCGTCCGAGGGCCCCGTCAACTGGCAGCTTGCCCATGACAACGCCCGCCGCGTAGCCGCGAGCGGAAGCGACCCGTCGGTAACGTCCCAGCAGTCGCGCGAGGTTGACGAGGCACTGCGCCTGGCGGAACTGTGGCTGGACCCCGTCACGGATCTTCCCGCCACCGGCCTGATCGGCCGGGCCTGGTCCCGGGCGGAATGGGTTGAGGCGACGCTGGGCACCTGGAAACGGCTCACCGAGCCGGTGGCCAACAGCATCGCCAATGCCCTGTCCTCCGCCATGACGGAGCAGATGCCCGAGGAAATGAAGTTCATGATGGGCGGGGCGTCCTCGATGCTCCAGAACATGGGCGGCGCGATCTTTGGCATGCAGCTGGGTCAGGCGATCGGTGCCCTGTCCGCTGATGTGGTCAGTTCCACCGATATCGGCGTCCCCCTCGCGGACCTTGAGATGGCGCTGCTGCCGTCCAACGTCGCGGCGTTCGGGGAGGGCCTGTCCCTGCCCGAGAATGACATCCGGCTTTTCCTTGCCGTGCGGGAAGCAGCCCACGCCCGGCTGTTTGTCCAGGTCCCCTGGCTCCGCGGGCACCTGCTGGGTGCAATTGAGGCGTACGCCCGCGGCATCCACATCGACACCTCACGCATTGAGGAGCTCGCCCGGGACCTTGACCCCAGCAACCCGGAAGGCATCCAGGAAGCCCTGTCGCAAGGGGTCTTTATGCCGCAGCGGACGCCTGCCCAGGAACAGGCCCTGGAGAAGCTCGAGACCGCCCTGGCCCTGGTGGAGGGCTGGGTGGACGAACTCACCGCGGCGGCCACCGAAAAGGTTCTGCCGTCTGCGGGCGCGCTGCGCGAGACCGTGCGGCGGCGCCGTGCAACCGGCGGCCCGGCGGAGCACGCTTTCGCTTCCCTGGTCGGCCTGGAGCTGCGGCCCCGCAGGCTGCGGGATGCTGCCACGTTGTGGGCCACCCTCAAGGAAGAGCGCGGCATCGAGGGCCGGGACGCCATCTGGCACCACCCGGACCTGTTGCCCACCGCCGAGGACCTGGACGATCCCAAGGGTTTCAGCGGCCGCCGCAAGCTGGCTGAGGCCAGCGACAGCGAAGTGGACGACGCCCTGCAGAAGCTCCTCAGTGGCGGCTTCGACTCCGCACCTGAGCCGGAAGAAGGCACTGGCGACGGCGGACGGGACGGCGCTGCCGGGCAGGACAACGCAGCCGGTCAGGACAACGCAGCCGGTCGGGACAATGCTGTGAAGGACGACGACGGACGTCCGGACGAAGGCAAGGACGACAAGGGCGGCCAGGAGGGCCAGGAGGGCCAGCCGAAAGGTTAGGACGCCGCCCGGCGCTGGCTGTTTGCGGGATGCAGTCAGTCGGCGTCGGGATCGGCCAGGCCGCGTCCGGTGGCGAAGGAGACACCCTCAAGGAACGCCTTGGCCCGCTGCGTCTCTGGATAGGCTTCAAGCAGCTTCCAGAAGGCCGAGTTGTGGGAGGCCACCAGCAGGTGGGCCAACTCATGGAGCAGGACGTAGTCGATCACCCACTGGGGCATGGGGCGCAGCTTGTCCGAAAGCCTGATGGTTCCCTCTGCCGGGGTGGCAGAGCCCCATCGCGAGTTCTGATTGCTGACCCAGCGCACCGACGTCGGCACGGCACGTCCTCCCAGGTATTTGGCGGACAGTTGGGCCGCGTGTTCGGCGAGGGCAGCGTCCGTGGCCGGTCGCCTCCTGCCCGCTGCTGCCCGCCGCTCCCCTTGGCGCTGCAGTTTGGCCACCATCTTGTGCACCCACTCAGCCTCCTGGGCAGCAGTGAACCGGGCGGGTATCGCGACCACCGCGGTCCCGTTCTCCCAAAAAGCGGCTACGGTGCGGGTGCGCCGTGACGAACGCCGTACCACTACAGGCGCACCGTCTTCCGTGGTTATCGAAGAAGCAGCCGCCACCGTATGCCTCGCGGAGTGGCCGGCCATTACAGAGACGTGCTTTCCGTCAAGACACGCAGGACGTCTTCCCCATACCGTTCCAGCTTTGAAGGGCCTACACCTGCCAGCCGGGCGAGCTCTTCGAGCGAAGCGGGCCGGGCTTCGGCAATGGCCGTCAGGGTTGCGTCGGTAAACACCACGAATGCGGGCACCTCCGCGGAGAGGGCAACTTCCCGGCGCCAGTTCCGGAGGGCGTCGAAGGTCTGCTCCTCGTAGCCCGGCGGGCAGGAGTTGCACCGGCCCACTTTGCGTTCCGCCCCTGTGCCGAGCATGCTTCCGCAGACCCTGCACATGGCGGGAGCCGCGGCTTTCCTGCGGGTCACCGTCACCTTCCCCCGGGTGCTTGAACTGGCCACGGAGTCCGGACGCAGCCCGTCGAGGAACCGTGAGGGTTTGCGGTTGGCGCGGCCTCCCGGGGTCCGGGCGGTGGACCATGACAGCGAAAGGTGTTCACGGGCACGGGTGATTCCCACGTACAGGAGCCGGCGTTCCTCGTCCACCGATTCCGGTGAGTCAGCAAAGGAGATGGGCATCAGGCCCTCACTGAGGCCAACCAGGAACACGGCATCCCATTCCAGGCCCTTGGCGGCGTGGAGCGAGGCAAGGGTCACCCCCTGGACGGTGGGGGCGTGCTGGGCCAGGGAACGTTCCTGGAGTTCGTTGACGAAGTCGGCCAGGCTAAACTGTGGGCCGCGTACCTGAACCAGTTCGTCGGCGAGGGCAACCAGCGCGGCAAGGGACTCCCAGCGCTCCCGGAGGGCGCCGCCGCTGTGCGGGGCCGAATCCGTGTAGCCGAGCGAGGAGACGATGTCCCGGACCAGCTGCCCGAGCGGTTGCGGGGAGTCCGTTTCCGCCACAGCCCGGGTTGCTGCGCGCAGTTGCAGGATGGCGTCGCGCACCTCTTTGCGGGCGAAGAACCGCTCACCGCCGCGCAACTGGTACCCGATGCCGGCGGCGGCCAGGGCCTGCTCGTATGCCTCGGACTGGCCGTTGGTGCGGAACAGGACAGCCACCTCGCTGGCGGGCGTGCCGGCGTCGAGCAGTGCCTTGATCTTCTGGGCAACAGTGGCGGCCTCGGCCTCGTCATCCGCGCACTCGGTAAACTGTGGTGCCGGTCCCGCCGGCCGCTGGGCCACGAGCTGAAGGGGCGCCGCCCAGGCGGCGTCGGCCACGGGACCCCTGCTGCGCCTGCCTGCCAGAAGGTCGTTCGCGAGCTTCACCACCTGCGGCGTGGAGCGGTAGTCACGGATGAGCTTGACCACGTTGGCCTGCGGATACCGTGCCTTGAACTCCAGCAGGTGTTTGGGGGACGCCCCCGTGAACGAATAGATGGTCTGGCTGGCATCGCCGACCACGCAGAGCTCGTCGCGGCCGCCCAGCCACAGTTCGAGGAGACGCTGCTGCAGAGGGGAAACGTCCTGGTACTCGTCCACCACGAAGTGGCGGTACTGCTCGCGGACAGTGGCAGCGACTTTCTCGTCCTCCTGGAGAATTCCCACCGTGATCAGCAGGACGTCCTCGAAGTCAATAACGTTGCGGTCCGTCTTCACGTCCTCGTAGGACTGGAAGACCCTTGCCACGGCGGTGAGGTCGAAGCCGCCCGGGGCACCCCGGTCCTGCGCGTTCTCCAGATAGTTCGCCGGCGTCAGCATGGACACTTTGGCCCACTCGATTTCCGAGGCGAGGTCGCGGATGGATGCCCTGTCGGTGCTGAGCCGTAGCCGCCGTGCGGCCTCCGCCAGCATCTGGGCCTTGTGGTCCAGGAGGTTGGGCAGGGTCCCGCCGACAGCCTGCGGCCAGAAGAACTGAAGCTGGCGCAGCGCCGCGGCGTGGAACGTTCGCGCCTGGACGTTGCCTGCTCCAAGGTCACGCAGCCGGCTCCGCATTTCCGCAGCAGCGCGGGCCGTAAAAGTCACGGCCAGCAGCCGCTGCGGCGAGTAGACCCCGGAGTGGACGCCGTAGGCGATGCGGTGGGTGATGGCACGGGTCTTGCCCGTTCCTGCCCCGGCCAGGACGCACAGCGGGCCGTTCAGGGTGCTGGCCACCTCCCGCTGCTCCGCGTCCAGGCCTCCCAGGATGCGGTCCTCAAGCGATGCTGCCCCGTCAAAATCTTCTGTAGTCACTTCTGCTGCTCTTTGTCTCGACTACCGCGTGCTGGAGTCTGGTGGATTCGTAGTAGGTCAGTCCCCCGGCCGGTCCTGGATGCGTCCGCCATACCAGTGCTCTATGAGCGAGCGGGCAATGGAAAGCCGGCTCGAAATGGTGATATCACCGGCGAGCACAGCCTCCTGGAGTTCTTCGCGGCTGAACCAGCGCGCCCTGGTGACCTCAACGCCGTCGGGCCTTGCCTCGGTGTCTTCAGTGATGGCGGTAAATCCAAGCATAAGGGAGGCGGGGAACGGCCACGACTGCGATCCGAGGTACTGGCAGGCAGTCACCTTGACTCCCACCTCCTCAAAAATCTCGCGGACTACTGCCTGTTCAAGGGACTCCCCGGGCTCCACGAAGCCAGCCAGTGTGGAATAGTTCCGGGCGTCCTGCGGACCGCCGCCGCCCAGCAGCAGCCGGCCGTCAGGGCCCACCACAGTGACAATGATGGCCGGGTCAGTCCGCGGGTAGTGTTCCGAGGAGTCCGCGGGGCACCGGCGCACCCAACCGCCTGCCTCCACGTTTGTGGAGGTCCCGCAGCGCGGGCAGTGCGTGTGCCCGGCGTGCCAGTTGGTGATGGCGCTGGCTTCAACGAAAAGGGCGGTGTGCGTTGCGCTCAGGCCGCCAGCAACCTCACGAAAGCCGGCCCAGCGGGCATCGGAAGGGATGCCCGCGGTGCCCGGAGTTACTTGCTCCGGCAGGACATACAGCAGGAGGCCGGTTCCAGCCGGCAGATCCGAATCCGGAAGCGCGGAACCCAGGTAGATGACGAGTTCGGGCGACGACCCGGCTGCAGTGAGGTCCTGGAGCAGCGGCTGCGCGGGAGCCAGGCACAGGCGATCGTCCTGAACGAGGCCCTGCCGCCCCGACAGGACAACTGCAAGCGTTTCGGGACTGGCCAATTGGTCATCCACGATTCCGGGGGCCGTCCGGACAACCGACCCGCGGTCCACCAGCGCCGGCCTGACAGGGAGCAGTGTGTCCATGAGGTGGTTCGCAGGCAGCGTTGCAGGCTGCCCCTGGTAGACCGGTGTAACAGACTCCGCGTGGCTCATACGTCAACCGTACTGACTGGGGCTGACAATTGACATTTGTAGCCTGGCCACGCGGCAGCACCCCCCCTGATTTTCAGGTATCTCAAGACTCGCCGCCGCCGGACCGGCCTCACGGTCCGCGGGCAATCTACCGTTGAAAGGTGAGAAGAAAAGCGATTGAATTGGCAGCCGTTGCAACCGCGGCCGTTCCCGGCCTGACCCCGACGGCAGTCAGCTCTGCCCCGGATGACCCCGCGGACTTCGACTCAGCGCTGCTCCTTGACTCGGAGGGAAAGCGCTGGCGGGTCAGGTCGCCGCGCCATGCCGAGGCCAGCGCCCGGCTCGAAACAGAATTCCTGGTCCTGCGTGCCTTCGCCCCGGCTATCCGCGCCGAGCTGCCCTTCCTGATGCCTACGGTTGCGGGCAGCGTGCGCCTGGGAAGCCTGACCACGTTCGTCTACTCACATTTGGGCGGGATCACCCGCAGCGTCGAGGAACTGACGGCCGGGCCGGATGCCCTGGCCCGGGAAATCGGTGCGGCACTGGCGGCCATTCACGATCTTCCCCGCGCTATCGTCAGCAACGCCGACCTGCCCAGCTACACCCCGAACGAATTCCGGCAGCGCAGGCTGAACGAGCTGGACCAGGCGGCCACTACGGGCAAAATCCCTCCGGCCCTGCTGCTGCGCTGGGAGCACGCCCTTGAGGACGTCTCCTTGTGGCGCTTCAATCCCTCCGTGGTGCATGGCGATCTCCATGAGGACAACCTTCTCGTGGAAGGCCCAAGGGTCACCGCCGTGACCGGCTGGACCGACCTCCGCATCGGCGACCCCGCGGACGACTTCGCCTGGCTGGTCGCATCCAACGAGCAGGACTTTGTGGACGCCGTCCTGGACGCGTACACCACCGCCCGCCGGGACAAGCCTGACAAGCACCTGCTGCGGCGGGCAGCGCTCTCAGCTGAATTCGCCCTGGCCCAGTACCTGGTCAAGGGCATCGCAGCCGGAGACGCCACCATGGTTGCCGAGGCAGAGGAGATGCTGGCCACCCTGGCCAGCGACATTGCAGAACACGGCGGCCAGCCCATCAGCGTGGAACCCCTTCCGTCCGCGGCGGCTGCCGCGGTTCCCGGCGCGGCCGCGCCCGCTGCGCCGCTTTCCGGAGCACATGCCGCAGGGGCCGGAGCCGGCCCTGGCATGCGGGCGGCCGACGGCGGTGCACCCACCCCCGTGCCTCCGGTCACCGTCATTCCGGTTCCGGCAGACCAGCCGGCTGTGCACGTGACACCGATACCCGCAGACCCGACACCAGCACCGGCCGGCGCTGAAGGCGGTGCCGGTGCGGGAAGCAGCACCGGCGACGGTGCAACGACCAACTCCCCGGACGTACCGGGCGGTCCGGATGACACGTCGACGGCGGCCCTCGCCATTGTTGAGGTCCACAAGAACTAGCCCGAAGGGCGCTTAGGCAAGGGGACGTCCGCGAGGCGCCTTTCCGGCAGCGGTAAAGGCAGCGGCGACTATCTCCTCCAACTGCCCGGCGGATGCGAGGTCATGGGGCCGCACAATCTCGTCGTCCGCCACGTAGAAGAACGCCGCCCTGACATCCTCCAGGGGCACGTCTTTCAGCCGCGACCATGCCAGGCGGTACACGGCAAGCTGCACTGCCCGGGACCGCAGCTGGGCCCCCGATGGCCGCCGCCCGGTCTTCCAGTCCACCAGGTCCCAGCGGCCGTCCGCGTCCTGGAAGACGGCGTCGATCCGTCCACGGACCACCACGTCCCCAACCCGCGTCTCCACCGGCACCTCCACAAAGGCAGGCGAACGGTGGGCCCACGGGGACGACCGGAAAGTGGCCACCATGGCGTCCAGGTCATACGCCGCATCGATGTGGTCATCCGAGCCGGGCGCCTCGCCGAGGTCGAGCATGCCTGCGCTTCCGAAGTACTCTTCCACCCAGGCGTGGAAAGCCGTTCCCTTCCGCGCCGACATGCCTGGCTCCCGCGGTACGGGCCTGCGGAGCTGCCAGAGCACCGCCCCCGGGTCTTCACCCAGGTCCACCAGGGTGGATGCAGAGATGTGGCTGGGGAGGTGGACCTCCTGCACGGACGACTTCCTTGCCCGGCGTTCCAGCAGCAGCGCCGCTTCACGCGCCCAGCCGGCAGCCGGGCCGGCCAACGGCGGATGAGGGGCTATCAAGGTGTCTTGGCCTGGCACAGCACCCGCCGGCACTCCGACGCCCCGCAGGGGCAGCACACTCCCGTCCTGCAGGGCTTCCAACTCAGCCATCACCCGGACGGATGCCCTTTCCATGGCGTTCCTGCGGCCCCCGGCAAGGCGAAGGCGCTCTCCCGTCCGGGGATCCACCGGCCCCTCCAACGGATCGTAGGGCCAGCCGGCCACCTCCACGCCGACAGTCAGTGGGCTGGCCTCCGGCAAGGAAGCTTCCTCAACCGAGCGCGGATGAATGCCTGCCAGCACTGGAGCACCCCCGCGGGCCGGTGCGGCCAGTGGCTCCAGTTCTGCAAGGAACGGCGACATTTCAGCCCGCCCGGACCTGGACCCTACCCACGCTGCGCTGGACGCCCAAAGGACGTGCTTGGCCCGTGTGTAAGCCACGTATGCCAAGCGGCGCTCCTCGGACTCCCCATGCGCCTGGACGGCTGCCTTGAAGTCCTTTTCCGCGTCCAGCCACCCTTTTTGGTCCGGCTGGTCCAGGTCCCACTGGGGCAAATCCGCCCGGTCGCCGCGCAGCGGCCAGGGCAGGGCAGCTGATCCGCTGCTCCAGCGCGAGTCGCGGTCGCTGGGAAAGTCCTTGGCATTAAGCCCCGGCACAAAGACAACGTCCCATTCCAGGCCCTTGGAGGCGTGCACGGTGAGCAGCTGGACAGCCTCACGGTTGACATCGCTTGGCGGTGCTTCCAGGCCGTTCTCTTCAGCTGACGCCGCCTCCAGCCAGGACAAAAATGCGAGGATGTCGACGCGCTGGGAGGTCCGCAGGAAGCCCGCGGCTGCGTCCTGGAAGGCATCAAGGTTCCTGCGGGCCTGGTGGATGCTGATGCCCGGCCGTGCGGCAACCTCGATATCGAGGAGCATCGCCCTTTCCACTTCCCCCAGCAGCGTGGTGAGGTCGTCTCCCAGGTACCCCCGGAGCTGGCGCAGTTCCGTGGAAAGCCGAAGCATCCGCCCGCGCCCGGCAGGTGTAAGGGACCTGCCGTTCGATGAGGTCCACCCTTCCCGCGGCAGCCAGTCCAGCGCCTCCACCAGGCTGGCGGCGTCTGTCAGGTCGCCCTCCAGGACGGCCGGTTCGCCGTCCGGGGCGTTGTCGTCGGCCGCTCCTGCCTGGCCGCGCCGCCGGGCCAGCTGGCTGGACCAGTCCCTCAGCGCCATCAAATCTGCCGGGCCTATCCGCCAGCGGGCCCCCGCCAGCAGGCGCATCAGCGCGTCGGAGCGGCCGGGGTCGGCGAGTACACGCAAGGTGGCCACGAGATCCACAATTTCCGGAGTATCCAGGAGGCCGCCAAGACCGACGATCTCGTAGGCAATCCCGCGGGCCTCCAGCTGGCGGCGGATGGGTTCCATCTGGGCACGACGCCGGCACAGCACGGCGATGGCGGGCGGAACCGGGGAACCGTCGGGCGTGAGCTCAAAGTCCGTCACTCGGTATTTCAGGATGTCCTCAGCGAGCGCGGTGGCTTCGTCCACGTCGCTGGCAAAACGGCCCAGCACCACAGATCCCGCTGCTGCGTGCGGACTGGGCTGCAGCGGCGGCACTTCGGGAGCCGCAGCCCCTCCCCCGCCGGCCGGGCCGCGCTGCGCCGCCGCCCGTCCCAGGGATTCGGACATGACGTTGGCCGCCGCCAGGATCGACCGCCCGTTCCGCCACGCCGTTGTCAGGTAGGACGTCGGCGCAGGAGCCCAGGTCCCGGCGTCTTCCACTGTCTCTTTCCCTACGGCGATTTCCTCCGCTGCACCCTTACCGCCCGTCCCCGTCCTCACCGGAAACTCCCGGACAAAATGGAAGAGCTGCCCCGCCGAGGCGCCACGGAATCCGTATATCGACTGGTTGGGATCACCCACGGCCGTCACCGCGTGCCCGCCGCCGAAGAGCCGTGAGAACAGGACCAGCTGGGCGTGCGAGGTGTCCTGGAACTCGTCCAGCAGGACCACCTTATAGCGCTGCCGCTCCATCTGGGCAGCCAGGGGGACTTCCTGCGCCACACGGGCGGCGAGGGCGACCAGGTCACCGAAGTCCAGTGCACCCCGCGCCCGTTTGGCCGCCGCATAGCGTCCAACCATGTCAGCCACGCTTGCCCTAGTCCGCAGCATCCCGGCGAGATCGGCCACTGCCTGCGGGGGGTTCTTCTTCTTATCGGCAAGGTAAGGGAGTGACTCGAAGTCGGACAACCGCGCCATGAGCCACGCTTCAACGTCCTCGGGCTCCTGGAGGTGCTCGGCGCACTCACCGGCCAGCTGGATAACCGCCTTCACAAGCGTGGACTTGGCAGCCCGGAAATGCCCGTATTCGCCGTCATAGGCCTCCACGACCTCACTGGCGAGTTGCCAGGCCTGGGCGCCGCCCAACAGGACCACGTCACGCTCCACACCAAGCCGGAGCCCGTAATCGGAAACGATGCCGCTGGCGAACGAGTGGTAAGTCGAGACTTTCGGTTCCAGGGCATCGCTGCTGAGCAGTCCCTCCGGAAATACCCCACGACCATCATCCCGGGCAGCCTTGTCCTGCGCCATTTTGTCCTGGGCCATCTTGTCCTGGGCAACCAGGCGCTGGAGGGCAGCCAGCTTCGCACGGATGCGGGATGCCAGTTCACCGGCTGCTTTCCGAGTAAAGGTCACGCCCAGCACTTCCTCCGGCCTCACCCAACCGTTGGCCACAAGCCAGACCACGCGGTCGGCCATAGTGGCCGTCTTCCCCGATCCCGCCCCCGCAATGACCAGCCGAGGAGTCAGCGGCGAGGCAATGATGGCCGACTGTTCCGGGGTGGGAACGTTTTTTTCACCCAGAAGCACAGATAGCTCTTCCGGGCTGAACCGCGGCGGGGGCGGTGTGGCGGCACCGGCCCCGTGCCCGGCAGCCAAGGGGATGGCAGCCGATGGCGCGGCAGAAAAGGAAGCCTCCTGCTCTTGCACATCCTGCATCATTCAGTCACTTGCCTTCCACGCACACACAACGGACAGACCTCGGGGAGCCGGCAGCCATGGCCGCCGTGGCTGCCTTTGGACGGATCATGCCGAGCTTCAAAGGCGCTGCCTCCCATCACCGACGCCGCATCCTTCACCATGTCAAGGGCCCAGTTGTCCTGGGGATCGATCGGGTCCTGCTGCTGGATGGCCGGACTTTTCGCTCCGGTTCCCAGCTGGGCCAGCACAGCCCCGCCGGGCACTGGAGCCTGGCTGCCCGGACCGTCGTCGAACCCGCCGGCGAGCACAGCGGCCTGGTAGGCACCCAACTGCGGATGCCGCGCCAGTTCTGCCTTGCCTGGCTGGCGTTTCCCCGTCTTCAGATCCACGATCACCAGCCTGCCCTCGGCATCTATCTCCAGACGGTCCACCTGGCCGCGCAGGACGGCGTCCCGGTCAGGGGCGTCGTCAACAGGGACCCCGCCTAGCGCCACCTCGAAATCCTGTTCCACTCCAACGAGGCTCCTGCCGTCGCTGCGCATCAGGAGGACATACTGGGCCAGCTTTCGCACCATGGACTCGGCACGCTGGAAATCAAGCCTGCCCTCCCAGTTGTCCTTCATGCCCAGCGCAGGCCAGCGCCGGACGAGTTCAGCGACGTACTCGGCGCCGGACGCGTCCGGCAGTTCCTGGGCAATCGCGTGAACCAGGGTGCCCAGGCTGCGGGCGAAGTCGGGGGCAGCTTCGCCCCCAGCGGCCTGGACGAACCAGTCAAGCGGTGATTTCTGGACTGTCTCCACTTTTGACGGCGAAACGAAGACCGTACCGCCCGGTGGAACCACTGCCGCTTCGGAGCTCAGCGGCGGAAGACCCCACCAGTTCTGTGGATGCGCGCCCGGAACCGGCGGCTCCGCCTTGGCCAGGCGTGCAAGCACCCTGGCCGCTTCCTCAGCCTGCGGAGCGTCCCTTCCGTCCAGCTGGGCATGCTGTCGCAGCTCGGCAACAAGCGCCCGCAGCGTCATGGGGCGCTCCACAGATGTGAAGCCCCGGGTTTCCTGTCCGGGCGCCAACGGTGCCACGTAATCAAGGAAGGAGGAGGGCTGTTCGTCTTCCGAAGATACCGCGGTGCAGACCAGAAGGTCGCAGGCGCGGGACACCGCAGTTGAAAAGCTGCGGAGCTCGTCATACCGGATATCGCGAAGCCGGCTCAAGGGATCCCGCTGCAGGGCATAGCCGGCGCCGTGCTCCACCGCATCGCTGTACAGGGTGCTGCCCAGGAGCTCGCCGCGGAGCCGGGTGTTGGGCCAGACGCCCTCCTGGAGGCCGGCAACAATCACCACCGGCCATTCACGCCCGGCTGCACTGGCAGGAGTCATAAGTTCGATGGCGTCGTCCACCTGGGCGCGGGCGGCAAGGGTGTCCATGGGCAGCTCCTGGTTCAGGAGATATTCTAGGAACTGTTCAGGGCCCGCCCCGGGCATCTGGTCCACATAGCGCTCCGCGGTGTGGAAGAGCGCCATCATGGCGTCCAGGTCGCGGTCCGCGCGGGCCCCGTGGGGTCCGCCGGAGAGAGCCGTCGCGGTCCAGCTGCCGGCGAGCCCTGTGGAGTTCCAAAGGGCCCAGAGGACTGACTCGGCGTTGGCGCCGGGTTCAGCAGCTGCCCGGCTGCCTGCCTGGATCATGCGTGCCGCCCTCCGTGCGGCACTGCCCTCGATGCCGAGGGTTGACAGCGCACCGGGCTCCAGCAGAGCCTCAACCAGCAGCGCATCACTGGTCCGCCCTCCGCCGCCCAGGATTTCTTCCCTTCTCAGGGATTGCCGCAGCCGGCGGAGCTCGATGGACGTTGCTCCACCGATACGCGAGGTCAGGAGCGACACTGCTGCCTCGGGGGTGAGCAGTGCCGGGTCCAGCGCGATGGCGAAAGCATCAAGCAGCGGACGGACGGCTACCTCGTCCCGGACAGCGGACTCAGCCACCGGGACCCTTACTGCGATCCCCTGGCCGGACAGGTACCGCTGGAACTCGCTGACCTGCGCGCCGTTGCGCACAATGACCGCGACGTCGGCCAAATCCCGGCCATGGTTGATGTGCTGGTCCAGGATCCGCTGGGCCACGTAGCGCAGTTCGTGCACGGCGGACGGAACGAGGTGTGCTTCCACTGCCCCTTCCGCCCCGCCGCCGTCGTGCTCGAGACGCCTGGCCAGCTGGCCGCCGGCCCTCTGGGAGATCCGTCCGGCAACGCTCAGCCAGGCTTCGGCAACCGCGCGTTTCTGCCGGTGGGCGTGCCGCAGCGGCCGCTCCACAACGGGGGCGCCGGGCGACAGCAGGTGCGGCAGCTCAGCCACCAGGTCTGGCCTTGCCCCCCGGAAGCCCTGGACGACGGTGTCCGGGCAGAAGGCTACGAAGGAGTCCTTACCGCCGGCGATATCGGCCAGCAGCTCAAAGACTGCGGGGTTGGCCTCCTGGATGTCGTCTACCAGGATGACCTGCAGCCGCTCGCGTTCCGCAGCCAGGAACGCAGGAAAGTCCTGGAAAATCTGCCGGGCAGCCGTGATGATCCCGGCGGGGTCGAAAGCCTCTGGCATCCGCAGGTCCAGGACGTCCCGGTACTCCGAGTAGAGCGCGGCAGCGGCAATCCAGTCCGGCCTGCCGCAGTCATGTCCGAGCCGCACAAGGTCCTCCGGGGTGCGCCCCGATTCGATGATCCGGTCAAACAACTGCCGGACTTCCTGCCGGAAACCGCGCGTTTCCAGCGCTCCCTCCATATCCGCCGGCCAGGGCAGTTCCAGCCCCGGGAGCCGGTGTCCTTCAAGGAGCTCCTTGATAATAAGGTCCTGCTCCGGGCCCGAGAGGAGCCTGGGCGGCCTTGACAGGGAAAGAAGCCCTTCGGCTTTGGCCCTCCTGATGACATCGAAGGCGTAGGAGGCCCAGGTACGCGCCGGCGGTGTGCTCAGGCTCCTGTCCAACCGTGCGGTAAAGCGGTCACGAAGGGTATCTGCGGCAAGGCGGCTGGGTGCCAGAATCAGCATCCGCTCAGGATCCACGCCGTCCCGCAATGCCCTGCGGACGGCGGCCTCGACGAGGGTGGTGGTCTTGCCTGTTCCCGGAGCGCCGGGCATCAGGACCGGGCCGGCTCCTTGGGGGACATCAACGGCGGCCTGTTGGTCGGCAGTCAGCCGGGGCTCTACCGCATGGATGTGGCGCGGCGGCAGCAGCCTGAGGCCGGCTGCCTCAGGGTTTCCATGACTGCGGTCAGGGCTGCCGCCTCCAGGGCCGGCAGTTGAGTCCGCATCAGGTGCCGGACCTGCCGGCGAAGCATCCCGGTACTCGTCGCGTGGGCCGGTGAAAGGCGTTGTTACTGTCACCCAGACATTCCATCATCAGCCACTGACAATCCATGCAGCCGGCGCTCCAGCCCGCCGGCAACGGCATCAATGACGTCCAGCTCACCGTCGGTCGGCGTCCAACGCGCAGCCGGAAGATCCACCCGCCAGCGTCCTTCCCCGGTCCGTTCGTATTCCACATATGCGCCCACCAGGGGTGTCCCCTCGGCAAGGTAGTGGCGGAGTGCTTCGGCCTCATGCCCTGCAGGTGCATGGCCGCTCGCCTTGAGGATCCACCACCAGGGCACGCTGCTTCCGTAGTGGCTCATCACGCTGCCTACCTGCCTGGGGCCTCCCGAGCCCAGCAGCTCGGCGACGTCTCCGTACGCCACGGCCGAAGCGGCGGGCACCAGCTCCACCACGGCCAGCACCGCGTCCACGTACTCAATCCGCATTGATCCAATCTAGCGGCAGTGGCGCTCCACGGAATTGTCAGTGGTGCCCTTTAGCGTTGACATATGAGCACCTGGAACACCCTCCCCCGCGCAGCGTTCGACCTCGAAACCACGGGCCGCAACTCGCGGGCTGCACGTATCGTCACGGCTTCGGTAACGGTGGTGGACCACAACGGCGACGTCATCACGGAACATGAGTGGCTGGCCGATCCCGGGGTGGAGATTCCCACGGAGGCCAGCGACGTGCACGGGGTCACCACGGAAAAGGCGCGGCGGGAGGGCAGGCCGGCACACGAAGTCACGCAGGAGCTTGCCTCAGTCCTGCAGGAACTTTTCGATACAAACGTCCCTGTCATCGCCTTCAACGCGAGCTACGACTTCACCGTCCTGGCCGCGGAATCCGCACGCTATGGCGTGCCCCAGCTGAGCCGCTTCCCGGTCCTGGATCCCTACATCATGAACAAGCAGGTGGACCGCTACCGGAAAGGCAAACGCACCCTGACCGCGCTGTGTGAAGAGTACGGTGTGGCCCTGGACAATGCCCACACCTCCGCGGCCGATGCCCTGGCCACGCTGAGGGTCCTGGACGCCATGGCCGGGAAATTTCCCAAGCTGATGATGCCCGCGAGCCAGCTTCACCAGTTGCAGGTGGACTGGGCCATCAGCCAGGCTGCAGACTTCCAGGGGTACCTCCGGAAAACCAAGCCGGCTGCGGTCATCGAGGGTGACTGGCCCGTACTTCCCCCGCAGGACGCGAGCCTCGGCGGCTTCTGAAACCTGCCGCGGCAAGGGTGCGAGGCAAGTCACAGTAACAGGGCTTCACATACCGGGCCGTACTTCCACTGCTACCATTCGGCAGCTCCCGGCCTAGCCCGTTCGATCGAAGTGGATGATGCCGCCACAAGGGAAGAACCTTCGATTCTGGCGGGCTTTGCCCTTCCTTAGTTCGGTTCATCAGGGAAAAGGGCCAGGTGAGAGAATAAAGTTTTGCGGTCACCCCTGCCTAGCCGTGCGTGAACAGCGCCGGGCAGGTGCCAGGCGCCACCAGCGCAGCCTCGCGGCCCGGTTGACTAATGACTCAGATGAAAGCGACAACCTGATGAAAATCAAAGCGATGAAGTGGCTCACCACGGCGCCCGTGGCACTTGCCCTGGCTGTCTCCCTCGCCGCCTGCGGCTCAGGGTCCGCCGAGCCCTCAGGGACACCCACGGATGCCCTCGCCGGCAGCGACCAGCAAACGCTGGACAAGTACACCACCGCCGACGTCACTCCGGTCGACCAGATTGACACGGCCACGCTGGGCCTCAACACAGAGGGCAAGCTTGAGGTGGGCACGCTCTCCGACGCCCCGCCGAACATCTTCATCGACCCCTCCGGCAAGTTCACGGGCTACGACAACGAACTGCTGCGCGCCATCGCCGGCAAACTCGGCCTTGAGGTCGAGTTCGTTGCCACCGATTTCTCGGCACTCCTCTCCCAGGTCCAGACGAAGCAGTTCGACGTCGGGTCCTCCTCCATCTCCACCACGGATGCCCGCCGCCAGAACGTAGGCTTCACCAACGGCTACGACTTTGGATTCATGGCCGTGGTTGCCAAGACCGACAGCGACGTCAAGGGGTTCGCCGACCTCACCGGCAACCTCCGCATCGGCGTGGTCCAGGGCACCGTCCAGGACGATTACGTCACCAACACCCTCAACCTTGAGCCGATCCGCTTCCCGGACTACGCCACCGTGTACGCCAACGTGCGCAACGGCCAGGTGGACGCCTGGGTTGCGCCGTCCCAGCAGGCCACCGGCCAGGTCAAGGAAGGCGACGGCACCGTCATCGCCGAATCCGTCGTCAACACGCAGAACTTCACTGCCTACGCCGTGGCCAAGGACAACCAGCCGCTGATCGATGCGCTGAACTCCGGCCTGGACGCTGTAATCGCCGATGGAACCTGGTCCAAGCTGACCAAGGAGTGGTACCCGGACCGCGAAATGCCGGCCGACTGGAAGCCGGGCAGCAAGGCCGCCACGGTTCCGCAGAGCTGATTGAGCCGGGACGTATATGGATCTCCTGGACCAACTGGCTGACACTTTCTTCAACTGGGAGGAAATGGCCAAGGTCATTCCTGCCCTGCTCATGGTGGGCCTGCCCAACACGCTGATACTGGCGGTAGCGTCAGGGATCCTGGGCTCCGTGCTGGGGCTGGCCCTGGCCATGATGGGAATCTCCCGGAACGCGGGAGCCCGGTGGGTGGCTCGGATTTACACCGACATCTTCCGGGGCCTCCCCGCCATCCTGGTAATCCTCGTGATCGGTATCGGGCTCAGCCCCATCGCCCGGGAAATTACCGGGTCCCGGAACCCCTACCCACTGGGCATCCTGGCCCTGACCCTGATCGCGGCTGCCTACATCGGTGAAATATTCCGGTCGGGTATCCAGAGCGTGGAGAAGGGGCAGCTTGAGGCATCCCGGGCGCTGGGTTTCAGCTATGGCAGTTCCATGCGCCTGGTGGTGGTGCCGCAGGGCATCCGGCGGGTCTTGCCCGCACTGGTGAACCAGTTCATCTCGCTGCTGAAGGACTCGTCGCTCGTGTTTATGCTTGGACTCGCCGCTTCCGACCGGGAAATCTTCCGGATCGGAAATGACGCCATGGCCAATACCGGAAACCTCTCTCCGCTCGTCGCCGCTGGCGTGCTCTACCTGATCCTGACCGTCCCGCTGACGCATTTCGTGAACTTCATCGACAACCGCCTGCGCACCGGCAAGCCCGAAAAGAAGGAACCGGATGAGCTGGCCGCGCCTATCGGCAAGGGGGCACAGGCATGACGGAATTCGCTTCCGGCACCCTGACCGGCAAGAACCTGCACCTTTCCTTCGGCCACAACCATGTTCTCCGCGGCATTGACCTGCATGTGGAGAAGGGCACCACGGCCTCCGTGATCGGCCCGTCGGGATCCGGCAAGTCCACGCTCCTGCGGGTCATGAACCGGCTGATTGAACCCGACCAGGGCGATATCCTCCTGGACGGCCGCTCGGTGCTGAAGGATAATCCCGACGAGCTCCGGCAGCGGATTGGCATGGTGTTCCAGCAGTTCAACCTGTTCCCGCACAAAACGGTGGTGGACAATGTGTCCCTGGCGCTGCGGAAGCTGCGGAAGCTGTCCAAGGAGCAGGCACGTGCCGAAGCCCTGGAACAGCTGGACCTGGTGGGGCTGAAGCACAAGGCTGACTCCCGCCCGGCCAACCTGTCCGGCGGACAGCAGCAGCGCGTGGCCATTGCCCGGGCACTGGCCATGAAGCCCGAGGTCATGTTTTTCGATGAGGCAACGTCCGCCCTTGACCCGGAGCTCGTCAAAGGCGTCCTGGCGCTGATGACGGACCTGGCTAAGGGCGGGATGACCATGGTGGTGGTGACCCATGAGATGGGATTCTCCCGCAACGTGTCGGACACCGTGACCTTCATGGATGCCGGCGTCGTGGTGGAATCCGGGCCGCCCGAGCAGATCTTCACCGAGCCTCGGACGGACCGGCTGAGGGGCTTCCTCTCGGACGTCCTCTAGCTCCAAAAGCTCAAGCACCAAAAGCACAGAAAGAAATCCCCGGCTGCAGCCCGCAGCCGGGGATTTCTGGTTTTACGCCGAGATGGCATCTTGCGGCAGTTTCAGGCGCCGGAATTGCCGTCAAGTGCCATCTCGCGGGAGCAAAAGGGACGACGGCGGGACTCGCCTGGGTCCCTACCCCTGCGCCGCGGCGGCGGCCTTTGCCGCGGCCGGCAGTGCGTCGAAGATCCGGTTCATGGCGGCGTCATCGTGCGCGGCGGAGAGGAACCAGGCCTCGAAGACCGAGGGCGGCAGGTACACCCCTGACTCCAGCATCGAGTGGAAGAACGGCGCGTAGCGGAAGCTTTCCTGGGCCTGGGCGTCAGCGTAGTTGTGGACGCCGTGGGCCGAGGTGCCAAACGCCACGGAGAAGAGGTTGCCGGCGAACTGGATGGAGTGGTCCACGCCTGCGGCGTCCAGGGCGGTGGACAGTGCCGACGAAAGTTCCAGCGACCGGACATCGATAAAAGAGTAGACGTCGCGGGTGGCATGGGTCAGGGTGGCCACGCCGGCCGCCATCGCCACCGGGTTTCCGGAGAGCGTTCCGGCCTGGTACACGGGCCCCGTCGGCGCGAGGTAGTCCATGACGTCGGCACGTCCGCCGAGGGCCGCCGTCGGCATTCCTCCGCCGATGACCTTGCCGAAGGTGAGCAGGTCCGGAGTCCACGGCTCGGCGGCGTCCGGCGCTCCGCCGGTAAGCCCCCAGTAGCCGGAGTAGCCTGTGCGGAAACCGGTGAGCACTTCGTCGACGATGAGCAGGGCCCCGTATTCACGGGTGATGCGGGACAGGCCGAGGTTGAAGCCCTCCCCCGGGGTCACCACGCCCATGTTGGCCGGGGCTGCTTCGGTGATCACGGCCGCGATGTTCTGCCCGTGGGTGGCGAAGGCTTCCTTGACGGCGGTGAGGTCGTTGTACGGCAGCACCAGCGTCTCGGCGGCGGTGGCTTCCGTGACCCCGGCGGACCCGGGCAGGGCAAGGGTGGCGACGCCGGAACCTGCGGCCGCGAGGAGACCGTCCAGATGGCCGTGGTAGCAGCCGGCGAACTTGATGATGAGGTTGCGCCCCGTGAAGCCGCGCGCCAGGCGGACGGCGGTCATGGTGGCCTCGGTGCCGGTGGATACCATCCGGAGGCGTTCGACGGCGGGAACGCGTTCCTTGACGATCTCGGCAAGGTTCGCCTCATCCGGGGTGGAGGCACCGAAGGACAGGCCGCGGTCCACGGCCGCGTGCACGGCGTCCAGCACAGCGGGGTGTGCGTGGCCCAGCAGCGCCGGACCCCAGGAGCACACCAGGTCCACGTATTCCTTGCCGTCGGCGTCCGTCAGGTACGGCCCCTTGGCGGAGACCATGAAGCGCGGCGTACCGCCCACGGACCCGAAGGCGCGGACCGGGGAGTTGACCCCGCCCGGCATGAGCTGGCGGGCGCGGTCGAAAAGTTCCTCGTTGCGAGGATTGCTGGAAGTCATGGTTCCTATTCTCTCAGTTAGCGGGCCGGTGAATCGGCCAGCAGTTCAGCCACGCGGGGCGCCACTGCCGTCCCCATCAGCTCAATGGAGCGCATCATGGCGGAGTGCGGCAGCGGGCCGTTACTGTATTTGAAGTCGAAGCGGTCTACGCCCAGGTTCTGCTTCAGCAGGACGATCTTCCGGGCCACGGTCTCGGGTGAGCCGACGTACAAGGCACCCTCGGGCGCGCACAGGGCGTCGAACTCGCCCCTTCCCGCAGGTCCCCAGCCCCGCTCGGCGCCAAGCTTGTTCCGCAGCTTCAGCCAGTGCGGGAAAAGCTCCTCACGGGCCTGCTCGTCGGTGTCCGCCACATGTCCGGGTGAATGGGTGGCCACCTGCTGCATGGGGTGGCCGTACTTCGCCATCGCTTCCCTGTACAGGTCCACGAGGGGGCGGAAGGCGCGGGGCTGCCCGCCGATGATGGCGAAGATGATGGGATAGCCGTACTGCGCGCACCTCAGCACGGATTCGGGCGTGCCGCCCACCCCGATCCAGGTAGGCAGCAGGTGGCGCTCCAGCGGCGGGTACACGCTCAACCCGGCAACTGCCGGCCTGGTACGGCCCTCCCAGTGCACGGGCTTCTGTGTCCGGACTTTGTCGAAGAGCTCGAGTTTTTCCTCGAACAGGACCTCGTAGTCGGCCAGGTCGAGCCCGAACAGCGGAAACGATTCGATGAAGGAACCACGGCCCAGCATGACTTCAGCGCGGCCGTTGGAAATGGCGTCCACGGTGGAGAACCGCTGGAACACCCGGATGGGATCATCGGAACTCAGGACGGTGACAGCGGAGCCCAACCTGATGCGGGTGGTGCGGGCGGCAGCGGCGGCGAGGAAGACTTCCGGTGCGGACACCGCGTAATCCCTGCGGTGGTGCTCCCCCACGCCAAAGGCATGAAGTCCGACGGCGTCCGCCAGTTGGGCCTCTTCCAGCAGCTGGCGCAGCACCCGGGCATGCGGCTGCTGGCTTCCGTCCCGATTCTCGCCGACATCGCCAAACGTGTTGAGGCCCAGAAGTATCCGGTCCGGTGCAACAGGGGCGGTGGGACTCTCGGGAACGGACACGGACACGGACCTGGGAGCCGGGGAGGCGGTCATCGGGACTCCTTCAGCCAGCCGGCCAGCTCGGCGGCCCAGTAGGTCAGGACCATGTGGGCGCCGGCGCGGCGGATGCCCAGCACGGACTCGGTGATCGCGGCCCGCCTGTCGATCCAGCCGTTGGCGGCAGCAGCCTCGATCATCGCGTACTCGCCGGAGATCTGGTACGCCGCCACCGGGACCGGGCTCATGGCGGCAACATCGGCCACGATGTCCAGGTAGCTCATGGCAGGTTTGACCATCACGATGTCAGCGCCCTCGGCGAGGTCCAGTTCAACCTCGCGAAGGGCCTCGGTACGATTGCCGGCGTCCATCTGGTAGGTCCGCCGGTCGCCCTTCAACTGGGAATCGACTGCTTCGCGGAAGGGACCGTAAAAAGCGGAGGCGTACTTGGCGGAATACGCGATCACGGATGTCGCCGTGTGGCCCGCCCCGTCCAGGGCGCCACGGATGGCGGCAATTTGGCCGTCCATCATGCCGGAGGGGCCCAGCATATGGGCGCCGGCGTCTGCCTGGGCCACGGCCATCCGGGCGTAGATTTCCACGGTACGGTCGTTGTCCACATACCCGTCGTTGTCGAGCACGCCGCAGTGGCCGTGGTCCGTGAACTCATCGAGGCATACGTCGCTCATGACCACCAGGTCGTCTCCAACCTCTGCCCGCACGTCCCTGATTGCTTTGTTCAGGACTCCGTCCGGGTCAAGGGACGCCGTTCCCTCGGCGTCGCGGGTCTCCGGGATGCCGAACAGCATGATGCCGCCCAGCCCGAGCTCCACCGCTTCCGCTGCGGCACGCTTCAAAGTCTCCGTGGTGTGCTGGACAACGCCGGGCATTGAGGTGATGGGGTTGGGCTCCGCCAGGCCTTCCCGGATGAAGGCCGGAAGGATAAGTTCCGCGGGCGCCAGGCGGGTTTCCGCCGTCAGCCGCCGCATGGCGGGGGTGGTGCGCAGGCGGCGGGGGCGGTGGCTGGGAAAAGTCATGGTCCTGTCCTTAACGTTGGTATGGGTGGTATATGGATGCCCGCTGGCGGGCGTCCCCCGCGTCAGGGTGGTTCTCCGCCGGCATCCTCGGTTATGCGGAGTGCTGCAACGACGGCGGCAACCAGCCCGTTGGGTGAAGGCTCCGCTGCAATGGCAGCGACTGGTAAGCCAAGCGCGTCGGCCTGGTCCGCCGTCGAACGCCCGATGGCCACGAAGCGGCACCCGCGCAACGGGGAAAGTTCGTGGATGCGCCGGGCGGCGCTGGGGGAAGCGGCGATGACGGCGTCGAGGCGTCCGGCCGCCAGCTCAGCTGCGGCGTTTTCCGGTGTGAGCAGGGCGTACGACGGCGGCTGCCGGTCCGCTCCCCGGCTTACCCCCGGGATGGCCAGCCTGCGTTCGGCTGCTGCGGGGTAATCAACGGTGCGGTAGGCGGTCACTGCGGTCACCTTGCTTCCGGCGGCTGACAGGCCCCCCGCCAGGCGGGGCGATGCTATGTCGGCCTGAGGCAGCAGGACCTTGCCGTCCCCTCCCGGCCACACAGCGAGCAGGCCTGCTGCGGACTGGTCCTCCTCCGGCATGAGTGCGACCTCAAGCCCCTGGTCTTCCAGGAGCCTGCGCGTCGCCGCCCCCACCGCGGCTATCCGGGTAGCAGGCGGGATCCACTGGGCCGGTGACAGGCCCCGTTCAGCGGCCTTGGCCGTGAGCACATGGACTGTGGTGGCACTGCTGACCACCAGCCAGTCGAAGGCCCCCGCACCCAGCGCATCGCAGGCAACATCGAGGGAGTGCTGGTCCGGCGCACGCTCGAAGTCGATCAAGGGCAGCAGGAGTGCACTGGCACCGGCCGCCTGCAGCGCGTCCACGAGCGCCAGCGACCGCTCCGGACTGCGCGTGATCAGTACCCGCGCCCCGGACAGTGGCCGCTCCGGCAAACCCTTGTCCTGCATGCTTACCCGCGTCCCGGCCGGACCGGCCGGACCTGACAGACGCACTGGACAGGCAACCGCATGGCCGGAATCAGGAAGCCTGCAGGTCCGCGATGTCCGCGGCGCCGGCGGCGAGCAGGACTTCGGCCAGTTCGATGCCCAGCAGCGTGGCGCCCACCTCGGTGAGGCCGTCGGTGGCCCGCTTGTCCCGGACAGAAGCCGTGCCGTCCACCGCGCACACCACGGCCTCCAGGTGCAGCAGGCTGCCCTTGCGGAAGGCGTAGGCGCCAACCGGTGCCGCGCAGCCGGCCTCAAGCCGGGCCAGCAGGGCCCGCTCGGCCGTGACCGCGAGCCGGGTGTCGGGATCGTCAAGTGCGCTGAGGGCCTGGGCCAGGACGTCTTTGGACCCTTCGGCAAAGCCGGGCCGGGCGGGGGCGTCGGCCGTGCGGCACTCGATGGCCAACGACCCCTGCCCGGCGGCGGGAAGCATAACGTCCGTTTCGAGGAACTCGCTGACGGTGTCCAGCCTGCTGATGCGTTCCAGGCCTGCGGCTGCCAGTACCACGGCATCCAGGTCGCAGGACTTGCCGGGAACCACTTCAGTTGTGGCGTTGCCCGGCAGCCCGGGGACCCGGCCAAGGCGGGTGTCCACGTTGCCGCGGATATCGATGATCTCCAGGTCCGGCCGTGCGGCGCGGAGCTGGGCGGCGCGCCGCGGAGAGCCGGTGCCCACCCGTGCGCCCGCGGGGAGGTCGGCCAGTTTCAGCCCGTCCCGGGCGCACAGGACATCGCGGACATCCACCCGCCGCGGAGTTGCCGCCAGGCTCAGCCCTACGGCCGCGCCCGTGGGCAGGTCCTTGAGTGAATGGATGGCGACGTCGCACTCGTTGCGCAGCAGCGCATCCCGCAGGGCGGCGACAAAGACGCCGGTGCCGCCCATCTGGGAGAGCGAGCCCGTCAACACATCGCCGTCGGTCCGGATGTGGACCAGCTCCACCGGAAACCCTCCGACGGCGGCCAGCTGGTCTGCGGTCTGCTGCGTCTGCGTGAGCGCCAGCTTGCTGGCGCGGGTGCCGATCCGGACCGTCACTGCTTCGGCGCTCCCCCGGAAGCGGCTGGCTGGCTGGCGCCGGCCTCGCCGGGGTAGGAGTCGTGCCCGGTACCCACGGTGGTGTCCGCACCGGCAATGGTGGGCTTTTCGCCGCGGAAGTTCTGGCAGCAGCCCGGCCGGCAGACGTCATACCAGGGGCCGAGGTCCGTCAGCGCCGGACGGTCACTGATGTTGTTGGCAGCCGTCCGCTCTGAAATCAGGTCCACCATGCCGTTGACGAACTTCCGGTGTGTGCCGGGTGTGGGGACGCGCGTGGCGGTAAGCCCCAGGTTGGCGCAGGTTTCCAGGGCTTCGGTGTCCAGGTCCCAGACAACTTCCATGTGGTCGCTGACGAATCCAAGCGGGACGATGACAATTCCCTTGACACCCTGGCCGGCCAGTTCCTCGATGGCGTCGTTGATGTCCGGCTCCAGCCAGGGCACGTGCGGAGCGCCGGACCGGGACTGGTACACCAGGGACCAGGGCGCCGTCAGGCCCGATTCCTCTTCCACGCGCCGGATGACGGCGGCAGCCGTGGCCAGGTGCTGGGCAACGTAGGCGGAGCCTTCCGCGAATTCGCGGGGTTCGCCCTCCGAGCGGCCGGCGGCCTCCGCGTCCCGGGTGGGGATGGAGTGGGTGGCAAACAGGATCTGGACCGGCGCGTCCGGGGCGCCTGCCGCTGCGAGCCGTTCCCGGACCTCGGCGAGGCCGGCGGCGGTGCCCTCAACGAACGGCTCCACGAACCCGGGGTGGTCGAAGTACTGGCGCACCTTGTCCACTTCGAGCCGGCCGTCCAGGCCGGTTTCGGTCAGTGCCATCCCGATGTCCTCGCGGTACTGGCGGCAGCTGGAGTAACAGGAGTAGGCACTCGTGGTGATCATCAGGAGGCGGCGGTGGCCAGCGTCGTACGCGTCCTGCAGGGTCTGCGGGATGTACGGGGCCCAGTTGCGGTTGCCCCACAGGACCGGCAGCTCGATGCCGCGGGCAGCGAGTTCGGCCTCCAGGGCAGCCTTGAGCTCGCGGTTCTGCTGGTTGATGGGGCTGATGCCGCCGTTGGCGCGGTAGTGGTGCGAGACCTCTTCCAGCCGTTCATCCGGGATGCCGCGGCCGCGGGTCACGTTGCGGAGGAACGGGATGACGTCCTCCTGGCCTTCCGGCCCGCCGAAGGAGGCGAGGAGGACGGCGTCGTAATTCTTGGGTGCCATCCGCCCGGCCTCGGTGACAGGGTTGACGACGACGGCGCCGCCGGCGGTTGTGGGGTCAAGCTGGCTCATGCGAGCACCTCCGCTACTTCTGCCGGGGAAATCCGGCGTCCGGTGTAGAACGGGACTTCCTCCCGGACGTGGTTGCGTGCTTCGGTGGCGCGCAGGTGGCGCATCAGGTCCACCAGGTCCACCAGTTCGGGGGCCTCAAGGCCCAGGATCCATTCCCAGTCACCGAGGGCGAACGAGGAGACGGTGTTGGAGATGACCTGCGGGAACTCCCGGCCCAGGAGGCCGTGTTCGCGAAGCATCGCGCCCCGCTCTTCCTCGGGCAGGATGTACCACTCGTAGGAGCGGACGAACGGGTAGACGCACAGCCATTCCGCCGGCGCTACCCCACGGGAGTATGCGGGCGTGTGGTTCTTGGCGAACTCGGCCTCGCGGTGCACGCCCATGGCGGACCAGACAATTTCCGTGCCGGCAAAGAGGGTACTGCGGCGGATGTCGCGGATGGCCTGCTGCAGCGCTTCCGGCTTGGGACCGTGGAGCCACACCATGACGTCCGCATCGGCCCGCATGGCGGAGACGTCGTAGCTGCCGCGGTGCGTCACGCCGGCCTGGGCCAGCCGTTCCAGGAGGGCCTCGAAGTCAGCGGCTGCGTCGGCGCTGCGGATCAGGGTTTCGGAGCGCTTGAATACCGTCCAGAGGGTGAAAAACTGCTCGGCTGATTCTTCGGTTTTAGTGACAGATTCGGCAGAAGTGTGGCTCATGGTTACAAGTTTGCCCCCTCCTACCCGTCAAGTCGAAACCAACAACTTCTACAAGCCGTAGAAGTGCGCAACGTCACATCGGCGGGAGGGCCGGGCAGTTCCCGGCTTCCCCTAGGGCTTCCGCAACCGAAGGTAGATCACGCCCGCACCGGCGGCCAGGCCCACCAGTCCCAGGCCGAGCCCGATCATGGCTGCCTGCAGCTCCGGCTGCGTGCTGATGTAGGAGCCCACACGCTGCCTGCTGCCCGGCAGTGTCCCTGCGGCCTGCGGAGTGCGTCCGCCCGTTTCCCTGGCCTGCTCCGGCTGTACTGCTTCGGCTGCCCCCGGAGCTCCGGGCGTGCCGGCCCCGGCCTCCAAGCCCGCCGCAGGCGGCGGCACGCCGTCCCCGGGAATGCCTGGCTGGGCGGAGGCCGGGTGCGCGGGGACCGGGTGTGCGGTCGGTGGCTGCTCAGCACTTCGGTGTTCGGTGCCAGGCAGGCCAGCCGCAGGCTGCTCTGCCCGCGTCCCGTGTTCCATCGGCGGCACGGGCGCGCCGGTGGGAGTGCCGGCCGCGGTCGGCCCGGCGGTCGCGGAAGGAGCCGGGCTCCCTGTCAGCGTCCCCGGCGAGGACAGGGACGGAACCGGCACGGCTGTTGCAGGAAGCGTTGCCGACGGTATGTCCGGTACATCTGACGGCAGCGGGAGGGGCGTCGACGGTACCGCCGACGGGGATGCCGTGGCCGAGGGAGCCAGCGAGGCTGTGACCGCCGGAAGGAGGGGAATTGGAACGGACAGGGTGGAAGGGACTGGAGAAGGGGCAGCTGCCTGCCTGGCAGGCCTGCCGCCGTCGTACGTTGTGTCCTTGCGCGGCTCCGCGCTCGGTTCCCTGCCTGCCCCCCTAGCCACGGCGGCTGGCGACATAAAAGTTGGGCAGATCAGCGACTTAGTGCCCTGGCAGGAGGCCCTGGCAGCTACGCGCTCCTGACCAGCAGCGAAGTTCAGCGGACCAGGCTGTGGATCTGTTCGATCGTGTCGGAGACCACAGCGGCCAGACCGTTGCCCGCCACCCAGCCGCCGACGACGGCCAGGCTCCCCGCCGCGGCACAGGCCTTCCGGATGTCCGCCACGCGGGCGCGGTGTCCCACAGCGGCGAAGGGCAGCGATCCGCGCCACCGGACCACGTCCCAGTCCACCACGTCCCCGGCTTCGATGGCCACGCCCAGCAGGGCCTGTGCATCGCGCAGGGAAGCGGCGAGCAGTTCGGCGTCGGTGCCAGGACCGCCGGGCTGTTCGCCGGCCCCGTCCACCCGGCCGTAGGAGAGCCGGATAACGTGACGGCCGGGGCCGGCCGCTTCGGCCAGCCAATGCCATTTGCCGGTGGCATGGGTCAGGGCTTTCGCTTCAATGCCGGGGGTCTGGGGCGCCACCAGCACGCCCGTGCCGCGGGGACGGCTGTCCAGTTCGGGCTTGTCGAGAACGAGCGTGACCAGTTTGACGTCGGGTCCTGCGGGAGGCCGTCGCCCTGCCAGGGCGGGCACTGCGGCTTCCAAAAGTCCGACGGCGGCCGGACCGTCAACTCCTACCACCAGCAGGCCGGCGTCGAACGTTGCTCCCGGCGAGCTAACCCGCCACCCTTCAGCCGTCCGGGCCACCGCGGAGGCGGGCGTCGCGGAAAGGAGCGTCACCCCGCGGCTGCGGAGCTCGCCCACCAAAGCGGTGACCAGCGTGTGCATCCCGCGCTCAAGGCCGGCAACGGCAGAGCCTGCCTTGGCCGGAGCGGCAGGTTCCGGCCCGCGGCCGTTGTGCCTTTGTGACGCGGCGCCGGCGCGGCGCTGGGCGGAAACTGCAGCGGCAAGGGAGCCGTGCCGCCTGATGCCGGCGCGGAGCCCCGGAGCCACCATGTCCACGTCGAGCAGCCCTGGATCCGCGGAGTGAACACCGCCCACCACCGGGGCCACCAGGCGTTCCAGGACCCTGTTTCCCATGCGTGCTTTTACCAGGGCGGAGACGCTGATGACATCTTCCGCCGTCCCCACTGAGGCCGGGAGGAACCTGTCCAGGGCGGCCCGGAGGGTTCCCAGGACGCCCAACGACCTCCTGACTTCCGGGTCCCACGGGTTGGCCGGAATGCCCAGGACGCCCGTCTTGGGCAGTTCGCGCGGGCCGTCCGGAAGCTCGACCCATGCTCCCCCCGGGCGCGGCGGGACGATGCTGCCTGCGAGGCCAAGCTCCCCGGCCAGCCGCGCAACAGCGTCGGACCGGGTGGCGAAGGACTCCGCGCCGCTGTCCAGGGTCAGGCCGGCAACGGTGTGGCTGCCTACGCAGCCGCCCCATTCCGGTCCGGCTTCCAGGACTGTGACCTGGTAGCCGGCGGAAGCCAGCTCCCGGGCGGAGAGCAGCCCGGAAATACCGCCGCCCAGCACCAGCGCGGTCCGGGGCTGAGCCGGCATGCTGCCCATGGGGTTACTCCGGGGAGATGGAGTGGATGAGTTCGACTACCCGGGTGAGGACGGAAGGATCCGTCTCCGGCGGAACGCCGTGCCCCAGGTTGACCACGTGCCCGGGGGCTGCGGCGCCGGCGGCTATGACCTCGCGGACGTGCGCTTCAAGGATTTCCCAGGGAGCCGGCAGGAGCGCGGGATCGATGTTCCCCTGCAGCGGCACCGTGCCGCCCAGCCGGCGGTTTGCCTCATCGAGCGGAAGGCGGTAGTCCACGCCCACCACATCCACTCCAACGTCGCGCATGGCCACCAGGAGTTCTGACGTGCCCGTGCCGAAGTGGATCAGCGGAGCGCCGAGGTGCCGCACGTGGTCCAGGGCGCGTGCCGAGGCCGGCGCCACATACCTGGTGTAGTCCGCCAGGCCCAGGGAACCGGCCCAGGAGTCGAACAGCTGGGCTGCGGAAGCGCCGGCCTCGAGCTGTGCCTGCAGGAACATGCCGGAGGCGTCGGCGGCCCAGTTGGCCAGGGCGTTCCAGGTTTCGGGGTCTGCGTGCATCATGGTGCGGGGGCCCAGGTGGTCACGGGACGGCCTCCCCTCCACCATGTAGGCCGCCAGCGTGAACGGTGCGCCGGCGAAGCCAATCAGCGGGGTGCTGCCCAGCTCGGCCACGGTGAGGCGGACCGCTTCACGGATCGGTTCCAGTGATTCCCATGTCAGCTGCGGCAGCGCTGCCACGTCTGCGGCCGTGCGGACCGGAGTGTCAAGGACCGGTCCCACGCCAGGCACGATGTCCACGCCGACTCCGGCAAGCTTCAGGGGAATGACGATGTCCGAGAAGAAGATGCCCGCGTCAACGTCGTGGCGGCGGACGGGCTGGAGCGTAATCTCTGAAGCCAGCTCCGGACGCAGGCAGGAGTCCAGCATCGCAACGCCTTCGCGGACCTTGAGGTACTCAGGCAGCGAGCGTCCGGCCTGCCGCATGAACCAGACAGGGCGCCGGGACGGTTTGCCTCCGCGGTATGCCGTGATCAGCGGGGAATCTGCGGTGCGGCCGTCCAGCAGCGGGTGGTCTGCGGCGAGGGCGCCGGCAGGGGACATGGCGGGGCTGGAAGTCATGCCTTTGATTGTGCCGAAAATCGGCTGCAAAAGATAACGACAAAGTGTCACCCGAAGGTGCTTTGGCCGCGCCGTGGCAGGAATCACAGCCTCCGCCTGCACCAGTCCACGTCCGGAGTTGTTCTACCGAGTAACGAAAAAGCTATGATTGTCCTGCTGTGGTTCTTTTTTCATTGGTGGCTACACACGCCGACATCGATCTTGAGACCGTTGCTCAGTTGAGCAACGGTTCCTCTGGGATCGCCACATCCGCCCTCTCCGGATCGCCGGCAGTGACGGGTGCCATTGTCCTTGCCACCTGCAACCGCTACGAGATCTATGGCGAGGCACCCCATCCGGATGATGTGGAGGCTGCCCGCGCCGCCCTGGTGGCCCAGATCAGTGACGTCAGTGGACTGAGCGAACCCCTCGTCTCACGCTCCTTCAGTACCCGCACCGGTCCGGAAGTCAGCCAGCACCTCTTTGCCGTCAGCGCAGGCCTGGACTCCGCCGTCGTCGGAGAACGTGAAATCGCCGGGCAGGTCCGGCGGGCACTGATCACCGCCCAGCATGAAGGCACGGCAAGCGCCGGCCTGGTCCGACTGTTCCAGGCGGCCTCAAAGACTGCCAAGGATGTCGGCGCGCAAACGGCCCTCGGCTCCCGGGGCCTGTCCATTGTTTCCGTCGCCCTGGACCTGGCAACCGACCTGTCCGAGAATCCGGACTGGTCCAGCAAGAAAGTCGTGGTGTTCGGCACGGGAGCCTACGCCGGGGCCACCATGGCGCTCCTGCGCGAACGCGGCTGCACGGACATATCGGTCTTTTCCTCTTCCGGCCGCGCCGAAGGTTTCGTGGCCACCCGTGGCGGCACCGCGCTTGACGCCGACTCCCTTCGCCCGGCCGTTGCTGCGGCTGACGTCATGATCGGCTGCAGCGGTTCCGACACCAGGGTGGAAGCCGCTGAACTGGCTGATGTCCGCGCGAACTCTCCACAGCCGCTGATTGCCATCGACCTTGCGCTTACCCATGACTTCGACCCCGGAGTTGGCGAACTTGATGGCGTTGAGCTCCTCACCCTGGAGTCGGTGCGCCTCGCCGCTCCCCAGGAGCAGGCCGAATCGCTGGCCCAGGCCAGCGGCATTGTGAGCGGGGCCGCGAAGGCCTTCGAGCACGAGCGCGAGGTCAGGTCCGTGGATTCCGCTATCGTTGCCCTGCGCCGGCACACCATGAGCGTCCTGGACGCGGAAATGGAAAAGGTCCGGGCCCGGCACGGCTGCACGGCCGCTGCCGAGGAAGTGGAGTTTGCGCTTCGCCGCATGGTCAAGCAGCTCCTCCATGTGCCCACGGTGCGCGCCCGCGAGCTCGCCGCAAATGGCCAGCAGGACGACTACGTGGCAGCCCTGGAGGCCCTCTACGGCATCACCGTGGAGCAGCCGGCGGCTGCGGCCCCCCAGGCCGAATGCCCGGTGGACCACCGCGGCCTCGAAACCGCCTGATCCGCCCTCCCCCGCCAACGCTCTCGCACTTCCTGTGCCCTTTTGGCCCACGCTCTCTCCATTAATGCGCCGTTTTCGCCAACGCTCGCTCACCTCCCGCAGGAAAGTGATAGAGCGTTTCGGTCCAAGCCACATCAAGTGATAGAGCGTTTCAGTTCAACCCACATCAAGTGATAGAGCGTTTCAGTTCAACCCACATCAAGTGATAGAGCGTTTCAGTTCAACCCACATCAAGTGATAGAGCGTCCTAGTAGACGGGTTTGTTGGGTTCCACCTCACGCACCCAGGCGAGAATGCCGCCGTCGAGATGGCTGACCCGCTGGTAGCCCGCTTTCCTGGCCGCGGCCAGGACGTTGGCGGACCGTGTACCCGCTTTGCAAAGGAACACCACATCCCGGTCCTGGGGAATCTCCGGCCAGGCCTCCCCCGCCAGGATCCGGCCCTGCGGGATCAGCACGGCGCCGTCGATGCGGACAATGTCGTACTCACCCGGTTCCCGCACGTCCACCAGGTCGAAGTCCTTGAGGCCTGCCTTCCGTGAGGCGAGCATGGTGGCGAGCTGCGTGGCTGTGACGGTATGTTCCGTGTCCGACGGGGCCGCCGGGGTAATGCCACAGAAGGCCTCGTAGTCCACCAGTTCCGTGATCGGCTCCGCCGCCGGGTCCTTGGACACCCGGATCTCCCGCCAGCTTCCGCCGAGGGCGTCGTACAGCGCCACCCGGCCCAGCAGGGAACGTCCGACGCCGGTGATCAGCTTGACCGCTTCGGTCACCATCAGCGACCCCACGGCCGCGCACAGCATGCCGAACACGCCGCCCTCGCCGCAGGACGGCACAGAGCCGGCGGGGGGTGCCTCAGGGTAGAGGTCCCGGTACGTGGGCCCGTGCTTTTCCCAGAACACGCTGACCTGGCCGTCAAAACGGAAGATGGAACCCCAGACGTACGGCTTGCCCAGGATGGCTGCAGCGTCATTAACCAGGTAGCGGGTAGCGAAGTTGTCGGCGCCGTCGAGGATGAGGTCGTAGCCCGCGAACAGTTCCAGTGCGTTCGAGGCATCCAGCCGGACATTATGCAGCCGGACGTCCACCAAGGGGTTCAGGTCGGCGATGGCGTCGCGGGCCGACTCGATCTTGGGCCGGCCAACGTCCTTCACCCCGTGGATGACCTGGCGCTGCAGGTTGCTGAGGTCAACGTCGTCGTCGTCAATGATTCCCAGCGTCCCCACCCCGGCGGCGGCGAGGTACAGCAGCGCAGGCGATCCCAACCCGCCGGCCCCGATAACCAGCACTCTTGCGTTCTTGAGCCGCCGCTGCCCGATGGCGCCGATCTCGGGAATGATCAGATGCCGCGAATAGCGCTCCACCTCTGCGGCGGTGAGGTCGGCTGCCGGTTCCACCAGCGGATCCAAGGACACAGTTGAAACATTTGCATTGAACGTCGAGGCCATACTTCAATGTATGCCCCGGGATACCGCCCGGTCATATTACCCCGCAGTAAAGTGGAGGTAACTGCAACGAAAGAAGGACAACCGTGGTCCATGAAGCTCGGGCTAACCGCCCGCCGGCCGTCGAACCGCAAACGCCCTCGCGTCCTGCAGGCCAACGGTCAGCCAGGCTTCCACGGGACGAACGCCGCGCCCAGCTGCTCATGGCAGCCCAGGAAGTCTTCGTGGCCAACGGTTACCACGGTGCAGCCATGGACGAGATCGCCGAGACGGCGCACGTCAGCAAACCGGTGCTCTACCAGCACTTTCCCTCAAAACGGGAACTGTACCTCGCCCTGCTCGAAAGCCACCTCGCGTCCCTGACCGACCTCATGCTGGGGGCGCTGAACTCCACCACGGACAATGACGAGCGCGTCCAGGCCGTCATGCGGGCGTATTTCCAGTTCATAGCCAACGACGACCAGGCCCACCGGCTGGTGTTCGAGTCGGACCTGATCAATGACCCTGACGTCAGCGCACGGCTGGAAACCTTCAACAGGACGTTTGCCGACGCCATCGCCCGCGTCATCGCCGAGGACACCAAGCTCCCCCATCTTGAGGCGCAACTCCTGGGCCGGGGACTCGCTGGAATGGCGCAGGTCAGTGCCCGTTACTGGCTTGAAACGGACGGCAACCTGGACCTCGATGTCGCCAGCGACCTCATCTACCGTTTAGCTTGGCGCGGAATCTCTCGCTTCCCCAAAGAGTCCTAGACTACAAATAAGACATAAGCAACGAACGTGAATGGCTGGGAGGCCCCTGTGGAAATTAAGATCGGCGTTCAGAATATCGGCCGCGAAATCGTACTGGAATCAAACGAGGATGCGGATTCGGTAGCCAAGATTGTGGAGGATGCCATCACCAAGGGCAGTGAGCTCCGCCTGAAGGATGACAAGGGACGCCTGATCATTGTTCCCGGAAACGCCCTGGGCTACGTGGAAATCGGGGCCGAAGAAGCGCGGCGCGTAGGGTTCGGCCAGTTCTAGGACCTGCCGAAGAACCGCCCGCAGTCCAAGGAGGACCATGCTTTCGCTGACCATCGTTGTACTGGCAGCCGCAGCCGCAGGCTTTATTGTCTGGGCTAACGACAAGCGGCATGCCAAGTATGGGGCCGGTGTGCCCGCCGGGGCTTCCGTGGCCGTGGCGGCCCTGGCGTGGATCATCCTGATGGCCGCCGGATTCGGATACCTGCCGGGACTCACCTGGATCCCCTGGGTGCTGCCGATCGTGCTCGGAGCCGCGGCCGCAACAGCGGCCGCCATCTACCTTGGCCGCTCCCGTGCCCGGCAGGATACGGAACGTCTGACGGCGATCCTGCGGGCCTGAGGCCCGGCCAGGAACGTGGACGGGCGCAGCACACGCTAAACGGCCGTGGCCGCAGCCCCTCGGGGTGGCGGCCACGGCCGTTTAAAGGAAACAGTCTCTGGTGAACGCGGCCGCCTGGTGCCCCGCCTGCCACACGGTGGGGACGCTTGGCGCTGTGCAGGCGCCTAATGCCCCTGCACGTACTTCGCCGGCTCGGCTACGGCCCCGGCCGCTGCCGCAGCCTCACTTGCTCCCGCGGCTGCCGCGAGGTCCCGCGCGGTCACCTGTCCCCCGGCGTCGTGGGACGTGTAGCGGATGAAGACGCGGTTGTAGCGCCAGTCCAGGTCCGGATGGTGGTTCTGCTCCTCGGCCAGGCGTCCGACGTCGGCAATCAGCTCGAGTGCGGCAGCCGCCGTCGGCATCTTGAAGACGGTGACCAGCCCGCCATCCCCGGCGCGCCAGTCAGGCAGCCCGGCGAGGGCTTCGTTGATACGTTCCGGGGAAAGTGCGTCTTTGCCGGCCACTGCTGCTCCTGGGATCAGGGCGCCGGCCGGCAGAATGCGGGCCCTACAGGAACTCGGCCCGGCCCTCCATTGCCGACGACGCCAGCGCGTGTTCACGGCGGGGTATGCGACCTGCCGCTTTCGCCAGCCTACCGGCGATGACCGCGTGCTTGAAGGCCTCCCCCATCAGGGCGGGGTTCTGCGCCCTCGTCACGGCCGTGGCCAGGAGCACGGCATCACAGCCCAGTTCCATCGCGAGGGCGGCGTCGGAGGCCGTACCGATGCCCGCGTCCAGCACCACCGGCACCGAGGCCCGGGACACAATGAGTTCAATGTTGTGGGGATTGAGGATGCCCAGGCCGGTCCCGATCGGCGAGCCAAGCGGCATCACAGCGGTGGCTCCGAGGTTTTCGAGCCGCAGGGCCAGGACGGGATCGTCATTGGTGTACGCAAAGACCTTGAATCCCCTGTTGACCAGCTGCTCCGTGGCTTCCACAAGCTCAACGGCGTCCGGCAGGAGGGTGTGTTCATCTGCGATGACCTCGAGCTTCACCCAGTCGGTTTCAAGGGCTTCCCGGGCGAGTTCGGCAGTGAGGACCGCGTCACGCGCCGTAAAACACCCTGCGGTGTTGGGCAGGACCCGGATGCCGTGGTCCACCAGCAGCTGGAAGAGCGAGCCTGCCTCGTCCGGCGAATAGCGGCGCATGGCCACGGTGGTGAGTGAAGTGCCGGACGCCAGGAGCGCGGCGCCCAGCCCGTCGAGGCTGGGCGCGCCGCCGGTGCCCATGATGAGCCGGGATGCCAGGGGGACGCCGTCAATGACCAGCGGGTCATTGAGGCCGGAGAGCTGGCTGCTGTTGATGGTGGTTTCGGTCATGGTGGTCAGCCTCCCTGTACTGCCGTGACAAGTTCGACGTCGTCGCCCTCGGCGAGCGCCGTGGCGGACCACAGGCTGCGGGGCACAACCTGGGCATTGCGGGCCACGGCCACGCCCAGCCTCCGGCCGTCCGTGGCCCGGCCGTCAGCGGCCAGTGGACGGCCGGTGACCTCGCTGACGAGCGCCGCGATGGACGAATCGCCGGCCACGGTGCGGCCGGTTCCGTTCAGGGTGATGTTCATGCTGTCTCCTGGATGTTGAGTGGGTGGGCCGCGTCGGCCGGGCGGGAGGGAGCCGCGCTGAACCGGCCCGGGTTGAACGGGGCCCAGCGGGGGTCTTCCCTGCCGTCCAGGAGTTCGCGGCAGATTACGGCCGCAGCCGGGGTGAGCAGGATGCCATGGCGGAAGAAACCGGTGGCAACAATGAGCCCGGGCACGTGGCCGGGCCCGGGCGTGTTCGGCCCTCCAGTGCCGGGTTGGCGGCCTGCGGAGGGCTCGTCGGGCAGGGGCACCCGTCCGAGCAGCGGGGCGTTATCCGGTGTGCCGGGCCGGGCACGTGCCGTGCATTCGAGCAGCTCTAGCTCCGCGACGGCGGGCACGAGCACCTGCGCGTCGCGGAGAAGCTGGTATACGCCCCCGGCAGACACCGCCTCCGCGCTGGAACCGGTGTCCCTTCCCAGCGCATCCTCACGCTGGGTTGCCCCGACCACCACGGTCCCGTCCTGCCGGGGGACGATATATACGGGAATCCCGCGAACCAGCCCCCGGACAGTTGAGGTCACCAGCGGCCGAAGGTGCGCAGGTACTGCGAGCCGCAGGATGTCCCCGTGCACCGGCCGCAGGGGAAGGTGCAGGCCTGCCGGCAGTCCCGCGAGTTCCGCGGCGTGCAGCCCGTTGGCCACCACCGTCTCCCCCGCCAGGACGGTCCCACCGCCCTCCAGGACTGCTCCGGCAACGGCACCGTCCTTCCAAAGCAGGCCGGTTGCCTTGTCCGGCACCGCATATCCGTCGACGGCGCCGGGCACACGACAACGGCTGCTTAACGCTCCGCCGGCATTCCCGGCCAGGGCACGGCGGAGGCAGGCCACCAGCAGCCTGGGATCCACCTGGTGGTCCGCCGGGGTATCCAGCGCACAGGCAATGCCCGGGCTGAGCAGGGGCTCGCGGCGCCGGGCCTCGCGGATGGTGAGCGGTTCAACCGTGAGGCCGCTGGACAGCTGGACTGCACGCAGGTCCAGCAAAGCCCTCCTGTCCGCGGCGTCGGCACCCACGGCGAGGGTCGGCGTCGTCAGATATCCGGGATCCGAACCCGCAGCCGCGGCGAGGTCCGCGGCGAAACCTGGCCAGCGGGCGGAGGCATCGATCATGAGTTCCAGGAGGTCTTCCTCCTGGTAGTGCAGCTCGCTCACCGGGGCAAGCATCCCCGCGGCCGCCCAGCTGGCCCCCGAACCCGGCGCATCATCGATCACCACCACCGAACGGCCCGACTGCCTCGCCTCCCAGGCAATGCCGTGGCCGATGGCTCCCCCGCCGATCACCGCAACATCGGCCGCGATCGCGGAGCCGGGACCAGGACGGCCGCTTTGTGCGTGAGGCATCGGTTGTCTCCTTCCCTACGCCGGTATTAACCGGATCAGGTCAAGCGGTCGGCTCTGACGCCCTCTCAGCCCGGCGCTTTGTGACAGCTGCCGCGGCTCCCGCAGTACGAGCCCAGTGTAGAGGAACTAGGCTGGCTCCCATGAATGTGTCCCACCCCGCTGCCGCCGCTTCCCGTCCGTCCGGTACAGACGCCTTTATCAACGCGGAAGGGAGTGCCGGCCTGCACAATGCGCGCCTGTACCTCTGCACGGATGCCCGCCGCCGCCAGGGTGACTTTGAACAGTTCGTGGATGCCGCGTTCGCGGGCGGCGTGGACATCATCCAGCTCCGGGACAAGTCCATCGAAGCCGCCGAGGAGCTGGAACTCCTGTCCGTCCTGAAGGAGGCAGCGGTCCGCCACGGCAGGCTGTGGGCAGTAAACGACCGCGCGGACATTGCCGTACTCTCAGGCGCCCCGGTCTTCCACATAGGCCAGAAAGACCTTCCCCTCAAGGCAGCCCGGACGCTGCTGAACGGGAACGCCGCAATCGGCCTGTCCAGCCACAGCCCCGAACAGGTGGACGCCGCCCTGGCCGCTGCCGCCGGCCCCGCCGCGCTCGACTACTTCTGCGTGGGCCCGCTGTGGGCAACACCCACCAAACCCGGCCGGGCCGCCGTCGGCTTGGAGCTGGTGAAGCATGCGGCCGCCGCCTCGGCGGCGCAAGGGCAGGGAAGGCCCGACGGCGGCGTGCCCTGGTTCGCGATCGGCGGGATTGACCACGGCAACGTGGAGCAGGTGGTGGCGGCCGGTGCCAGCAGGATCGTTGTGGTCCGGGCCATCACGGAAGCCGATGATCCGGCAGCCGCTGCCGCATCGCTGCTCGGCGCCCTGGACGCTGCCCGCCCCTGACGCGGAGCCGGATCTCCGGGGCAGCCGCGGGCGGCCCGGTGCACTATTTGCGAAATTCGGGCTACGCTGATTTTCGTGTCACATCATCGGCTGGCCCCCAATGTCCACGAGCACACCAACGCCCTCGAGGCTGCACTCAGCGCCCTGCGGACGGAACTTGAGCTGCCGGGCGACTACCCGGCTGACGCCGTGAAGGACGCCGAGGCGGCGGTATCGGCACTGCAGCTGCCGGCCCATGACCTCACCGGCATCGACTTCATCACCATCGACCCTGCGTCGTCCACCGACCTTGACCAGGCGCTCTACATTGAGCGGGACGGCAGCGGCTACCGCGTGCTGTATGCCATCGCCGACGTCCCCGTGTTCGTGGCTCCCGGCGGGCCGCTGGACGCCGAGACACGGCGCCGGGGGCAGACTTTCTACACCCCGGACGGCCGCATTCCGCTGCACCCGGAAGTCATCAGCGAAGGCGCGGGAAGCCTCCTGCCGGGGCAGGACTGTTCGGCGTTCGTTTGGGATTTCCGGCTCGACGCCAGCGCCGAAGTCACCGCCGTCACGGTCAGGCGGGCCCGCATGCGCAGCCGCGCCAAGCTCAGCTACAAGGGCGCCCAGGAGGAGCTGGACGGCGGCAGCCCTTCCGCCGTCCTGGTCCTCCTCAAAGAGGTGGGGCTAAAGCGCGTGGCGCTGGAGCGCGCGCGGGACGGCGCAAGCCTGAACATGCCGGACCAGGAGATTGTCCAGCTTCCCGACGGCGGCTACCGGATTTCGGCGGCCCCGCAGCTGCCCGTCGAGGACTGGAACGCCCAGATCTCGCTTATGACGGGCATGGCGGCGGCGCAGCTAATGCTGGCCGGCAAAGTGGGCATCCTCCGCACCATGCCGTCACCGGACGAGCGTTCCCTGCACCATTTCCGGCTCCAGACGGAGGCCCTCGGAAAGCCCTGGGACGGTGAGGTGAGCTACGGCGAGTACCTTCGCAGCCTCGACCCCACGGAGCCCCGGCAGCTGGCCATTATGCATTCAGCGGGAATGCTCTTCCGGGGGGCTGCGTACACGGCGTTCGACGGCACGGTCCCCGAAGACGCCGTTCAGTCCGCCATTGGCGCGGCCTACGCCCACACCACCGCGCCTCTGCGCCGCCTGGTGGACCGCTTTGTCCTGGTGACCTGCGAGGCCCTGTGCAATGGTGGCGAAGTGCCCGGCTGGGTCCGTGATGCGCTGCCCTCACTTCCCGAGATCATGGCCGGCTCGGACCAGTTGGCGTCCCGGATGGAGCGCATGGCCCTGGACACCGTGGAGGCGGCGCTCCTGGTCAACCACATCGGGCAGGAGTTCGACGCAATTGTCATCTCCGGATCCAAGCCCCAAAAGGAAAACGGGAACGGGAGCACCGGCAAGAACGGCAACGGCGGCAACGGCAGGAACGGAAACGGCCGCAATGGCAACGGCAACGGGGGCTCCGGCATTATCCAGATTGCCGAACCTGCCGTCACGGCCCGCTGCGCCGGCGAGCTGGAGGCCGGCACCAAGGTCCGCGTGCGCCTGGTGTCCTCCGATATCGCCACCCGCGAAGTGCATTTTGAACTGGTCCCGCCACTGTCCTGAAGCGGGCTGATTTCCTTCCAGCTGGCAGGCACGGCGGTCCAAAGCCGGGTTTCCCTGCCCTTGCGGCTAGACTGGAGAGGTAGAAATGGATGCCCGGTCGTTGATTTCCTTGATTTGAAACCAACAAGCCCGCCCCTACGCGATCTTGAGAAACACCCGCTGGTCACCAGTGCCAGCATTTTAGATAGCCCGCGATCGGCTTCCACTGGAATTGCTTGCGCGCCTGAGCGTGCTCCGGAACGGCCAAGGCCGGCCCGTTGAGCAGGCAGCGCCCTTGCCCAAATGAATAAGGAAACTCCACGTGAGTGAATTGCATACCCACCAGCTTCTGACTGACGACTCCGGCACCGAAACGATCGAGCCGGAAGAAACCATCATCTCCGACGAGAAGCCGCACGAGATCGAGGAGAAGTCCTTCGCGGACTTCAACGTCCGCGCCGACATCGTGGAATCCCTGGCGGACGCCGGAATCACCCATCCCTTCCCCATCCAGGCCATGACCCTGCCGGTGGCCCTCTCCGGCCACGACATCATTGGCCAGGCCAAGACCGGCACCGGCAAGACGCTGGGCTTCGGCATCCCCGCCCTGCAGCGGGTAGTGGGCCGGGACGACGCCGGCTACGAGAAACTCGCGGTCCCCGGCGCACCGCAGGCCCTGGTCATCGTCCCTACCCGCGAACTCGCGGTGCAGGTGGCCAACGATCTTCAGACTGCCTCCCGCAAGCGGAACGCCCGCATCGCCACCATCTACGGCGGCCGGGCCTACGAGCCCCAGGTGGAGGCCCTGAAGAACGGCGTGGAGGTTGTGGTGGGAACCCCCGGGCGCCTCATCGACCTTTACAAGCAGAAGCACCTGAGCCTGAAAAACGTGAAGATCGTCATCCTGGACGAGGCCGACGAAATGCTTGACCTCGGCTTCCTGCCCGACGTCGAGACCCTGATCGCGGCCACGCCGGCGGTCCGCCAGACCCTCCTGTTCTCCGCCACCATGCCCGGGCCGGTCATTGCCATGGCCCGCCGCTACATGACCCAGCCCACCCACATCCGCGCCGCTGACCCGGATGACGAAGGCCTCACCAAGCGGGACATCCGCCAGCTGATCTACCGCGCGCACAGCATGGACAAGATCGAGGTGGTGGCCCGCATCCTCCAGGCCAAGGGGCGCGGCCGCACCATCATCTTCACCAAGACCAAGCGCACCGCGGCCAAGGTTGCAGAGGAACTGGTGGACCGCGGCTTCGCGGCGGCAGCGATCCACGGCGACCTCGGACAGGGTGCTCGCGAACAGGCACTCCGGGCCTTCCGCAACAACAAGGTGGATGTCCTGGTGGCAACCGACGTCGCCGCCCGCGGCATCGACGTGGACGACGTCACGCACGTCATCAACTACCAGTGCGTGGAAGACGAAAAGATCTACCTGCACCGGGTGGGCCGCACCGGCCGCGCCGGCAACAAGGGCACTGCCGTCACGTTCGTGGACTGGGATGACATGCCTCGCTGGGGACTGATCAACAAAGCCCTGGGGCTGAGCGTGCCCGAGCCCGTCGAAACCTACTCGTCCTCCCCGCACCTGTACGAGGACCTGGACATCCCCGAGGGCACCAAGGGCCGGCTTCCGCGCGACAAGCGCACCCTCGCCGGTGTTGACGCTGAGGTGCTCGAGGACCTAGGCGAGACGGGAAAGAAGAACAGCCGCGGGGGCCGCGAGACCGGCAGCTCGCGCGACGGCCGTGGCCGCGACAGCAGGGACCGTGGCGCCAAGCGCGAAGCCGGCCGCAGCAGCGACTCCGCTGCCCGCTCCGGTGAGCGCCGCCGTCGTACGCCTGATTCAGCCGCAGCACCCGCTGCTGCCAGTGACGCTCCGGCAGCAGCCGGAGCCGAGCAGCCCTCACGCACCCGGCGCCCCCGCACCCGCACACGGCGCCGCAACGGTGAAGTGGTGGGCGGCGGGAACGCTGCACAGCCCGGAAGCACCGAGGCCTAACGCCCTTCATGACTGACACTGTCTGGGCGCCGGACGGCAGCAGCCTGGTGGTCCACGCGGACAACGCGGACTTCCTTCCCTCGCTGCCGGACGGCGTCTTCACGCTTATCTATGTGGACCCCCCGTTCAACACGGGCCGGGCCCAAAGCCGCCAGCAGACCACCATGGTGGCCAACGCGGACGGCACCGGCGACCGCGTCGGCTTCAAGGGGCGCTCCTACGACACCATCAAAGGGGCGCTGCACCGCTACGACGATGCCTTCAGCGACTACTGGTCCTTCCTGGAGCCGCGCCTCGTGGAGGCGTGGCGGCTGCTCGCCGAGGACGGCACCCTGTACCTGCACCTGGACTACCGCGAAGTGCACTACGCCAAGGTGATGCTGGACGCGATCTTCGGCCGGGAGTGCTTCCTGAACGAGATCATCTGGGCATACGACTACGGCGCCCGTGCCAAGAACCGCTGGCCCACCAAGCACGACAACATCCTGGTGTACGTCAAGAATCCAGCGAAGTACCACTTCAACAGCGCCGAAGTGGACCGGGAACCGTACATGGCGCCGGGCCTGGTCACACCGGCCAAACGCGAACTGGGCAAGCTGCCCACGGACGTCTGGTGGCACACCATCGTCTCCCCCACCGGCAAGGAAAAGACCGGGTACCCCACGCAAAAGCCGGAGGGCCTCATCCGCCGGGTGGTGGCAGCGTCCAGCCGGCCCGGTGACTGGTGCCTCGATTTCTTCGCCGGTTCCGGGACGCTGGGCGCGGTGGCCGCAAAGATGGACCGCAGGTTTGTGTGCGTGGACCAGAACCAGCCGGCCATTGACATCATGGCCCAGCGCCTGGGTGCCCACGCCCAGTTCACCGCCTACCCTCCCAACTAGGGGTCAGCGCGGGATCAGGGACGGACGACGGCGGTCCCGGTCCCCAGTTCCTCGATCCGGGCGAGGACGTCCGGCTCGGTGAGGTTCTCCCCCAGCAGGTTGGGCTTGCCGGTGCCGTGGTAATCCGATGATCCGGTGATCAGGAGGTCATGCTTGGCGGCCAGCCGCCGCAGGAACACGCGCCCCTCTTCCGGATTGTCCCGGTGGTCGATTTCCAGGCCCGCCAGGCCGGCGTCAATCATCTCCTGGTACACCCGCTCGCCCACGATCCTCCCACGCGAGGATGCCACGGGGTGGGCGAAGACAGGGACCCCGCCGGCGGCACGGACAAGTTCGACGGCGATGGCCGGCGCCGGTGCGTAGTGCTGGATGAAGTAGCGCGACCGCGAGGTGAGGATGGAGGCGAAGGCCTCCGAGCGGTCCTCCACCACGCCGGCGGCCACGAGGGCGTCCGCGATGTGGGGCCGGCCGAGGGTAGCCCCCGGGGCCACATGGTGGATGACGTCGTCCCAGGTGAGGGGGTAGTCCTCCGCGAGCAGGGTGACCATCCGTTCGGCACGCGTATGGCGCGCGTCCTTGGCCTTGGTGATTTCCTCGAGGAGCCCCGGGTGTTTCGGGTCATGCAGATAGCTCAAGAGGTGGACGCTGATGCCCTCCTCCGTCCGGCAGGAAACCTCCATCCCGGGGACCAGGGCTACTCCGTGCTCAATGGCTGCGGCGGACGCCTCATCCCAGCCGGCCGTGGAATCGTGGTCCGTCAGCGCAATGACGTCCATGCTGGCACGGGCAGCAGAAGCCATGACGTCTGCAGGATTCTCGGTGCCGTCCGAGACATTGGAGTGGGCATGCAGGTCAATCCTCACCTTTCCAGAGTAGTTGACCCGGCGTTCACCCTGCGTATGCGCGGCCGCAACGACCGGCCGGCCTTCCCGCAGGGCCCCGCACACGGGGCTCCGCCTGTTCGCGTAGCCGCGGAGCTGGTGAGACGATGGTGCCGTGAAAGATGCCGAAAACACCCCCACCTCTGCTTCCCAGCCACTGGAGGAGCGCGTCAACAACCGCTCGCAGCGGCCCAGCTCCGACGCTTTCAAGGCCTTCATGGCCGGCAACTGGGCGCCCGCCAGCCAGGAGCTCCCGGAGCGTGACGCCGTAGCCGGCTACGCCGCAACCCGGCGCAGGGCAATCTCCGGACAGTTCAAGGGCGAACGCCTGGTGATCCCTGCCGGCCCGTTGAAAGTCCGCTCCAACGACTGCGACTACCGCTTCCGTCCCCACTCCGGATTCGCGCACCTGACCGGGCTTGGCCTCGACCACGAGCCTGACGCCGTCCTGATCCTTGAGCCCGTCGCGGAAGGAAAGGGCGACGACGGCGGCCACCACCGGGCAACGCTTTACTTCCGGCCGCTGGCCGGACGCGACACCGAGCAGTTCTATGCAGACTCCCGGGCCGGCGAATTCTGGATCGGCGCGCGCCCCACCCTCGCCGAATTCGAGGCACGCCTTGGGCTGGCGACAGCGCACATCGACCAACTGGAGACCGCCATCACCAAGGACGTGGGCGCCCCGGAAATCGGCGGCATCTCCATCCGGCTGGTCCGCAAGGTGGACGAGAACATCGACGCGCTGGTGGACACTGCCCGCTACAACACAGCAAAGGATCCGGACAACCTGGACCTCGCCGTCCTCGATGCCCTGGACGAAAAGCTGAGCGAAGCCCTCTCCGAACTGCGCCTGATCAAGGACGATTGGGAAATCGAGCAGATGAAGCTCGCGGTGGCAGCCACTGTTGAAGGGTTCGAGGAAGTGGTGAAAGTCCTGCCGCGCGCGCTCACGCACGCCCGCGGGGAGCGCGTGGTGGAAGGCGCCTTCTTCGCCCGGGCACGCGAGGTAGGGAACGAGCTGGGATACGACACCATCGCAGCCTCCGGGAACAACGCCACGGTTCTGCACTGGACCCGTAATACGGGCAGGATCCATGCCGGAGAGCTCCTACTGCTGGACGCCGGCGTTGAAGCGGATTCCCTGTACACGGCTGACATCACCCGCACCCTTCCCGCCGGCGGCGTGTTCACGGACATCCAGCGCAAAGTCTACGAAGCAGTGCTTGACGCTGCTGACGCCGGCTTTGCCGCGGCACAGCCCGGGGCAAAGTTCCGGGACATCCACACCGCAGCCACCACTGTCCTGGCCGAGCGGCTTGCGGCGTGGGGGCTCCTCCCCGTGACAGTGGAGGAGGCCATCAGTCGCGAAGGCCAGCAGCACCGCCGCTGGATGCCGCACGGCACCAGCCACCATCTGGGCCTGGACGTCCACGACTGCGCCCAGGCCAAACGCGAGCTCTACCTGGATGGCATCCTCACCGAAGGAATGGTGTTCACCATCGAACCCGGCTTGTACTTCAAGGCCGAGGACCTGGCCATCCCGGAGGAATACCGTGGAATCGGTGTCCGCATTGAGGACGACGTCCTGATGGCGGCCGACGGGCCAATCAACCTGAGCGCTGCCCTGCCGCGCAAGGCCGAGGACGTGCAGGACTGGATGGCGGGTATCTACCGCGAAGCCGACGGAACCCTGGAAGCGTAAGCAGAAAAAACGGGGCCGCCGGAACATTGTGTTCCGGCGGCCCCGTTCTTGTCTTTGCCCGTTCGGCAGCCCGCAGTCTACTGCCGCGGCTCACCCGGGTGCTGCTCGGGTGCGTCCTGCTGGCCGTCAACGCGCTGCCCCGGCGTGTGCTGCTGGCCGCCCTCAGGGTGGCCGGCGTCAGAGTGGCCGGCGTCAGCGGCGGGAGCCTGCGGCAGCCGGACTCCATATTGCGGCCGCCCGTCCGGCAGGTCCGGGTAGCGAACTGCCCGTGCCGGAGCGGGCTGCTCCTGCGTGTCCTGGGCGGCAGCAGGCTGGCCCTGGTCCTCCTGGACCGGATGTGCCTGGGCGGAGGACCCCGAGGACTGCTGGCCGTAAGGATCGTTCCACCCTGACGGGCGGGCCGGACCCTGGCCGGGCTGGTTCTGCTGGTAGGGCTGGCTGTTGTAGTCGCGCTGGGTGTAGGGACCACCGCCGGCGGCCGCATCCGACCGGGTCATCGGCAACTGCTGGAGCAGGCGCCGGGCCTCGTGGGAAGCCTCCGGCGAGACCACGACGTCGTAGCTGGTGGCCACCACCTGGTTGGTGGAGGTGAAGTCCCGCTTGCCGCGCTGCATGGCGTAGGTGACGATGCCGAAGAGCATAAAGAACGCTGCGCCCATCAGTACCGAGGTAAGGATGGAGAAGTACCCCGGTGACGGTGCGAAGAAGGACAGCATGACACCCACGAACAGGCCGAACCACATGCCGCTCAGCGCTCCGGAAAGTGCAACCCGGGGGTAGCTCAGGCGGCCGGTCACCCGTTCCACCATCTTCAGCTCGTTGCCCACGATGGACACCATGTGGACCGGGAACTGCTGGTCCGCCAGGTAGTCCACGGCCTTCTGGGCATCCAGGTAGGACGTGTAGGAACCCACGGTATCGCCGGTGGGAACGGCCCGGGCTTCATCCATTCCGCCGGGCCCGCCGGCCTTGGGAGCACCAAATATGTTTGCCATACTCCCATTCTTGCCCATGAGCATGTGTGCTGCCTGTAAATTCAGCTAAAAGAGAGCAGACTCGGTAGCCTGTAGGAGTGAGCACAACTCCTACCCGCGTCTTCGTGGCGCGCCTTTTGGGCCTCGACGTCTTCGACCCGCTGGGCGACCGGCTGGGCCGGCTGCGCGATGTTGTTGTGCTGTCCCGGGGGACCCAGGGCGCACCGCACGTGGTGGGCATCGTCGTCGAAGTTCCCGGCAAGAAGCGCGTCTTCGTGCCGATGACGCGCATCACCTCCATTGACCAGACCCAGATCATCTGCACCGGGCTGGTGAACCTGCGCCGCTTCGAACAGCGCGGGGCCGAAACGCTGGTGGTGGCCGAGATGTTCGACCGCCGCGTCACCCTGCGGGACGGCAGCGGCGACGCCACCATCGAGGACATCGCCATGGACCAGCACCGCTCACGCGACTGGTTCGTCAGCAAGCTCTTTGTCCGCCGCGGCCATTCCCTGTCCCCGCTGAGCCGGCTCCGCCGGAACGAAACCCTGATCATCGACTGGGCCGACGCCCTCCAGGGCCCGCGCACCGAGCCGCAGGCCGCCACCCAGTTCGTGGCCAACCATGAGGACCTCAAACCTGCGGACTTCGCCGAAGCCCTTCAGGAAATGAGCGACAAACGTCGTTTCGAAGTGGCGAGCGAGCTGCAGGACGAGCGCCTGGCCGACGTCCTCCAGGAGCTCCCGGAGGATGACCAGGTGGAGATCCTCTCCGCCCTGGACGTGCAGCGCGCAGCCGACGTGCTGGAGGAGATGGACCCGGACGACGCCGCCGACCTCCTTGGTGAGCTCCCCTCGGCCCAGGCGGAGGAGCTGCTCCAGCTGATGGAGCCCGAAGGCGCGGAGGACGTCCGGCGCCTGCTGGAGTACGACGAAGACACCGCAGGCGGGCTTATGACCCCGGTACCGGTCATCCTTCCTCCCGAGGCCACGGTCGCAGAGGCCCTGGCCCACGTGCGCCGCGAGGAACTCTCCCCCGCACTTGCCTCCTCCATCTTCATAGCCAGGCCGCCGCTGGAAACGCCCACCGGCCGTTTCCTGGGAGTTGTCCACATCCAGCAGCTGCTCCGGTTCCCGCCGTTCGAGCCGCTCGGCAACCTGGTGGACAAGAACCTGGAACCACTGTCGGACCAGGCCCACATCAGCGAAGTGGCGCGCACGCTGGCTACCTACAATTTGAACTCCCTCCCCGTGGTCAATGACGCCGGCCGGCTTGTGGGGGCGGTGACTGTTGATGACGTCTTGGATCATCTGTTGCCGGATGATTGGCGCGCCCACGATGGCGAAGCCCCGATAAGAAGGCTTGGTGGCCGTATTGGCTGAGAGCAGCGCACCCAAGAATCCCAACCAGCGGATACCCGCCCGAAAAACGGCCGACAAGGGCAGCCTGGATACGCCACTGAGCGGGCGCCAGCGCATCCTGCCCAAGTTCTCGCCGGATCCGGACGCCTTCGGCCACGCCACGGAAGGCTTTGCCCGTTTCATGGGCACGCCGCAGTTCCTCGTCTACATGACGGTCTTCGTGGTCATCTGGCTGGCCTGGAACACCTGGGCGCCGCTGGCGTGGCAGTTCGATTCCCGCGACCTCGGCTTTACCCTGCTCACCCTGATGCTGTCCCTGCAGGCCTCCTACGCCGCACCGCTTCTGCTGCTGGCCCAGAACCGGCAGGACGACCGCGACCGCGTCTCGCTCCAGCAGGACCGCCAGCGCGCCGAGCGCAACCTCTCCGACACGGAGTACCTGACCCGGGAACTCGCATCCCTGCGGATTGCGCTGCGCGAGGTTGCCACGCGCGACTACGTCCGTGCCGAGCTGCGTTCACTGCTTGAGGACATGCTGGAGGCCCAGGAGGAGCTCCGGACCCATGATCCCTCAGGCCAGGGGCAGCACGAATCCCCGCGCGACAAGGTCAAGGAAAAACTCAAGGAACAGCGTGACCGGCAGCGCAGCCCGCGCACCCAGCAAATCCCCCGGGTCAAGCCCGGCCATTCCACCCAGGACCGTTAATGAGCGAACCCATTGCCAACACTGCGTTGGCTGAGGCAGTCAACGCTGCCCTGGCCACGGTTATCGACCCCGAACTCCGCCGCCCCATCACCGAACTGGGCATGGTTGAATCCGTCTCCGTAGACGACGCCGGCAGGGCCAGCCTGGTTGTCCTGCTCACCATTTCCGGCTGCCCCCTGCGGGAGACCATCACGGCCGACGCCACAAAGGCGCTGCTGGCAGTTCCCGGCGTGGCCGCCGTCGACGTTGAACTCAAGGTGATGACCCAGGAACAGCGCGATGCCCTCAAGGAGCTGCTCCGCGGCGCCGGAGGCCAGCGCGGGATCCCCTTCAACGAGCCCGGTTCCCTGACCAGGGTCTACGCGGTGGCAAGCGGCAAGGGCGGGGTGGGCAAGTCCTCGGTGACCGTCAACCTTGCCTGTGCCCTGGCAGCCCAGGGCATGCGCGTCGGCATCGTGGACGCGGACGTCTACGGTTTCTCCGTCCCGGCCCTGATGGGCATCACGCAGCCGCCCACCCGGGTGGATGACATGATCCTCCCCCCTGTCGCGTACGGGGTGAAGGTGATTTCCATCGGCATGTTCGTCAGCGGCAACCAGCCCGTGGCCTGGCGCGGGCCGATGCTGCACCGCGCCTTGGAGCAGTTCCTCACCGACGTCTATTTCGGCGACCTGGATGCCCTGTTCCTCGATCTGCCGCCCGGCACCGGCGACATTGCCATCTCGGTGGCCCAGCTGCTGCCCAAGGCGGAAATCCTGGTGGTCACCACGCCGCAGGCGGCTGCCGCCGACGTCGCCGAGCGCGCCGGCGCCATCGCCACGCAAACGGGCCAGAAGGTGGCGGGAGTCATCGAGAACATGTCCTACCTGGAAATGCCCGACGGCGGCAGGATGGAATTGTTCGGCAGCGGCGGCGGGCAGGTCCTCGCCGAACGGCTGACGGCAACGGTAGGGGCGGAGGTGCCGCTGCTGGGCCAGATTCCGCTGGACATCCAGCTGCGGGAGGGCGGGGACGCGGGTGTGCCCATCGTCCTGGGCCAGTCCGGGACTCCTGCTGCGGCGGCCCTGTCAGGTATCGCTGGGCAGCTGGCAGCAAAACCGCGTGGGTTGGCCGGCATGAAACTGGGGCTTCAGCCGCGCTGAGCCGGCGCCAGCCATCCAGCGAGGCTCAGCCAGTTGGGTGCCGGCAGCCGAATGCAGTGCCGTGAAACCCGTGCAGGCGTTCTAGGTGGCTTCGGTGTCGAAGGGGGCAGCTTCGCCCGGCGGCAGTGACTGGATCACGCGTTCAGGCCGCTTCGGCGCGGTGTCGGCTGCCACGGCGGCGGCTCCGGAGACGGCGGCCACTGCGGCCGGCGCGCCGGCGCTGACGGGTTTGGAATCGTCGTCGAGGAGCGCCTCTTTAATGATGCGCCGGGGATCGTACTGCCGGGGGTCGTACTTCTTCCAATCGACATCATCGATGTCGATCCCGACTTCTTCCTTGATCTGCTCGCGGGCACCGGAGGCCATGCGCCGGACTTCCTTGACCAGGTTCGCCAGCTTCTGGGTGTATTCGGGCAGCCGCTGGGGGCCGATCACCAGAACGCCAATGATCAGCAGAAGAAAGAACTCCGGGCCGTTGATTCCAAACACTTTAGGAAGATTACCCTCTCCGGGCTGCCAGTGACGATTTCAACCCGGGGCCCGGGAGAAGTGCATGCGCTATGGGGTGAAAAAGGCCACGATCCGGTTCGCTCCCCGCTGCAGCCGCGTGGTGAGCGGCTCCCCTCCTGCTTCGGGGGACGCCGATGCTCCGGCGGCAACCCCTTCTTCAGCCCTGGCGCCCAGGCGCTGCAGGATGGCGACGGCGTCATCGGCCCGTTCCGCCGGCAGGTCGGACTCGTAAGTGAAGCTGTGCCCCGGTGTCCGGTAGGTTGCCAGCCACGGCGATGACTGCCACACGCGAAGATTGGTATCCGCTTCCCGGTGCGCAGTTCCGCCCTGTTCTCCACCGCCTTGGGCGGGAAGCCGCTGTTCGGTCACCGTGGCGTAGTGGGACCCGTCCGTCAGCCGCAGCTCCACCGCCGGCTGCCCGTTGAGCACCGTGGCCTTCGCCGACTCAAGGTGGAAGCCCATCGCTTCAAGTTCCGGGCAGGCCCAGCCTTCGGAGCGAAGCAGGGTGAGCTGTTCAGCGTTCAGCTGCCTGCCATCCGCCGGTGTCCGGGACGAGACCTGCGAGAAAGCAGCCGGGTTCCCCAAGGCCTCCCCGGGCAGGGGATCCCCTGCCGCAGCAAAGGCGCCTGCAGCCAGGACAGCCGCCGCGGCCGTGCTGCCGCCGGCGGCCAGCGCCAGGACCCGGACAGCCGTGCGGGGCTGCGCGGGCCGTTGCAAGGGAACCTGGGGGACGGCAGCCAGCTCCTGCGTCCGGGCCAGCAGCCGGGCTGTCAGGTCATCGCTGGCGGGAGGGATAGGGGCATCGCGGAGCCGCTCCAGGTACTGGCGTTCCCGCCGCACCGCTGCAGAGCATTCCTGGCAGGACCGGAGGTGGCTGCTGGTGCGCTGGTGCCTGCGTCCGAAGGGAGTCGGGGACCTCATGCGCCGTTCAGAGGATGCCGGCGATACGCGGCATGGACAGTTTGCGGCGCGACTGCTGGGGACGCGGGTCCCGGTGTGCCAGCTTCTCCCGAAGCATGGTCCGGCCGCGGTGGATCCTCGAGCGGACGGTGCCCAGCTTCACGCCCAGCGCTTCCGCCACTTCATCGTAGGACAGGCCTTCGAGGTCGCAGAGGACGACGGCGGCGCGGAAGTCCGGGGGAAGTTCCTCCAGCGCAGCCTGGACGTCCAGGTCCAGGTTGTTGAGCTCGAAGCTCTGTTCCGGACCGGGCTCGCGGCCGGGAAGCCGCGACTCCGCATCCTCGGCGAGGGCGTCGAACCTGATCCGGGTTTTCCGGCGCGCCTGGTCCAGGAAGAGGTTGGTGGTGATCCGGTGCAGCCAGCCGTCAAGCGTGCCTGGCTTGAAGTTCTCCAGTGAGCGGAAGACGCGGACAAACACCTCCTGGGTGAGGTCCTCGGCGTCGTACTTGTTGCCCGTCAGGCGGTAAGCCAGCCGGTAGACCTTCGCCGAGTGGTTGGTGACCACTTCTTCCCAGGTGGGACGAACCCACTCAACCTCAGGATGGTTTGTTGCAGGGACAGGTGCCACAACTGAAGATGACATCGTCCACTCCCCTCGTGGAATACTAACGCCCGGATACTGTTGACATCTCTGATTCGGCGCCGGTCACCTTTTGGATGAGCGGATATTAATCATTTCAAACTTGTCTGGGAATTTCCTGATTGTGGAAAAGTTCAGCCCTAGGCGCAACCGCCCGCCTCCCCTGCCGTTGCCGCCGGACACAGTAGGCTGTAAAGGACATTCCCTGCCGCCCAGAAAGCGAAACCCATGAGCGCCGACAAGTCCACCAGCTGGTCCTATGCAGAAGATCTTCCTGCTGAGGATGAGGTCATGCTTCGGGCCAGGGAGCGCTCCTTCGAGCTTGGCGTGACACCCATTGGCCCGGGAGTGGGAGCAGTCCTCACTGTGCTGGCTGCCGCGTCCAAAGCCCAGACCGCCGTCGAGATCGGGACAGGGGCTGGAGTTTCAGGTGTGTGCCTGCTCCGCGGCCTTGGCCCACAGTCCGTGCTCACCACCATTGACGTGGACGTCGAACACCTTCGGGCGGCGCGGGAGGCGTTCTCCGAGGCGGGCAGCCCGGCAAACCGTACCCGGACCATTTCCGGCCGGGCGGGCGACGTCCTTCCCCGCCTGACAGACCGTGCCTATGACCTGGTGTTCATTGACGCCGACAAACCCGGGCTTCCCCGATACGTGGAACAGGCCATCCGGCTACTGAAGCCTGCAGGGCTGCTGATCATTAACGACGCGCTGGACAAGGACAAGGTGGCCAACCCGGCAAGCCGCGAAGCCAACACCGTGGTCCTTCGCCAGGTGGGCAAGGCGATCCGCGACGACGACAGGCTCGCTTCGGCCATGCTCCCCACCGGCGACGGCCTGCTGGTAGCGGTCAAGAAATAGGATCCGAAAAAGGCAGGGCCCGCAGCCGGTGGCTGCAGGCCCTGCCTTTTCACGATTATTCGGTAACGCCGACCAGGCATTCCTTGAGGTTGGCTGCCTCGGCAGCGTTCAGCTCGACCACCAGACGCCCGCCGCCTTCGAGCGGGACGCGCATGATCAGGCTGCGGCCCTCCTTGGTGACTTCCATTGGGCCGTCGCCGGTGCGTGGTTTCATAGCCGCCATGAGGAATTCCCCTCCATTTAGTCCCAGGACTGATCAGCCCGGGCGGGCTGTGTCCGCATGTAGATCAAAGCTGCCATGGCGGAGTGGTTGGACACCGCCCGGGCTGCGCGTATTCTGAATGCTTTTTGTCCTTGCTTACTAACTATTATCGCGGAATTACCCGCACGTAGCTAATCGATGGACATTTCCTGCGTGCCGCTATTTCCGCCCTGACCTGCGCGGAAGCCCCAATGGCCAGGGTGGATAATCCCCTGGCTAGGGAGGGTAATCCCCTCCGCCCGGCAATTGCGCCCAGGCCCACAGCCACACGATCCAGACAATCTGCAGCAGCAGGAACATGAGCACCACCGTCCCGCGGTAGGCCCGGGACCTGGAGGCCAGGGCGGCTCCCAACGCCAGCGGAAACAGTGGCAGCAGCATGCGGAAGGTGCTGGTCTGCGGATGCAGGAACACCACCAGGTAGGCCATATAGCAGGCGCACCACAAGCGGAGTTCGACGCCGAGCTGCCGGACGGCGGGCAGGAAGAGCATGGCGGCGAAGAGCGCCACGTAAATGAAGGGGGCCAGTACTCCCAACACCGGCCCGAAAAGGCTGATGCCGGTGTCGAACCATGGCTTGAAGGGCACCAGGTCGTGGCCGCGCCATACCGTTTCCGTTTTGGTGTAGGCCTGGATGTCTCCGGTGGCCGCCCAGGCTGCCGCGGGCCAGGCGAGCGCCATGGCGCCTCCGACGCCGGTCAGGACGGCGAGTGCTGCGAGGTCACGGGTGGCATGGGTTCCTTCCCGCTGCCCTGCGGGCGGTGGTGCATTGCGGAACCGATCTTTGCCGAACCGCGCCCAGAGACGGTGCAGGAGGAGCAGCCCCAGGGTGGCGGCAAAGGGAACGCCTACCGGGCGGGACAGGCACAGGAGCACCACCACGGGAATGGCCCAGAGGTACTGCCTCCGGATCACCAGCAGCAATGCTGCGGCGAGGAGCAGCAGGGACAGCGGTTCGGCATATGGCACCTGCAGGACGGCCGAGACGGGGAAGGTAGCGAAGAAGGCAACACCCCAAAGCGCGGGCGCGTGGGAGGCCTTGTGCCGGAAAAGGACGTAGACAACCAGCGCCGCGCCCCAGCCCGCAAGCATGGCGATGATGGTCAGGGCAGCTGCGGGAGCCATGCCGGTAAGTCCGCTGAGCCCTCCGGCCAGGGCAGGAAACAAGGGATAGAAGGCCCACGTGTTTTCCTGGACGTTGCCTGCGGCGTCCGTCGGGAGGACGGAAGGGTAGCCGCCGGCAATGACCTGGGCATACCAGCGGGCGTCCCAGATGTTGATGAAGTTCCAGTAATCGGGCTTGGCCGGGAACCAGGGGTTGGGGCCCTGGTGGAGGGCAGCAGCCATGAAGATGCAGGCGCTGGCCAGGCGGGCGGCCAAGTAGATGGCGGTAACCTGCAGCCACCACGGCAAGCCCCGGAGGGCCGTTCCCGCCTGCCCGGCTACCCCTTGAAGCGAGGGGAGGATGCCTGCGCGGCGCCGCGCCACTGTGCTCACAGCGTGTTCTCTCCAGTGGGCCCGGTCCCGCCGGGTTCCGTGGCGGCGTCCTCCTGCAGGGCCAGCAGCTCTGCCCGCAAGGCGTCAATCTCCTCCTGTTTGGAGGCGAGCTGGTCCCGCAACTCATCCAGGACCTGGTCCACCTGGTTCATCCGGTAGCCCCGGAGGCCAAGGGAGAAGCGCACGCGGTCCACATCCTCCGGCGCGGCCCGGGCAGGAAGCAGGACAGGGGGAAGGTTGGCAGGCGGCTGTTCAAAGCCGCCGTCGAGCAGGACGGGCAACGGACCGTTGCCTTTCCTGCCGGAACGCAGCCCGAGGCCCACCCAGAAAACTGCCCCGACCAGCCCGATGGCCAGGAAAACCAGAAAGAAACTCACCGTTCCATCGTGCCAGACCGGGTGGCTGCTGCCAGCCCGGACACCCGGGCGGGACCGGCTACTCCGGCCGCTGCTCTCCCTTGAAGGAGGGCGTAACTGCCCCGTGGAGCACACGATCAACGGCCTCGGCTGGATCGTCAACCACCTGGATCAGGTCCAGGTCCTTTTCGGAGACCATGCCTTCGGCCACCAGGGTGCCCCTGATCCACTCGATCATTGGACCCCAGAAGTCGACGCCGAGGAGGACGATCGGGAAGGATGTCACCTTCCGCGTCTGCACCAGGACCATGGCCTCGAACAACTCGTCGAGGGTTCCCAGCCCGCCGGGCAGGACGATGAACCCCTGGGCGTATTTGACGAACATCGTTTTGCGGGCAAAAAAGTACCGGAAGTTGATGCCCAGGTCCACCCACTGGTTCAGGCCCTGCTCGAACGGCAGCTCGATCCCCAGGCCCACGGACACGCCGTTGCCCTCCACGGTGCCGCGGTTGGCGGCCTCCATGGATCCGGGGCCGCCGCCGGTGATGACGGCAACGCCGGCCTCCGCCAGTTTCCGCCCCACCTCCACGCCCATCTCGTAGTAGGGGCTGCCGGGCTTGGTGCGTGCTGAACCGAAGACGCTCACGGCCTTGCCGATGTCCGCCAGGGCACCGAAGCCTTCCACGAACTCGCTCTGGATTCGCAGGACCCGCCAGGGATCGGTGTGGACGAACTGCCCGGGGCCCTTGGTATCAAGCAGATGCTGGTCCGACATCTCCACGGCCGCTTGTTTGCGGCGCAGCTCAAGGGGCCCCTTGCGGCGTGGTTGGGAATTTCTTGCCGGATCTGCACTGATGCTCATTCCCCTAGGCTAACCTGCCAGCCGGAGGTATCTCTTGAATCACGATCCGCAGGAACATGGGGTGATTCGCGTCATAAGCCTGTGTTGTTCGCTAGATTCTTCCTATGACTACTCATGTGCCCGGCGATGCCCTCGTCTCCCTGAACGCCGTAAACAAGCATTACGGCCAGCTGCACGTACTGAAGGACATCAACCTCCAGGTCCGCAAGGGCGAGGTTGTTGTGGTCATCGGGCCTTCGGGCTCCGGTAAGTCCACCCTTTGCCGCGCCATCAACCGCCTCGAAACCATCGAAGGCGGGACCATCAGCATCGATGGAAAGGTCCTGCCCGAGGAAGGCAAGGAACTGGCGCAACTGCGTGCCGACGTCGGAATGGTCTTCCAGTCCTTCAACCTTTTCGCCCACAAAACCATCCTCGAAAACGTGACCCTCGGGCCCATCAAGGTCAAAGGCGTCTCCAAGGCAGCCGCGGACAAGGACGCAATGGCGCTCCTTGAACGCGTTGGCGTGGGCCACCAGGCCCCGAAGCTCCCGGCGCAGCTGTCCGGCGGGCAGCAGCAGCGCGTCGCGATCGCCCGGGCGCTGGCCATGAAGCCCAAGGTCATGCTCTTTGACGAGCCCACCTCCGCCCTCGACCCGGAAATGATCAATGAGGTCCTGGACGTCATGATCCAGCTGGCCAAGGAGGGCATGACCATGATCGTGGTCACCCACGAGATGGGATTCGCCCGCAAGGCCGCGGACCGCGTCGTATTTATGGCGGACGGCCAGATCGTTGAGGACGCCACCCCGGAGGAGTTCTTCACCAATCCGAAGAGCGACCGCGCCAAGGACTTCCTGTCCAAGCTCCTCACCCACTGATCCACCCGGACAAACACTCCAAGTTCGCACCCAGGCCGTGACCCACGGCCGCAATGAAAGGAATGTCATGAAGGCATTTATGACCCGGCGGAAGTCATTCTTCGTGGCGGCTACCGCCGCTCTCGCCCTGTCCCTGAGCGCCTGCGGCGGGGGCGGCACCGACGCCGGGGGCGATCCCTCGGTTGCTGCAGAGCCCACGTTCGCTGCCGGCACCACCATGGAAAAGCTCGCCTCGGCCGGCACCATCAAGATCGGCACCAAGTACGACCAGCCCCTCTTCGGCCAGGTGGGCCTGGACGGCAAGCCCATCGGCTTCGACGTCGAGATCGGCAAGCTGATCGCGGCCGAGCTGGGCATCCCGGCTGACAAGATCGAATGGTCCGAGACTGTTTCCGCCAACCGCGAGCCGTTCATCGAACAGGGCAAGGTTGACCTGGTCATCGCCACGTACACCATCAACGACAAGCGCAAGCAGGTCGTCAGCTTTGCGGGCCCGTACTACGAGGCCGGCCAGGCGCTGATGGTCAACGCAGACAATGACTCCATTAAGACCCCCGAAGACGTCCGCGGCAAGAAGGTGTGCTCGGTGACGGGCTCCACCCCGGCCGCCACCATCGTGGACCAGTACGGAGCGGAACTCGTTCCGGCTGCAACCTACTCGGCCTGCCTTGAGCCGCTGCGCAACAAGCAGGTAGAAGCCGTCACCACGGACAACGTGATCCTGGCCGGCTTCGTGGACAAGGAGCCGGAAGCCTTCAAGCTCGCCTCCGACGAGACCTTCACCAAGGAGCCCTACGGCATCGGCCTGAAGAAGGACGACACCGAGTTCCGCAACTGGATCAACGACCAGCTGGAAAAGTTCGAGGAAAACGGGTCCTACAAGAAGGCCTGGGAGGACACTGCGGGCTCGGTCATCAAGACTGCCCCCGAGCTGCCCGAGATTGACCGTTACTAAGTAACCCCAGTGGTTGCCGGGGCTGCTCCGCGGCCCCGGCAACCACCGTCTCCGCTTCCGTCCACGCCCACATCCAAAGGATCCTATGGACGTCATTCTTGAGAACCTTCCCCTCTACTGGAACGGTTTTCTTCGCACGCTTTTCCTCTCCGCCGTTTCCGGCGTCATCGCGCTGGTACTCGGCACCCTCCTCGCAGCAGCCAGGGTTTCCCCTGTGGCAGCGCTCCGCGGATTCAGCACCGTTTATGTGGAGGTCCTCCGGAACACTCCGCTGACCATTGCCTTCTTCTTCGCCGCAATTGTCCTTCCCCGGCTCGGAGTGAAGTTCGAGCAGTTCGAAATTGCCGCCATCATTGCACTGAGCACCTACACCGCAGCGTTCATCGCCGAAGCTGTCCGCTCGGGTGTCAACAGCGTTCCGGTGGGCCAGGCCGAAGCGGCCCGCAGCATCGGGATGAACTTCGGGCAGGTCCTGAACCTCATCATCCTGCCGCAGGCCCTGCGGACGGTGGTCCCGCCGCTTATCAACATCCTGATCGCACTGGTCAAGAACTCCTCGGTTGCCGGCGCATTCTTCGTCCTGGAGCTGTTCGGCTACGGCCGGCAGCTGGCAAACGCCAACGGTGACGCCGTCATCCCCGTCCTGCTGGGCGTTGCGTTCTTCTATCTGCTCCTCACCGTTCCGCTGGGCATCCTGGCCAGCACGGTGGAACGAAAGGTGGCGATTGCCCGATGAGCTCAGTCCTCTACGACGTGCCAGGCCCCAAAGCCCGGCGCATTTCCCTGATCGGATCCATCGTGGGTTCGCTGCTGATCCTGGGCCTGCTGGCCTGGATCATCATGACTTTCGCGCAGCAGGGCATCTTTGAAGGACGCCGCTGGCAGATCTTCACCCGGGCCGATGTATGGACGCTCCTGGGCAACGGCCTGGGCGCAACGCTCAGCGCTGCAGCCCTCGCGGCTGTCATCGCCTTCCCCCTGGGCCTGCTGCTCTGCCTGCTCCGCATCTCGGATGTGGCCTTCATCCGGATCCCCATCCGGGTGGTGCTGGAATTCCTCCGCGGCATGCCGGTAGTCCTCATGATGCTGTTCGTCCTGCTGGGCTTCGGCACCTCGCCGTTCATTGCTGTTGTCACCGGCCTGGTGCTGTACAACTCCGCAGTGTTCGCCGAAATCATCCGTGCCGGCATCCAGTCGCTGCCCAAGGGGCAGCGAGAGGCCGGGCTTGCCATCGGCCTGACCAGCTTCAAGTCACGCATGCTGATCGAGCTGCCGCAGGCGATCAGGCGCATGATGCCGTCCCTGGTGGCGCAGATGGTGGTGCTCCTCAAGGACACCTCGCTCGGCTACATCGTGGCGTACGGCGAGCTCCTTCGCGCCGTGCAGGTCATGGCGGACTTCCTGGGTACGCAGTTCCTGTTCCCGATCTTCTTCGTGGCGGCAGCCATCTACATCGCCATCAACATCCTCGTTTCGAGGATCGCGGTGTGGATCGAGCGGCGCGGATCGAAGAAGGCGGCTGGCGGCGTGGCTAAGGCCGAGCCCGAAAAGGCTGAAGCACCCGTTCCCTGATCGTTCTCCCTGCAACGATGGCCCGGACCAACTGGTCCGGGCCATCGTTTTAAGTTCAGGTTGCGAGCCAGTCCTGCAGCGCCCGCAGGCAGGCGCGGATGGCATCCGCGTGGACGTGTTCGTTGTCCTTGTGGGCCAGCAGCGCGTCCCCCGGACCGAAGTTCACCGCCGGGATCCCCAGCTCGCTGAAACGGGCGACGTCGGTCCAGCCGTATTTGGGCTTCGGCTCGGCTCCCACGGCGGCAACGAAGGACGCGGCAGCCGGGTGGTTCAGTCCGGGCCGGGCTCCTGCGGCAGCATCCGTGCGCACAACGTCGAAACCCGCCAGGAGCTCCCGCACTACGGCTTCAGCCTGGTCGGGGTTTTTGTCCGGCGCGAACCGGTAGTTGATTTCCACCACGCACCGGTCCGGAATCACGTTGCCGGCCGTACCGCCGTTGATCTTCACGGCGTTGAGGCTTTCACGGTACTCGAGCCCGTCCACCGCGATGGTCTGCGGTTCGTAACCGGCCAGCCTCGCAAGGATGGGTGCCGCGGCGTGGATGGCGTTGCTGCCCATCCAGGCGCGGGCGGAGTGGGCCGCCTCCCCCACCGTTGCCACCTCGAACCTGCTGGTGCCGTTGCAGCCGCCCTCCACCGTCCCGTCCGTCGGTTCCAGGAGGATGGCGAAGTCGCCGTGGAGCAGGTGGCCGTGGTTTCGGACCAGGCGCCCCAGGCCGCTCTTGACGGCTTCCACCTCCTCGTGGTCGTAAAACACGAAGGTGACGTCCCGCTTCGGCGCGGCGCCGTCGTCGAACATTGTGGCCGCCAGGGCCAGCTGGACCGCCACGCCGCCCTTCATGTCCGTGGCGCCCCGGCCGTACAGGATCCCCTCCCCCGGGATACCGGACTCCCAGCTGGAAGGCACGGTCCCTTTGGCACCCCCTGCCAGCGGCAGCGGCACCGTATCGAGGTGCCCTGCAAGGATGACGCGCTCCGGGCGGCCCAATTCGGTGCGGGCAATGATCGAATCGCCGTCACGGAGCACGCTCAGCTGGGGAATGGCCAGCAGGGCCGCCTCCACGGCGTCCGCGAGTTCCTTTTCGTTCCCGGACACGCTGTCGATGTCCATGATGGCGGCAGTAAGGAGCGCAACATCCTGGCGGAGGTCGAGCTGCAGGGTGGAAGGCTGGGGAGTGGTTTCGGCAGTCACGAAGCCAGTCTAGTTCGGACCCTGTCCCCGCCCGTCGATAGACTGGGGCCATGACTGAGACTGCTTCTTCTGCCGTGCCCGAAACCTCGCCTGCATCCACTGACCACCGCTCTGCCTACGGCTTCGGCGTGGCCACCGTTTCCACCAGGGACGCCAGCGTCCTGGATGTCTGGTTTCCTGCTCCGGCCCTTGGCGTGGCCGCCGAAAACCTGCGTTCGGTCGAGAACGCGGATGAGGCGCTGACCAGCATTGCCGAAAATGGTGCCGACCAGGACCGCGGCACCGAGCAGAAGGTCGTTTTCGTCCAGATCCACCTCGATGAAGCCCCGGCAGATACCGCCGACGCCTACCTGCGGCTGCACCTCCTCTCGCACCGCCTGGTCCGCCCCAACACCATCAACCTCGACGGCATCTTCGGCAGGCTCCCCAACGTCGTGTGGACCAACTTCGGACCCGCCGCCGTGGAAGGCTTTGAGCTCACGCGGGCGCGGCTGCGCCGCCGCGGCGCCGTCACCGTCTACGGCATCGACAAGTTCCCGCGCATGGTGGACTACGTCGTTCCTTCCGGAGTAAGAATTGCCGACGCCGACCGGGTGCGGCTGGGTGCGCACCTGGCCGAAGGAACCACCGTGATGCACGAAGGCTTCGTGAACTTCAACGCCGGAACCCTGGGCACGTCGATGGTGGAAGGCCGCATCTCGGCCGGCGTGGTCACCGGCGACGGCAGTGACGTGGGCGGCGGGGCTTCCATCATGGGCACGCTTTCCGGGGGCGGCAAGGAAAAGATCACCATCGGCGAGCGTGTGCTGCTGGGGGCAAACTCCGGCGTGGGCATCAGCATCGGTGACGACTCCGTGGTGGAAGCCGGCCTGTACGTGACGGCCGGGACCCGGGTGCGGGTACCGGGGCCCAAGGACGAGGTGGGCGAGGACACCACCAAGATCGTGAAGGCTGCCGAGCTGTCCGGTGTGCCCAACCTGTTGTTCCGCCGCAATTCCACCACCGGCGCGGTAGAGGTCCTCCCCCGTAAAGGCCAGACCGTGGAACTGAACGACGCCCTCCACGCCAACTGATCATTCCATGGCACGAAGACGCGGACTGCGCCGCCTCGCAGTACTGGTGCTCACCCTGGCACTGGTGGCAGGCGGCATTTACTCGGCCGTGTTTTTCCTGCAGCGCTCGGAAACGCTTGTTTCGGAGCGCTGCAGGGCCTCTATCGGTGAGCGTACGTCGGAACTCGCCCCGGACCAGGCCGTCAACGCATCCCTGATCACCGCCGTGGCGGTGCAGCGCGGGCTTCCGCCGCGTGCTGCGAGCATCGCCCTCGCCACCGCCATGCAGGAGTCCAAGCTCCGGAACATTGACCACGGGGACAAGGCGGGTCCGGACTCCCGGGGGCTGTTCCAGCAGCGACCCTCCCAGGGATGGGGAACCGAGGCCCAGATCATGGATCCCTACTACGCTGCGAACGCCTTTTACGACGCCCTGGTCAAAATACCCGGTTATGAGTCACTGGAGATCACGGACGCAGCACAGCGCGTCCAGCGGTCCGCCTACCCCACCGCCTACGCGCAGCACGAGGAAATGGGGCGGACCTTTGCCTCCGGGCTGTCCGGCCAGACGCCCGAAGCCGTCCAGTGCACCCTGCGGGCGGCTGGTGCGGGCGGAGACACCGCAGCGCTGTCGGCTGAGCTGAGCCAGGCCTACGGGCCGCTCGGGACCGTTGTTGAGGGTGGAACGCTGGTGGTGGACGCCGCAGGCAGCCAGGCGTGGTCCGTGGCGCAATGGGCGGTTGCCAACGCGAAAGGCTTCGAGGTCACCCGGGTGGAGGTCGCCGGCCGGAGCTGGGACCGGGAAGCGCGGGACGGGTGGCAGGCCTCGGCAGCCACGGACGGACAGGTCCGGATCACCGTGGCGGCGCAAGGAACCGGCAGCTGAACGGTTGCCGCAGGAAGACCTCCCGGCTGTTGCTTGGTGGACGTCCCTACACGAGGATCTCGACCACCGGCTGCACGTAGCTGCGGAAGAGCTCAGGTTCGGCCATCAGCCGGTTGCTCATAATAATCTTGTCCGGCTCCAGGTACCAGGCCCGCTGCTCATTAAGGGGCAGCTCGATGATCGTCAGTTTGAAGTCCCGGGAGTCCCGGCCAACCTCCATAAGCCTGTCGTCCACCATGTCCTCAAGAAGCTGGTCCGCACCGCTGGCGGCCCGCTCCGCCTCAAGCTCGGCATATTCGCTCCTGCGCTCCCGCGCCCATGTGAGGGCGGAGCCGAAGTGTGCCTGGAGCACGCGCTGCAGGGCGGGAGAATTGCCAAAAGCGTCGAATTCCGGCGGCGACAGCTCAGGTGAAGTCTGGGGGTGCGCCTTGAGCAACTGCTCCCACCACGCCTCCCACTCGGTCTTCAATGCGCTCAGGCCGCCCACATCCGCGGTCAGGTGTGAATGATCGGCGCGGCGTACCTTAGGCGCTGCATGGGACAACGCGGGGTGCCCAACGCCGTCCAGGCCTGCAGTATCCCGGACGAACAGGGCTATCATCATTGGCCCCGACGTGTCCGCGGTGATTTGCCACCTGGTGCCGCTTGTCTGATACATCCGACGTCCTTCCGTCGCGCGCCCATGCCGGGGGTGACCCGGTAGCTCCCCCGGCTCCCAGTCTATTCCCCCTTGTGCCCACGTTAGTGGCACTCATCACATCCCGTCGAGGTGCTGTTCCAGGACTTCGATGCACATCTCCCGGGTCATCCATCCGGGCTGCAGCAGGGCGTGCATGCACAGCCCGTCCAGGGTGGCAAGAAGCCGCTCGGCTTCCACCACCAGGTTTTCCTTTGGCTCGCCCTCCGGCCTCAACGCACTGATAACGGCGCCCACGATGACGGCCACCTCCCGGTGGCTCCTGTCTGCTTCGGCGGCCAGGAACGGACGCACCCTCGCCGCGTTCCGGAACGCCATCCACGCGCAGACCTCAAGCGCGCGGGGCCCGTCCAGGGGCAGGAGTCCGCACAGAAGGGTTAATATGGCAGCCCGGTGCCCGGGGCTACCAGGATCCGCCGCATGAACGTCAGGCAGTGACGCTTCAAGCCTGCGAACGATGCGGTCCACCACTGAGGCGAAGGAGAATGCCAGCAACTCCTCGCTGCCTGCGAAATAGTGCCGGACAGAACCAACCGCCAGCCCGGCTTCGTCCGCCGTTTCCCGGAGGGAAGCCCGCTCCAGGCCGTCACCCGCAATGATGCGGAGAACTGCTTCAACAACGTCCTGGCGGCGGGCTTCGGCATCTACAATTTTTGGCACTCCTCCTATTTAGCACGGATGTGCTCCTTGAGGGGGTCCGGCATGCCGTGCCGCAACTTCGCGCCGGCCCGGGGTTCGGCGGCCCTGCCCGGCATCCGGAACACTGCGGCGGCAGCAAGTGTCCGTGGGATAGCGTTAGAAGCATGAAAATTCTGGTCACCGGGGGCACCGGCTACATTGGTTCCCACACTGTTTTATCCCTGCAGGAAGCCGGCCATGATGTGGTGGTCATCGACAACCTGGTCAACTCCAGCGAGGAATCGCTCCGCCGGGTTGCCGAGCTCAGCGGCAAGACCGCGGAGTTCCACAACGTCGACCTGGTGGACGAGGCCGCCGTCGAGCGCGTCTTCGCCGCCAGCCCCATTGACGCGGTGATCCACTTCGCCGGGCTGAAAGCCGTTGGCGAATCGGTCCGGGAACCGCTCAAGTACTACCACAACAACCTGGTGGGGACCCTGAACCTCATCCGGGTCATGGACCGCCACGACGTCCGGTCCATCGTTTTCAGCTCCTCAGCCACCGTCTATGGCGAACACAACCCGATCCCCTACGTGGAGAAGATGGAGATCGGGGCCAACAACCCCTACGGCCGGACCAAGGAGCAGATCGAGGACATCCTCTCGGACCTGGGCGCCGCGGACTCCCGCTGGCACATAGCCCTGCTGCGCTACTTCAACCCCGTCGGCGCACACCCCTCCGGCCGGATCGGCGAGGACCCCCAGGGCATCCCGAACAACCTTGTACCCTTCATCGCCCAGGTGGCAGTCGGCCGCCGCGAGAAGCTGATGGTCTTCGGCGGCGACTACGACACCCCGGACGGCACCTGCCTGCGCGACTACATCCATGTTGTGGACCTTGCCGAAGGGCACGTGGCCGCGCTCAACTACGTTGCGGAGCGCACAGGCGTCTTCCGCTGGAACCTGGGCTCCGGCAAGGGCTCCTCCGTCCTGGAGGTGCTGCGCTCCTTCGAGAAGGCAGTCGGGCAGCCCATCCCCTACGAGATCACCGGCCGCCGCGCCGGCGACCTCCCCGCCTTCTGGGCCGACGCTACGTCCGCCCTGGCGGACCTCAGCTGGTCCACCACCAAAACCGTTGACCAGATGTGCGAGGACCACTGGCGCTGGCAGAAGAACAACCCGCAGGGCTACAACGCCTGATCTCCCCCATCAACGCAAGCGGCCGCCCACCTCTGGAAGGTGGGCGGCCGCCGTCGTACGTCAGGCCTTGCTGAAACGGAGGTCAGCGGACCGGGTAGTCACGCTCCGGTTCGCCGATGTAGAGCTGGCGCGGACGGCCGATCTTGGTGTTCGGGTCGCTGATCATTTCGCGCCACTGGGCAATCCAGCCCGGGAGGCGGCCGATTGCGAACAGTACCGTGAACATCTTCTCCGGGAAGCCCATGGCCTTGTAGATCAGGCCGGTGTAGAAGTCCACGTTCGGGTAGAGCTTGCGCTGGATGAAGTAGTCATCGTTGAGTGCCTTCTCTTCAAGGCGCAGTGCGATGTCCAGCAGTTCGTCGTTGCCGCCAAGCTTGCTGAGGATCTCGTGGGCAGTGGCCTTGACGATCTTCGCGCGCGGATCGTAGTTCTTGTAGACACGGTGCCCGAAGCCCATGAGCCGGACGCCGTCTTCCTTGTTCTTGACCTTCTCCATGTAGTCCTCGGGCTTGGTGCCGTCGGCCTGGATCTGGCGGAGCATCTTGAGCACCGCCTCGTTGGCACCACCGTGCGCGGGCCCGAAGAGCGCGTTGATGCCCGCGGACACCGATGCGAACAGGTTGGCGTTGGACGAGCCCACCAGGCGCACAGTGGACGTTGAACAGTTCTGTTCGTGGTCCGCGTGCAGGATCAGCAGCAGATCCAGCGCCTTGGCAATGACCGGGTCGACTTCGTACTGCTCGGCCGGGAGGCCGAAGCTCAGGCGCATGAAGTTTTCCACGAGGTTGTGGGAGTTGTCCGGGTACAGCATGGGCTGGCCGATGGACTTCTTGTGCGCGTACGCCGCGATCACCGGCATCTTGGCCATCAGGCGGATCGTGGAAACTTCCACCTGCTCGGCGTTGAACGGGTCCAGCGAGTCCTGGTAGAACGTGGACAGCGCCGACACTGCCGAGGACAGCACGGGCATGGGGTGCGCGTCGCGCGGGAAGCCGCTGAAGAAGCCCTTGAGCTCTTCATGCAGCAGGGTGTGGCGGCGGATTTTCTGGTCGAACTCTTCCAGCTCCGTGGGGCTGGGCAGGTTGCCGTAGATCAAAAGGTAGGACACCTCAAGGAAGCTGGAGTGCTGCGCCAGCTGCTCGATGGGGTACCCGCGGTAGCGCAGGATGCCAGCATCGCCGTCGATGTAGGTGATAGCCGAAGTCGTGGCTGCCGTATTCATGAAGCCGGGGTCAAAGGTGACTGCGCCCGTCTGCTTCAGCAGTTTGGAAACGTCGTAGCCCTCGTTTCCTTCAACAACCTGGATGCGCGGCAGCTTAAGCTCGCCTCCTGCGTGGTGCAGGGTGGCCGCATTGTTGGTCTCAGTCATGGAGTCCCCTTCATGAGGCTTCTGGGCCTCTGTCGAAAGCTTGATCCAACATCAGGTGAGCCGCGCACGAAGCCTGAGAACACAGGTTCCAACACCCGGGCTGCCTTCTTGTAGAAAGCCACCATTGATAGTCACTTAAAAAGTACCGCCCCTTGGCGGGTGCCACTAATCCGAGACGGTCCGGAAGCCCCTAAAACCGGCCGGTTGTGGCGCGAGTCACAGTATTGTTACGGCGCCGCAATGAGCCGGGACACCGCTGCGTCGATGCGCTCGTCCGATCCCGTCAACGCGACGCGGATGTAACCGTTGCCGGCTTCGCCGTAGAAAACCCCCGGGCCCACCACAATGCCCCGCTCCGCCAGCCGTCCCACGGTGTCCCAGGTGCTTTCGCCGGCGGTGGACCACAGGTACAGTCCGGCGTCGGAATCCTTGATCTCGAGGCCGAAGTCGAGCAACGCCGGAACGAGCCGCTCGCGGCGCCCCCGGTAGAGGTCCTTCTGTGCCTCCACGTGGGCGTCGTCCCCGAGCGCCACGCGCATGGCCTCCTGCACCGGATAGGGCACGATCATGCCCGCGTGCTTGCGGCTGTTCACAAGGTTGGGCATGAGCCCGGGGTCGCCGGCAACGAACGCTGCCCGGTAGCCCGCCACGTTGGACTGCTTGCTCAGGGAGTAGACGGCCAGCAGGCCTTGGTGGGAGCCGCCGGCCACGCGCGGATCGAGGATGCTGGGCACGGCCTGTCCGCCGCGCTGGACATCCCAGTCGCCCCAGCCAAGTTCCGCATAGCACTCGTCGGAGGCCACCACGGCGCCTAGTTCCCTCGCCTGCTCCACCAGTGCCCTCAGGGAGTCGACTCCCCGGACGCTGCCCGTGGGGTTACCCGGCGAATTGACCCAGATCAGCCGGACGCGCGCGCGGGTGGCGTCGTCCAGTTCGTCGAGGTTGTCGGTCGCCACGGACGTAACACCCGCAAGGGTGGCGCCGATGTCATACGTGGGGTAGGCGACCTTAGGGCGGACGACGACGTCACCGGGCTTGAGCCCCAACAGGAGCGGCAGCCAGGCCACCAGTTCCTTGGAGCCCACGGTCGGCATGATGTTGCGGGGATCAAGCCCCGCGACGCCGCGGCGCCTTTCAAACCATCCAGCGATGGCTTCACGCAAAGCCGGGGTGCCGTGCACTGTGGGGTATCCCGGGGCGTCAGCAGCGGCCTTCAGTGCATCCTGGATGAGGGCGGGGGTCGGGTCCACCGGGGTCCCGATGGACAGGTTGACGGCCCCGCCGGGGTGCTGCGCTGCCTTGGCGGCATACGGCGCCATGGCTTCCCACGGGTAGTCGGGCAGGTCCAGGCCAAACGTCCTCGCTGCGGTCACGGTAGCTTCCCGCGTCAGTGGTCTTGGTTCTGCGGCGGCAGCGCGGCAATCATGGGGTGGTCCTTGCCGGTGTTGCCGACCTTCGCTGCCCCGCCCGGCGAGCCGAGGTCATCGAAGAACTCAACATTCGCCTTGTAGTAGTCCGCCCATTCCTCCGGGGTGTCGTCCTCGTAGTAAATGGCTTCAACAGGGCACACCGGTTCACAGGCACCGCAGTCCACGCACTCGTCCGGATGGATGTACAGCGAACGCTCACCCTCATAGATGCAGTCGACGGGGCATTCCTCAATACATGCCTTGTCCTTGACATCTACACACGGCTGCGCGATTACGTACGTCACGTCCCTGGCCTCTCCACGTTGGTTCCGGCAACCCGCCGGTACTTGCATCCGGCGCTGGGGCCGGACCATTGACATCTGAGCCTATTATCTCCCAGCCCGTTCCCGCGAACCTAGCGGGACACCCTAGTATGAACTGGTGAGTCAGCCTGTACCTGCCCCTGCCGGGTTCCTCTCCGGCGCAGCACCCGGAATGCGGGTGGTGGTGCGGTACCGCATCGAGGGCGGCCTGACGGATGCCTTGGGCCATCTGGTGGCGTGCGACGCCGGTGCGTGCACCATCCGCACGCGGAAGGCCGACGTCGTCATCCAGCTCTCAGACGTAGTGGCCGCCAAGGAAGTTCCGCCGGCACCCGAGCGGCGCCGGCCCGCTCAGTAGGCGCGGTCCTCACTGCCGTGCGGCCTTCAATGCCCCGGGAAGCAGAAAAAACCGGTACGACGGCGGGAAATCCGCGCCGCCGTACCGGCTCTTCGATAAGTTTTTGTCCAGCTATGCGGGGTTCAAGGGCCCTCAAGCCACCTCATCTGGACAAAAACTCTTAGACCTTGGCGCGGGCGCGGTTGGCCTTGGCGCGCTCGTTGGTGTCCAGGATGACCTTGCGGATGCGGATGGCTTCCGGGGTCACTTCCACGCACTCGTCCTCGCGGGCGAATTCGAGGGACTCTTCGAGGGTCAGGTCGCGCGGCGGCGTCAGGTTCTCGAAGGTGTCGGAGGAGGCTGCACGCATGTTGGTGAGCTTCTTTTCCTTGGTGATGTTGACGTCCATGTCGTCGGCGCGGGAGTTCTCGCCCACGATCATGCCTTCGTAAACCTCGGAGGTGGGCTTGACGAAGAACGAGCCGCGCTCCTGCAGGTTGATCATGGCGAACGGCGTGACAACACCGGCGCGGTCAGCAATCATCGAGCCGTTGGTGCGGTACTCGATGGGGCCGGCCCACGGCTCGTAGCCCTCGGAGATGGACGCTGCGATGCCGGCGCCGCGGGTGTCCGTGAGGAACTTGGTGCGGAAGCCGATGAGGCCGCGGGCGGGAACGATGAATTCCATCCGGCACCAGCCGGTGCCGTGGTTGGCCATGTTGGTCATGCGGCCCTTGCGGGCTGCCATCAGCTGGGTCACGGCGCCGAGGTACTCCTCGGGGACGTCGATGGTCATGTGCTCCATCGGCTCGTGGATCTTGCCGTCGATCGTCTTGGTGACAACCTGGGGCTTGCCCACCGTCAGTTCGAAGCCTTCACGGCGCATCTGCTCCACCAGGATGGCCAGCGCCAGCTCGCCACGGCCCTGGACTTCCCAGGCGTCGGGACGCTCGGTGGGGAGAACCTTGATGGAGACGTTACCGATCAGTTCCTTGTCCAGGCGGTCCTTCACCTGGCGCGCGGTGACCTTGGCGCCCTTGACCTTGCCGGCCAGCGGCGAGGTGTTGATACCGATGGTCATGGAGATCGCGGGATCGTCCACGGTGATCAGCGGCAGCGGCTGCGGGTTCTCGGCGTCGGTCAGGGTCTCGCCGATGGTGATGTCCTCGATGCCGGCGACGGCGACGATCTCGCCCGGGCCTGCAGACTCAGCGGGAACGCGGTCCAGGGCCTTGGTGGCCAGGAGTTCGGTGATCTTCACGTTCTTGAGCTCACCGTTGGCGCGTGCCCAGGCAACGGTCTGGCCCTTGCGCAGGGTGCCGTTGTAGATGCGCAGCAGGGCGAGGCGGCCCAGGAACGGGGAGGCGTCCAGGTTGGTGACGTGTGCCTGCAGCACACCCTCCGGGTTGTAGGTGGGTGCCGGGATGTGCTCGATGATGGTCTTGAACAGCGGCTCCAGGTCTTCGTTCTCAGGAGCGGTGCCGTCAGCGGGCTGCTCCAGGGAAGCGCGGCCAACCTTGGCGGCTGCGTAGACAACGGGAACTTCGAGGATCTTGTCCAGGTCCAGGTCCGGAACTTCGTCCGCCAGGTCCGAGGCAAGGCCAAGGAGGAGGTCCATGGACTCGTGGACGACTTCCTCGATGCGGGCATCGGGACGGTCGGTCTTGTTGACCAGCAGGATGACGGGCAGGTGCGCGGCGAGGGCCTTGCGCAGCACGAAGCGCGTCTGGGGCAGCGGGCCCTCGGAAGCGTCAACGAGGAGGACGACGCCGTCGACCATGGACAGGCCGCGCTCCACCTCGCCGCCGAAGTCGGCGTGGCCGGGGGTGTCGATGACGTTGATGGTGATGGTCTCGCCGTTGGAGGACGGTCCGTTGTAGGCCACGGTGGTGTTCTTGGCCAGGATGGTGATGCCCTTTTCGCGCTCCAGGTCACCGGAGTCCATCACGCGGTCTTCAAGGTGGTTGTGCTCGGCAAAGGAGTTGGTCTGCTTGAGCATGGCGTCGACCAGGGTGGTCTTGCCGTGGTCAACGTGGGCCACAATCGCGACGTTGCGGAGGTCACTGCGTGATGCAGTGGCTACCGCGGTGTTGGTGGTGGTTTCAGACATGCGTAATGGCTCGATTCAGTGGTGAAAGTCAGCTGTTGTATCGCGACATTTCCAACCGGAACGCACGACGGATCAGGCCCTTAGCACAGGGCGCCTTCCTCCATTCTAGCGCCAGTGCCATTTATTGGCCTAAATTCTCCGGCAGTGTGCGGGCACCTCGTGGCCCCGGCCCTGCTCCGCCACGGAAAATTGTGGGCAATATCACTGGCCATACGGATCGCCATGCCACATGATTGCTCTGACAGACCGTGCAAGCCCGAAAGACACCAGATGCGAAGATCCCCGGCCGCCAGGGCCTGGACCCGTTGTGCCGACGTCGCTGCGGTTGTTGCCTTGTCTGCTGTTGTCCTCTCCGCCTGCGGCCTGCCCGCCCCGTCCCCGGAAAATCCCGTCCGTCCAGTTGCGGCGGCGGCAGTAGCGGCGGGATCCCAAGGGGCACCAGGGAATCCTGCTGGAATAGCTGCCGGTTCCCGCGTTGTGAATCCGGCCAACGGCCGGCTTGAGGCCGTGATCCCCGAGATCAGCAGGACTGTCCTGCTGATCGGTGATTCACAGTCGGAACCGGTGGACGGCTGGCCACGCCTGGGCCTGGCTGCGGCAGGGTACAAGGTGTACTTCTGCGGCCGGGGCGGGACCGGTTTTGTCTCCTCGAACGGCGCAACAGGCAACTACATCGATGCCCTGCTGCGTGGCGACTGGCTGCTTCCCTCCGGCACGCCGGCACTCATTGTTATCCAGGGAGGCGGCAACGACGCCGCCGGCGGAGCGAGTGACAGACGGATAGCCGCCAACGCCGAACGCCTTATCGCCGAGCTCCGGGAGCGCTACCCGGGCACGCGGATGGCGATAATTGGAACGCTTGCCCGTGGCGAGGCCCACGGCGGCGGCCGCCGAACCGAAGTTGATGCCGTGCTGGGGTCGGTGGCTGCGTCCCATGCCCTGCCCTTTGTATCCGTGGGCGACTGGTTGACCCGGTATGGCCTGGTCAAGGACCTGGCCGACTCCGTGCACATGAACCCTGCAGGCCACCAAAAATTGGGAACCCTCCTCGAGGCTCGCCTCCGGGAACTGAGCCTGGACCGGAAGCCGACGGCGGACCAGCAGCCGCTGCGCGCCTCGGGCACCATGAACGGCGGCCCGGGACAGGACTGACAAGCAGACGGCTGGAGCCGGGGCCCGAAGGCCCCGGCTCCAGCCGTTCCTGTTGTGCTGCCTGGTGCTTATGCAACTTCCGGCGGAAGCATCAGCTTGGCCCCCGGGATGGCGTTGAGCAGCGCCTGCGTGTACTCCTGCTGCGGAGCGTCGAAGACGTCGTCCGTGGATCCTGTCTCCACCAGGCGCCCCTTCTCCATCACGCAGACGTGGTCCGCGATCTGGCGGACCACCGCGAGGTCGTGGGTGATGAAGAGGTAGGTCAGGCCCAGGTTGGACTGCAGGTCAGCCAGGAGGTTCAGCACCTGCGCCTGGACCAGGACGTCCAGGGCGGACACCGCCTCGTCACAGATGATGACTTCGGGGTCCAATGCCAGCGCACGGGCAATGGCAACGCGCTGCCGCTGCCCGCCCGAGAGCTCGTTCGGGTACCGCTGCATGGTGGATTGCGGCAGCGCCACCTGGTCCAGCAGCTCGCGGACCTTCTTCTCGCGGCTGGCCCTGTTCCCGATCTTGTGGACCCGCAACGGCTCCTCAATGGTCCGGTAGATGTTGTACATCGGATCCAGGGAGCCGTAGGGATCCTGGAAGATGGGCTGCACCCGGCGCCGGAACTTGAACAGTTCCGAGGGCTTCAGCAGCGAGGTGTCCACGCCGTCGAAAAGAATCCTGCCGTCGGTGGGCTTCTCCAGCTGCAGCACCATCTTGGCCACTGTGGACTTGCCGGAGCCCGACTCCCCCACGATCGCCGTCGTGGTTCCCCGAAGGACGTCGAAGGTAACGCCGTCGACGGCCGCAAAATCGGATGATTTGCCCAGGCCCTGCCGGAGCTTGTACACCTTTCGCAGGTCCTGGATCTGCAGCACGTTGTCAGCGGCAAGTGCCTCAGCGGCCGGAGCCAGGAGGTCCGCCGCTTCCACGCCCTGTTCCTTGGCAACTTGGATCCGCCGGCTGGCCAGGGACGGTGCCGACTCCACGAGCCGCTTGGTGTAGGGATGCTGCGGGTTCTGCAGCAGCTCCAGCGACGGCCCGGATTCGACCACCTGACCCCGGTACATGACAACAACCTTGTCCGCGCGTTCAGCGGCAAGGCCAAGGTCGTGGGTGATCAGCAGGACAGCTGTACCAAGCTCGGAGGTCATGCCTTCAAGGTGGTCCAGGATCTGCCGCTGCACCGTGACATCCAGCGCCGACGTGGGCTCATCCGCAATCAGCAGCCGGGGCTGGCAGGACAGGCCGATGGCGATCAGGGCCCGCTGGCGCATGCCGCCGGAGAACTCGTGCGGGTACTGCTTGGCGCGGCGGTGGGCATCCGGAAGGCCTGCCTCGGACAGGACCTTCGCGATGTCCTCCGGTCCGCTGGGCCTGCCGTTGGCGCGCAGGGTTTCCTTGACCTGGTATCCGATTTTCCACACGGGGTTGAGGTTGGACATGGGGTCCTGGGGCACCATGCCGATGGTGTTGCCGCGCAGCTCGATCATCCGCTTTTCCGGCGCGTGCGAGATATCCTCGCCGTCCAGCAGGATCTGTCCGCCGGAGACCCGTCCGTTTGCCGGCAGCAGGCCGATGGCCGCGAGGGCGGTTGTTGATTTGCCTGAGCCTGACTCGCCCACGATCGCCACGGTCTCGCCCGGCATGATGGTGAGGTGGGCATTGCGGACAGCGTTCACTTCGCCGTTGCTGGTGTTGAACGTGATGGCCAGGTCCCGGATTTCCAGGAGCGGCCGGTTTGCGGGTGATCCGGCTTCGGTAATGGTGACGTCTGATGCAGTCACATGTGCCTCTTTCATCGCTGGCGGCTCTTCGGGTCAAGAGCATCGCGCAGGGCGTCGCCCAACATGATGAAGCTCAGGACGGTGATGGACAGGGCGGCAGCCGGGTAAAGGAGCACTGCGGGGTTGGTGCGGATTGAGGACTGCGCCGCGGAAATGTCGTTGCCCCAGGACATGATGCTGCCGGGAAGGCCGATGCCAAGGAAGGACAACGTCGCCTCCAGCACAATGAACACGCCCAGCTCCATGGTGGCCAGCACGATGATGGGGGCGAGGGCGTTGGGCAGCACATGCTTGATGAGGCTTTGGATCCTGGACACACCCAGCGACCGGGCGGCCGTGATGAAGTCGGCATTGCGGACTTCGATCACCGCGCCGCGGGTCAACCTTGCCATCTGCGGCCAGGCAAGCAGCACGATGATCATGATGACCGTCCATACACTCTTGTTTTCGCGGAAGAACGGCAGCTGGGTAACCACGAGTGCGCCGAGCACCAGCGGCAGTGCAAAGAAGATATCGCCGAGGCGGGCGATCACGGCATCGAGCCAGCCGCCGTAGAAGCCGGCCAGTGCGCCCAGGGTCACCCCGATGATGAGCACGCCAATGACGGCGAACACGCCAACCATGACCGAGGCTTGCGTGCCGTAGATGACGCGGGCGTACACGTCGCAGCCCTGGAAGGTGAATCCAAACGGATGCCCGGCCGAGGGCGCGCCGTCCGAGTTTGCCAGCTGGCAGTTGTCGTTCGGCGGAGTCTGGGTGAACAGGCCCGGGAAGAACGCCACAACAAGGATGACCAGGATCATCACTGCCGAGACGATGAACAGCGGACGACGGCGGAGCTTCCGCCAGGCGTCAGCCCACAGGCTCAGCGGGGCCTGGTCAGTCTTCACCGCATCCGTTGCCAGCAGAGGGGTCTCCTCCAGCGGGGCAACGAAGTGCGTGGTGTCTTGGTTACTTTTCATAGCGAATCCTCGGATCAAGCCAGGCGTACAGCAAATCAACCAGCAGGTTGGCGATAACGAAGACCAGCACCAGCACGCTCACGATCGCGACGACGGTGGGTCCTTCGCTGCGGAGAATTGCCTGGTAGAGCTTCTGCCCCACACCGGGGACGTTGAAAATGCCTTCGGTGACAATGGCGCCGCCCATCAGGCCGCCGAGGCTGGCGCCCAGGTAGGTGACGACCGGAATCATCGAGTTGCGGAGGATGTGCGCCATGACTACCCGCGGCCGGGACAGGCCCTTGGCAGTAGCGGTACGCACGTAATCGGCCGTCGAGTTTTCAATCACGGACGCGCGGGTGAGGCGGAGCACGTAGGCGAAGGAGACCAGCGCAAGCGCGAAGGCCGGGAGCAGCAGCGTGCTCCAGCTGACGTCAGTGCCCACGGTGGGTTTGGCCCAACCGAGGTAGACGCCGAAGACGAGCTGCAGGACGAAGCCGAGGACAAAGATGGGGATGGCGATGACGACGAGCGAGGCCAGCAGGACGGTCGAATCGAAGATCTTTCCCTTGCGGAGGCCGGCGATGAGTCCGAAGCCGATGCCGAACACTGCCTGGATGACCAGCGCTTCGACGGCCAGCATCACGGTGACGGGGAAGACGCGGCCGAGGGTTGCGGCGATGGGCTGGCCGGTGAAGTCAACACCCAGGTTGAACGTAAAGAGGTTCTTGAGGAACAGGCCGTACTGGACCCAGAACGGCTGGTCCAGGTTGTACTGCTGGCGAAGGGCCGCGATCACGGCTTCGCTCGGGGGACGGTCTCCGAAGAGCGCCCTGATGGGGTCCCCGGGAAGGGCAAACACCATGAAGTAGACCAGCAGGGTGGTGCCCAGGAAAACGGGGATGACTTGGAGCAACCGCCGGAGAATGAACTGGATCACAGCAGACCCTCCGGGGTTTGTGGAGATGGGGGGAATTTCATGTAGGACAGCTTCCTGCCGGTATCAAGGCTATGGGGGCCCGGCTGGTGCCGGACCCCCACTAGCTATTTGAGTTGGACGGTCTCAGGACTACTTTGCGGTGATGTTGTAGTACTGGATGACACCGTTCCAGCCGCTGTCCACGTTCGTGACATTCTGGCTCCACACGACCTGGCGTGCGGAGTACCACAGCGGGAGGTTGGGCAGGTCCTGGAACAGGATTTCCTGGGCCTCGGTGAACTTCGCGTTGGCGTCGTCGGTGGACTTCGAACCCAGGCCTTCGTCAAGGAGCTTGTCGAACTCGGGGTTCGAGTAGCCCTCGTAGTTGGCGCTGGCGCCGGTCCGCAGCAGCGGGCCGAGGAAGTTGTAGAGCGACGGGTAGTCTGCCTGCCAGCCGGCCCGGGCGAAGCCGGGAAGCGTCTGGGACTTACGGAGGTCCAGAAGTTCGGCAAACTTGGCGAAGGGCTGGCCTTCGACCTGGATGCCGAGGTTGTTCTTCAGGTTGTTGGCGACGGCGTCGATCCATTCCTTGTTGCCGCCATCGGTGTTGTAACCGAGCTGAAGGGTCTTGTCAGCCGGCCACGGGCTGATGGCGTTCGCCTTTTCCCAGGTTTCCTTTGCCTTGGCGGCGTCGAACTTCAGGACGTCGGATCCTTCGACGTTCTCGTTGTAGCCGTCCACGGCCGGGGAGGTGAAGTCCTTGGCCGGAATGCGGGTACCGCTGAAGATGACCTTGGTGATCTCGTCGCGGTTGATGGCCATGGAGATGGCCTGACGGCGCAGCTTGCCGGCTTCGCCCTGGAACTCGGGCAGGTAGCCCGGGATGTTCAGGGTGGAGTTGCCTGCGTAAGGCTTGTTCAGGTGGTTGTCCGGGAAGTCCGTGGTGTAGGTCTTCAGGGCGTTGGTCGGAAGGACGTCCGTGACGTCCAGGTTGTTGGCCTGGATGTCGGTGTAGGCGGGAGCCGGGTCCGTGTAGAACTTGAAGGTCACGCCGCCGTTCTTGGCTTCGCGGGTACCGGCGTAGTCCTCGTTCTTGACGAGTTCAATCTGGCTGTCGTGCTGCCAGGCGCCTTCCTTGGCCATCTTGTAGGGGCCATTGCCAACGGGGTTCTCGCCGAAAGCCTTGGGATCAGCGATGGCCTCGGAGGGAAGCGGCATGAAGGCCGTGTAGCCAAGGCGCAGGGGCCAGTCGGCCTCCGGCTGCGTCAGCTTGACCTCAATGGTTGAGTCATCCTTGAGGACCAGGCCGGAGAGGGTCTCGGCCGTGGGGGCGGGAACCTCCGTCTCGCCTTCCTTCTTGGTGGCGCTGACGGCGTCGTAGCCCTCGATGGACTCAAAGAAGCTGCTGTTCGCCTGGGCGTTGGTGCTCAGCGCTGCGAAGTTCCATGCGTCAACGAAGCTCTTGGCGGTGACTTCCTCGCCGTTGGTGAACTTGGTGCCGCTCTTGACCTTGATGGTGTAGTTCTGGCCATCCGGGGATTCGATGGACTCTGCCAGCGCGTTGACCGACTCGCCGCTGGGGCTGTAGCTGGTCAGGCCTTCGAAGAGAAGCTCTACAACGCGGCCGCCGTAGACTTCGTTGGTGTTTGCCGGCAGCAACGGGTTCTGTGGTTCGTTGCTGTAGGCGGTGATGATCTTGGCCGGATCGCCTGCGGCGTCGCTTGCCCCTTCATTGCTGCCGCCTCCAGCGCCGCAGCCGGTCAGGGCGAGGGCGGCGATTGCCACCATGCCCAGTGCTTTGGAAGTGCGCGTAAAACGCATTCCGCCTCCTATGAGTTGTGGGAGATAACGAGGGGGAATCTGGTGCTTCCCCGCAGGTGAGACGCAGCTTTCGACTGTGACGCAACCTACATATACGAGTAGCCTAACCGCACGAAGTCCAGATACTGGTACTCCGTTGCCAAACCGTGACCGGCTCGAACTGAACGCCTAGTCGGTCAACGGAAGTTGTGCAAGTCACATGCTACTCGCCGGTAGCCCCTACGGCGAATCGGCCAGGCTGGAAGCTTTTGTCCGCCAATTTCAGGATGCTGACGGCTGCGCCAGGCGCCAGTCCCACACGTTCCACCAAACACCCAGGGGGCCGGCGCTCGTCTTGACGCCCGCCACCCGGGCGCTGAAGGCAGTGGCACCAACGGTCTGGTAGAGCGGGAGGCCATAGGCGCTTTCCCAGATCTGTTTGTCGATCTCCGCCAGCAGCTCATCCTGCTTGCCCAGGTCCGTGGTGCCGGCAAGCTGTTCCATCAGCCTGTCGGCGTCGCCGTCGGAAAAGCCGTTGAAGTTGCTGCCGGCCCCGGTACGGAAAATCTGGGGGACGCGGCTGACCCCCGCTGCGGTGCCAATCCATCCCAGCAGCGCGGCATCGTAGCCTTCCCCGCCGAGCGCCCGGGCCCAGTCAGCACTCCCCTCCCCCGCATCGGCCACCTGGAAACCTGCCTGCGCGGCAGAGTCCCTGATCAGGGAAAATGCCGTGGCGCGGTTGGGGTTGTCCCGGTTGTAGAGGATCCGAATGGTGGGGGTGGCACCATCCAGGAGCGCCTTTGCCCCATCGATGTCCACCTCCGCGTAGTCCGACGAGCCGTTGTCCTTAACGGTGTCGTTGTATTTGGGCTGGGAGGGCAGGAACACGTGCGAATCCAGCGGTGCCGCATCGGGCTGCCGGTCGCCCACCACGGCGTCAATAATGGCTTGGCGGGGTACCGTCTTGAGGAACGCCTGGCGGATGTCCTCGTCGGCGAACGGCCCGGAGAAGTTGAGGTCCAGGTGGTCGTAGCCTGACTGGTTGTACCACTCGACGGTGTTGCCCTGGCCCGCAAGCCCTGCCAGGAGTTCCCCGGTTTCGGCGGAAGGCTGCGGCGAGATGATGTCCGCCTGGCCGTTCCGGAGCGCTTCGACTGCCGTGGGCACGGAGCCGGTGAAGCGGATGGTTATTTCATCCAGCCAGGGCTCCTGGCCCCACACGTAGTCGCGGTTCCGCACGAGGGTCATGGAGACCTCGGGGACGATGTCGCGCACGATGTACGGGCCGCTCGAGAGGAACACGGAAGGATCCTCGGGCAGGCTTTTGGTGTCGAACCCGGAGTTCCAGAAATCGCTGACCCGTTTGAGGGGTTCATTGACGGCCGGCTCCTCCCCGTTGCCGCGGGGCGAGTCCCGGATCAGGTCGACCAGGTCTTCCTCGTCGTTCAGGCCGCTCTTGGCTGCCACCACGTGCGCCGGCAGGCCGACGTCGAACGCCACTTCCCAGTCAGCGTAGGGGACGGCGTATTCCAGGGTGATGGAGCGGCCGTCTGCCCCGATTTCCGGCAGGACGGTACCGGCAAGGCCGCTGGTGTCGGAGGCTACTGAGAAGTATGTGGTGCCTGTGCCCGCCAGGGGGTCGGCGTCGTCGAAATAACCTGACCCGGCCGCCCAGCTCAGGAGGAGGTCGCCGGCGTCGACCGCCTCGCCGTCGGACCATTTAACGCCCTCGTTGACGGTATACCTGACCTTCAGCGGCTGGTCCGAGACCTTCTCGAAGCGCCCGAATTTTTCGTTCCGCACTACCTTTGCGGCGTCATCCAGGTAGTAGAAGCCTGAGTGGGTGATGTAACCGATCTTGGAGTTGATATCGGTGTTGCCGTCCGCGCTGTAAGGGTTGAAGGACGAGAAAGTGTTGGCCTCCGCCACGGTCACGCTGCCGCCGCGTTTGGCTTCCCCCACCACCACGGGAGCGGTGCCGCCGTTGCCTGAACACCCCGACAGGACCAGGGCGGCCGCCACGGCCGCGGTGATGTAGTGCACCAGACGCCTGAACGGCATGCCGCCTCCTTCTTTTCCTTCTGCGGGAGGGGCTCCTGGAATCGCCAGGATCACGCCCTGTACTCAGGATAGTGCGTGCGGCCCCTTGATTGCCGGTGCCGCCCGCAGCAGCCGTGTTGCCTCCTGCCCTGCGCCGAGCAGGGCTTCAGCACGACGGCGGTGCTCCCGCCGCTTCTCCGGGTCCATGGCGTCCAGCAGGGAGACCGCCATCCGGGAGCGCGGATTCCGCGCGAAGACCTCCCGGTGGTCATCGACGAAGGTCCAGTAGAGCCCGTCCCAGTCGTGCACCCATTCCCCCGCCGGCAGGTCCGACATCCTGCGAAGGTAGTTGCTGCCGGAAACGTACGGTTTCGTGGTGATCTCCTCCCCCGCGGCGAACTGGCTCATGGCATACACGTTGGGGACCATCACCCAGTCGTACGCGTCGACGAAGAGTTCCATGAACCATTCGTAGACGTCGTCCGGATGGACCCGCAGCAGGGACATGGCGTTGCCCAGGACCATCAACCGCTCAATGTGGTGGGCATACCCCGTGGCAAGCACCCGCGAGATCACCAGGTCCACGGGGGCCAGCCCGGTACTTGCATCCCACCACCCGTCCCCCAGCCCGTTGCTGTGGTTCAACCGGTTGGCGGTGCGCATCTGCCGGCCGCGGGTCCGGTAGGTGGCACGCATGTATTCACGCCAGCCAATCACCTGCCGGACGAAACCCTCCAGGGAGGCGAGGGGAGTATTTGGGCCTGCACCCTCGAGCACGGCCTCCAGGACCTCCCGCGGGTCCAGCAGGCCGATGTTCAACGCCGGCGTGAGCAGGCCGTGGGCGATGAACGGATGCGTTGTGGAAATTGCGTCCTCGTAGGGGCCGAAGTCGTCCAGCCGTTCGCGGACGAACTCTTGCAGGTGCTTGCGTGCCTCGTCCGCGCTCGTGGGCCAGGCAAACAGGGCGGGATCGCCCGGAGCATCCGGAAACTCCTCCGCCACCCAGGCAATGGCCTGTTCGACGTCGTCCAACGCCACATCTCCGGGAGGGGCTTCCGGTCCGGTGAGGGCGTCAAGGTCAAAGGTACCCTCCGGCCGCTGGATGGCGTGGCGGGCGAACCGGCCCACCGTGGGAGGCGCGTACCCCCGGGGAAGCTTTTTCCGGTTGTCTGCGTCAAAGGACCATTTCCCGCCTGCCGGCTCCCCGCCGTCGACCAGGATGCCGAGGCGGCGGCGCTGCCATACGTAGAAGTCATGCATGCGGGCAGCGTTGGCGGCAAACCACTGGTCAATCTGGCTTCGGTCGGTGAGGAAGTTGGGCGTCTCCAGCACGTCCTCGCCGCGCATCCGGTAGCCGCCGTCGGCCAGGCCGGCATGGAGGTCCTGTTCAAGCCAGTCGTCCACCACGTCGAACCAGGTCACCCGGGCCGGGCGGCGGCGGCGCACCAGGTCCGCGAGCTGCTGGCGGGAGCTGCGGCCGGAGTCGCTGCGGAGGACAATGACCTCTTGGCCGTTCCCGCCCAGGCGCCGGGCGAAACGGATCATGGACGCCCGGTGCAGGACCAGTTTGTGGGAGTGGAACGAGTACTGGCGAAAGAGCAGGTCATGCTCGATCAGCACAAATACGGTCTCATCTGCCGCATTGACTTGCTCGCGGAACAACTGATGCGGCAGTACCAGGCGCAGGTGCGGGCCGGACGTCATTTTCCAACCATAAGGGGCCTGGACGCCTCCGCCGTCAGCAATGAACCCTGAACGGAATTCATTGGGTTCTTTGGCGCGCAGTTATGGACTTGGACGAGCGTGGAAGGCGGTGCTGGGCAGATCCTTCTCGCCGTCGACGATCGCGGTGATAATCCGCGCTGCAACCAGGTCCGGATCCAGTGCCGCGCCGAATTGCGGCGCTGACCCGGCGATCGGATGATCGGACAGCGTGGTGCCAGTGTGGCCTGGGCGGGCGTCTACGATCCGGATGCCCGCACGGCGATACTCCCGCGCCGCTGCGACAACGAAGGCCGCAAGCCCGGCCTTCGACGCCGAGTATGCCGCCAGGCCGGCGACGGGTGCCTCGGCCACAACGCCGCTCAGTGTGACAACGAACGGTTCCCGGCCCTCGCGTGCCGAGGCCTCGAGGTAGGGCTGGCTCCGCGTGATGAGCTGGATCGGACTGGTCGTGTTCACGGCGAAGAGTTCGTCCACCGTGGCGGGTTCAAGCCCTGATGCGGCACCGAAGGCCACGACCCCGGACGCAACCACCAGCCCGTCGAGGCGTCCGTACTGCGCTGTTGTGTCATCCAGCACCTTCTGGATCACGGAGGGGTCGCGCAGATTGTGCCCCGCAGATTTTGACGACCGGGCGACGATGGCGCCGTTGCTTTCCAGCTGGGCGGCGATGCGCGAACCGAGCCCGCCGGTGGCGCCAACTACCAGAACAACCGCACCCTGAAGAGTCGTCATGGGTAGATCCTAGGTCACGTGCTGCAGGCAGCCGAGCGGGGGACGGTTCCCTGATGCTGGACGAGACGGGCCCACGCGCGGCAGCAGATGGGCCCGTCTGGAGATTCTGTGGCCTAGACGTTGAAGCGGAACTCCACCACGTCGCCGTCGGCCATGACGTATTCCTTACCCTCAATGCGGACCTTGCCGCGGGATTTGGCCTCGGCCATGGACCCGGCTTCCACCAGATCGTTGAAGGACACCACCTCGGCCTTGATGAAGCCGCGCTGGAAGTCAGAGTGGATTACCCCTGCAGCCTGCGGTGCCGTATCGCCCTGGCGGATGGTCCAGGCGCGGGTTTCCTTGGGGCCGGCGGTGAGGTAGGTCTGCAGCCCCAGCGTGTGGAAGCCGACGCGCGCCAGCTGGTCCAGCCCGGATTCGTCCTGGCCATTCATTTCCAGCATCTCCCGGGCTTCTTCCTCGTCCAGTTCCACGAGGTCGGCTTCGAGCTTGGCGTCAAGGAAGACGGCGTCCGCCGGGGCAACCATGGCCCGCAGTTCTTCCTGCTTTTCGGGACTGCCCAGGATGCCTTCATCGGCGTTGAAGACGTAGATGAACGGCTTGGCCGTCAGGAGGCCGAGCTCCTTGAGGTGTTCCATCTCCAGCTTGTCGCTCTTGATGGAAGAGAAGATGGTGTCGCCGCGCTCCAGGACCACCTGGGCTGCCTTGATGGCGGCAAGCTCCGCGGCTTCCCGCTTCTTGATCTTGACTTCCTTTTCGATCCGCGGAATCGCGTTCTCGATGGTCTGCAGGTCAGCCAGGATCAGCTCGGTATTGATGGTTTCCATGTCCGAGCGCGGATCAACCTTGCCGTCGACGTGGATGACATCGGGGTCGTCGAACACCCGCACCACCTGGGCAATAGCTTCGGCTTCGCGGATGTTGGCCAGGAACTTGTTGCCCAGGCCTTCTCCTTCCGAGGCACCCTTGACGATGCCGGCGATGTCCACGAACGACACCGGTGCGGGCAGGAGGCGCTGCGAACCGAATATCTCAGCCAGCTTCTGAAGCCGGGGGTCGGGCAGGTTCACGACGCCGACATTGGGTTCGATGGTGGCGAACGGGTAGTTCGCTGCCAGGACCTGGTTGCGGGTGAGCGCGTTGAAGAGAGTTGATTTGCCGACGTTGGGCAGTCCGACGATGCCAATAGTAAGAGCCACGAGGATTTATTCTACCCGCAGCGGGCGGCCCGGGGTCCGGTGCCGGCCGGGGGAAATGTCGCTTCGGCAAAATGTCACAGCCCCGTGCGACAGTGAGGGCATGGATGGTTTCGCCTTGATTCTTGCTTTGTTCATGCTGCTGCTGGGCGCCCTGGCGGGTGCTGCCGTTGTGTTCTTCGTGCTGCGGAAAAACACGCGTGGCCTGGAGGAGGACTTCGACGCCGTGTCGTCACGGCTTTCCGAGGTCAGCGCGCAGTTTGCCGCGGCCGACGCCGAGCGAAGGCTTTTGGCGGCACAGAACCGCGAGCTGGGAGAGGCCCGGACACAGGACGGCAGCGTGCTGCGGGCGCTGGCCCCGGTGGCGGAGAAACTGACGGCCGTCCAGCAGCAGGTGGCGCTGCTGGAACGGGACCGGGTGGAGCAATACGGCCAGCTCGCCCAGCAGTTGCAGGAAGCGCGGCTCTCCGACGAACAGCTGATCCGCTCGACCCATGCACTGGAGTCTGCCCTCCGGTCGAACAGCGCCCGCGGCCAGTGGGGTGAAGTCCAGCTCCGGCGGGTGGTGGAAGCCTCCGGCATGCTGCGGCACGTCGATTTCGTGGAGCAGGTCCACAGTGCCGGGCACGATTCGGGCGTGAGGCCGGACCTGGTGGTGCAGCTGCCGGGAGAGAAACAGCTGGTGGTGGATGCGAAAGTACCGCTCTCCTCCTACCTGGAAGCCCAGGAACTTGGCGCGGCGCAGGACCTCCGCGCCGCCGACGGTTCCCGCGCCCGGCAGGCCGGACCGCTGTCCGGGAGCGACCGCCGGAACCAGCAGGCGCTGCTGGCCGCCCATGCCAAGGCGTTGCGGGCTCACGTTGATTCCCTGAGCAGCAAGAAGTACTGGGACATTCCGGGCAACTCCCCCGAGCTGGTGATCTGCTTTATCCCTGCCGAGTCCATCCTGGCCGCCGCGCTCATGGCGGACGCCGGTCTCCTTGATCATGCACTGTCCAAGAACGTGGTCCTGGCATCGCCCAGCACGCTGCTGGCCGTGCTCAAGTCCGTGGCCTTCACCTGGCGGCAGGACGTCCTGACGGACAGCGCCCGGGAGTTGTTCGAACTGGCACGGCAGCTGTACGACCGGATGGGGACCCTGGGCGAGAACGTCACCAAACTGGGCTCGTCCCTGAAATCGTCGGTGGACCGCTACAACGCCATGGTGGGGACCCTGGAGGCCCGTGTCCTTCCCACGGCACGCAAACTGAACTCGCTTGAGGAATCCGGACTTGCTGCCCCTCCCGTTGTTGAGGTCACCCCGCGGGCCCTGGCGGCGCCTGAACTGCAAAGCGACCACGAGGCAGCCTGAAAGCCACGCCAAGGGGACACAAAAGTGGGCCCGGCTGTTGCCGGGCCCACTTCAACAACAGTCACTACGAACTGCAATCAGATGCACAGTCACCCGCTGCGCACACCACGAACCTGCGCACACCACAAACCTGCGCACACCACAAACCTGCGCCGGTTCGGCTGGGTGCCGGTCAGTCCCGGGAGCGGCGTCCACCCAGGGCACGGCTGACGTCGCCGGCCTGCTTGAGTGTCGCCCTGAGTTCCTTGGGCAGCGAGAAGAGCAGGTCTTCCTCAGCGGTGACGACTTCCTCCACGGTGCCGTAGCCGTAGTCGGCCAGCAGGCGCAGGACGTCCTGGACCAGGACTTCCGGAACGGATGCCCCGGACGTCACGCCCACAGTGGCCACGCCTTCGAACCAGGCCTCGTCCACCTCGTTGGCGAAATCCACGCGGTAGGACGCCTTCGCCCCGTACTCCAGGGCCACCTCCACGAGCCGGACAGAGTTGGAGGAGTTCGCTGAGCCCACCACGATCACCAGGTCTGCCTGCGGCGAGATCTTCTTGATGGCCACCTGGCGGTTGGTGGTGGCGTAGCAGATGTCATCGCTGGGCGGATCCTGCAGGGTGGGGAACCGCTGCTTGAGCAGCCGGACGGTCTCCATGGTTTCGTCCACGCTGAGGGTGGTCTGGGAAAGCCAGATCACCTTTTCGGGGTCCCGGACGGTGACCTTGTCCACTTCGTGGGGGCCGTTGATGATCTGGATGTGTTCCGGGGCTTCGCCGGCCGTGCCCTCGACTTCCTCGTGGCCGTCGTGGCCGATCAGCAGGATGTCGAAATCGTCCTTGGCAAACCGGACAGCTTCCTTGTGGACCTTGGTCACCAGGGGGCAGGTGGCATCGATGGTGCGCAGGCCGCGGTCCTCGGCGGACTGGACAACTGCCGGCGATACGCCGTGGGCCGAGAAGATGACCAGGGCACCCTCGGGCACTTCGTCGGTCTCGTCGACGAAAATGGCACCCTGCTCCTCCAGGGAGCTGACCACGTGCACGTTGTGGACGATCTGCTTCCGCACGTACACCGGAGGGCCGTAGTGCTCCAGGGCCTTCTCGACGGCGATGACGGCACGGTCAACGCCGGCGCAGTAACCGCGGGGAGCAGCGAGCAGCACCTTCTTGGTCCCGGAGACGGGGGCTGCGGCAGCAACTTCCTCAGGTGAGCGGCGCCTACGCGGGATGGTGGGCATCGAAAGGGAAACAGCTGAGGGGGTCATTACTCCATGCTACCGGCTTGCCCGCGCCCGCTTTCGCGTGGCCAGCCCGGCCACCAGGCCCAGCAGCAACAAGGCACCGCCCCCAACCGCCGCTGCCATGGTCCAGCCGCCGAAATCTGCTGCAGCGGCAGCCACGAACTCGTCCCTGAACATGTTGGCAACCTCATTTCCGCTGTCCGCGGACACAACAGTAGCGGACGCAATCCCGGACCCCAGGGACCATGCAGCCGCGAGGACGAGCGCGCCTGCTCCTGCACCGGCAACCACTGACCACCGCCGGTTCGCCGCCACCAGGGCCAGGAGCAGTGCGATCGCCGAGCCTCCGGCCAGCAGGTATCCGGCGGGGGCGTACGTGGTGAGCCTCTCGGTCCATTCCTTGTGCTCGGGCTGGCCCACATTGATGAGGGTCTGGTCCGGCGGGTCCAGCGGCAGCCCCGTGGTGCGCGAGATCTCCCCGGCGCCCAGCGACACCAAGGGGGCGACATCAAGGGTGAGCGATGAAGCCGGCGCTGATCCGCCGTCGTCCGTTGCCGGGCCGGCGAAGCTGAGCCGGTGGCTCTTGCGCAGCGTTTCCTCCCAGGCGGCCGGATACTGCGGCAGGGCGGCCAGTGCTGATGCGGCATCCTCCAGCACCGGCTGGACCAGGTCCGAAAGAAACCCGGGAACGGCGCTGGTATCGATGGTTGCCACTGCGGCCGTGGCCAGCTGCTGCTGGAACCCCGGATCCCTGCCGAGCGGAGCCGCCAGCTCAACGAAGCCCTGTTCCTGGACGATGTTGCGGTCCAGCCAGATGGCGGGGACTGCCACTGCGGCCAGCAGGACTGCCAGCACGGTGGCGGCAGCGGAGACAAAACTTCGCACGGAGCATCCTTCAGGTTGGCGGGCGGTCAATCCATCCTAGGCGGGGCTCCAGGCGGGATCCTGTCAGTCCTGGGTGGTAGAGCTTATGGATAAGGTTGAAATGACCGCCGAAGAACCACAGCCCTACAAAAACCGGCCGTATAACAACCGGCCCTATGAAAACCAGCGCTGCAACAAACAGCCCACCAACGGATGAAGGACCCCATGCCCGCAGCTCCAGCCCGCCACGAGCGTCCGCATGTCTGACCAGGCGTCGCTTCCGGTCTCCGGCCAGCAGCTTGCGGCGCCCACAACGCTGCCTGCCACGGCCGCCGAAACCAGCCCGGACAACCCGTGGCCGCTCCAGCTGCTGTCACAGAAGCTCAAGGCCCATATCGACCGGACCCCTTCGGCATGGGTTGAGGGCCAGGTCATTGAGCTGAACCGCCGTGGCAGCAACGCCTACCTCACCCTGAGGGATGTCGACGCCGAGGTTTCGCTGCCGGCCTCTGTCTGGACCAAGGTGCTGGAACGCCAGAACCTGCCGCTGGAGCGGGGCTCGCGGGTCGTTGCACTGCTGAAGCCGGAGTTCTGGATCAAGACCGGCCGGCTGAACATGATGGTCAGGGACATCAGGCCGGTGGGCCTGGGCGATCTCCTGGCCCGGATCGAGCGGCTGCGCCAGGCCCTCGCCGCCGAAGGCCTCTTTGCGGACTCCCGCAAGAAGCCCCTGCCACTGCTGCCCCACCGGATTGGCCTCATCACCGGCCGTGATTCCGACGCCAAGAAGGACATCCTGCGCAACGCGGCCCTGCGCTGGCCCGCGGTCGAGTTCGAAATCCGGGAGGTGGCCGTGCAGGGAAACACAGCGGTGGCCCAGGTGGTCCGCGCCCTCCGCGACCTGGACGGCCTGCCCGAAGTGGATGTCATCGTGATCGCCCGCGGCGGAGGCGCCCTGGAGGATCTCCTGCCCTTCAACAGCGAGGAACTGATCCGGGCCGTGGCCGCTGCCGCCACCCCCGTGGTCAGCGCCATCGGCCATGAGGCGGACCGGCCGCTGCTGGACGACGTTGCGGACCTGCGGGCTTCAACCCCCACGGACGCCGCCAAGCGGATTGTCCCGGAAGTGTCCGAGGAACTGGCAGGGGTGCGCCAGGCACGCGTGCAGCTGCGCCGGTGCATGGAACGGCTGGTGGACAGGGAAGCGGACCGCCTGGCGTCCCTCCACTCGCGGCCGGTGCTGGCTGCGCCGGAAGGACTCGTGACCATCCGGTCCGAAGAAATTGAGCGGCTGCTCAGGAGGTCCTCCGCCGCCGTCAGCTCCTCCGTGGTCCGCGCGGCTGACCAGCTTGGGCACCTGAAAGCCCAGGTGCGGGCGCTGTCACCGCAGAAGACGCTGGACCGGGGGTACGCCGTCGTGGAACTCGCCGGAAAGCAGGCCGAAGAAGCCGGCACCGCGGGCCATGCAGTGGTGCGCCGCCCGGCCGAGGCTCCGGCCGGCTCGCCCCTTTCCATCCGCGTGGCTGAAGGCCGCTTCGGCGCAACCTCCACCGGCACACTTGAACAGCCCACTACGGAAACCGGAGAAGTCAATGACTGAGCAGAACCCAGCGGCCGACATCAAGGCACTGAGCTACGAGGAAGCCCGGGAACAACTCATCGCCGTGGTGGGAAAGCTTGAGGCCGGCGGCGCCAGCCTTGAAGAATCCCTGGCCCTATGGGAACGCGGCGAGGCCCTGGCGGCGTGTTGCGAGGAATGGCTGGAAGGCGCCCGGAAGCGGCTGGCAGCTGCCCGCGACCAGCCGCTCTAAGCCCGCAGCCGGAGCCCTGAGCCCGGGTCACCGGATCCGGGGCCAAGTGTCAGGACCGTGCCACCAGCTCCCGCTCCAGGGCTACGTCGAACTCGGCTTTGGGCCATTGAAGGTCCATGCCGTTCAGCGCCCCCAGCAGCAGCTGCTGCACGGCGATCCTGGCAAACCATTTCTTGTTGGCGGGGACAACGTACCAGGGCGCGTTCGCGGTGTTGGTTTCATCGATGGCTGACTGGTAGGCGCTCATGTAGTCCTCCCAGAACGCGCGTTCGTCGAGGTCCCCCCGGCTGTATTTCCAATGCTTGGCCGGGTTGTCCAGCCGGGCCAGCAGCCGCTCCTTCTGTTCCTCTCCACTGATGTGGAGCATCACCTTCACAACCGTGGTTCCGGAGCCGCTGAGCCTGGCCTCAAACTCGTTGATGGCTACGTACCGGCGCTTGAGTTCCTCCGGGCTGGCCCAGCGGTGGACGCGGTGAATCAGGACGTCCTCGTAGTGGGAGCGGTCAAATACGCCCACCATGCCGGCAGCGGGAACTTCCTTTTCGATCCGCCACAGGAAATCATATGATTTTTCCACATCCGTGGGAGCCTTGAAGGCCTTGAACTGGACACCCTGGGGATCCATGGCAGCCATCACGTGGTTGACGATGCCGCCTTTGCCGGCGGTGTCCATGGCCTGGAGGATCAGCAGGATGCGCTTGCGGCCGCCGAACCGGGACTCTGCGAAGAGTTTTTCCTGCAGTCCAGCCAGCTCGTCGTCCATCGCTGCGAGCAGGGCCTGGCCGTCCTCCTTGGTGCCATCGAAGCCCGGCGTTGAACCAGGATCCAGGTCGCTCAACGAAAAGCCCTTGCCGGCCCGCAGGGTCTCGGAGGGGTCCTGGTGAAAGCCAACGGCACCAGCCATGGGAAGTCCTTTCGCGAAGTTCCACGGGACCGAAGCGCCCGTGAGCACAGGCTAGTTGCCCTGGTACCTGCTTAGGAAGTCCCCCATCCGGCCCACGGCCTCTTCGATGTCCTTGACGTTGGGCAGGGTGACCATCCGGAAGTGGTCCGGGCGGACCCAGTTGAACGCCCTGCCGTGGGACACCAGGATCTTTTGTTCCCTGAGCAGGTCCAGGACGAACTTCTCGTCGTCGCGGATGTGGTAGACCTCGGGGTCGAGTTTCGGGAAAAGGTAGAGCGCGCCGCGTGCCTGCTGGGTGCTGACGCCCGGGATGGCGTTGAGCATGTCGTAGGCCTTGTTGCGCTGCTCCAGCAGGCGCCCGCCCGGCAGGATGAGGTCGTTGATGCTTTGGTAGCCGCCCAGTGCAGTCTGGATGGCATGCTGGGCCGGAACGTTCGCGCAGAGGCGCATGTTGGCCAGGAGGCTGATGCCCTCGAGGTAGTCCGCGGCATCCTTCTTGGGGCCAGAGATGGCCATCCAGCCTGCCCGGTAGCCGCACACCCGGTAGGCCTTGGACAGGCCGCTGAAGGTCAGGCACAGGACGTCGTCACCGGTCAGTTTGGCCAGGTTGATGTGGACGGCGTCCTCATACAGGATCTTCTCGTAGATCTCGTCGGCGAAGACCACCAGGCCGTGCTTCTCTGCTAGGGCAACGATTTTCTTCAGCGTCTCTTCCGGGTAGACGGCGCCGGTGGGGTTGTTGGGGTTGATGACCACGATGCCCTTGGTGCGGGGCGTGATCTTGGCTTCCATGTCCTCCAGGTCCGGCTGCCAGCCCGTTTCCTCGTCGCAGAGGTAGTGGACGGGCCTGCCGCCGGCGAGCGCCACGGATGCGGTCCACAGCGGGTAGTCCGGGGTGGGGATCAGGACTTCGTCACCGTCATCGAGCAGGGCCATCAGGGACATGGTGATGAGTTCGCTGACGCCGTTGCCCAGGTAGATGTCATCCACATGGATGTTGTGGATGTCCCGGGTCTGGTAGTACTGCGACACGGCGGTCCGTGCGGAGAAAATGCCGCGGGAATCGCTGTAGCCCTGGGCGTGCGGCAGGTGGCGGATCATGTCCACGAGGATGGCGTCCGGTGCTTCGAAGCCAAACGGCGCGGGATTGCCGATGTTCAGTTTGAGGATCCGGTGCCCCTCGGCCTCCATCTGCTGGGCAGCCTGGAGGATCGGTCCACGAATGTCATAAAGGACGTTGTTGAGCTTGGTGGACTGCCTGAATTCTGCCATCCCTCAAATATGCCACAGGAAGGATGGACGGCCGTGAGACGTCAGCCACAGGCTGCGCGCGCCGCCACCAGGAAGGGACGACGGCGGCTGCCGGACTTCGGGAAGTCCGGCAGCCGCCGTCGTACTGCCTAGGGCCAGGAGGGGAGGGTTTACTTGACGATGCCCTTTTCCTTCAGCCACGCGTCCGCAGCCTCCTTGGCACCCTGCTTCTGGCTGCCACTGACGGCCCGGTTCAGGTTGATGAGGTCCTCGGTGGTCAGGATGCGGGACACCGAGTTGAGGGCCTCCTTGGCTGTGTCGGTCATTTTCGCCTCGTTGTACAGCGGAACCACCTGCTGGGCGATGAAGTTGTTCTTGGGGTCTTCCAGCACAACGAGGTCGTTGTCTGCGATCGACGGGGTGGTGGTGTAGATGTCCGCCACCTGCACCTGGTCCTCCAGGAGCGCCTTGAGCGTCACGGGACCGCCGCCGTCACTGAACGGCTCCAGCTTCTTCGGTTCGCAGTTGTAGTTCTCCTTCAGGCCGGGCAGTCCGTAGGCGCGCTCGGCGAAGGTGGCGGGGGCGCCCACCACGATTTCGCTGCATACCTTGGCCAGGTCCTCGAGGGACTTCAGCTGGTACTTCTCGGCGGTGGCCTTGGTGACCACCATGGCGTCCTTGTTCTCGGCCTCGGAGGCTTCCAGCACCGCCAGTCCGTCCGGCAGCTTCTCCGGCAGGGCTGCGGCGATGTCGTCCGCCGATTCCTCGGCGGCTTCCTTGTCCACGTGCAGCAGGAGGTTGCCGGTGTAGTCCGGAACCACGTCCACCGAACCGTCCTGGACGGCCTTGATGTACACCTCGCGGGAGCCGATGTTCGGCTTGGTGGTGGCGGTGATGCCGGCGGCGGTCAGGGCTCCTGCGTAGATTTCTGCCACAATCTGGCTTTCCGGGAAGTCGGCAGAGCCGACAACGAGGGACGTTGCTTCCCCGGAGGCTGCCCCGCTGGTGGCCGGCGCGTTGCTCAGCGGATCGGAGGATCCTCCGCACGCGGACAATGCCATGGCCAGGCCGAGCCCGGCGGCGAGCCCGCTGAATGCACGCCTGCCGAGATGGTGTGGACGGCTTTCCTTCATGATTTACCTCCTTGTACCACAGCCTCCGCCAGGACGGGGTCTGTGAGATCGGCCGCAGCCTGCTGGCTGCGGCGGGACTGGCCGGAGGCGCCTGTTGCCAGGAACAGCCTCTGGAAAAGGGACAGGACGAGGTCGACGGCGATAGCGAGCGCTGCGATGAGCAGGGACCCGCCGAGCATCTGGGGGAAGTCGCTGAGGACCAGTCCGTCGAATAGGTAGCGGCCCAGGCCGCCCAGGTTGATATAGGCCACCACGGAGACGGTGGCGATGACCTGCAGCACGCCGGTCCGGAAGCCGCCGAACATAACGGTCAGGGCGTTGGGCAGTTCAGCCCGGAACAGGACCTGCAGTTCGGTCATGCCCATGGCCCGGGCGGCATCCACCACGTTGCGGTCCACGCTGGAAATACCGGCGTAGGTGCCGGCCAGCAGCGGCGGGACCGTGAGGATCACCAGCGCCCAGATGGGCGGCATCAGCCCGATTCCGGCGAGCAGCACGAAGAGTGTCAGCAGCCCCAGGGTGGGCAAGGCGCGCAGTGCACCGGCGAGCGCCACTACGGCAACCCTCCCCCGGCCCGTGTGGCCCACGTACATGCCAACGGGGACGGCAATGGCAACGGCTATCAGCATGACCAGGCCCGTGTACTGGAGGTGCTCACCCAGCCGGGCGGGAATTCCTGCGGCGCCGGTCCAGTGCAGGGGGTCGGCCAGCCAGGCGAAAGTGTCCGTGAAAACGTTGCTCATGCGCTTCCGCCTCCGGTCCTCGGCTTGGAATAACGTGCGGCTGCGTCAACTGCTTCTACCGAGTTACCGCCGTCCTGCTGGCGGGTCCCCCGCCGCCCGGCCCGCTCCCACGGCGTGAGGAGCCGTTCCAGCAGGACCAGCAATGCGTCCATGAGCAGGGCGAGGACAAGGATGGCGATGATCCCCACCACGATTTCCGTGACGAAGCCGCGCTGCAGTCCTGAGGTGAACAGCATGCCGAGGTTTCCGATGCCAAGCAGCGCTGCCACGCTGACCAGGGAGATGTTGCTGACGGACACCACGCGGAGCCCGGCAAACATCACCGGCAGGGACAGCGGCAGGTCCACCCGCAGGAATCGCGCCAGCGGCTTGTACCCCATGGCCACCGCGGCCTGGCCCACGTCCTCGCTCACCGAGTCGAAGGCGTCCAGGGCGGCGCGGACCAGGAGGGCAACGGCGTAGATGGTCAGGGCCACCACCACGTTGAGCGGGTCAAGGATCCTGGTGCCCAGGACGGTGGGAAGGATGATGAACAGGGCCAGGGACGGAATGGTGTACAGCAGCGAGGAGGCTGTCAGCACCACAGAGCGGAGGGTCCGGTTCTGGCGGGCCAGCTGCGCAAGGGGAAGGGAGATGACAAAGCCCAGGACCATGGGGACCAGGGCAAGCACCAGGTGCTGGCCGGACCGCTCCAGGACCATGCCGCTGTTGGCCAGGAACCATTCCATCAGAGTGCAGCCTGCCGGAGCTGGCGGGCTTCCTCGATGAGGGCCAGCACTTCGCCGCCCCGGATGACACCCTGCACCTGGCCCTCCGCATTCACTGCGACGCCAAGGCCCGACGGCGAGGACAGGGCAGCGTCGAGGGCGCGGCGCAGGCTTTCCCCGGGACGGAACAATGAACCTCCCGGGATGAGGCCGCCATCAGAGCCGGGCGTGGACCAGCCCAGCGGGCGCATGTTTTCGTCCACCACCAGCTGCCAGCCGCTGGCTGCCTCCGGATCCGTCCCTGAACCGCTGCTTCCGCGGATGATCGTCGGCACGGTGTGGAGGGTGACGCCGTCGGACGGGGTGAAGCCCAGGTGCCGGAATCCCCGGTCACGTCCCACGAAGGAGGCCACGAAGTCGTTTGCCGGGGCACGGAGGATTTCCTCCGGCGTGGCGTACTGGGCAAGCTTCCCGCCGACCGCGAAGACGGCCACCTTGTCGCCCAGGACGGTGGCTTCATCGATGTCATGGGTGACGAAGACGATGGTCTTGGCCAGGTCCTTCTGGAGCCGCAGCAGCTCCTGCTGCAACTCGTCGCGGACCACGGGATCCACGGCGCTGAACGGCTCATCCATCAGCAAAATGGGCGGATCGGCGGCGAGCGCACGGGCTACCCCCACGCGCTGCTGCTGGCCGCCGGAGAGCTGGGACGGGTAACGCCTGGCGAGCGGCCGGGCCAGGCCCACCACATCCAGGAGTTCCTCGGCGCGGCGGCGGGCATCCGCCTTGGATACGCCGTTCAGCCTGGGCACGGTGGCAATGTTGTCCAGTACGGAGCGGTGGGGCAGCAGCCCGGCCGACTGCATCACGTAGCCCATGGACCGGCGGAGTTCGGGCGCCGGCACGGAGGTGACATCCTTGCCGTCCACCGTGATGGTCCCGGAGGTTGGTTCCACCATCCGGTTGATCATGCGCAGAGAGGTTGTCTTGCCGCAGCCTGACGGGCCCACGAAGACGGTGATGGAGCCCTTGCCAATGGACATGGAAAGGTTGTCCACGGCCGGCTGCCCGCCCTGGAACTGCTTGGTGACGCTCTGAAACTCGATCTTGGCCTGGTCCATGGCGCGGACTCACCTGTTCTCTGGGACGGCCTCTGGAAGCACCGCGACATTGTCATCAGCACGCTGATAGTTACGGTAACCCAAACCGGGGCCGGCAACACCTGCAGCGCCCCGAATCCGGGCAAAGGAATCCCTACTGTAACTATTCGGAGCCGCGGCGGTGCCGGATGGGAACCGTTCCTGCGGCCTGGGACCACCATGGTGCGGGGCGCTGTTCCGCCGCGGGCAGACCGGCCTAAAGTGAGGGGGTGACCAATTTGGAAATAGCGCCGCAGCAGGAAGTCTGTCCGCCGGCGGGCCCTGAAGGCAGTTCCGGGCCCTGCCTGCAGCTGTGGCCGCAACGAGAAGTGCCGCTCGGCGGGGTCCGCGCCATGAACGTCCAGCGGACACTGCCGCAGCGCGGCCTCCCCACCATCGGAGCGTGGTGTTTCCTGGACAGCTTCGGCCCGGACAGGACCGCGATGTCCGTGCTTCCCCACCCCCACACCGGCCTGCAGACCGTGACCTGGCCCCTGGCCGGGCACATCCGCCACCGGGACAGCGTGGGCAGCGATGTTGTGGTCCGGCCGGGTGAACTGAACATCATGACCGCGGGCCACGGCGTCTCACACTCCGAGTTCGCGGTGCTTCCGCCGGCTGGCGGGGCCCTGCCGGTGCAGCGCGGGCTGCAGCTCTGGGTGGCCCTGCCGGACAGCGAAAGGCACAGGGAGCCCGCCTTCGAGCAGCACCGCGAGCTTCCCCGCGTCAGCGGCCAGGGCTTCACCGCCACCGTGATGGTGGGGGAACTCGCCGGCGCCACTTCCCCCGCCGCCATGTACTCACCAATCGTGGGTGCGGACATTTCGTGTGAAGGCGCCGCCGTGGTGCCGCTGGACGCCGGGTTTGAGCACGGGCTCCTTGTGCTCGACGGCGGCCTGGCAGTGGACGGGCAGGAAATTCCCCCCGGCCCGCTGGGCTACCTGGGCACCGGCCGCACGGAGCTGCGGGTGCAGGCGCTTCCCGGCACCCGCTTCCTCCTCATCGGCGGCGAGCCCTTCCAGGAAGAGCTGCTGATGTGGTGGAACTTTGTGGGCCGCACCCACGACGAAGTGGAGCAGGCCAGAAGCGACTGGGAAGCCCAGGCAGGCCTGCCTGGAACGGAAACGGCGGCAGCACGGTATGGCCTGGTCCGCGGTCATGGTCCGGATGCGGGGCCAGAGGCGGGACGCATTCCCGCCCCTCCCCTGCCCGGCGTGCGGCTGACGCCCCGGAAGCGGCTCTAGCAGGGCCGGCCACGGTCAGGCCTGCTCAGCCACCAGCTGCAGCACCCCGAACACCGGTTCCTGGTCCAGCACGCGGATATCGCTCACGCCGGCGTCCGTCAGATGCCGGCGGAAGGAGTGCTGCAGCGGCGCCACGTTCATGCCCAGGCCGCCGCCGAGGATCACGGGACCGGTGATACCCAGCTGGTCCAGCACCTGCAGCGCGAGGCCGGCGAGGTCCTTTCCGGCCTGGTCCAGCAGCGCCTGGCTCTCCGGGTGGCCGCCTGCCGCCGCCTCCACCACGTACCGGGCCTGCTGGGCCCAGAAGCGCCGGCCGGTCTTGGGCGAGTGGAACAGCGCAATAAGGCGGTTGGGATCGCCCACCCCGCAGGACTGCAGCAAGGCCGTGGTGAGTTCATCGGCAGGCAATCCCCGGTTCATTCGTGCCAGGCTGTGCCGCACCGCTTCGCGCCCCAGCCAGTAACCGCTGCCTTCGTCGCCCAGGAGGTAGCCCCAGCCGCCCGCCCTGGCTTCGCCGCCGTCGGCATTCCTGCCCCAGGCTGCCGAGCCGGTGCCGGCAATCACCGCGACTCCCGTGCTCGCATGCCCGGCCGCCAGCAACAGGCGTGAATCATGGACCACCGTCACCCGGGCCCCGGGCACGTGGGGCTGGATCAGGGACGCCAGGGCTGCGGCGTCCTCTTCGGTATCGATGCCGCCCGAACCGGCGTAGACCTGGGACACCTGCCCTCCGCCGATGCGTGAGAAGAGGTCAGCGAGGTTGGCCGCCGCCTCTTCGCGGCTGACGTTCTGCACGTTGGAGCTGCCGGCGGACTGGTCCGCCACCGGCAAGCCGTTCTCGAAGCGGACCCCATGGGTCTTGGTCCCGCCGATGTCGAGTCCAATGATGACACCGCGGAGCGGGCCTGATGCGGGAACCTGGGCAGCGGCGGGGAGTGCGGAGGAATTTTCGGTGTTGGTCACGTCACAAGGGTAATGGCGTGGGGGCAGCGAAGGCCCATGCCCCGCCTTCCCGGCGCAGCTAAAGGGACCGCTGGCGCACCAGCCCGGCCAGCAGCCCGGGCCCCTCCGCCACCACCATGTCGCGGAACAGCCGGACCGGCACGGGCTCTGACCCGGCTTTCCGCCGCCGCCAGGACAGCCCCACCTCACGGAACGCCAGTGCGGAGTCGAGGGGAACTTCAACCCAGCCCAGGTTCCCGGTTTCGGGGCTGACGGTACGGCCCGGACCATCGCCACCCGGCGGCAGGATGCTCACGCCCAGGCCGGCGGAGACCAGTCCACGCACGGTGTGCGAGTCCTGGCTCTCGAAGGCGATGCGCGGCCTGTAGCCGGCCTCGCGGAACAGCGCATCGGTGAGCGAACGCATCCCGTATCCGGGGCCGAGCGCCACGAAGGGGTCTGCCCTGATGTCCGCAAGACGGGCGGAGGCCTTTGCAGCGAGGGGATGGCTGTGGTGCACCACCAGCCGGAGCGGCTCGCGGTAGAGCGGCGCCGAGGACAGGTTCCGGCCCGGCGGCGCCACGGGAGCCGTCAGCGCCAGGTCCGATCCACCCGAGGCCAGCTCGTCAAGGCAGGCGTTCCGGGCCCCCTGGCTCAGGATGAAGGCGGCGCCGGGATGGCGGGTCCGGAAGGCACTGATCAGGAGCGGCAGGGCTGCCTCGCCGAACGTGTGCTGGAACGAGACGGAAATCCTCCCCCGCATTACCTCCGACTCGTCGCGGACCAGGTCCAGTCCCGCCTGGAACGCCGTGAGTGCCTGCTCGATGTACGGCAGCAGGGTGCGGGCGGCGGGTGTCAGCCGGACTCCCCTGCCGTCCCGAACCAGGAGTTCGGTACCGACGACGGCGCTCGCCCGGGCCAGCGCACGGCTCACCGTGGACTGGGGTACTCCGAGCACTTCAGCGGTTTCCGTCACATGCTCGGTCCGTCCCAGCTCGGCAAGCACAGGCAGGAGCGGCAGCAGCTGCACGAGCTGTTTCTGGTCTGGCTCCATGGGCGGCCTCCTTCCTGCTACCTAGTTGAGAAAGCATGCGAAGTTGCTATCAGTTTTGCACAAAGCATGCATTGGAGGCATCTATTGGCTGAAAGCTAGGCTGGCCGGATGGCACACATCGTCCGCCCAGGCAGCGCCCTCCCTCCCAGCTGGGACGGTCATGCCAAGGGCTCGACGGCGTACGCCAGGATCCTCGCAGGCCTCTCCTTTGCCGGCGTGGCCACCTTCGCCCAGCTTTACTCCACCCAGGCCGTGCTGCCGATCCTGGCGTCGGACCTGCAGGTCAGCGCGGCGGATGCCGCCTTGACCATCTCGCTGGCCACGGTGGGCCTTGCGGTGACGGTGATTCCGTGGTCCTTCCTCGCGGACAGGATCGGCCGGGTCCGGGCCATGGCGTGGGGCATTTCGATAGCCACCGTCCTTGGCCTGCTGGTTCCGCTGTCCACCAGCTTCGGTATGCTGCTTTCGCTGCGGCTCCTCGAAGGAATGGCGCTTGGCGGGATCCCGGCCATCGCCATTGCCTACCTCAATGAAGAAGTCACTAAAGCCCACGCCGCCCTGGCGGCAGGGAGTTATGTTGCCGGGACCACGCTGGGCGGGCTCGCCGGCCGCCTGGTTGCCGGGCCCGCCGGCGAACTGTGGGGCTGGCGCGCGGCTGCACTGGCCGTTTCCATCCTGGCCACCCTCGCCGCCGTCGCCTTCCTGATCCTGGTGCCGCGGGCCCAAGGTTTCGTTACGGCACCCGCCGCCGGGCTGCGCGGTGCTTTCCGGACCCTCGGCGGCCATCTGGGGAACATCAGGCTGCTGGTCCTCTACGGCCAGGCCTTCCTGATGATGGGCGGATTCGTGGCAGTGTACAACTACCTGGGGTTCCGGCTTTCGGGCGAGCCGTTCGGCCTTCCGGGAACGCTGATCAGCCTGATCTTCCTGGCATACCTGTCAGGGACCGTCACGTCGCACTGGTCGGCGGGGCTGACCCTTCGCTTCGGCCGCCGGACCGTCCTGCTCGCCGGCCTGGCGTTGTCCACCGCAGGCCTCGCCCTGACACTGACGCAGTCCCTTGCCCTCATCCTGGCCGGCCTGGTGGTGTTCACCGGCGGGTTCTTCGCCGCCCACAGCATTGGGGCCGGCTGGACCGGCACCCTCGCCAGCACCGGGCGGGCCCAGGCCGCCTCGCTGTACAACCTGGCCTACTACCTCGGGTCCAGCATCATCGGCTGGGCCGGCGGCCTGGTGTTCCAGTCCCTCGGCTGGAATGCGCTGGCCGCGGCAGTCATGGTCCTTGCCTGCCTCACCGCCGCGGCTGTCGCCGTCGTCCATCCCCGGACGGAACGCGCCCGGGCGTAAGGGCCGGCGGTGCTGGAACTCCCCTGAACACGCCGGTGCGCCGTGAATAATCTGCCTGCTTCCCGGAAAGCGGCAACGGGAAATTCGGCCGGCAGCGCCCAGGGTACGCGGTACCGCAGCCGGGCGCGGCTAGGATGAAACCCAGGATCGTCACGAGGAGCTGCAGTGAGCACGAATGCCAGGAACGCCAGGCCGGGAGCGCATCTGGAACCGCTGGACGCGATTGACGAGCGGCTCCTGGCAGCCCTGGTGGCTGACGCGCGGATCTCCAACAAGCAGCTCGCGGAACTGGTGGGAATCGCACCCTCAACCGCCCTGATGCGCACCCGCGCCCTGTCTGAGCGGGGAATTGTTCAAGGCTACGAGGCGAAGCTCAACCTGTCCGCGATCGGCCGGTCCGTGCAGGCGCTGGTTGCCGTCCGGCTCCGTGCCCACGACCGTGACCAGATTGACCGCTTCACGGGCAGGGTGCCGCATCTGCCTGCCGTGCTGTCCACCTTCCACACCTCGGGCTCAGTGGACTACCTCCTGCACATCGCGGTGGCAACCACCGAGGACCTGCGGGACTGGGTGCTGGACAACCTGGCTACGGACCCTGTGGTGGGACATACCGAAACCACTCTGGTGTTCGAACACATCCAGGGCAACCACGGCCCCCTCCCGGACTAGCCACACGGGCTGAAGTGGCCGGGCAGGTTACCTGGGTCCGATGAGCGCCAGCCGCAGCGTTACGGCCGACAGGATCAGCGCAGCCCCGCCGCACAGCGCCACGAATCCGGATACGGCAGCAGGCAGGCCGAAGGCGCCTGCTGCCCAGCCGAGGCCGAGGACCGGCACTGCGCTGCCAAGGTAGGTGATGACGTAGACGGTGCTGACGATCTGCGCGTGCCGGGATGCCTCCACCCTTGCGGCGACGTCGTTGAAGACCGTGCGGAACGCGATACCCTGCCCCGCACCGGCGGCGATGGCTGCAGCCACCAGCAGCACGGGACTGTGCCAGGTTCCCGCCGCCCCCAGGAGCAGGACTGACACCCCCAGGACCGCCAGGCCGGCCGGGACCGTGTAGCGGCCACGGAGGGACACCAGCTGGCTCAGCGCCGAGGACCCTAGGGCGAGGCCGGCCAGGACACCTATGAGGGGGCGGGAGCCGGTCTGCAGGACCTGCGCAAAGTAGCCGGGGGCCAGCGACAGGCAGAAGCCGAAGACCGCGAAGCTGAGGAATCCGACGCCGGCGGCAAGCCAGAAGGCTCCCCTCGCCTCCCGGGATACGGATGGACGGCGCGGCGCCAGTGCCTTCAGGGGCTGGGTTGGGGCGGGGATGCTGATCGCGGGCCGGGCGCGCAGCAGGAACAACGGCACCAGGAGCCCGGCCAGCACCAGCGAGTGGACATAGTACGGGGCTGTGGTGGCGCCCGGGAGGAGGGACAGCAGTCCCCCAATGACCGGCCCGGCCGCCACTCCCCCGGATGAGGCCAGCAAGGTGAAGCGGGACGCCCATTCCGGACGGGATGGAAGGAGTTCACGCAGGGCGGCGGCACTGGCTCCCGTGGCCAGCGCAACCGCTGCCCCCTGCAGGGCCCTGCCCGCACATAATGCCGCGAGCGTCTGGGCCTCGGAGAAGACCCAGCCGCCAGCCAGTCCCGCAAGAACGGCCAGGATAAGCGCAGCCCGCCGGCCGATGTGGTCAGACCAGTGCCCGGCCAGCATCAGCGTGGCAACCAGGGACAGGACGTAACTGGCGAACGCGGCGGTGATTCCCAGCGTGGACAGCCCCAGTTCGGCCTGCAGGAGGGGATACAACGGCGTGGCCAGGTTGGCGCCCACCAGGAGGGTGAAGATTACGGTTCCCGCCATAACCAGCCGGGTTGTGGTGGATGCATCCCAGCCGGCGGACGCAGCAGCGGGGGCCGGGCGCATGCGGAGTTCACTGAAGACCGTCATCGTGTGCCGCCTCTGGTTTCATGCCACGGCGGGGGTCCTTGTGGGAGTCCGGCGCGGGGTGGATATCCGATGCCTCAAGAGTGCGTTATGACTACTTTTTTGAGCGGCTTTTCATGGAAGAATTGGGCAAGATCATCAATAATGCCGTTCTTTTGTGATTGGAAGTGACTATTTGAACCAGCTGGACCCCACCGACCTCAAGATCCTCCTGGCCATGATCCGCGACCCCAGGATCCAGATCGGCGAACTGAGCGAATCGCTTGGCATTGCCCGGAACACGGCCCAGACCCGGGTCCGGCGCCTCCTCCGCGCAGGCGTGCTGCGGCTCGGCGGCCGCGAGGTGGACCTGGAAGCGGTGGGCTATGACGTGGTGGCCTTTGTGACCATCGAGGTGTCGCACCGGGAACTGGACGGCGTGGTCGCTGCACTCCGGCTGATCCCCCAGGTCTTGGAGGTTCATGAGATCTCGGGCCGTGGAGATGTCTGGTGCCGTGTTGTGGCCACTGACACCCACAACCTCCAGGCCTCGCTCCGGCAGGTCCTGAGGATCAAGGGCGTGATCCGGACCGAAACGGTCCTGGCACTGCACACCCATATTCCCTACCGCACCGAGCCCCTGATCAGCGGCCTCGCCAGGGCGTCCGGCACCTGACGCCCTGGCCGGGCGGCTAGGATTTCCAGAATGGATTGGCTCTCAGACGTCTCACAGATCAACTGGCTTGCCGTGCTGCTTGCCTTTGCGGCAAGCATGGCCATCGGCTTCGTCTGGTACATGCCTGCAGTACTGGGCAACCGCTGGATGGCCGCGATCGACAAGACCGAGGAGGACCTGAAGAACATCAGCGGCGGCGCCGGGATCTGGTTGCCGATGATGCTGGCTGCCGCACTGACGGCGGTACTGCTTGCTGTCCTGATCGCCCGGCTCGGGCTGGACAACGCTGTGGCCGGCGGCCTCTTCGCCCTGGTGGCAGGACTGGTCTTCCGCGCAGGCGGCCACGTCATCCACAATGGCTTTGCAGGGCGCCCCGCGGCCGTCACCCTCATCGATTCCGGGCACGACCTGGTGGCGATGGCGGTCTCCGGCGCAATTATCGGAGGAATGTCCTGATGGCCGCATTCCTGTCACCCGGAGCCCGGCGCCCATGACGATCATCGACAACGCCGTCTATGTGGACGGCGTGCGCCACGTGGAACCCGAGACACTTGAACAGACCTTTGACATGCTCGCCCACCACGGCGGGATGGCCTGGATAGGGCTGTACCGGCCCACGCCGGAGGAAATGGCGGCAGTGGCAAGCGAATTCGGCCTCCACGACCTTGCGGTGGAAGACGCCATCTCGGCGCACCAGCGCCCCAAACTGGAACGCTACGACGACAGCCTGTTCACCGTCCTCCGGCCTGCCCGGTACATCGACGAATCCGAAAGCGTGGAGTTCGGCGAACTCCACATCTTCACCGGCAAGAACTATGTGGTCACCGTCCGCCATGCCGAGATGGCCGGCGTGGCCCGCGTCCGGCGGCGCATGGAGGCCCGGCCCGACCTTCTGCGCCACGGGCCGGAAGCTGTCCTGTACGCGCTGCTGGACCGGGTGGTGGACGACTACGCGCCCGTGGTGGCCGGACTGGAAAACGACATCGACGAAATCGAGGACCAGCTGTTCAGCGGTGACACCACGGTGTCCCGCCGGATCTACGAGCTGGCCCGAGAGGTTATCCAGTTCCAGCGGGCAATCCATCCCTTGCCGGACATGATGCACCAGCTGGAGCAGGGTTTCGAGAAGTACGGCGTGGAAACGGATCTGCGGCACAGCCTCCGCGACGTGGAGGACCACGTGGAGCGCGTGATCTCCCGGGCAGACTCCTTCCGGGACCTGCTGCAGAACGCCCTCACCCTGGACGGCACCCTTACGGCGAACCGGCAAAACGAGGCCAGCGCCGAACAGAACGAACAGGTGAAGAAAATCTCCTCCTGGGCCGCGATCTTCTTCGCGCCGTCCTTCGTGGCCGGCGTATACGGCATGAACTTTGACCACATGCCCGAGCTCCATTGGGAACTGGGCTACCCGTTGTCCATCAGCCTCATGATCGCGATGGCGGCCCTCATGTACGGAATCTTCAAGAAGAAGGGTTGGCTGTAGGCCATGGCAGCCCATCCGGAGCGGCCGGTCCTCCGCGAGGGCCGCATCCTGGTGCCCGGCAGCAGCCGGCAGCTGGCTGTCTACGGCCTCTTTCCCCCGGCTCCCGGCCAGCACCGGAAGGCCGGCGCCGGGTCCCGCGTCTTTGCCGCCAAGGCCTGCGAGCCGGAACTGCTCTGGATCAGCTTCGACGAACTGTGCGCACCGGGTACCTCCAAGGAGGATTACTCCTTTCTTGCCGAGGGGCCAGAGTTGTGGGTCATCGATGATGTTCCGGCACCGTCGCCATCGGATGCAGGCCAGCGGGCCGAGGCGTGGGAGCTCTTTGCGGCCGTGCTGACGGTTGCGGCGGCCCGGGGAACCCCGGTGTTCGTGGCTGGCACCGCGCCCATGGATTGGGCTGCCGCGTCCGGGTCGGCGGAGGACGCCCGGCTGCGGTCCGCGCTGGCGGAAGCCGCCCGGCTCCTTGCACAGCTGAAGCGGGTCGAGTCCGATGAGGCTGTTGCCGTGGAGGGCGTCTCAGGGAGTTAGTGTGCGGGCCGGAGTGCCCCCTTGGCCAGCTCGCGGCTGCCGGCGTAGGCAACGGCCGCCATGGCGAGGACGGCAACGGCTCCTGCCAGGACCCACCACGCCACGAGGTATGGGTAGGGGCTGCCCTGCAGGTCGGAAAGGAAAAACTTCGTGAAGCTGTTGAACGCCGCGTGGAACAGGATCACCACGGGCAGGCTGGCCTGCGTACTGTTGTACAGCCAGGCGAGCAGTACCGACTGCGCAAGAATATAGACCGCAAAGGGTGTCAAGGGACGCTGGCCCGGGTCCGACACCAGTTCCGGAAGATGCCAGGGAAACCACGCCAGGCCAGTAATCAGTGCGGCAGACAACGCACTGTGGTCCCGTTGCAGCCGCGGCAGCAGGAACCCCCGCCAGCCCAGTTCCTCAAAGATGCCGACAATGACAATCGTGACGACGATCGAACCGGCAACCTGCAGCAAGTCAGCCGGCTCCCAGCGCGGGACCGGCGCTCCTGCGGCCACTGCAGCCCACAGGGCAAGGCCGGGGGCAACCAGCGGCACACCAAGTGCTACGCCGTACCAGGCAGGATCAACCCGCCAGTGTCCGAGCTGGCGCAGAAGGCCCTGCAACTCGGGGCGGCCTCCCACGAGCAAAGCAACAAGGACCGCCGCCAACCCGGGCCCGAAGGGCACCAGCGGGCTGCTCTCCGGGTTCAGGAGCACCAGCGGCCAGATGGACCAGGAAAGGACGTACGCCAGTCCCAGGTAAAGCACAATGTCGTGCCGGGCCGCCCAACCCCGCAGCCGGCGTCCGTGCACCGCCATCAGAGACCTTCTTAGATTCGTGCCTGAGTGCTGTTAAGTGTGGCACTCCCTGATGCCGGCAGACAGGCAACCATGCCCCCGATAAGACGTTAGGTAGGTCATTGGGTTCTGGGGTGGACCGCGTGGACAGCGGGCCGTTCGGCGCGTCCGCGCAGGCCGGTCGCCGGATAAGATGAAGTGGTTCCCTGGAGGGCGTGTCAGGAATTAGTGCGCGGGCCTGCCTACCGTTGTGAGCCGCGCGAGGACTGCGCCACCGACGGGGCCCATCCACAGGGAGGCATCTCACTATGAAGCACTTTCTGCTCAGTATCCAACAGCCCGACGGCGGTGCTGCGCCGCCGGAGATCCTTGAACCCGTCATGCGTAAGGTGGACGCCTTCAACAGCGAACTGAAGTCCGCCGGGGCGTGGGTCTTCGCAGGAGGTCTGGATCAACCAGCTGGGGCCGTGGTGGCACGCAGCAGGGCCGGCCAAGTGACCATCACACAAGGCCCCTACTTCCAGGGGAACGAGCACCTCGGTGGGCTCTCCATCATCCTGGCTCGTGATCTGGCTTCCGCGCTCGAGTGGGGGAAGAAACTGGCGAATGCCACCATGCTCCCCGTGGAGGTGCGGGAGTTCCAGGGCGGCCCCAGTGATCATTTGGCCACTTGACGAACCGGGCTCCAGGTCATGCCCCTGCTTGAGCAGTATTTTGTGGAGCTAAGGAGATTCGAACTCCTGACCTCTTCGATGCGAACGAAGCGCTCTACCAACTGAGCTATAGCCCCGGATGGATCCGTTCCTGGAGGAGCGGCACCGGTGACCCTAGGCTACAAATTTTCCCGGCTTAATGCCAAACTCCAGCCCCGAACCCCGCAGCGTGTTCCGCGGGATAGGCATGCAGGGCAACAAACCGTCAGGCGCGGCGGCGCTGCAGGACGTCGTCGAGGTTGCTGAGGGCACTCTGCGCCTTGGACAGTTCCTGGCCTTCTGCGGATGCCGGGGCCGCAGGCGGCGCGGCGGCAACGCCCTGCTTGAGGGACGGCTTGCCCGCGGCCTTCGGGGCCTCCGGGAGCTCCAGCGGCTCAGGCGCCGGGCGCTCGGCCTTGGCTGCCTCAACGTAAACAGGCTTGGGCACCTCCACCGGCTCCCAGGTGGTGGGGGCAGTTCGGGTGGCCGTGGAACTGGCCTTGGCCGCGCTTGAATCGCCTGCGGCAACCGCGACAGCCAGTGCGGCCTCGCGCAGTTCCATGGCAGTCAGCGGCTTGACCCGGGGCTCGTGTGCCTGGGCGTCAAAAAGGGGGTTGTCCTTTTTTGCCGGTGCTGCCTGCGGCTTTGGGGGGACGCTGGCCACGGCTTCGGACTGCGGGCGTCCCTTGCTGGCCGGAGCGGACATGGCGGCCCGAAAAGCTGCGTTGACTTTTGCCCTCCTGTCACGGACGGCCAGCCAGCGCAGGAGGACGACGGACCCGGCGGTGAGCGCCAGGCAGGTCAGGGGAAGCACAGGAGTGCCCAGCCCAAAGAGCGAAAGCACACCGGAAACGAACGCGGTAAGCAGCGACAGCAGCCCCACCAAGGCAACGCCGGTGCGTCCGTAGCGGATACGGAACGTACCTCCGGATGGGGAGCCTGCAGTGGCGGTCGCGGGTCCGGCACTCTTCCTGGTGTCCATGGCTTTCTCCTGCTGGGCGGCGACGTTCAATACCAAAGCGGCTGGCGGTTCCAGTGTTTCATCTGCTGCGGAGTCCGCCGTAAACTCACCGGCGGGCTGGAACTGGTGCCTGCGGTTCCGGAGGACGTAGGGCGCAACCCACACAATCCAGAGCACGACGGCAACCACAAGGATCACTGAGCTGCTAAGGGGGAAGTCCACACTCAAAACCGTATGAGCATCCTGTCCGCTGCGGCAGCATTAGCTGCGGTGTGTCGTGGCGCAGCCGGCAAATCAATGGATTTATGACGCCCGCGAGGCGAGCCAGGGCCTGAGCAGCCCGTTCGGGACTTCCTCTGCGGTCAGCGCAAACGACCGGTGGTCAGCCCATTCGCCGTTGATATGCAGGTAGCGGGGCCGGTACCCCTCGTCACGGAAGCCCAGCTTTTCCACCACCCGCAGGCTCGGTCCGTTTTCCGGCCTGATGTTAATTTCCATCCTGTGCAGGCCAAGGGTGCGGAAGCAATGGTCCGTCACCATGGCGACGGCGGTGGGTGCGATTCCACGGCCTGCACGGTCCTTGTCCACCCAGTAGCCCAGGGTGGCCATCATCGCTGATCCCCATACGATCGACGAAACAGTCAACTGGCCAATGATGGCAGGACTTCCGGCGGTGGGAATGCGCTCGGTGATGACAAACGGCAATGCCGTTGCCTGCGCTGCCTGCGACTTCAATGAGCGGACCATCTGCCGGTAGTCCGGGAGGCCGCCCGCAGGATCCGGGTTGGAAGCTTCCCAGGGCGCAAGCCATTGGCTGTTGCGGGACCTGACCTCGGTCCACTCCTTCTTGTCCCGGTACCGGATGGGCCGCAGGATCAAGTCCCCGCATTCCAGCGTTACGGGCCAAATGGGACCAGCGCGCACGGCGCTACTTGGACAGGCCGGCGGTGAAGCCCGGCAGCCACTCCCGCAGGCCCGGCCCAAGGTCCTCGCTGTCGATGGCCAGCTGGACGCAGGCCTTGAGGTAGCTGAGTTTGTCCCCGGTGTCATAGCGGCGCCCGCGGAACACAACGCCGTAGACCCCATATCCCTCGCCTTCGCCGGTTGCCAGCTCCTGCAGCGCATCCGTCAACTGGATTTCATCGCCGCGCCCTGGGGCGGTGCGTTCGAGGACTTCGAAGACGGCAGGGTGGAGGACATAGCGGCCAATCAGCGCGAGGTTGGAGGGCGCCTCGTCAACCTCAGGCTTCTCCACCAGCCGGTTAACGCGCACGTAGGACTCGCCTTCGATCGGCTGGACATCAGCACAGCCGTAGGAACTGATCTCGGACGGTTCCACCTCGATGAGCGCAATAACCGACCCTCCCGTTTCGGCCTGGACGTCGATCATGGTGCCCAGCAGCTCGTCGCGGGCATCGATGAGGTCATCGCCCAGCAGAACGGCAAAGGCTTCATGGCCAACGTGCTGCTTCGCGCGGAGCACGGCGTGGCCCAGTCCGTGCGGATCGCCCTGCCGGACGTAGTGGATATCGCCCAGCTTGCTGGCGGCCTGGACGGACGCGAGTTTTTCGGTGTCCCCCTTGCCCTCAAGGGTGGATTCGAGTGACGGCACCCGGTCAAAGTGGTCTTCCAGTGCCCGCTTGTTGCGCCCGGTAATCATGAGGAGGTCGTGGAGGCCAACGTTTACGGCTTCTTCAACCACGTACTGGATGGCAGGCTTGTCCACGACGGGGAGCATTTCCTTGGGCATCGCCTTTGTTGCCGGCAGGAACCTGGTACCGAGTCCGGCGGCAGGAATGACGGCTTTGCGAACTCTCGGGTTACTGGTAGTCACCGGACTAATCTAACGTCAGCGTCAAGCATTCAGTAACAACCGGGCCCGCGACACCCGCGGACGCCTGACGGATGGACTGCACGAACAACCGGCCGGACATACGGCAGTTATGGAGGAAGCACGTGACGCTTGAGGAAACGAAAGCAGCCAAAGACCAGATCCGCGCGGCCCACCGCCGCCGGCGGGCTGCGATGACATCCCGGGAACGGGAGGACGCCGGCACCGCCCTTGCAAAGCACGGCGCCGCGTGGGCGGCTTCGGTGATCCCCGCTGATGCGGCCACGGTGTGCGTGTACCTGGGCGTCGGAGTGGAACCGCCCACGCTGCCACTGATCGCAGCCCTTCACGACGGCGGCCACAGGATCCTTCTCCCCGTTTGCGAACCAGGGCGTGAGCTGGGATGGGTTTTCTGGACGCCGGGTATCGAGCTCGCACGCAGCAGGTTCGCGCCCATCCTGGAACCGGTAGGGACCCGCCAGGAAATTGAGGTTGCCGGTGAAGCAGCTGCGCTGTTCATCCCTGCCACGGCGGTGGACCTCGCAGGCAGCAGGGTTGGCCAGGGCGGCGGCTACTACGACAAGTTCCTGGGCCATCTTGCGTCCGCCGGGAAGGACATTCCCCTTGCCGCGGTTCTTTATGACGGGGAACTGCTGCCCGCCGGCGCCATTCCGGTGGAGGAATTCGACCGCCCCGTCCCGGGCGTCGTGCTTCCCTCCGGTTTCCGGGGCCTGGCAAACGCTGCCTGACCGGAAAACCGGGCGCAGGAGAATGATAGAATTGGCACTCAGGCCCTGCGACTGCTAATGGACATCCAGCTGGATCACCAAGCAGCAGTCCGGGACCTCTCGTTTGCCCAAGAGGAGGAGCACCAGTGCCAACGTATGCGTACGCCTGCAAGGATTGCGGCCATGCCTTTGACATCGTCCAGTCGTTCTCGGACAGCTCTTTGACGTCCTGCCCCGAATGCCAGGGCGCCCTGCGCAAGAAGTTCAACAGCGTGGGCGTTGTCTTCAAGGGTTCCGGCTTCTACCGTACGGACTCCCGGGACTCCAAGGGCAGCACGGTTTCGGCCGCTCCCGCAGCAACGCCGGCACCGGCGGCCGCACCGGCCGCCTCGGCATCCGCCGCTGCTGCCAGCTGATCCAAGATCTTCAACTAAGGCTCCCTTTGGCGGCCGCGCAAGGTTTTCCACATACCCGCGAAGGTTACTGACGCAACACTTTGCGGCGACCTTAGCGTAGGCACATGCCTGCATCCCGCCAGTCCAGCCCAAGAACACCAAGCGCGCCGCGTACCGGACTCCTCCGGAAGCCGGTGCGACGCCGCGCCGGCAACCTCCGCGGACCGGAACGGAATGCACGCAGGCGTCCTCCTGCACGCTTCGCGGGCTGGTTGAGCCGGAACCGGCGACTCGCTGTCGCGCTGCTCCTCTGCGCCGCAGCCGCCATCACGGTGCACCAGCTCACCCCCGCCCCGGTGTACACGGTGACTGCGCTGGCCGCCGCAAGGGACATCCCCGCCGGCGCCGCACTCTCGGAGGCTGACCTAGCCGCCGCACAGGTTCCGCCCGGCATGCTGGCCAGCGGATTCCTCAGGGAACCGGGCGAGGCTGCAGGCAAGCAGCTCGCTGCGCCCCTGCGCAAGGGGCAGCTGCTCACGGATGCCCAGCTTCTTGGTCCGGGCCTCCTCACGGGCACCTCCCCGGGATCAGCAGCCGTCCCCCTGCGCATGGCAGACCCGTCATCCATCCAGCTTGTCTCCCCGGGGCAGCTGGTGAACGTGGTGCTCACCTCAGCCAACGGCTTCGACCAGCAGGAACCACCAGAGATTCTGGCCTCCGGCGTTCCCGTGCTGTGGACCTCAGGCCAGGGCGGCCAGACCGGACAGTGGCTGGGCACTGCCGAAACAGAAGGCCTGATAGTGGTGGCTGCCACGGCAGAGCAGGCAGCCCGGCTCGCCGGCGCCTCCACCCAAGGCAAGCTGTTCTTCGTCCTGGTGGGGCCGTAAGCCGCTCAGCCCCAGTGCGGCGGCTTCTGTTCCTTCAGCCAGGCGTCGTGGTCGTCGTCTTCCCGGTCGCCCCAGGCCCGGGGATCGTCCTCGGCCGCTTTGTTGGGCACGGCGGGCTCCGCAGGCAGGGCGGACGTACCGGAGTCAGTGCCGGGTTGGCCGTCCTGGTTGGGACCGCCTGCCGTGTCAGCGGGCTGCCCGGCGTCCGGAGCGTTGTCGTTTTCGTTTTCCTGGGCCATGCTGCCCTCCTCCTTGATGTCCTGGCCCCCGGCCGGCAGGTGGTCGTCGGTGGGCGCTGAAAGCAGGCTTTCAGGGGCCGGCACGAAGCCACCCTGGTCAGTGCCAGCCGCGGCCAGCCGCTCCCGCACGCCCTGGCTCTCGGCGTCGATTCCGTTGAGCGCCTGGTCCACATCGTCGTCCAGGAAGGCGACGGAAGTGGCCGTCCGTCCGGAAAGGGCCATCTTCTCCAGTCCCAGGTATCCGGCGATCCTGTCAGCGCAGGCAGAGGGGTCGGTAAACACTTCGATGGTCCACAGGGGCATGTAGCGCCATCCCAGGCGCTCCAGCAGCTGGGGACGCAACCGGCTCCGTTCCCGCACGCTCATGGTGCGGTACTGCTCCGTGCCGTCCGATTCGATGGCAACAGGCCACGGCAGGTCCCCGTGCTCCTGCCCCATGGTACTGAGGGGATCAGCGGCGGCAACGACGTCGATGGCTCCGTCGTACTGGTGCCACACCCGCGCGCCGCGGGCACGCAGGCGGTCGCCGAGGTCAGCCACCAAGGGATCGGCCCCCAGCGCCTGCTCGCTTGCCGCGGCCCGCGAAGCTGGTGTCCCGAGATCAGTATTTCCAGCAATTTCGCGGTCCAGCAGCGCGTACAGGTCCACGGCGCCGTGGCTCAGCCTGGTGTGGTCCAGGTCCTCCGGCCGGAAACAGGTGAGGACGTGCATGGAACGGCGTGCCCGCGTCATGGCCAGGGCGAATTTCTCCCTGCCGCCCTCGGCGGAAAGCGGCCCGAAGTTGTGCAGGGCGCGTCCGTGCGGGGTGCGGCCGAAACCGGGCGAGAAGATGACGTGGTCGCGCACCAGTCCCTGCGCCCGTTCCAGGTCGACCACCCGGAAGGACTCGGGGCCGGCCCCGAAGAAACCCGCCAGCCCGGGGTAGTTGGGCAGCTGAAGCCGGATGGATTCCCCGATCCGGGCCGCGTGCCGGAGGCTGGCCGTGACCACGGCCAGCGAGGTGCGCGGGCGGAGGCGTGCGTGCTCGAAGACCAGCTGGACAACGCGGTTGACTTCCGCCACCACTGATTCGACGCCCTCGTGGTCGGCGCTTGGCAGCCCGGTGCCGTCCGGAAGGTATTCAACCAGGAGGGACCGATCCAGCCCGGTGGCGGACTGGCCTTCCGGCAGCCGCCGCAGGCCGCCGTCGTAAAAGTTCTTGCTGAGCTGCAGCACAAGGTCCTCGTCCACCGCGCGGTAGACAAAGTTGAGCCGCCACACGGGAAGGACCTGCGACAGTGCCGTGAATGCACTGTCCACGCGGTGGTGCGCCGACTCGCCGGGGGCAAGCCGTTCCACGCCAACCGTGAAGGTCCGGGGGCTGGCGATCCGGGCGTCGCCGAACGCGATGACCTGCCTGGCGCGCGCGATGGACGGCAGCACAGCCTGGAGTGAGGTCGCCTCTGCGTCCAGGATTACCACAGCGTCGAAGTGCTGTTCCGCCGGCAGCAGGCCGGTCATCAGGTACGGGCTCACGGACCAGACCGGGACCAGCGTGCCGATCAATTCGGGCGCCTGGGCCGTCAGCGACGGCAGGGATACGCGTCCGTCCTTGAGCAGGCTCCGGAGGAGCTCCGCCTGCCGGGGATGCGCGGCGAGTGCGCTGCGCCAGCGCTCTGCGAGGTCCCAGCGGAGACGGGCGGCGCCGCTGGCGATGTGCGCGTTGTCCGCCAGGCGGTACTCGGCCTCCAGCCTGCGGAGGGCGTCGCCGTCGGACATTGCCAGGTAGTCGTCGCCGCTGATCATTGCCTCCAGCGCGGACTGCCACCAGGCAAGTTCAAGCTCGGCAGCAACCGAGCCGGCCGGAACTTCCCGCTCCGCGAGGTCGGCCAGGAGCTCGCCCAGGCCGTGCTCACGCATGTTCTCCACCAGCAGGGTGCGTTCCGGCAGCGTCTTCAGGGTGTCGGTGTCCGCCACCAGCCGTTCCAGCCGCTCCATGAGCTCCTCGTAGCGCACGGTAGTCAGCGAGCCGCCGGCCTCCGTGTGCCGGAGGGCGTCGCCAAGGCGGGCAAGGTCGCTGTCCAGCGACCTGTACATGGCGTTCATTTCGGCCAGCCCCGATGGAACGGCCGGATGCCGTTGCGTGGTGGCGTAGCCGGCCCACAGCGCACGCTGCTCCTGGACCAGCAGCAGCGACGTGTGGAGGTCGGCGATGTGGACCCCCGGCCTGACGTACTCCTTCGCCACCCTGCGCAGCCTTGAGCGCTGCATGGACGTCATGTCGATGCCGCGTTCCTTGCGCCAGGACGAGGGGGCCGTTGCGGAAATGAGGTCTGTGACCGGACGGTCGAAGATGTCCGGGGTGAACTTGTCCAGGCTTCCGCGGACCGCCACCAGGAGCTCCAACTGCTCGCCCCACTCGGCGAAGGAGGCACCAAGCCGGATCTCCGCATGCTCGGCAACCGCCTTCATGCGGTCGCGAAGGGCAGGGAGGCTCTTTTCCACGGACCGGACCAGCTCCTGGGCTTCCTCAGTTTCCTTCCGCGTAAGCAGCCGGGCGCCGTGCCAGGGGCTGGTGGTGGACGCCTTGCTGAAGCTGCCCAGTTCCGCTGCGCGGCGGAGCCTGCCTGCGAGCTCGTCACGGTCCCGGATGCTGTCCAGGACGCTCCGCTTCAGCCGCACCGTGGTGGCCGGCGCGGGATGGATGGAGGTCAGTTCGGCCAGGGACTGCATTGCCTGGTACGGCGAGCACCCCCACCGCTGGCGGACGTTATGCAGGGAGGCCACATGGTCCATCAGGGCGTGGCGGTGCTCGGTCAGCGTGTTGTGGAGGTTTCCGAGCTGGGGTTCGAGCGACTTTTCGTTGCGGACAATCGCACGGACCAGCTGGGCCTTCAGCTGCTGGGCGGTGACGTTTCCGGACAGCTGGAACAGGATGGATTCCAGGCCCAGGCCTTCCAGCTGGCCTGAGACTTCGTTCAGGCTTGCGCGGCGGTCCCCCACCACCAGGACGGTCTTTCCGGCATCCACCAGTGCCCCGATGGTGTTGATGGCCGTCTGCGTCTGCCCGGTACCCGGCGGGCTGCTGACTACCAGGGAGTCGCCGGCGCGGGCGGCATCAATGACGTACTGCTGGTCGGTGTCCGCGTCCAGGAGGAGCAGTTCGTCCTTGGGATGCCTGGCGTCCAGGGAAGGGAAGCGGGAAGGGTTGGGCTGCTCCACGTCCACCATTTCCCCACCGCCTGCTGTGGCCAGGGCGGAAATGATCGGGTTGGAGTCGTTGATCCAGGGGTCGTCCAGGTTGCCGGAGAGGTCTGCGAAGGTGGAGACCAGCAGGTTGTGCTGTGCCTCGGCGCCATGGATGGGCCTGATGAGGGTGCCCAGCCGGTCCAGGACGGGCTGCGGATCGAAACGGGCGGTGCTGTAGGCGAGCCGGGTGACGGCGTTGACATCGAAGACAATCCCGTGGATGTTCTTCAGATGCCGTACCAGCGCCGGGTTGATGTGCGCCTGCTCCGTCAGTTGGAGTTCGTAGTCGTCCTCGCCGGGCCGGACCGTCAGTGAGATGGCGGTGAGCATGACCGGGGCCGAGATGCGCTGCGGCTTGCCGCCCACGGCCGATGTCCACACGACCGTGCCGGCAGAGAGATAGCCGGCGTCAATGCCGCGGTCGTTTGCCAGCTCGAAGATCTTGGAACGGATGTTCCGCGAGGCCCTGGCTGCGACGACGTACTGTTGCCGGTCCCGGATCAGTGTGGAGAGGCGCGTCTTGCGGCCGGCCATCAGCTGGGCCAGGCCGGAAGGGTGCGCGTGCGTCAGGTCGATGGAACCTTCAGGCGTCTTGGTGAAGCGCAGCATTGTGTCTGCCCCGGTAACGGGTTTGAGCCCGGACAGCCATTTGCGGAGCTCCTCGGAGCCCTCCGGGTGGCCTTGACCAACTGACACTTCTGCCTTCTTTTCTGCGTTTGCACGTGACGTCCTGGACCATACCGGCATAGGTTCGAGCGTAGCCGCTAAGACGGCAGGACTGAGAGACCGCAACACGTGATGGGCCTAAATTGCGGAGGTTTTTGCCCCGGGAACACCAGTGGCCGGCCCCCTTGACGGAAGCCGGCCACTCAGGATGCTATTCCCACTCGATGGTTCCCGGCGGCTTGCTGGTGACGTCCAGCACCACGCGGTTCACGCCCTCCACCTCGTTGGTGATCCGGTTCGAGATCCTGGCGAGGAGCTCGTACGGGAGCCGTGACCAGTCCGCGGTCATGGCGTCCTCGGAGGAGACCGGACGGAGCACAATCGGGTGGCCGTAGGTGCGGCCGTCACCCATGACGCCCACGCTGCGGACATCCGCCAGCAGGACCACGGGCATCTGCCAGACTTCGTTGTCCAGGCCGGCTGCGGTGAGCTCGGCGCGGGCAATGGCGTCGGCCTTACGGAGCAGGTCCAGCCGCTCCCTGGTGACCTCGCCGACGATGCGGATGCCGAGGCCGGGCCCGGGGAAGGGCTGGCGGCCTACGATTTCCTGCGGCAGGCCAAGCTGGGCTCCGACAGCGCGGACCTCATCCTTGAAGAGTGCGCGCAGGGGTTCGACGAGTTCGAACTGCAGATCCTCGGGGAGGCCGCCCACGTTGTGGTGGCTCTTGATGTTCGCTGCACCCTCGCCGCCGCCGGATTCGACGACGTCCGGGTAGAGGGTGCCCTGGACCAGGAACTTGATTTTCTCGCCGTGGGCGGCAGCCTCGGCGATGATGGCCAGTTCTGCTTCCTCGAAGGCGCGGATGAACTCTCGGCCGATGATCTTGCGCTTGGTTTCGGGATCGCTGACCCCGGCCAGGGCGGACAGGAAGCGTTCCTGTTCGTTGGCGACATACAGCTTCACGCCGGTGGCTGCGACGAAGTCGCGTTCAACCTGCTCGGCTTCGCCCTCGCGCAGCAGGCCGTGGTCCACGAACACACAGGTCAGCTGGTCCCCGACGGCGCGCTGGACGAGCGCTGCCGCTACGGCGGAGTCCACGCCGCCGGAAAGGCCGCAGATGACGCGGGCGTCACCGACCTGCTTCCGGATCCGTTCCACCTGCTCTTCGAGGATGTTGCCCGTGGTCCAGTTGGGTTCGATTTTGGCGCCCTTGAACAGGAAGTTCTCCAGGACCTGCTGGCCATAGGCGGAGTGCTTCACTTCCGGGTGCCACTGCACGCCAAAGAGGCCTTTTTCCTCGTTGGCGAAGGCAGCCACCTCAGCGCCCGCCGTCGTCGCAAGGACTTCGAAGCCCTCCGGGGCCTCGTGGACGGAGTCGCCGTGGCTCATCCAGGTGTTCTGGTGCTGGGGCATGCCTTCGAGCACCGACCGGCCCTCGCCAATGATGGTGGTGGCAGTCGAGCCATACTCCCGCAGCCCGGTCTTGTCCACCTTGCCGCCGAGGGCGTTGGCCATCGCCTGGAAGCCGTAGCAGATGCCGAAGACGGGAACGCCGGCTTCGAAGAGGTCCGCACCGACGCTGGGGGCGCCGTCAGCGTAGACACTCGAGGGGCCGCCCGAAAGGATGATGGCGGCGGGGTCCTTAGCCAGGAGCTGCTCGGTTGTGTAGGTATGCGGAACCACTTCCGAATACACATTCGCTTCCCGGACGCGGCGGGCAATAAGCTGCGCGTACTGGGCACCGTAGTCAACAACCAGCACCGGCTTCTGGGAAGTCTGGGATGCAGTGGGAGTAGTCACCGTACTAGCCTACTGGGCGCCCTTGCACCGGCGCACCTTGAGAAGCAGGGCTGTGACGGAGCGAACTTCCGCCGCAGGCCCTGCCGCGCGCTGCTGGTCAGTAGCGCTGGGGCGCCTGCGGGTGTGCTGCGAGCTCGGCCTCTACTTCGGCGTGGAACTTCTTCTCCACGATGAAGGAAAGGAAAGGGACCACGCCGCCGAGGGCCAGAAGGATCAGCTTGAGGAAGGGCCAGCGCATGAGTGCCCACAGCCGGAAGTTGGACATCAGGTACACCACGTACATCCAGCCATGAACAATCAGCACTGTCACGGAGAGGTTGACACCGCCGAGGACTCCGGGAGGTTCGGCATCCGCGAAGCCGAACCCGAAGGGCTGGCCCGTGACCGCATTGGTTCCGCCGGCAAAGAGGTACTGCCCGAACCCGTAGCGGGCAACCAGCTCGGCGCACAGCAGCAGCAGCATCCCGCCGGTGAGGTAGGCCAGGACCTTGTAGAACTTCAGGGCCGAGCGGATCTGGGATTCGGTTCCGCCGAAACGGCGCTTCTTGCTGCCTGCGTTAGTGCCTGTGTTGGTGCCTGTGTTGGCGGCTGTGTTGGCGGCTGCGTTGGTGCCTGCGGCCGCGGCGGGGTTTGCCGGTTTAGGGTCAATCATGGCTGTACCTTTTGCTGGTTGTGTTCTGGGTGCTGGTTGTCTTCATCGCTGTCCTCAAGGCTTTCCTCAAGGTCGCGGTGGTAGTCGTCCTTGACGAGCCGCCACCAGATGAAGAGGGCAAAGCCGGCGAAGACCACCCACTCGAGGGAGTAGAAGAGGTTGAGCCAGTTGATCTGCTGGGCCGGCGGCTGGGGGCCGATGTCCAGGGCAAGGAGGTCGCCCGGCACCGCCGCGGCGCTGACGTCCACGCCGTCGGCCACTTCGGCGGTGGCAGCCACGAACCCGGGGTAGCTGCTGACCTCCCAGTAGTTGATCAGCTCGGCCACGGACACGGCGGTCGCCTCACCCGGCTTGGGTGCGGTCCCCGGCACGGGCGCCTCGGACGGCAGCAGCCGTCCGGTCAGTTCGAGGGTTCCCGACGGCGGTGCGGGGGCATCGCCGGGTTCAGCCACCCAGCCGCGGGCCACCGGGATCCAGGTCTGCGGCGATGCTGCTGCGCCGGTCAGGGCGGGGGCGCCGTTGACGGCGAAAGCGGACACCACCCAGTAGCCTGTGTTGCCGTCATGCAGCCGCCCCGGGACCAGGAGCTGTTTTGAGGGGTCGTAGGATCCCTGGGCCGAGACCATCTGGTCCGCGTCCGTACCGTGGAAGAACTCGCCCGGCTGGAGGGTCTCGGTCAACGGCTGGACCTGCTCGGTGGCAGGATTCGTGGGCACCTCCGGCTGGGTGGAGCGCCCGAACTGCCACTGGCTCAGCAGCACGAAGACCCCGGAAACAGCGATCGCGAAGACAAAACCGGCGATCCATCGGGGCTTAAGGGCAGTTTTCCACACGTCTTAACCGTACTTCGTAGCGCTGTAGAACAACTAAACGCGAGGCCAGGGCCAGGCCCTGCCTCTGCGGGACCACGGCTGCGGTCCGGTCAGTGATCGAAGAACACCAGGCTGGAGTTGATGAGCTCGGCGATCATATCGGGATCGTAGGCCCGGCGCAGCGACTCGCGGAAGGACTCCTTGGACAAGGACCGGGCCAGCGTGGCGAGGACCTCAAGGTGGTCTGAGAAGGAGCTCGCCGGGGTGGCAATCAGCAGGATCACCGTGGCCGGACCATCGGCGGCACCGAAATCGAGGGCGTGCCCGTACTTGGTAATCCCGACGGCGATGGAGGTGCGGGAAACAAACTCGCTGCGGGCGTGCGGCAGGCCGATGCCGCCCGGCAGTCCCGTAGCGAGCTGGTGTTCCCGGGCGTTCACATGCTTGAGGAACCCGTCCAGGTCCGAAATCCGCCCGGCGGCGTGCAGCCGCTTGGCAAGCTGGGTGGCGGCGTCGGCCTTGTCCTTAGCCTCCAGCTCCAAGATCACCATGTCGGGCGTGGTGAGCTCGGCGTCGTACCGGTCAAGTGGTTCCGCCAAGGCGTATCCCTTCAGTCAGCGTTGCTGGTGCCGTGAATCCCTCAGCGCAGGGGCACGATGTCTTCCACGCCCAGGCGGGCGGCGTCCGCGGATTCGTCGTCCGGCTGTTGCTGGCTGAGGCGTTCGGCCTCCACCCGTGCAATGTAGTGCCGCACCTCGTTTTCACGCTGGGCGTCACTCCAGCCAAGGACGTCACCCATTAGTTTAGCGACAACAGGCACGGCGGACACGCCGCGGTCCCAGGCCTCGATGGAAATCCGTGTCCTCCGCGTCAGCACGTCATGGACGTGGCGGGCACCCTCATGGGTTGCGGCGTAGACGGCCTCTGCCTGGAGGTAGTCGTCGGCGCCCGGCAGGGGTTCAGCGAGGGCTGGATTCTCCTCGATGATGGCCAGCACCTCGGAGGTCATGGAGCCGTAGCGGTTCAGCAGGTGCTCAATCCGGGCAACATGCACCCCGGATTCCTCAGCGGTACGGTTGCGGCGGTTCCAGGCTGCCCTGAATCCGCTGGCACCGAGCAGGGGAATCGTTTCCGTGCAGCTGGGCGGAACCCGCTCGTCCATGGTGCGGGTGGCTTCATCCACCGCGTCCTTCGCCATGACCCGGTAGGTGGTCCACTTGCCGCCGGCCACCACCACAAGGCCCGGAACGGGGTGGGCCACCACGTGTTCGCGGGACAGTTTGGCGGTGGAGTCGTTTTCCCCGGCCAGCAGCGGACGCAGGCCGGCGTAGACGCCCTCGACGTCCTCGCGGGTCAGCGGACGCTTGAGGACCTTGTTGACGTGTTCCAGGATGTAGTCGATGTCCTTGCTGGAGGCAGCCGGGTGGGCCTTGTCCAGGTTCCAGTCGGTGTCCGTGGTGCCGATGATCCAGTGCCGGCCCCACGGAATGACGAACAGCACCGACTTTTCGGTGCGCAGGATCAGGCCGACAGTGGACTGGAAACGGTCCCGCGGCACCACCAGGTGGATGCCCTTGGAGGCACGGACCTTCAACTGGCCGCGATCGGTCACCATGGCCTGGGTTTCGTCCGTCCACACCCCGGTGGCGTTGATGACCTGCTTGGCGCGGATGTTGAACTGCGTCCCGTCTTCGTGGTTGACCACCTTTGCCCCGACCACCCGCTCACCTTCGCGGAGGAAGTCCACCACCTTCATCTGGTTGACGGCGTGGGCACCGTAGTAGGCGGCGGTACGGACCAGGTTGGCGCAGTACTTCGCGTCATCCACCTGGCCGTCGTAGTACCGGATGGAGCCCACGAACGCATCGTTCTTGAGGCTGGGGGCAGCGCGCAGGGTGCCCCTGCGGCTGAGATGCTTGTGGAACGGCACTCCCCTGCTGTGCCCGCTGGAGACGGACATGGCGTCGTACAGTGCAATGCCGGCTCCCACATACGGCCGCTCGATGAAGGGTTTCGTCAGCGGGTACAGGAAGGGCACGGGCCGGGCCAGGTGGGGCGCGAGTTCGGAGAGCAGCAGCCCGCGCTCCTGCAGCGCCTCCTTCACGAGGCCGAAATCGAGCATCTCCAGGTAGCGGAGGCCGCCGTGGATGAGCTTCGAGGACCGGGAGGACGTGCCGGCAGCCCAGTCGTTCGCTTCGACGATGCCGACGCTGAGGCCGCGGGTGACAGCGTCCAGTGCTGCCCCGGTGCCGACGATGCCGCCGCCAACGATGAGGATGTCCAGTTCCTGGCCGGGGTCCGCCGTGGCGCGGAGCCGTTGGATGGATGCTTCCCTGGCTTCCGGGCCGAGGGCCCCGCCGTTAACAGGAAAATTCTTCATTGAACGCCTCCAGTGCCTCAAGTGCCGGTAGTAAAACCACCCTACTTGCTTGCGGCACGCTTGGGCAGGAGGGCAGCGGCGGGATACCGCCGCCACCCTCCCGGTTCCAAGGGGAGTGCGTCAGTTTCCGGAGTACGGGGAAACCACGACGTCCACCCGCTGGAATTCCTTCAGGTCCGAGTATCCGGTGGTCGCCATGGAGCGGCGCAGCGCGCCAATGAGGTTGGAGGTTCCGTTGGTGTGGTGGCCCGGCCCGAACAGGACTTCCTCCAGCGGTCCCACGGTGCCGACGTTGGCGCGGTCTCCGCGGGGAAGCTCCAGGTGGTGGGCCTCCTGGCCCCAGTGCCAGCCCTTGCCCGGTGCCTCTTCGGCCCGCGCCAGTGCGCTGCCGAGCATGACGGCGTCGGCCCCCATGGCGATCGCCTTGACGATGTCGCCCGAGGTGCCCATGCCGCCGTCGGCAATGACATGCACGTACCGCCCGCCGGACTCGTCCATGTAGTCCCGCCGCGCGGCAGCGACGTCGGAAATTGCGGACGCCATGGGCGAATGGATGCCCAAGGCGCGGCGGGTGGTGGTGGTGGCGCCCCCGCCGAAGCCCACCAGCACGCCGGCGGCGCCGGTGCGCATGAGGTGCAGCGCGGGCGTGTAGCCGGCCGCGCCGCCCACGATGACGGGAACGTCCAGTTCGTAGATGAACTGCTTGAGGTTCAGCGGTTCATGGTCCTTGGAGACGTGCTCGGCGGACACGGTGGTGCCGCGGATGACAAAAATGTCGACGCCGGCGGCCACCACGGTCTTGTAGTGCTCCTGCGTGCGCTGCGGGGTCAGCGATCCTGCCACCGTCACTCCGGCCTCGCGGATCTCGGCCAGGCGGGAGGTAATCAGCTCAGGCTGGATGGGCGCCTTGTACAGCTCCTGCATCCGTCCGGTCACGGCCGGGCTGTTGGTTTCATCCTCCAGGGCGCCGATTTCGTCCAGGATGGGCTGCGGGTCCTCGTACCGGGTCCACAGGCCCTCGAGGTCCAGCACGCCGAGGCCGCCGAGCCGGCCCAGCGCGATAGCCGTCTGTGGGGACATGGCTGAGTCCATGGGCGCCGCAATGACCGGCATGTCGAACTTGTAGGCGTCAATCTGCCAGGAGACGGAGACGTCCTTGGGGTCGCGGGTACGACGGTTAGGGACGATTGCAATGTCATCCAGGGAGTAGGCACGACGCCCACGCTTGCCACGGCCAATCTCGATCTCGTAAGTCACTGCTCTAGGTTATCCCAGCCACGGCACCGTCCAGCGGACCTGCACGGGTCGCTGCCCGCCCCGGCCTCCGGAACAGGTCCGGCAGCAGGATGGGCAGCGGTACCCATGGCAGCCGCCCGCAGAAGCCCGTAGCCTAGGGCCGGGGGGCTTCGGTGACGCTCCCGTGCCCGATCCCAAGGAGAACAACCATGGCCCCTGGCCTTTACGGTGCCGACATTGAGCAGCTGCGGTCCTTGTCCAAATCCATGGGGCAGTCCGGGCAGCACCTGCTGAACACGGAGCGACAGGTCAGCAGCCTGATCTCAAACAGCGCTTGGAAAGGCAACGACGCGGGACAGTTCCGCCGCGAGTGGAGCAGCAACCTGCGCCCGATGCTGAACAAGGCGTCCCAGTCGCTGATCGACGCCTCACGGACCCTCCTGACTCAGGCGGATGAACAAGAGACTGCCAGCACAAGCGGGGGCAGGGCCGGTTCCGGACCGGGAGGCACCACCAGTCCGGCAGGGCCGGGAACTCCGGAGGCAGCCTCAAATACCGGGCTTGAAGGCATCCTCTCCGTTGCCGGCAGCCCGGAGTGGTGGGCTGCCAACGCCGCCGTAACCGGGGCAGGCCTATATACGGACAGTCTCCTGGCCACCATGGCCAAAGGCGACCTCCTCACGAAACTGACCAACTGGCCCTGGCTGACCGCGCAGTACGCCCAGGTCCCCGGAGTTGGGTATGTCCGTGGAACACAGCTCCTGAACGGCACTTCCATGCTGGGACGCCTTTCCGGTGGCCTGGGCATCGCGACCGGCGCACTCCAAATCGTGCAAGGCGCTGCCACCGGCAACACCGGGATGGCGATTGATGGCGGGATCTCCACGGTCCTGGCGGCGGGAAGCTTCATCCCGGGGGCCGGCCCATTCTTCGCTGTCGCTGGCATTGCCTGGGGCGGTATGGGCCTCCTTGCTTCGAAGCTTGGCTATGGCTCAGCCTCCGAGATGGTCGCAGATGCAGCCAGGAATACCGTCGACGCTGTGTCCGACGCCGCCAGGGAGACCGTCGATGCCGTGGCTGACGGTGCCAAGAAGGTCTGGGGCTGGCTCACATGACACCCCGGCTTCCCTAGAATAAAAACCGAGACCTGTCGACCCAAAGGCTGCTGTGACCAATCAAGAAGACGCACCACTGCCCATCACCGAACACGAACTCATCGCCCTGATCGCCCTGGCAGGAACCACCGGGGCGCTCAAATGCCAGAGCCTGTTCAGGCTTGACCACGCTGCCGGCGCACCCCTCGAACAGGCCGGTGTGGCGACCCTCCTGGAACGGGGGCTCATGAAAGTTGAAGGGGAATCCCTCCTGCCGGTGGGTCCTGCCGCCGGCGTTGCAGCCGTCCTGGCGGACTCGGATGCCTGGCTGGAGGTCGCCCTGGTGACGCCGAAGGCCGAGCATGTCTACTTCCTGTTCGGATCGGGCAACGGCGCCCTGCTCCTCAGCCTCAGCAAATACGGCGTCCACGAACTGCGTCCCCTGACCGATGCTGACGGCATGTTCACCACCGCCGTCGCGATGGTGGGCTTCTACCTGGATACCGCGCCTGATGGGCGGCCCGCGGCGGGCACGCTGCGGCGGCACGTTGCGGACGGCACCTTCCACTCCGTCCACATCAAGGCCGAAGCGGATGGTTCCCTGGAAATCGTCAACGGCGACAACGACCGGCCTGTCCCTGCTGCGCTGCGGCCGGAGGAGCTGGAAGAGCGCCTGCGCCAGGGCTTGGGCCTCCAGACGGCATGACACATTCCGTTCCTTTCCCCGCGAACCTGCCCGCGTACTCCCTTGAGCACTGGCTTTCCCCGGACTTGGCCCGGGTGAGCCCTCCAAACGCGCCATCCCGGTTACGGCAACTGGCCGATGCCCAGGGCACCTTGGCGGCAGGCTGGAGCAGCGCGATCGCCGGCGGACCCGTCCTGGTCCTGACGGGTTTGTTCTTCTCAGCCGTGTCAGGAAACCCTGCCGCTGTGCTGGTGCTCGGCCCACTGGGTACCGCCCTCATGGTGCTGGGCCTGACCTCGTGGAAGCGGGTCCGCAGCAGGCTTCCCAACACGAACAAGCTGCTTGTCACACGAGGCCCTGGTAACGCCCGGGGCGGCATCGCCATGGTGGCCGGACTGGCCGGCCTCATTGGCGCGGCCATGGTTATGGTACTTCCGACGGCCGCGGAACAAGGCACAACCGTTTCCCTTGTTGGTGCCTACCTGCTTGTTGTGGCTCTCCTGGTGGCCTGCATCGTGGTCCCGTCGGCAGTGCTGGGACGCGCCCGGGAGTCATTCCGGCTGCGGGTCCAGTCCAACCCGGAACTCCGCAGGGCTGTGGAACAGGACCTGGCCATCTGGCGCGATCCCCACGGCAACGCCGGCTACGGGCCGCTGTGAGGTGACCTGATGGGCAGGCAGTGGATTTTCGACGGGCACATTGCCGGCATCGGCACAGCCTCCGGCCTTCGCGCCGTGGTGGGCATCTGGCAGGAGTCGCCCTTCGGGCCCTTTGCCGACGTCATGGTCCAGCACGCCTCCGGGCACCGGCAGCTCCTGGCCCCGAACCGGGAAGTGGCGGACTTCATCGCCGCCACCTACGCCTTCGACGACGTCACGGAGGTTGAGCTGTCGGCGCGGCTGGGCCACAGGACACTGGAGGTCGACGCCGGTCCCCTGACGATCAGCGCCCGTCTAGGCGGACGGGCCCTCCTGGGCAGGATGCTCAGGGCAGTCCCCCGGCGCGTCGCCGTGCACCCCGGCTGGCTGCATGCCATCAGCCCGGTTGCCGGGGTCCTGAGCAGCGGGTCCCGGACCTCCGGCACCGCGGGCAGCGGCCGGCGCGAATATTACGGGGTGAGCGACCTGCACAACATCACCTCTGCCGTCGTCAGCTGGGACGAGGTCGACGCCGGGGCCTTGGCCCCCATCCGGCCGGCGGTGACATTTGGATTCAGCAGCGTCCCGCCCCGGCCAAGCCTGGCCCGGGTCCGCACCACCGTGGTGGAAAGTGGCGGTGCCGGGGACAAGTCCCCATCGCGGGGGCAGGGAAAGTGAGATGGTTTCAGCAGCAGCTGCCTATACCGGCCCGGCCTCGTCCACGCTGAGCTGGGATTCGAACATCCTGAAGTACCGGCCGCGGAGTGCCACCAGTTCTTTGTGGGTCCCCTGTTCCACGATCCTGCCGTCCTCCAGCATGTACACGATGTCCGCCTTTTCGATGGTGGCGAGCCGGTGGCTGATGGCGATGATGGTGCTGCTGCGGTCGGCGAAGAGGCGGGTGAAGATGCGGTGCTCGGCGAGGGCATCGATGGCCGACGTTGGTTCGTCCATCACCATGAAGGACGCGTCGCGGTAAAAGTTGCGGGCCATGGCCAGCCGCTGCCACTGGCCGCCCGAGAGTCCGCTGCCCTTGCGGCCCCGGGGGTCCTCCATCCAGTTGCTGACGTGGTTGTCCAGGCCGTTGGGGAGTTTGTTGATGAAGTCCAGGGCCTCGGCATCTGCTGCGGCCCTTCGGATCCGTGCGTCGTCACGGGGTGAGTCAACGTCGCCAAAATAGATGTTCTCTGCCGCAGTGGCGAATTCGTATTTAAGGAACTCCTGGCTCAGTACCGCCAGGTGCCGGTGCCAGGAGGTGACGTCCACGGCGGCGAGGTCCACGCCGTCGAGGATTACCTGTCCGGAGTCCGGACGGTACAGCCCGGCGAGGATCCTGATAAGCGTGGACTTGCCGGCGCCGTTCTCCCCCACGATGGCAATGTGCTGGCCTTCACGGATAGTCAGGCTGACCCCCCGGATGACCTCCACGTCGCTGCCCGTGTAGCTGAACCGGATGTCCTGCAGTTCAACGGTTTTTGGCGACTGCAGCAACGGCGGGGCGTGCATTGAATGCACGGGCATGGCCATGAACAGCTCATAGTCCTTGAGGTTGGCCAGGTCCTCGTCGATGGAGCTGAGGGAGGAAACCAGGTTGTTCGCCGTAGACAGTGCCCGGCTGACAATCTGCTGCACGTAGAGGAACTGCCCCACCGGCTGAGCGCGGGCGATGATCTGACCCACCACCCAGATCAGCGAGACCACTTCCGCACCGTACTGGAGGGCATCCGCCGCAAGCTGTTTGGGGATGTACCGCCGCTGGTAATCAAGGCGGCGGCGCTCGTCCGCGTCACGGAGGCGGGAGCGGAGGTCCATCAGGAAACCCACGATGCCGTAAAGCCGCATCTCGGCGATGTGCTGCGGCCGCAGGAGGTTGGTCTCGATCATCCGGCGCTGGCGGCGTGAATCCACCTGCGTGTTCCAGTGCGCTATCTGCTCCCGGGACAGTTTGAACTGCAGGTAGACGCTCGGCACGATGGCCACCAGGACGATCACCGCAATCCACCAGCTGACCAGCAACAGGGCGCCCACGGCCAGGATCACCGAGACGAGCTGGGTGAAGATCGCAGCGATCCGGTCAAGCACCCGCGCGTAGGAGTCGGAGAACCGCTTGGCACGGTCATACAGGTCCACGGTTTCTTTGTCGTCGTAGCGCCAGAACTCGAGGGCCAGGAACCGCTCGTACATCTGGTCCCCCACGATGGCTCCCACCTTGAAGCTCATCAGCTGCTGGATGTACCTGTCCACGCTGGTGAAGGCGCCCCAGAAGAGTCCTAAAGCGGCGGTGATGATGACATAGACAATGGCCACCTGCCCGGCCGCAGTATCGCCTGCGTAGGCTGCCGCCAGCGCCGTGGTGGTGAGGGCAGCAAAGTACGTGGTGACCAGCGGAAGCACGGCCGAGATCAACGACCCGAGGACCTTCATGATCACGGCCCCTGGCGATGCCCGGAAGCTGACCCGCAGGACCTGCGCCACAGCGCGGGTGTAGGGCCGGAGGGCCAGGCGGCGCTGGGGTTCCCTTTTGGGGCTTAATTCGGCCGGATGGCCTGGTGGGGGCATGATTTCAGCCTAGTGGTGGGTACAGACACCGCAGGCCATGGAGCGTGGACTCCATGGCCTGCGGGACTGGCTTGATTTTCGTTTAGCGGGAACCGTAGTTCGGCGCCTCGACGGTCATCTGGATATCGTGCGGGTGCGATTCCTTCAGGCCGGCCGGGGTGATCCGGACAAACTTGCCGCGAGCCTTCAGCTCGGCAACGGTGGGGGCTCCGGTGTAGAACATGGTCTGGCGCAGGCCGCCCACCAGCTGATAGGCCACGGAGGACAGCGGACCGCGGTAGGCCACCCGGCCCTCGATGCCTTCCGGGATGAGCTTGTCATCGCCCGAGACGTCGGCCTGGAAGTAGCGGTCCTTCGAGTAGGACGTGTTCTTGCCGCGGGACTGCATGGCCCCCAGGGAGCCCATGCCGCGGTAGGACTTGAACTGCTTGCCGTTGACGAAAATCAGCTCACCCGGCGATTCGTCGCAGCCGGCCAGCAGGGAGCCGAGCATCACGGTGTCGGCACCCGCCACGAGCGCCTTGCCGATGTCGCCGGAGTACTGCAGGCCGCCGTCGGCAATGAGGGGAACACCGGCGGGGATCGCTGCCTTGGCGGATTCGTAGATGGCGGTGATCTGCGGGACGCCCACGCCGGCCACCACGCGGGTGGTGCAGATGGAGCCCGGTCCCACGCCCACCTTGATGCCGTCGGCGCCGGCGTCGATCAGGGCCTGGGCGCCTTCGCGGGTGGCGGCCTGGCCGCCGATGATGTCCACGTGTGCGGCCACGGGATCGGATTTGAGGCGGCGGATCATGTCCAGCACGCCCTGCGAGTGGCCGTTGGCGGTGTCCACGAACAGGGCGTCGACGCCGGCGTCCACCAGTGCCATGGCGCGGTCCCAGCCGTCCCCGAAGAAGCCGATGGCAGCACCCACGCGGAGGCGGCCTTCATCGTCCTTGGTTGCCAGCGGGTACTGCTCAGCCTTGGTGAAGTCCTTGGTGGTGATCAGACCCTTGAGCCGGCCCTGCTCGTCCACCAGGGGAAGCTTCTCGATCTTGTTGGTGGCGAGCTTGTGCGAGGCTTCCTCACGGCTGATCCCCACATGTCCGGTGACCAGGGGCATCTTGGTCATGACGTCGCTGACCAGCCGCAGCGGGAAGTCGGACTCGGGGACGAAGCGGGTGTCGCGGTTGGTGACGATGCCGAGCAGGCGCATGTCCTCATCCACCACGGGCAGGCCGGAGACGCGGTACTGCGAGCAGATCTCATCCAGCTCAGCGAGCGTGGCCTGCGGGCCGATGGTCAGCGGGTTGGTGATCATTCCGGACTCGCTGCGCTTGACCCGGTCCACCTGGTCCGCCTGGTCCTGGATGGACAGGTTGCGGTGGATGACGCCCAGGCCGCCCTGGCGTGCCATGGCGATTGCCATCCGGGATTCGGTGACAGTGTCCATGGCGGCGGACAGCAGCGGCGTGTGGACCGAAATACGCTTGGAAATCCGCGAGGACGTGTCGGCGTCGGACGGGATAACGTCCGTGTGGCCCGGCAGGAGCAGCACGTCGTCGTAGGTCAGGCCGATGAAGCCAAAGGGGTTGTGTTCGGGCTCGGTCATGAGTGCGCCTCTTACCTTGGTAGCTGGACGGGTAGGGGTTGCAGCTGATGACCAGCCCGTCATTACGGGACTGGCCTGTGCAGGAAATGTTCCGGGACCGCCGCGGCAGGCGGGGACCCGGAGGCCGGAAGTATTGAGTAAATATTAGAACCTCAGCGCCGATCCCCCTATTCCACGCGTGCAATGTGAGCAACCGCACGCCCGCAGCGCGGGCGGTGCGTGGTTCGAGGCTGTCAGCTCCAGCCGGTGGCGGCCAGCAGGCGCTGTTCGAACATGGGGAGCATGCTTTCCACGTAGGTCCGCGTGAGGTGGTTGTCGTCCTTGTAGACGTACACGTTGCCCACCACACCGGGACATGTCCCCCGCGCGCAGATGAAGTCGCTGAGGTCCATCAGGTGCAGGCCGGCCAGTTTGCCCCGGTAGCTTTCCAGCGGGGATGGTTCCACCAGGGACTCCGCCAAGGACACGCTGCACTCCGGGGCGTCCGGCCCGTTGCGCTGGATGCATTCAGGCATGTTGAACGTAAAGCGGGGGTTGTCCCGGATGCCGATGATCTCGATTCCGGCATCAGCAAAGGGCCGGACTCCTTCCAGGTACCCCGGGACCTCGGTTTCGAACGGGGCTTCCTCATGGGTCAGTGAGGCCACCGTGAACACTGCGTCCGGCTGGTGCTCCAGGACGTAGGCGGCGCTGGCCTGGTTGTAGGCGTTGCATTCGGCATTCCGTGCTGCCGACTCCGCCCCGAAGCGGCACGCCGGCATCAACAGCGTCACCAGTTCCCAGCCGCGCCCGGCGGCTATCGGCGCCAGCGCACCCAGGTACTGCTGGGAGTGGGAGTCCCCCAGGACCACAATGCGCTTGGTCACCCCACCCTCCGGAACCTCCTGCCGGCACCCTTCGAGGATGGGGTTGCTGGTGGCGTTGGCGTCGGTGCAGGGTGCGTGGATTCCGGCCCAGTCGTTGTCCAGTGCCGAGGGGCCGGGGATGATCCTTGCATCCGGGGCCGGCACCGGGGCGTTCTCCGGGCTGAGGGCGGCGGCCCCCGGCGTGAGTTCCCGCGGCTGTGCCGCCGTCGCGCTTTCCTCTGCGGTGAGCGTGGTCTGCCAGATGGCCACGGGTCCGGCAAGGAGTGCGCCGCAGGCGGCAACAACGACGGCGGTGCGCCAGGCCCGCCGCTGCGGCCAGTGCCAGTCACGCAGGGGTCTTTCAACGAAGCGCGTGGTGAGGACGGCAAGCACGATGGAGGCGCCCACGACACCCAGGCCCTGGGCCAGGTTGGGTGCCTCCACGCCGGTGGCCGCAAGGGCGAATACCAGGACCGGCCAGTGCCAGAGGTACAGGGCATAGGAATTGTCTCCCAGCGCCACCAGGGGCCTGCTGCTGAGGAGCCTGTCCACGCCGAAGCGGCTGCCGGATTGTCCCGCGACGATGATGGCCGCGGCCGCCAGCGTGGGCCACAGCGCCACGAAGCCGGGGAACGAGCGGTCCACCGTGAGCAGCAGGCCGCAGGAGACCATTGCCGCCAGGCCTGCCCAGCCCAGCACCACCCGGAGTACCCGGCCCGGCTTGAGGCAGGGCAGGACCAGCGCCAGCAGCGAGCCCAGCGCGAACTCCCAGAGCCGGGTCCTGGTGTCAAAGTAGGCATACGCCTGGTTGCCGGCCGTCTGCTCCACGGAATAGGCCAGCGACACTGCGAAGACCGTACCGAAAACCAGTGCCAGCAGGCCGCGGTAGCTGACCCGGTTGAGCGCGGGGGCCCGGTGCAGCAGCGCCAGCAGCGCGGCGGTGCCCGCGAAGATGAGGGGCCACAGGATGAACACCTGTCCCTGGATGGACAGCGACCAGAAGTGCTGCAGCGGGCTGGCTCCGGCGTGGTCCTGGGCATAGTAGTCAACGGCGGTGTCGGCGAGCAGCCAGTTCTGGCTGTACAGCAGTGACGCCCAGGCCTGGTCCAGCACCTGCGGCCAGCGGCTTTGCGGCAGGATCAGCCACGTCCCTGCGAGGACCCCAAGGATGACCACGACGGCGGCGGGCAGGAGCCGCTTGAACAGGTGCAGCCAGTGCGCCAGCAGGCCGAAGGGCCGCCCTGCTTCGGCTTTCCGGACAAAGGAAAGGGTCAGCAGGAACGCGGAGATCAGCAGGAAGATGTCCACTCCCCCGGACACCCGGCCCAGCCACACGTGGTACGCCACGACCATCAGCACGGCGAGCGCGCGGAGCCCCTGGACCTCCGGCCGGAAGGTCGGTTTCCGGCTTTTGGCGGCTGCTTCGGGCACCGGGCGGGACGCAGCCGCGGTTCTCGCTATCGACACAAAAAGACCTTCCAGCGGCGGGCAAAACATCAATCCTACCGAGGCCTGGGGGATTTTCCGGGAAAGGTAACGGGCATCACGGCGCTGTCCGGGCGGTAAAGGAGGCGCCAGCTCAGGCGGCGGCGCCGGCGCGGCTCAGGCGGCTGCCACCGCGGCTCCGTGAGCGGCGGGAGCCGGAATCCTGGCCGCCAGGTAGCGTGCGTCGCGGCCGAGGCCCGGGAGGGTGTCCGATACCTCCGCGTAAAGGAACCGCTGCCCCAGGAAGAACAGCCCTGGCGAATCCAGAGCCACACCGCGCCACTGCCGGGGCATTGCGCCGGCGTCGAGCAAGGCCGGATCGATCCAGCTGAATTCCTCACGGAATCCGGTGCACCAGATCACGGTGGAGACTTCAAGGCGCGTTCCGTCCGCCAGTACAGGCATCCCGTCAGCAACCCCGGTGACCCTCGGCACGACGTGCACGCCGGCGGCCGCGAGGTCCTTCGTCTTCGTCCTGATCAGCGGTTCGGCGTGCGCTTTCATTGCCGGCGCCACCTTGCGGCCAATCGGTGAGCCAAGCGTCAACACGTGCAGGCCAAGGAAGCGCACCACCGGGAATGCGTAACGTGCCGCGGCTTTGCCGTGCTTCACCGGGATTTCGCCTGTGGGCTTGCCGGCCACCAGCGCCGGCCGGGTCCTGGAAACCTCGAGGCCGATCTCAGCCCCCGAGTTCCCCAGCCCCACAACCAGGACCGGACCTTCCTGGAGTTGCTGCGGGTTCCTGTACTGGCTGGAATGCAATTGCCGTACGGAAGGCGCCAGTTCAGCCGCAAAGCCTGGCACCTCGGGCGCCTGGGTGGAGCCTGTCGCCACCACAACGTTGCGCGCTTCCCACCGGTGGCCGTTGGCCGCGGCCACGTAGTGGTCTCCTTCCCGCCAAAGGCGCTCCACGCGGACGCCGTGGCTCACGGGCAATTCAAATTTTGCGGCATACCATTCGAGGTAATCCGCCACTTCATCCTTGGTGGGAAAGGACAGCCGGTCCGCCGGGAACGGAGCGCCGGGCAGTCCGTCGTACTTGGCGGGAGTGAACACCCGGAGCGAATCCCACCGCTGCCGCCAGGAATCGCCAGTCCTTTGGCAGGCGTCCAGAATCAGGAACTTCCGTTTCTGGCCTTTCATGAAATAGCCCAGGGCCAGCCCGGCCTGCCCGCCGCCGATGATGATGGTGTCAAGCGTGCCGGCCGCATTGTTGTTGCTCATGACCGTGCTCCTTTTATAGCAAGTGGATTCCTGAGGCTGGACCCTCCCGCTGGGCTGCCAGCCGACGCACTTTCTGTCGGGGTGCTGGCTGCTGTTTCGTGTCCCGTTTCCCTGTAGAGCAGCCACCATGCCAGCATCAGGGCGGATGCCAGGACGTAGGCCAGGTGGAGGACCCAAATGGGACCTGCGGGAAGATTGAAAACGTAGATCGAGTGCACCGCGTTGGCCACGTTGCTCAGCACCAGGTTGCCCAGGCTGTACGACGCAAGGTCCTTGGTGCGTGCAGCCTTCAGAAGCATCGGGAGCATACCGACGGCGAAGAGCACTGTCGACACGGTTCCGGCGAGCACTGGAAGGTTCATGTTTTGAGGCTACGGGCGCGGCCCACCCCTCCGCGTCGACGGAATCATGTAACCCTCGCCGCGGGGCAGATGGGTATTTCTATGCAGGCGGCTGCCCGGCCAACCCGTGCTCATAGGCGTAGCTGGTGGCCGCCGCCCTGGAGGACAGGCCAAGCTTGAGGAAGATATTGCTGATGTGGCGTGCCACGGTCTTTTCACTGAGGTAGAGCTCCGCCGCGATGGCGCGGTTCCCTTTCCCCGACGCCACTTGCCGGAGCACCTCGGTTTCCCGGGGGGTCAGCGGTCCGGCGCCTGCAGCTTCGTCGGCGGCTGCGCGCATCAAGGACGCTGCCCAGGCTGCGGCGGGTGCTGCCCCCAGCTCCAGGAATTCCTCATGTGCGGCCTCGAAGTCCATCAGCGCCGAAGGCTCATCCCCAAGCGAGCGGCACGTACAGCCGATCAGGGCTCTGCAGCGGGCAGCCTCGTACGTAACGCCCAGCTTCTGCCACAGTCTCCACGCCCGCCGCAGGGATTGCGACGCTCCGGCAGCGTCGCCTTCGGCGATCCGGACCCCGCCGTCAGCCTGGCCGGCCAGAGCTTGGAGCATGGCTTTGGGCTGCTCCCTGGCAATGATTCCCAGCTCGTCGGCAGCCTGCCGCGCGGCCTCGGGATCGCCCGCAGCCAGTTCGATGTCGACCAGCGCCGGCAGCAGGTGGCAGCGGGTGGCAGCATCGGCAATCCCGGCCGCCCGACGGATCATTGACTGCGCCTGCCGCGCCTGTCCGCGGGCCAGCAAGAGGAGTGCAAGGCCAGGCTGCGGCTCCCACCCACTTCGTGCGGCCTGCCGGTAGCATTCTTCAGCGGTGTCCAGCTTCCCGGCGAGGCGCTCCACTTCGCCCTGCTGGTAGAAACCGCTGTATAGCGCTTGGGGATCACCCCTGCCGGCAAGACCTTGAGCCACAGCAGCGGCCTTGCGCGCCTCGGCCCATGCGCCGTGCAGCCGGAAGAGCTCGGCACGGTGGGACTGGCATTGACCGCTGAAGGCCACCATGTCCGGCCGGGCACGGCACCAGCGGTCCAGTGCCACTGTCCACTGCAGCGCCCTCTCCAAATCGAACACCAGGTGGCAATTGCCAATTACCGCACAATAGATTATTCCCGAAGGCACCGGTGACAGCTCCCCCGCTGTTACCGCCACCATGACTTCATCGAACTTTCCAAGGCCCTCGTCTGTGCGCCCCAGCATCAGCGTTGCTTGTCCGGTTCCCAGAAGGGCCAGCGCCGTCAGGTCCCTGTCCTGGAACGTCCGCGCAAAAGAGCCCGCTTCGGTGAAAAGCTGCAGCGCGCCTGCGGCGTCGCCGCCGTAGAGTTTGCCCAGCGCGACGGGGAACAGCAGCAAGCCCGCCACCGGACCCGGTTCATCAAGCTCGTCCACCAACGCTTTACCCCTCGCAAACCAGCCCGCACTCCGGGCGGTTTCGCCAAGGTTCAGCAGGTGCATGCCCAGCCACACCGCGCACCGCATCGCGCCTCCGATGTCGCCGATAATCAGGTATTCCTCGTGCGCGCGGGTGAGGGTGTCCAGGCCTGTTGTGATGTCGCCGGTCAGGATTTCGGCCGTTGCCAGACGCTCAAGGTCGGCTGCCGGTAGTCCGCCGCGCCTGTCCGCGTCCGCGTAGCTCCTGGAAGCGTCAGTCCAGCGGTGTTCCCGGAACGCTGACCGCCCTTCGTCAATGCCCGTTTCAGTTGACACTCCGGCCTCCTCGGACACCACCCGTCCAGCCGCACTGATGGGGCCGTGCGCTGGACGCTGAGGTACTTAAGCGCCACGGTACGCCCGCCCTCGAACCGGCACAACCTACGGGCGAAGCAGCGCGCGGAGGGTCTGGATAGTGTCCGCTTCCCCAGCCGTTTTGTCATCGCGGTAGCGCTTGACCCGGGCGAACCGGAGCGCGATGCCGCCGGGATACCGAGGGGACTGCTGCACGCCGTCTATCGCGATCTCGACGACGGTCACGGGCTCCACCCAGACGGTGCCCGCCGTGTGCCGCACTTCGAGCTCCTGGAAACGTTCGGTCTGCCACTGCAGCAGCGCGTCGGTGAGGCCCTTGAAGGTTTTGCCCACCATGACGTAGCCGCCGGGTTCACCGAACTCCCCGTGCGGGTCCAATGCTCCAAGATGCAGGTTGGAGAGCAGCCCGGTGCGCCGTCCCGACCCCCATTCGCAGGCGAGGACCACCAGGTCGTAGGTAAGCACGGGCTTCACCTTGATCCAGTTGGAGCCGCGGCGGCCGGCGGCGTAGGCAGATTCCACCGCCTTCACCACCACGCCCTCGTGGCCGGCGGCGAGCGCATCGCGGGAGACCCTTTCGGCAACGCTTGGGTCTGCCGTGATCTGGCCGGGAATCCGGTGGTCCGGGGCGATGCCCTCAAGCACGCCGATGCGCGTGGACAGCGGTTCGTCCAGGAGGTCGCGGCCGTCGATGTGCAGCACGTCGAAGAACCAGGGATGCAGCAGGGTGGTGCGCACCGCGTCCGCGCCGAACCGGGACATGGTCTCCTGGAACGGCCGGGGGCCGCCGTCCTCATCGAGGGCCAGGGTCTCGCCGTCAAGGATCACATCCCGCACCGGCAGTGCGCGCACCACCTCCACCACCTCGGGCAGGCGGTGGGTCACCTCGGCCAGGGTGCGTGTGTAGATGCGTACGTCGTCGCCGGCGCGGTGCACCTGGATGCGGGCGCCGTCGAGCTTGTATTCCACGGACGCCTCGCCGGTAACCTCCAGGGCGGCGCCGGCGCTGGCCGCCGTGGAAGCGAGCATCGGCTGCACGGGGCGGCCGACGACGAGGCCGACGGCGTCCAGCTGCGCCGCCGTGCCCGTGATGGCCAGCAGGGCGGTTTCGCCGAGATCGCCGGAGAGCATCGCCGCGCGCCGTACGGCGGCGACGGGCCGGTCCGAGGCACGGGCAACGGCATCCGTCAGCACCCCCTCAAGCGCACCGGTGCGCAGCTCCCCCAGCAGCACGCCGGAGATGAAGGCCTGCTCCCTTTCCGTAGCCGCCGCCGTGAGTGTCCGAAGCGTCGCGGCGCGCTCCGCCGCAGACCCGGCCCCCGCGGTGGCGAGCAACCGGTCTAAGGCGGCGTCGAGGTCGGCGAGGGTGAGGGCCGGTTCCTGGGCCGGCTCCCCCATGGCTGCAGACATGCCGCGCCATCCCACCCCCACCCGGCCCTGGCGCGGCCTGGCGGTCAGCAAGCCCACCGCCGTCGCGATTTCCGCTGGTTCCAGCCGGCGCAGCAGGTCCGCCAACGCGTCCACCTTCGCGAGCCGGGAGCGCGTGGCTGCGACCGTATCCGTAGTTTTCACGAGCTCGTCGAGCAGCATGGCATCAGTCTGCCACGCCCGGCCCGTCCACTATGGACAGCTCCGGACGGGAGTTCCAGACTGGACGCATGGGAATCATCGTCGCGAACCTGTTCATCACCCTCGACGGCGTGTACCAGGCGCCCGGCGGCCGCGAAGAGGACACCGAGGGCGGCTTTGCCCACGGGGGCTGGCAGGCTCCCGTGTCCGACGACGAGGCGGAAGCGGCCATCGAGGCCGGCATCAGCAGCATGGACGCCCTGCTTCTGGGCCGCAGGACCTATGACATCTTCGCGGCCTACTGGCCCCACCAGTCCGGCGACATTGGCGCCGCGCTCAACCGGGTGCCAAAGTTCGTAGTCTCCAGCACCCTGTCCGATCCCAGTTGGGCGGGAACGACAGTCCTGCCCAATGCCACGGCCGCGGGCCGGCTGCGTGAAGAGTACGAACAGGTCCACATGTTCGGCAGCGGCGTCCTGATCCGTTCACTGCTGACGGCAGAGGTGCTTGACCGCCTCCACCTCTGGCTCTATCCCGTTACTTTGGGCCAGGGCAAGCGCCTCTTCGACGCCGGGACCGTCCCCGCCACCTACCGCCTCGCGGAGCCGGCGCGCACCTTCCCGAAGGGGGCGGTGTCGCTGGCCTACGAGCGTGCGGGCGCTGTGGAGACGCAGGACATGCCGGCCACGCAGGGCACGTAATGGCCAAGGTCATCGCAGCAATCACAACGTCGCTTGACGGGTACATCACCGGCCCCGGCGACGGTCCCACGTACGGCCTGGGCCGGGGTGGAGAACGGCTGCACTACTGGGTGATGGGCGGCCCGTGGACCTACGACGGCGGCCACGACTTTGCGATGCACGGCCCGGACAGGGAATTCTACGAGGAGCTCGTTGCGGGGTTGGGTGCGGGGATCGTAGGGCGCGGGATGTATGACGCGGCGGGAGCGTGGGGAGGGACCAACCCGTTCCCCGGGCCGCTGATCGTGCTCACCCACCGTGTAGCGGACCAGCCCGCGGCTTCGTCCGGATTCACGTTCGTATCGGGGCTCGAGGAAGCCCTTGCACAGGCCAGCAAAGCGGCCGGCGGCCTCGACGTATCGATTGGCGGCGGCGCGGACGTGATCCGGCAGGCACTGGCCGCCGGGCTGGTGGACGAACTGGCGCTGTCAACGGCCCCGGTGGTCCTGGGCGCCGGCAAGCGCCTTTTCGACGGCTTCCAGCATGACGTCGACCTGGAGATCCTGAAGGCCGTCAGTTCACCGTTCGCCACCCACGTCCGTTACGCCGTGAAGAAGTAGGCGACTGCGTTTCCCGCACCAAAAAACCGGCCCAGCGGATGCTGGACCGGTTTCTTGTGCGTGCAGGACTGGACCCACGCCGTCAGGGAGACGGTAGGGATCAGTGGCTGTGGCCTGCGTGCTCGTCTTCTTCGGCCGGCTTTTCGACGACAAGGGTCTCGGTGGTGAGAACCAGGGCAGCGATGGAGGCCGCGTTGCGGAGGGCCGCACGGGTGACCTTGACGGGGTCGATCACGCCGGCAGCGATCAGGTCCTCGTACTCGCCCGACTTGGCGTTGAAGCCGTTGTTGGTTTCCAGGCCGGCAACCTTGGAGGTCACAACGTAGCCGTCGAAGCCCGCGTTCTGGGCGATCCAGCGCAGCGGCTGGACCAGGGCGCGGCGGACGATGCCCACAGCAGCGGCGGCGTCCCCTTCGAGTGCCTTGACGGCGGGGTCCTCATCCAGTGCCTTCAGGGCGTGGATCAGGGCCGAACCGCCACCGGCAACGATGCCTTCTTCAAGGGCAGCGCGGGTGGAGGACACAGCGTCCTCGATGCGGTGCTTCTTTTCCTTGAGCTCAACCTCGGTGGCGGCGCCAACCTTGATGACACCGATGCCGCCGGCCAGCTTGGCCAGGCGCTCCTGGAGCTTTTCACGGTCCCAGTCGGAATCGGTGCGGGTCAGCTCGGCGCGGAGCTGGGCTACGCGTGCTGCCACGTCTTCGGCCGAGCCTGCGCCGTCAACGATGGTGGTGTTGTCCTTAGTGACCGTGATGCGGCGGGCGGTACCCAGCACCTCAAGGCCAACGGTGTCCAGGCTCAGGCCCAGTTCCGGGGAAACAACCTGTGCACCGGTGAGGGTGGCGATGTCCTGCAGCATGGCCTTGCGGCGGTCACCGAAGCCCGGAGCCTTGACGGCAACAACGTTCAGGGTGCCGCGGATGCGGTTGACGATCAGCGTGGACAGGGCCTCGCCGTCAACGTCTTCGGCAATGATGAAGAGCGGCTTGGAGCTCTGCAGCGCCTTCTCCAGCAGCGGCAGGAATTCCTGGATGCTGGAGATCTTGCCCTGGTTGATCAGGATGAGGGCGTCCTCGAGGACTGCTTCCTGGCGTTCCGCGTCGGTGACAAAGTACGGGGAAAGGTAGCCCTTGTCGAACTGCATGCCCTCGGTGAGGACCAGTTCGGTCTGCGTGGTGGAGGATTCCTCGATGGTGATCACACCATCCTTGCCAACCTTGCCGAAGGCCTCGGCGAGGAGTTCGCCAACCTCGTCGCTCTGGGCGGAGATCGCTGCAACGTTGGCCACCTGGGTGCCTTCAACGGGGCGGGCGTTCTCGAGCAGGCGGGCGGCAACGGCTTCAACGGAAACCTCGATGCCGCGCTTGATCTGGCCGGGGGCGGCACCTGCCGCTACGTTGCGCAGGCCTTCCTTGACCAGCGCCTGCGCCAGGACGGTTGCCGTGGTGGTGCCGTCACCGGCAACATCGTTGGTCTTGGTGGCTACTTCCTTGGCCAGCTGCGCGCCAAGGTTCTCGTAGGGGTCGTCAAGTTCCACTTCGCGGGCGATGGTGACGCCGTCGTTCGTGATGGTGGGAGCGCCCCACTTCTTGTCCAGGACGACGTTGCGGCCGCGGGGGCCGAGCGTCACCTTGACGGTGTTGGCGAGCTTATCGATGCCGGCTTCAAGAGACCGGCGGGCAGCGTCGTTAAACGCAAGCTGCTTTGCCATGGTTTTGTCCTTTCAAGACAGAACCCCGCGCAGCTGACCAGCAGAAAGCATGACCAGCGGCACGGGGATCCGGAGAGTTACTTTACGACGATCGCCAGGACGTCGCGGGCGGAGAGCACGAGGTACTCGGTGCCGCCGGTCTTGACTTCGGTTCCGCCGTACTTGGAGTAGATAACGACGTCGCCGACGGCTACGTCGACAGGAACGCGGTTGCCGTCTTCAAAGCGGCCGGGGCCAACTGCAACAACTTCGCCTTCCTGCGGCTTCTCCTGTGCGGAGTCCGGGATCACCAGGCCGGAAGCCGTGGTCTGCTCGGCTTCGAGCGGGCGGACAACAATACGATCCTCAAGAGGCTTAATAGAGACCGACACTCGGACCTCTCCTTCTTCGTCAGCAAATTCGTGGACTGGAAAGCTTTCCGCCGTGGCTGGCAAACCGTCGTCGCGGTGCCGGCAGCAGCCTGGCTGGCAGCTCTTCATGTATTAGCACCCTCCTAGGGAGAGTGCTAATAGAGACTGTATGCAAGGGTTAGCACTCGGTCAAGGCGAGTGCCAGAGTTTCGTCATGGGCGGAACGTGACTGCGTGTAAATTGGCCGGGTGCGAGCCGCCATTTACCTGACTCTTGCCACCCTCTTCTGGGCGGGCAACTTCGTTGTTGGCCAGGCTGCCATGAAAACCATGGAGCCCCTCCAGCTGACGTTCTGGCGGTGGGCCCTGGCCGCCGTGCCGCTGCTGGTCCTGGCGCAGCTGGTGGAAAAGCCGGACTGGCGCGCTGTCCTGCGCCACTGGCCGGCCCTCCTGCTCCTGAGCTGCCTGGGGATGAGCGCTTACACCCTGCTGCTTTACAGCGCCCTGGGCCACACCTTGGCCCTGAACGCTTCCCTTGTAACCGCCGCGAACCCCGCCCTCATCATGGTCCTGGCCGTGGTCCTGCTCCGGGACAGGCCGCGCCCCCTGGGCTGGGCGGGGATTGTGCTGGGCCTCTGCGGAGTCCTGCTGGTCCTCACCGGCGGCGAGCTGGAGCGGCTGCTGACCTTTTCGATCGATGCCGGCGAGCTGCTGATCGTCGCGGCGATCACCGTGTGGGGCTTCTACACGATCACCGCCCGCAGGCTGTCCGTCCCTGCGATCACGTCCACCGCGGTGCAGGTGGCCATGGCGGCGGTTATCCTGGCTCCCTGTGCCGTGGCCACGGGGGCGGGGTTGCCGGCCACGGCCCCGGAGGGCTGGTCCCTGGCCTACATCGTCCTGTTCCCCTCGCTGGGTTCCTACCTGCTCTGGAACCTGGCTCTGAAACGCACCACTGCGGCGAATGCCGGAAACTACCTCAACCTCATTGCCGTATTTACTGCGGTCATCACGGTTGCGCTGGGCCAGCCCGTCACGGTGCCCCAGGTCCTGGGCGGCATCCTGGTCATCTCCGGGGTCCTCCTGACCAGTGCCGGAGGGAAAGCACCTCAGCGGCCCAGATCGTCGAAGTCGACGTCCTCCCCGCCGTCGCCCTCATCCCCGCCTGCGGAGTTCCGCCCGCGGTAAAGCAGCACCGCGGCGGCCGCGGCCACCATGAGCGAGGCAACCAGGAAGAAGATGCTGCCGGCGCGGGCTCCGGCGTACAGCCCGCGGATGTCCTGCGCCTCCTGGGTGTCATCCTGGATGCTGTTGCCGCCCACGGAATACACAGTGGCATTGAAAGCGTCCAGGAAGAAGATGATCACAAGCAGCGCGATGCACACCACGGCCACCACTGCGCTGGCAATCATTGCCGGGCGGGCGAACCGCGCCAGGCCCCCCGGGTGGTGCTGATGGGACTGCGGGGAACCTGCACTGTCGTTCATGGCTTCAACACTATCGGCCGCCGGCATGCCGCTCCTCCACTAGGCTGGAACCCATGGCTCAAGCTCCCCAGGACCAGATCGCACCACTGCTCACCCCTGAAGGCTGGGAGCTTCTGGCGTCCCTGGGCCCCTACCAGGAGGAGAAGTCCTTCGAGCTGAACTCGGCCCTGCGCAAGGCCGGCCACTCCCCCGAACTGGTTTCCGCCGTCCTGACCCAGTCCAGGCTCCGCACCAGGGCTGCCGCCAAGTTCGGTGAGTTTGCCCGGAGCATGCTGTTCACCCAGGCCGGACTGGAACAGGCAACCCGGCTCAACGTTGCAGCACGCCACGCCCAGCGGTTCGCGGAGGCAGGAATCCGTCACGTTGCCGACCTTGGCTGCGGGCTGGCCGCCGACTCCCTGGCACTGGCCTCCATGGACATCACCGTCACCGCCGTGGAGATGGATGAGACCACCGCCGCGTGCGCCACCGTCAACCTGATCCCCTTCCCCAACGCCACCGTGGTCCATGCGGATGCCACGGCAGTGCCGCTGGACGGGATCGACGGCGTCTGGCTGGACCCGGCGCGCCGCGTCACCTCCACGTCCGGCACCAAGCGGATCTGGGACCCGGAGGCCTTTTCCCCGCCACTGTCCTTCGTTGAGAACCTGGCGGCCTCCGGCCTGGCCGTGGGCGTCAAGATGGGGCCGGGCATGCCGCACGATTCCGTCCCGGCCGGCTGCGAAGCGCAGTGGGTCTCCGTGGCCGGGGATGTGACGGAGGTTGCGCTGTGGTTCAACGCCGTGCGGCGCCCCGGTGTCCGCCGGGCCGCGCTGGTCCTCGGTGCCCAGGGCGCGGCGGAGCTGACCAGCGGCGAAGACTTCGGCGCCGGCCCCACGGCTCCGGTGGGTCCGGTGGAGGGCTACCTGTACGAACCCGACGGCGCGGTGATCCGCGCCGGGCTGGTGGCCGATGTTGCGCTGCAGCTCGGCGGACACCTGGTGGATGAGCACATCGCCTATGTGTGTGCGCCGGAACTGGTGGACACACCTTTTGCCCGCGCCTATAAGGTCCTGGACGTGATGCCGTACAACGTCAAGGCGCTCAAGGCCTGGGTGAAGGACAACGGCATCGGCGTGCTGGACATCAAGAAGCGCGGCACCGCCGTCACGCCCGAGGAACTCCGCAAGCAGCTCCTCCCAAGCGGGAAGAACGCAGGCGGGAAGAAGTCCGGAAACAAGACGGCCACCCTGGTCCTGACCCGCATTGGGGAGGACCGGGTGGCCATCGTGGTGGAGCCCGTCCAGTAAGGCTACTGTGCGCGCATGAACTCCTCCGCAGCGCGGACCTGCTCAGCGGCGGGCCGCACGCCGGTGTAAAGCACAAACTGTTCAAGGGCCTGGATGGTTGCCACCTCCGCCCCAGTGATCACCGGCTTTCCCGCGGCCCGCGCCGCCCTGACCAGCGGGGTTTCGGCCGGCAGCGCCACAACGTCGAAAACCGTCCGGGCGGCGTCAATGGTTTCCTGGGGGAAGGCGAGCGCGTCGGCTTCCGCCCCGCCCGCCATGCCTCCTGCCATACCTCCTGCCATACCGATGGGCGTGACGTTAATGATCAAGTCCGCCGTCCCGCCGTCGAGCGCTGCCTGCCACCGGAACCCGTACTGCTCCGCCAGCGCGCGGCCGGTCGTTTCGTTCCGGGCGATGACCGTGACATCCGTGAAGCCGGCGTCGCGGAGCGCCGCGACGGTGGCCTTGGCCATGCCGCCGGCCCCCTGGACCAGGACCGAATAGCTGGTGGGCACCTTGTTGGTGGCCAGGAGCTGCTCGATGGCGGTGTAGTCCGTGTTGTAGGCCTTCAAGTGCCCGTCCGTGTTCACGATGGTGTTGACGGAGTCGATGGCCTTGGCCGAGGGGTCCATCTCGTCCACCAGCGCAATCACGTCCTCCTTGTAGGGCATGGAGATGGCGCAACCGCGGATGCCCAGGCCGCGGACGCCCGCGATGGCCTGCTTGAGGTTCGTGGGGGCAAAGGCCTTGTAGATCCAGTTGAGGCCCAGCTGCTCGTAGAGGTGGTTGTGGAACCGGGTCCCGTTGTTGCTGGGCCGGGCCGAGAGCGAGATGCAGAGGGTCATGTCTTTATTCAGAATAGGCACCTGACCATTAAACGGGATACGCAAGTAGGTAGCAGCAGATGTCGGCATCGGGCCCCAAAAGGACCTCTGCTGCTACCTGGTTGAGTCAGGGGCAACCGGTTCCCGCAGGGAAGTTTCCGACGGCGGCCGGCAGCTTTCCCGGTGCGCCCGCCTTCCCGGCCAGCACAGCGGCGAGGGCGTCGAAGGCGCCGTCGCTCCGGCCGTAGAGGGCCACCTTCACCGGCGCTGTGGAGTCCCGCAGCGGCCAGGGGGCGTCCAGGGCCACGGCAATGTCCCCTCCTGCGCCGCGGCCGCCGTAGCCGATGAGGCTGACCAGCGGCCCGGAGCCCAGTGCCAGTCCTGCCCTGGCCGCGGCTGCCTCGAAGCGTGCCCTGTCCGCCGGCGAGCCGCCGTCAACCCGCACCGCACCGGGAACCAGAGGGCCGCTGCACGGCCCGGAGAGCACGGTGACAGCTGACGCGGAGACGTGGCCGGACAGGGCTCCGCCGCTTCCCGCCGGTGCGCCGGCTGCCGTGGCTGTCCGGCCGTGCCAGGCCATCATGGTGGCCACCCGGCGGGCTGCCTCGTCCAGCCGCTCCGGGGGCAGGGTGCCCGAGGCCACAGCCTCGACAATGGCGGCGTGTGCCTGCGCCACGTCGGCCGGCATCAGCAGGAGGTCGGCGCCGGCGGCGAGCGCCATCACCGCGGCGGTGCCGCCCGGGTACTGCTTGGTCACGGCGCCCATGTTCAAGGCATCCGTCACCGCCACTCCCTTGAAGCCGAGTCCGCGCAGCGCAGCGTAGGCCGGGCCGGAGAGCGACGCCGGGACGCCGGGTTCCAGCGCCGGGACGGCGATGTGCCCGGTCATCACCATCGGCGATCCGGCGTCGATGGCGGCCTTGAAGGGCTTCCAGTCGCGGCCGCTGAGCTCGGCGAGCGTTGAGGGCTGCGTCGGGAGGCTGTGGTGGGAATCGACCGTCACGGAGCCGTGTCCCGGAAAGTGCTTCACGGCCGGCAGCACTCCGGCGGCGAGCATCCCCTGAGAGAAGGCGACGCCAAGTGAGGCGGCAGCATCAGGGTCCGCGGACATGGACCGGGCGCCAATGGTGGGATCGCCGGGCCCGATGGTGACGTCGGTGCCGGGGGCGAAATCCAGGTTGAACCCGAGCGGCACCAGTTCCGCGGCCAGGCCCTGCCCCGCTTCCCTGGCCAGCGGCACGCTGCCCGCGGCGCCGTAGCTCATGGGTGTTGGCCATTCGGTCAGGGGCAGGCCCAGCCGGGCAACCTGGCCGCCTTCCTGGTCCACGGCGATGATTCCGGGCCACGGCCGTCCGCCGGCTGCCGCCGCCAATCGCTGGTTGATGGCGGCCATGCCGTGCACGTCCACCCTGCCCTGCGGGTCGAGGGGAACGTTGTCGCCCATGATGATGGACCCGGCAAGGTGCAGCCTCCCGATGAGGGCTGCGTGGGCCTCCACCTCCTTGCCCTTGAAGAACGGGAGGAGGACCTGCCCGGCCTTCTCCTCGGTGCTCATCGCAGCCACCGCCGCGGCTGCCGCGTCCTGGTCGCGCTGTTCGGGCCCCCAGCCCAGTGGCCGGGTACCGGGTTCAGGCGACGGGGAGGGCGTGGCGGGTGCCGTCGTCGTGCTTGGCGTGGCAGTGGCGGAAGGGGCGGGCGGCGGGGTGGACGGGGCCGACGACGGGACTGGGCCCGGCGCTGCGGTGCAGGACGCCAGGGCTGCTGCGGCGGTGGCTGCCGCGAGGAAGGGAAGGGATTTGTGAAGACTGTCACGCAGGGGTCGGAACAAGGCCATCAATACGATGCTACCCCTGCACTAGACTTGAACCACCCGTTCGCCTGCCGGCAGCAGCCTGTCAGTGACGGCGTGAGCCAGCGGCAAACAGGACAGTTAGGACATGCGTGAAGATCGACTTCGCTACATCAAGGCAGTCAACCCTTGGTGTTGAATGGGAACTCGCGCTGGTGGACGGCCGGACGGGCGAACTCGCCTCCGTGGCCAACGAGGTCCTCCGCGGCGTCGCGTCCCGCCACCCCGAACTGAACGAAGACGACGAGCATCCGCACATCAAGCAGGAACTCCTGCTGAACACCGTGGAACTGGTGACCGGTATCTGCGAGACGGCGGCCGAAGCCAAGGAAGACCTCAGCCGTTCGCTCACCGCCGTGCGCGAGATCACCGATCCCATGGGCGTGGAACTGTTTTGCGCCGGAAGCCACCCGTTCAGCCCGCCGCAGCTGCAGCCGGTCACGGACAAGGCTCGCTACGCGAAACTCATTGACCGTACCCAGTGGTGGGGCCGGCAGATGGTCATCTACGGCGTGCACGTCCACGTGGGGCTGGACCGCCGGGACAAGGTGCTCCCCGTGCTGGACGGGCTGGTCAATTACTTCCCGCACTTCCAGGCGCTGTCAGCGTCCAGCCCGTTCTGGGGCGGCGAGGACACCGGCTATGCGTCCCAGCGTGCCCTGATGTTCCAGCAGCTCCCCACCGCCGGCCTGCCCTTCCAGTTCCACACCTGGGAGGAATACGAGTCCTATGTGCAGGACATGTTCACCACCGGCGTGATCGACACCCTCTCCGAGATCCGTTGGGACATCCGGCCGGTGCCGAACCTCGGCACCATCGAGATGCGGATCTGCGACGGTCTGGCCACCCTGGAGGAAGTGGGCGCCATCGCGGCCCTCACCCAGTGCCTGGTGGACGAGTTCTCCACCACCCTGGACAACGGCGGGACCATTCCCACCATGCCGCCCTGGCATGTCCAGGAAAACAAGTGGCGTGCTGCCCGCTACGGCATGGACGCCATCATCATCCTGGACGCCGCGGGCAAGGAGCAGCTGGTCACCGAGCACCTGCTGGAGACCCTCAACCGGCTCGAGCCCGTGGCCGCCAAGCTGCGCTGCACGGACGAGCTTGCCGACGTCGAGAAGATTATCCGCCGCGGTGCCGGCTACCAGCGCCAGCGCCGGGTGGCTGCTGAACACGGCGGCGACCTCCAGGCCGTGGTGCTGGACCTGGTCAAGCAGATGCGCAACGGCCCCACCGCCTGACCCGGCCCTCCCCGAAAACGGGGCACTTCGGCACGGGACACGCCCGCCGCCGTCGTGATGCACGACGGCGAGGCCCCCAAAGTGCCCCGCGACGGTTCCCCGGGTGTCGGCGAGCCCGGCCTTCCTCAGGCGGGCAGGGACACCGACGTGACCGGCATCGAGGAATCCGGGGCGAAGCGGATGCCGCTGGGTTCCACGCCGGCCATCACCAGCTGGGCACCCAGGGCAGCCACCATGGCGCCGTTGTCCGTGCACAGGTCCAGCGGCGGCACGTGCAGCCTGATCCCGGCGGAGGCGCAGCGCTGGCCGGTCAGCTCGCGGAGGCGTGAATTTGCCGCCACCCCGCCGCCCAGGAGTACGTCCTTGATGCCCTGTTCCCGGCAGGCCAGCACGGCTTTCGAGGAGATGATGTCCACCACGGCTTCCTGGAAGGCTGCAGCGATGTCAGCCACCGGAATCTCCTCCCCCCGCGCCTCGAACTGCTCCACGCACCGGGCCACGGCGGTCTTGAGGCCGCTGAAGGACCAGTCGTACCTGTGCTTGCCCGGTTCCTCGGCGGTGCCCATGTATTTGGGCTGGCTGAGGCCGCGGGGGAAGCGGATGGACTTCGGGTTGCCGGTGCGTGCCACCTTGTCGATGGCCGGACCTCCCGGATAGCCGAGGCCCAGAATGCGTGCCACCTTGTCGTAGGCCTCGCCGGCGGCGTCGTCGATGGTGGAACCCAGGAGCTTCACGTCGTCGGTAATGCTGTTGATCCGCAGGATCTCGGTATGGCCGCCGGAGACCAGCAGGGCGCCGAGGTTTTCCGGGAGGACCTGCTTTTTGCCGGTTGTCCTGTCGTCCAGCAGTCCCACGCCGACGTGGGCCACGAGGTGGTTGATGGCGTACAGGGGTTTGCCGGTGGCCACGGCCAGTGCTTTGGCGGCGCAGACTCCCACCATGAGGGCTCCGGCCAGGCCGGGTCCCGAGGTAACGGCGATGGCGTCTACTTCGTCCAGCGTCACGCCGGCATCGGCGAGCGCCTGCTCCAAGGTGGGAACAAAGGCGTCAAGGTGGGCCCGGGAGGCGATCTCGGGGATGACGCCGCCGAACCGGACGTGCTCGTCCATGGAGGAGGAAACGGTGTTGGTCAGCAGGGTGGTTCCGCGGACGATTCCCACCCCGGTCTCGTCGCAGGACGATTCGATGCCCAGCACCAATGGCTGCAGGCTGTTCATGGCTGGTTTCCTTCCCGTGTTTCCCCGTCACCGGCGAGCTGGAGGCGCATGATGAGGGCGTCCACGCCGTCACGGTAGTACCGGGGGCGGATGTGGATCTGTTCAAAGCCGAACCGGACGTACAGCTGCTGCGCCCGCGGGTTGTCCGCGCGGACTTCCAGGAGCACGTCCGCCGCCCGCCTGCGCCGGGCCTCCTCGATGAGGGCGGTGAGCAGCGTGGTACCGATGCCCCGGCCCTCATATTCGGGGACGACGGCGATGGTCTGGACGTCTGCGATGGGCTCGATGCACATCAGGCCGGCGTAGCCCACAATGCCGTCGCTGCCCTGGGCCACAAGGTAGCGGCGGGTTTCCGGCTGGGACAGCTCGTCGAGGAACATCTGGAGGGGCCAGGCATCCACCGGGAAGAGCCGTTGTTCCAGGGCGCCGACCGTGGGGACATCGTCCAGCGTCATGTCCCGGACAGTCACCTCCGCGCCGGGGCGGCCGGGTGCGTGCTTCACAGCGCCCTCTTCCGTGGTCCGGGGACCTGCGCGTCGGACTCCCGGAGGTACAGCGGCGTGGAGTCGAGAAGTCCGTTTCCTGCCGCGAGCCGTGCCAGCGCGAACTGGCCCAGATACAAAGCATCCGGCTGTTCCTGCGCGAAGTCGGGGTGGGCGTTCAGCGCATCCGCGTAAAGGCCGGCGCCGGCACCGAAGGCGGGCAGGTCCGGCAGGTCGGCGGCGAAGCTGACATGCGGGCCGTCCTCCAGGACGGGAAGCCTGCCTTCGGCCAGGCTGTAACGCGCCCAGTAGACCTCTTTGCGCCGCGCGTCCGTGGCCACCAGGAACTCGGGGACGGCCGCGTCGGATTCCGCCACTTCCAAGGCCATGGCGTCCAGGCTGACCAGTCCGTACAACGGTTTGCTCCAGACGAAAGCCAGGGTCCGTGCGGTGGCGATTCCGGACCGCAGTCCGGTGAACGGCCCGGGACCCACCCCCACCACCAGGGCGTCGATGTCCTTCCCGGTCACGCCTGCGTCTGCGAGCATCTCCTCGATCCCCGGGGCAAGCACCTCGGCATGGCTCCGGGTGTCCTCGGTGGAGAAGCTGGCGAGCACGCTTTCCGGCACGGCATCCGAAACCAGGGCGGCGCTGGCGACGGCGGAGGTGTCGATGGCCAGGATCAGCATCAGCGGGCCTCTTCCCTGGCCACGCCAAGCTCCGGGGCTTCGGGCCACCGCGGGCCATACCCGCGCATCACGATGGTGCGGGGCTCGTCCGCATCCTCAGTGTCGAAGTCCAGGCTGGCGGAGCGCCGCCCGTCGTCGAGTCCAACTGCGCGGTGCAAATCGATTTCCAGCCTGCTTTCGCTGAGGTGCTCCACCCGGTCCCGGCCCCACTCCACTACCGTAACGGAGGAGTCCATGGTGTTTTCCAGGTCGATGTCGTCAATTTCCGCGGCTGAGTCCAGCCGGTAGGCATCCACGTGAACCAGGTCCGGGCCGCCGGGCCGCGGCCCGTGCGGCAGGTTGGGATGGATGCGCACCAGGACAAAGGTGGGGGAAATGATGCCCTCCCGCACGCCCAGGCCCTCCCCCAGTCCCTGAGTGAACGTGGTTTTACCGGCACCCAGCTCGCCGCTGAGCACCAGCAGGTCCCCGGCTTCCAGGACCGCCGCGAGACGGAGGGCGAGCGCATGGGTCTGCTCTGCCGTCGTCGCTGTTAATGTGGTTTCCCAGTTGGGCCGCGGGGACCCTCCGTTGGTGGTCACGAAAGTTTCTCCTGACTGGCCTTGGGGCTCCGGTCCTCTTCGTTGATGAAGCGGCGCGGCACCCTGGGGCTGATCCTGGTGACGATCTCGTAATTGATGGTTCCGGCGGCGCGCGCCCAGTCATCGGCGGTGGGGCCGCCGTCGGCTCCGTCCCCGAACAGCTCCGCCTCGGCACCCAGCAGGTCCGCATCCGCCAGTCCGGTGTGGCCGAGGTCGATGACCATCTGGTCCATGGCAATGCGGCCCACCACGGGGTAGGTCCTGCCGGCCACCCGGACGGGCCCGCCGGTTGCGGACCGCGGCACCCCGTCCGCATAACCCACCGGGATCAGGCCCAGCGTGCTGTCTCCCCTGGTGCGGTAGTGCAGGCCGTAGGAGACGCCCTGCCCGTCCGGCACTTCCTTGCACTGGGACACCAGGGTCCGCAGCGTCATGGCGGGGCGGAGCCCCAGTTCGGCGGAACTCTGCCCGGCGAACGGGGACAGCCCGTAGATGCCCAGGCCAACGCGGACCAGGTCAAAGTGGGTATCGGGCCGGGACAAAGTTGCGGGGGTGTTGGCCAGGTGGCGGACCTCAGGGTCCACGCCAGCGTCCTCCGCAACGGCCAGGACTTCCCGGAAGGTGGCCAGCTGCTGGTCGGTCTCGGGGCGCTCCGGCTCGTCGGCCACGGCAAGGTGGGAGAAGATGCCCACCACGCGGAGCAGGCCCTGGTCCTGGTAATCCATCGCCTCGCCCACCAGCTGGTCCCAGCTGTCCACGGCGGCTCCGTTGCGTCCCAGCCCGGTGTCCACTTTCAAGTGGATGCGGGCCGGCCGCTCCTGTTCCCGGGCTGCGGCCACAATGCGGTCCAGTTCCCAGCCGGAGCAGCCAATATCGACGCCGGCAGCCACGGCAGCGCCAAAGTTGCTTTCCGTGGTGTGCAGCCAGGCGAGCAGCGGTGCATCAATGCCGGCGGCCCGGAGCGCCAGGGCCTCCGAGATGTGGGCCACGCCCAGCCAGGACGCCCCTGCCTCCAGGGCCGCCCGCGCCACCGGCACGGCGCCGTGCCCGTACGCATCTGCCTTGACGACGGCCATGACTTTCGCCGGGGATGCGGCATCGGCAAGGCGGCGGACATTGTGCCTGATGGCGTCGAGGTCAATCACGGCGGACCGTTCATAACGGGAGCCGTCTCCCGGGGCAGCACTGAATTCGCCGGTTGTTGCGGGGTAAGTCACCCTAGTGATTCTAGTGCTGGCGCTTCGGGCCGAATAATCGTCAGGCGTCCGAGAGGTGGGCGATGGTGGCTGCGGCCCTCCGCTGGGCTGCGAGCGGGACATCCTGGATGATGTCGGCCAGGAAGCCGAACCGGCGCAGCCATTGGCTCATTTGCCGCTCCGGCCGTGCGTTGGCGCGCTTCCACCAGTCAGCAATGTCCCCCCAGCCGGGGGCGGCCAGGGATCCGCCCACTTCCTGCACCGCCAGCGAGGCGCAGAGGTTGGCGAAACGCAGCCTATCCCCCAGCGGCCAGCCGGCCAGGCTGCCAACAATGAACGCGGCGTCGAAACAGTCTCCCGCCCCGGTGGGGTCGAAGGCCTTGACCGGAAGCGAGGGCACCCATTCTTCTTCCCCTGTTTCGGAGTCCACCGCCATGGCACCCTGCGCGCCGAGCGTCACCACGGCCACCGGAACCCGGTCCGCGAGCGCATACAGCGCAGCCCAGGGATCGTCCTTCCCGGTGAACGCCATGGCCTCGCGCTGGTTGGGCAGGAACGCGTGGAAGTACTGCAGGTTGTCCAGCCGGACCGGTGCCCATTCGCCGCTGGGGTCCCAGCCGACGTCGCCGAACAGCTTGACCCCGGCCTGGTGCGCCGCCTTGGCCCAGGGCTCGATCTCGGTGCCTACTTCCGCGATGCCGGCGAGCGCGGCCGGCGGTTCGCCAATGAGTTCCGAGGAAGTGACGGGCGCCGCGTGCCCGTGCGTGACCATGGAGCGGTCCTTCTCCACGCAGAGCGAGACGGTGACGGGTGAGTGCCAGCCGGGCACCTTTTGCGAGAGCGTAAGGTCCACGTGCTCCTGGCCGGACAGGATCTTCCAGTTGAAATCCCCGTAGCCGTCGTCGCCAAACGCCGCGGCCAGCCCGGTCCGCAGCCCAAGCCGTGCCGCCGCGATGGCCTGGTTGGCCACCCCTCCGGGGCAACTGCCCATGCCGTCGCTCCAGATTTCGGTGCCGGGCTCGGGAGCATGCGGGAGCCCGGTAAAAATGATGTCCTGGAAAACCGTTCCGGCCAGCAGCAGGTCAAACCCGGGGGCGGAGTGCGGCCGGACCGCCGCCAGGGGGTCGAAAGGGCGGGCTGGGATCGCGTCCATGTCCGCACACTACGCCCTGCCGCCGACATCCGGTAGGGGCCTGCCGGGCGCGGGCCTAGACTGCTGGTTATGCGGCTTTTGATTGCCGGCGGCGGGGGTTTCCGCGTGCCGCTGATATACCGGGCGCTGGCCTCCGGCCGCTTCGCGGGGCTGGTCACCGGGCTGGTGCTGCACGACGTCGACCCCGCCCGGCTGAAGGCTGTCACCGCCGTCCTGCAAAGCATGCCGGCCGGCTCCGGCGCGCGGGTTCCGGTCCACGCCACCACAGACCTGCCGCAGGCGTTGGCGGGTGCCGGGATGGTCTTTGCGGCCATCCGCCCCGGGGGCACGGCAGGACGGGTGGCGGACGAAAAAGTGGCGCAGGCACTCGGCCTGCTGGGGCAGGAAACAACCGGGGCCGGCGGAATCTCCTACGCCCTGCGGACCATCCCACACATGCTCAACCTGGCACGCCTGATGAAGGAGCACTGCCCGGACGCCTGGCTGATCAATTTCACCAACCCCGCAGGCATGGTCACCGAGGCGCTGCTCCCCGTGCTGGGCAGGAAGGTCCTCGGGATCTGCGACTCGGCAGGCGGCCTGGTGCAGCGGGCGGCGCGGGCGGCCGGCGTGCCGCTGCCGGAGGGAAGGCTCGACGGCGTGGGCTACTACGGCCTGAACCATCTGGGCTGGCTCTACCGGCTGGAGTCCGGGGGGCAGGACGTGCTGCCGCGGCTGCTCGCGGACCCGGATGCCCTGGCCTCGTTCGAGGAGGGGCGGCTCTTCCCCCAGCCGTTCCTGGCCGGCCTCGGCGCCCTGCCGAACGAATACCTCTATTACTACTACCGGCAGGACGCAGCCCGCGAGGCCATGTGCGCCATGGCACGGACCCGCGGCGAAACCATCCACAGCCAGCAGGAAGAGCTGTATCCGCGGCTGGCCGCCGCCGGCGCCGGTGCGTTCCGGCTCTGGGAAGAAGCGCGCCGGTCCCGCGAGGAGGGCTACCTGGCCGAAGCACGCAGCCGGGGCGAGGAACGGGACGAGGCCGATCTGGCCGGCGGAGGCTACGAGCGGGTGGCCCTCGCCGCCATGCGTGCCTTGTCGGGGACCGGTGACACACAACTGATCCTGAACACCCGCAACTCCCGCGCGCCCAGGCCGCACGCCGCCCCCGGCCCAACCACGGCCCGGCCGGCCGCCGCTGAACCGGCCATTCCAGGGCTGCCGGCGGACGCCGTCGTCGAAGTTCCCTGCTCCGTGACGGTCGACGGCGCGCTGCCGCTGCCCCAGCAGGCTCCCCCGGAACCGCAGCTGGGACTGCTCCGGCAGGTCAAGGAGGTGGAGCGGCTCACCGTGCGGGCCGCCGTCGAAGGTGACCGCGGTGCCGCCCTCGCGGCGTTCGCCGGGCACCCGCTGGTGGCTTCGGAGGACCTGGCCCAGGCCTTGCTGGAGGGCTACGAACGGGAGTTCCCCGCGCTCCGGCGCCTCTGGCGCCCGGCCGGACCGTGAGGGAGGAGTAGTGTTTTATCGGATGCGCACTCTACCGGCGCTGCCCGTCCACGCCGGTAGCCGGAAGGAGGTCCCGTGGCACTGATCCGCAGGGTTGCTTTGCTCTCCCTCCACACCTCGCCCATGGAGCAGCCAGGGTCCGGGGACGCCGGCGGAATGAACGTGTACATCCGCGAGCTGGCCTCGGCGCTGGCTGAAGCCGGTGTCGAGGTGGAAATCTTCACCCGCTCCACCTCGGCCAACCAGCCCGCCGTTGAGCACCCCGATCCCGGCGTCTGCGTACACAACGTCCTGGCCGGGCCGCTGAAGAAGATCCCCAAGGAAGAGCTCCCGGGCCTGCTGCACAGCATGGTGGCCGAGATCGAGCAGATCCGCCGCCGGCAGCCGCACGGGCGCTACGACGTGATCCATTCCCACTACTGGGTCTCCGGGATTGCGGGGCTGGAACTGTCCGAGCTTTGGGGTGTCCCGCTGGTGCACACCATGCACACCATGGCCAAGGTCAAGAACCTGCTACTGGAATCCGGTGAGCAGCCGGAGCCGCGGCGGCGTGAACTGGGCGAGCACAACATCGTGGACGGTGCTGCCCGGCTCATCGCCAACACCAGTGCCGAGGCCGCCGAACTTGTCTCGCACTACGGCGCCACCTATGACCGGATCGACATTGCCCCGCCCGGGGTGGACCTGGGCACCTTCACGCCTGCCTTCCGGGCGCGGTCCAGGACCGAGCGGGGCATCAACCCCGGGACGTTCCACCTGGTCTTCGCCGGGCGCATCCAGCGGCTGAAGGGGCCCCAGGTCCTGGTCAAGGCCGCCGCGCTGCTGCGGAAGCGCCGCCCGGACATCGACCTCCGGGTCACCATCCTGGGGTCCTTGAGCGGCAACAAGGAGTTCAACCTCCGGCGGCTGGTTTCGGAGGCGGACATGGACGACGTCGTCACGCAGCTTCCACCGGTGAAGGCACCTGAGCTTGCGGCCTGGTTCCGGGCCGCGGATGTGGTGGCGATGCCCTCCTTCAGCGAATCCTTCGGGCTGGTGGCACTCGAGGCGCAGGCCTGCGGCACACCGGTGGTGGCCACACGGGTTGGCGGGCTGTCGCGGGCCATCTTCCACGGCAGGACCGGCCTGCTGGTTGACGGCCACCATGCCGCCGACTGGGCTGACGCCCTCGAGGCCCTCTATGACGATCCGGCCACCCGCGAGGACATGGGCCGGGCCGCTGCCATCAGGGCCCAGAACTCAGGGTGGGCCCGCACTGCCGCCATCACGCTGGAAAGCTACCATGCCGCCGTCGACAACCACGTGGGGGGCCGGCTGGTGCAGGCCTTTCCCGCGTCCTGACTGTCCCCTCCACGGAAACCCCGCCCCGCCAAGCAAAGGACAATGATGTCTTCCACCCCCAGTGACCTTGAGATTGCCAGGGCAGCCCGGATCCGGCCCATCGAGGACATTGCAGTGGCCGCAGGCATCAATGCGGAGGCCCTGGAGCATTACGGGCGGTACAAGGCCAAGATCGATCCAGCGCGGCTTGACGCGCCGGCGCCGTCCGGGAAGGTGGTGCTGGTCTCGGCGATGTCCCCCACACCGGCAGGCGAGGGGAAGTCCACCACCACCGTGGGCCTCGCCGATTCCCTGGCACGGGCGGGCCACAAGGTGATGATCGCCTTGCGCGAGCCGTCGCTGGGCCCGGTCCTGGGCATGAAGGGCGGCGCCACCGGCGGCGGCTACTCCCAGGTGCTGCCCATGGACGAGATCAACCTCCACTTCACCGGCGACTTCCATGCCATCACGGCCGCCAACAATGCGCTCATGGCCCTGGTGGACAACCACATCTACCAGGGCAACCAGCTCAATATCGACCCACGGCGCATGACGTTCAAGCGGGTCCTGGACATGAACGACCGCGCCCTGCGGGAGGTGGTTATAGGTTTGGGCGGACCCACCCAGGGCGTCCCGCGCCAGGACGGGTTCGACATCACCGTGGCGTCCGAGATCATGGCGGTCTTTTGCCTGGCCACCGACCTGGCGGACCTTCGCTCCCGGCTGGGCCGGATCACGTTCGGCTACACCTTTGACCGCTCGCCGGTGACCGTGGCCGATCTTGGTGTGCAGGGGGCGCTGACGCTGCTGCTGAAGGAGGCCGTCAAGCCCAACCTGGTGCAGACCATCGCCGGCACTCCTGCCCTGGTCCACGGCGGACCGTTCGCCAACATCGCCCACGGCTGCAATTCGCTGATTGCCACCCAGACGGCACGGCGGCTGGCGGACATTGTTGTGACGGAGGCGGGCTTCGGCGCCGACCTGGGTGCGGAAAAGTTTATGGACATCAAGGCGCGGACCGGCGGCCTGGCGCCCTCGGCGGTGGTGGTGGTGGCAACGGTGCGGGCCCTCAAGATGCAGGGCGGGGTCGCGAAGAACCAGCTCACCGAACCGAACATCGCTGCCCTCGAGGCGGGGGTGGCCAACCTGCACCGGCACGTCCGGAATGTGGAGAAATTCGGTGTGCCGCCCGTGGTGGCCATTAACAGGTTCTCCTCCGATTCCGCCGAGGAACTCGACTGGCTGCTGGCGTGGTGCGCGGCAGAGGGAGTCCCGGCCGCCGTCGCCGATGTGTGGGGACGCGGCGGCGGCGGTGACGGCGGGGATGAACTTGCGGCCCTGGTGGCCAAGACGGTGGCCGGACCCAACAACTTCCGTCACCTGTATGCGCTGGGGCTGCCGGTGGAAGACAAGATCCGGACCATCGCCCAGGAAATCTACGGGGCGGACGGGGTGGATTTCTCCGTGCCGGCCCTGAAACGGCTTGCCGACATCGAGCGGAACGGCTGGGGCGGCCTCCCGGTATGCATGGCCAAGACCCAGTACTCGTTCACGGATGATGCCTCCCGGCTGGGCGCCCCGAAAGGATTCACCATCCACGTCCGCGACCTCCTGCCCAAGACCGGTGCCGGCTTCATCGTTGCGCTGACCGGAGCGGTGATGACCATGCCCGGGCTGCCCGTAGCGCCGGCGGCGATGCGCATGGACGTGGACGACGCCGGCAACCCGGTGGGCCTCGCCTGACCCCTGCCATCCTCTCTCACTCGATGCGGGCTTTCCGGCGATCCTCTCTCACTTGATGTCGGCTTTTAAGGGGCCCTCTCTCACTTGATGCGGGCTGTCCGGCGATCCTCCTGCACTTCCCGTGGGTCAGTGTTTCGTGCGGCAGCGGCTTTTGCGGTAACAGCGGTCCGCGTCAGCCCGCCGCGAAGGCCTTCTCGACTGATATGGAGACGTAAGCAAGGCGATGCCCAAACGACCGCTCCGGAAAGCACCGACACGCTCATACTCACTGCCGCCGTCGGCATGCATTTGCACAGCCAGCTGCTACTCAAACTCCTGGCACTCGCCCAGGCCAACCACGCCCTCCGCCGCTACGAGCACGGCGCTTGACCGCGTCACGCCCGCAATCAAGGTGCGCGGGCCTTGCGCAAACCTGCGGGAAGGGATGGAAGGCTCCCGGCAGTGTGGCTGTTCGTCGCCTCCACAACTGGGCCCCGCCGGTCAGTCGGTGGAACTGGCCCTGCTCACCAAGAGAATCAGCTGATATACATACTCCGGCTGGCCGGAGCCAGGCGGCGCGTTCCAGTCCCGGCTGATATAGACGGACACCTGAGTGCGGAAGTCGCCGACAGGTATGGTCTGGCATCCGAAGCTGCTAATGCCGTTCTCGACCTGGCTCTGTGTCTCGACAGAAAAGTTGAGGCATTCCGGGAACTTCAAGAGATAGCCGGACTCCGTAATCATGCGCACAACATCCGCAGCCTTCGGAGCATCGTAACGCTCCCAGATCCTTTGGATGCCCGGACAACGGACGGCGACGCAATAGGCTCCCGGCCCCTTGATGTTCTCTGTCGTCAGCGTCCATCCGTCACTCACCACGAACTGGTCGGCTGCCGCCCTGACGCGCGGGACCGCGGCGGCGCTCTTGTTGTAGTCCACCGCAAGTAGCGCGGCTATCCCGGCGGAGGGGATGCCAAGGACACAGGCCACGGCGATGATGCCCTTGTGCCACCCCTTCATGCTGCTCCCCCCGTCAGCGCCATTCCGGTCGGGCCCAGTGTAGCGCCCGGCCTGCCCGCCCAACGCAAACGCTCCCCCACCGAGGTGGACTGCTCCCCGGATGTTGGACTGAGAAATTCAGTTCCGACTTCGGGGAAGCAGTTCAACGGTGAGGGAGCGTCGCGTGGAAACCCACATCAAATGAGAGAGGATCGCCCGGAAACCGGCGTTAAGTGCGAGAGGGTCTCCGGCTGGGTGAGCGGGTTAGCGCTCCAGGTCTCCGCGGATGAAGGCTTCCACCTTTTCGCGGGCGAGGTCGTCGTTGAACTGCTCCGGTGGGGACTTCATGAAGTAGCTCGATGCGGAGAGCAGCGGGCCGCCGATGCCGCGGTCCAGGCCGATCTTGGCGGCACGGATGGCGTCGATGATCACGCCGGCGGAGTTGGGGGAATCCCAGACTTCCAGCTTGTACTCAAGCGACACAGGGGCGTCGCCGAAGTTGCGGCCTTCGAGGCGGACAAAGGCCCACTTGCGGTCATCCAGCCACTGGACGTAGTCGGACGGGCCGATGTGGACGTCCTTGGCGGCCAGCTCGGCTTCGACGTTGGAGGTGACGGCCTGGGTCTTGGAGATCTTCTTGGACTCCAGGCGGTCGCGCTCCAGCATGTTCTTGAAGTCCATGTTGCCGCCGACGTTCAGCTGGTACGTGCGGTCCAGGGTGACGCCGCGGTCCTCGAAGAGCTTGGCCATAACGCGGTGCGTGATGGTGGCGCCGATCTGGCTCTTGATGTCGTCGCCCACGATCGGGACGCCGGCGGCGGTGAACTTGTCAGCCCACTCCTTGGTGCCGGCGATGAAGACGGGCAGGGCGTTGACGAAGGCTACGCCGGCGTCGATCGCGGCCTGGGCGTAGAATTCTGCAGCTTCCTGCGAACCGACGGGCAGGTAGCAGACCATCACATCGACCTTGGCATCCTTGAGCGCCTGCACAACGTCCACGGGCTCTTCGGTGGACTGCTCGATGGTCTCGAGGTAGTACTTGCCGAGGCCGTCGAGGGTGTGGCCGCGCTGGACGGTGACGCCGCTGGGCGGCACGTCGGCGATCTTGATGGTGTTGTTTTCGCTCGCCAGGATGGCATCGGAAAGGTCAACGCCGACCTTTTTGCCATCAACGTCAAACGCGGCGACGAACTCAACGTCGCCCACGTGGTACTGGCCGAACTCAACGTGCATCAGGCCCGGGATCGTGGCCTTGGGGTCGGCATCCTTGTAGTAGTGGACGCCCTGGACCAGCGAAGCGGCGCAGTTGCCTACGCCGACGATTGCAACACGAATCGGATGTGAAGACACGGAACTCCTTTGAGGACAAACGTCAGCCCGCCGGTGCCGCGTCCGGGAGGGGACGACGGCGGTGCGGCAGGCTCTGCGCCAAAACGGCGCCTTTTCATAGTAACCAACAGAGTGGGACCCGGGGTTGTTCCCCTGTCCCACTCTGCGGATTCACCGTAATGGAATCAGGCCGGCTGCTTCCACAGGTTGATGTCCGACTCCACCGCGAACTCGTCGATGGCGTTCAGTTCCTCGGCGGTGAACGCGAGGTTGTTGATGGCGGACAGTGTGTCCTCCAGCTGGCGCACACTTGAGGCGCCAACCAGGGCTGAGGTGACAGGCGAACCCTTGGGCTGGTCACGCAGGATCCAGGCGACGGCCATCTGGGCGAGGGACTGTCCGCGGCCGTCGGCGATCCTGTTCAGCCCGCGAATGCGGTCCAGCTTCTCCTCGGTGATGGCGTTCTCGGAGAGGAAACGGTCCTTGGCTGCCCGGGAATCGGCGGGGATGCCGTTCAGGTAGCGGTCGGTGAGCATGCCCTGGGCGAGCGGAGAGAAGGCGATGGAGCCTGCACCCACCTGGTCCAGCGCTTCATAGAGGTTGGGCGAACCGTTTTCGGTCCACCGGTTGAGCATCGAGTAGCTGGGCTGGTGGATGAGCAGCGGCGTCCCGAGGTCCTTCAGGATGCGTGCTGCTTCGAGGGTCTGCTCGGGGGTGTAGGAGGAGATGCCCGCGTACAGGGCCTTGCCTGAACGGACGGCGTAGTCCAACGCACCCATAGTCTCTTCCATGGGAGTTTCCGGGTCCGGCCGGTGGCTGTAGAAGATGTCCACGTAGTCCAGGCCCATGCGCTGCAGCGACTGGTCCAGGCTGGAGATCAGGTATTTGCGGGAGCCCCACTCGCCGTACGGGCCGGGCCACATGTAGTAGCCGGCCTTGGTGGAGATGACGAGTTCGTCCCGGTAGGGCTTGAAGTCGTCCTGGAGGTGCCGGCCGAAGTTCGTTTCGGCTGATCCGTCCGGCGGGCCGTAGTTGTTGGCGAGGTCAAAGTGGTTGACGCCCAAGTCGAACGCGCGGCGCAGGATGGCCCGCTGCTCGTCGAAGCGCTTGTCATCGCCGAAGTTGTGCCACAGGCCGAGCGAGATGGCGGGCAGTTTGAGTCCGCTGCGGCCGACGCGGCGGTAGGGCATGGATTCGTAGCGGTCTTCCGCCGCGGAATAAGTCATGTATTCCATCCTGCCAGCTGTGACCCGCACAACAGGCCAAGGCTGGAAAGTTACGCCGCGGGCTGACACAGCCCGCGGCGTAACACTGCCTGCACGGCGTCAGGACTTGACGATCACCGCACTCCAGGGCGCCAGGGCGAGGGCTTCGCCGTCAAGGGCGCTGCCCTCGTCCGTGGCCAGCAGGACGGTCCCGGCAACGTCCTCCAGCCGGACCTTGGCGTCCGAGAGGTTCAGCAGTACCTCAACGCTTCCGCGGCGGAACCGCAGCCAGCCGGCGTCGTCGTCGAACGTCACCTCCGTCTCGGTGAAGCCAAGGCCGGCAAGCTCCGGGTGCTCGCGGCGCAGCGCCGTGAGGGCACGGTAGAGCTCCAGCAGCCGGGCGTGGTCCCCGGCGGAGGCTTCGTCCCAGTTCAGCTTGGACCGGCGGAAGGTTTCGGGATCCTGGGGGTCGGGCACGACGGCGGGATCCCACCCCATGCGCTCGAACTCCTTGATCCGGCCTTCCGCGGTGGCCTTGCCCAGCTCGGGTTCCGGGTGGGAGGTGAAGAACTGCCACGGTGTGCTCGCCGCGAACTCCTCGCCCATGAACAGCATGGGCGTGAACGGGGACGTGAGCGTAAGCACGGCGGCCATGGCCAGCTGCCCGTGGGAGAGCGACTGCGAGAGCCTGTCCCCCGTGGCGCGGTTGCCGATCTGGTCGTGGTTCTGGTTGCAGACCACCAGCGCCGCCGGGTGCACCAGCGAAGCGTCGATGGGCCGGCCGTGGTGCCGTCCGCGGAAGCTGGAGTAGCTGCCGTCGTGCAGGAAGCCGTCCTTCAGGACCTTCGCCAGGACCGCCAGGGACTGGAAGTCCCCGTAATACCCGGTGGTCTCGCCGCTGACGCTGACGTGGACCGCGTGGTGGAAGTCGTCGCTCCACTGCCCGGCCAGCCCGTACCCGTTGGCGTCCCGCGGGTAGATCAGGCGGGGGTTGTTCAGGTCCGACTCGGCAATCAGGGTCTTCGGCAGCCCGGTCTCCGCCGCGACGGCGTCGCCCAGGGCACCGAACTCCTCGAGGATGTGCACGGCGCGCTCGTCCTTCAGCGCGTGCACGGCGTCCAGGCGGAGGCCGTCCACGTGGTAGTCCCGGAGCCAGAGGGCGAGATTGTCCAGGATGTACTCCCGCACCACGTCCGAGCCGGGGCCGTCCAGGTTCACCGAGTCGCCCCAGGTGTTGGCGTCCCCCTGCTTGAGGTAGGGGCCGAACCTGGACAGGTAGTTCCCGCTCGGGCCGAGGTGGTTGTACACCACGTCCTGGATAACACCCAGGCCGGCGGCGTGGGCAGCATCCACAAAGCGCTGGTAGGCAGCAGGCCCGCCGTACCCTTCATGGACCGCGTACCACTGGACGCCGTCGTAGCCCCAGTTATGGGTTCCGTTGAACCCATTGACCGGGAGCAGCTCCACGAAGTCGATTCCCAGGTCCGCGAGGTACCCGAGCTTCCCGGCCGCCGCGTCCAGGGTCCCCTCAGGGGTGAACGTGCCGACGTGGAGTTCGTAGATCACCGAACCCTTCAGATCCTTGCCCTTCCAGCCGGAGTCCTGCCAGGCATGGGCTGCGGGGTCGAAGGTCCTGGAAAGTTCATGGACGCCGGCGGGCAGGCGGCGGGAGCGCGGGTCCGGAATGGGATGGGTGTCCCCGTCCAGCAGGTAGCCGTAGTCCACCTCGCCGTCAGCCGGGGCATCCGGGGCTGTCCACCACCCTTCAGAGCCCGGAGCCGTGTCCTTTTCCGTCATGGGGTACTGCCGGCCGCCGGCCAGCAGGACCACGGACGTGGCCTCCGGAGCCCAGACATCGAAGCGCCCGGGGCCGCCATTCACAAGGGTCATGCCTTCTCTCCATCCGCCGGTACGAGCAAAGCCACGGGGTAGGTACCCAGGACGTCGGCCACCGAAACGGGCCCGGGGCCGTAGCTGTTGCCGGTGAGTTCGTCGCGCAGCGTCGTGGGAAGTTCGACGGCGGTGTCCCGCCATCCGCCGTCGGCTGCCAGTCCGGCGGGAAGCCGGGTGGCCAGGGTTAGGGCCCCAGTGGAGCCGTCACCTCCGCGGTGGAACGCGACCAGATGCTCTGCCGCTGGACCGGTGGCTGTCACGGGGCTGTAGCCCTGGAACAGTTCGGGCCGGTCGCGGCGGAGCCGGAGCGCGCGGGAGGTGACCAGGAGCTTGCTGGTTTCCGTGCCCGCCGCGGGCAGGGTGCCGGCTTCGAGCTTTGCAAGCTCCTGCCGGCGGACCTCGAAGTCCACCGGGCGGCGGTTGTCGGGGTCGGTCAGGGACCGTTCCCAGAATTCGCTGCCCTGGTAGACGTCCGGGACGCCGGGCATGGTCAGCTGGACCAGCTTGGCGGACACAGAGTTGGACGCGGCGTAGGAATCAATGCGTGCCACGAAGCCCTCCACCACCTTGGTGACCCGGCCGTCGTCGAACGCTGCATCCACTGCAGCCTTCACAGCCGATTCGAAGTCCTCGTCGGGGCTGGTCCAGGTGGTGGAGTTGCCGGCTTCCCGGGCAGCCTTCTCGGCGTAACCCTGCAGCCGCTCCCGGCTGGCGGGCCAAGCCCCCACCACAGCCTGCCAGAGCAGGTTCTCGTAAGGGCCGTCCGGGATCGGGGCCAGTTCACGGAGGGTGTTCAGCGTTGCCGTCCACTCCTGCGGCAATTCGGCGATCACCGAGATCCGCGCCCGGGCGTCCTCGCTGCGCTTGGTGTCGTGCGTGGACATCGTGGTCATGGACAGGGGAAGGTCCCGCTGGCGCCGGGCCATCCGCTGGTGGAACTCTGCAGGGGACACAGCGAACTCGGTGGGTTCCGCCCCCACCTCCGTCAGCGTGCCCAGCCGGGTGTAGCGGTAGAACGCCGTATCCTCAACGCCCTTGGCCATCACCATGCCCGAGGTCTGCTGGAAGCGGACCGCGATGGGGTTGGCGGGGTCAAGGAGCAGCGGCAGCAGCGTGCCCACGGCAACCTCGAGGTCGGGCCGCCGGGCCGCCGCTGATTCGCACGCTTCCTTAAGTATCCCGGCGCCGGTGGGCAGGTACGTCCGGTACACCGGGAACGCAGCGATGATCTCGGCAACGGCATCGGCTGCCTGGTCCACCGCAAGCCCGTAGGACTCCGGAACAAGCCGGGCCAGGCGCAGGACCTCGGACCGCAGGATGCCGTCCGCGATCATGCGCTTGGTGCTCCGGATCATCTCCGCGTAGTCCGCGGGGGTGTCGGAGCCGCGAAGCTTCGCATCCAGCTCGTCCAGCTCCTGCTGGCCTGCAGGGTCAACGAACAACCGGTCCACGTCCGCGAGGGCGTCGTAGCCGGTGGTTCCCTCGGTGGCGAAGTCCTGGGGCAGGGTTTCGCCCGGCTCCAGGATCTTTTCCACCAGGACGTACGCTCCGCCGCTGAGGTCCTTCAGCCAGCGCAGGTAGCCGGCGGGATCGGCCAGGCCGTCCGGGTGGTCCACCCGGAGGCCGTCCACCAGCCCCTCCTTGAACCAGCGGCCCACCTCGGCATGTGCTTCCTCAAAGACCCTGGGCGTTTCCACCCGGATCCCGGCCAGTGTGGTGACCGCGAAGAAACGCCGGTAGTTCAGCTCCGCATCCGCCCGGCGCCAGTCCATCAGCTCATAATGCTGGCGGCTGTGCACCTCCTCGGGTGAATCGCCGTCGGAGTAGCTTCCGGAAGCCAGCGGGAACCGGTGGTCGTAGTACCGGAGCTCGCCGTCCTTGATTTCCAGCTTGTCCAGGTCATCGTCGGAGCCGAGCATGGGCAGCCGGATCTTCCCGCTGGCCAGGTCCCAGTCGACGTCGAAGGCGTCGGCGTAGGGCGAGCCCTGGCCTTCCTTCAGCAGGGACCACCACCAGGGGTTCTGCACGGGCGTGGCGACGCCCACGTGGTTGGGCACGATGTCCACCAGGACACCCATGCCGTGTTCGCGGGCAGCCTTGGACAGGGCGAGCAGCCCCTCGGGCCCGCCACGCTCCGGGTCCACCGCGGAGGGGTCGGTCACGTCATAGCCGTGGTCCGAGCCCTGCTCCGCGGTCAGGATGGGCGAGAGGTACACCCAGTCAGCGCCGAGGTCCTTCAGGTAGGGGACCTTTTCGGCGGCATCGAACAGGGTGAAGCTGCGACGGATCTGCAGGCGGTAGGTGGATGCCGGGACCCTCACTTCGCCGTAGCCTTCCGCTCCCCGATCTTGGTGGTTTTTCCGGGCTCGGCCACCATGGGGGTGGTGAGCGATTCAGTCTCGCTGGTGGAGGTCTGGGTCAATGCCGCCAGGGAGGCCGCCACGGAGTGGTCGGGTTCCACTTCCTCGACGGTGTGCGCACGGAGGACCACCAGGGACTTTGCTTCCACCGGCAGCGGCTGCCCGGCGGCCACCGGTTCCGTGTCCGCGTTCTGCCCGGCGGTGTCGATGATGACGTCCCAGGCCGGAGCGTACTCGTCCGAGGGCAGGGTGAACTTCACGGTGTCATCGTGGGCGTTGAAGTACAGCAGGAAGTTCACGTCGGTGATCCTCCGGCCGCGGCTGTCCTTGCCCTGGATGCCGTGCCCGTTCAGGAAGACGCCCACGGACCGGCCAAAGCCGCTGTCCCAGGCTTCGGGCTTCATGTTCTCGCCCTCCGGGTCCAGCCATACGATGTCCGGCAGCCGTTCGCCTTCGCCCCGCAGGACCGGGCGTCCGTCGAAGAAGCGGCTGCGGCGGAAGGTGGGGTGCTTGGCGCGGAGCGCGTTGACGGCCGCCGTGAACTCGATCAGCGGCTGGTCCACGGTGTCCCAGTTGATCCAGGTCAGCTCGGAGTCCTGGCAGTAGCCGTTGTTGTTGCCCTGCTGGGTGCGCCCCATTTCGTCGCCGTGCAGGAGCATGGGGACGCCCTGGGACAGCAGCAGCGAGGCGATGAAGTTCCGCTGCTGGCGGGCGCGGAGGCCAAGGACTTCGGGATCGTCCGTGGGACCTTCGACGCCGCAGTTCCAGGACCGGTTGTGGGATTCGCCGTCGTTGTTGTCCTCGCCGTTGGCGTCGTTGTGCTTCTCGTTGTAGGACACCAGGTCCGCGAGGGTGAAGCCGTCGTGCGCGGTGACGAAGTTGATGGATGCCACGGGGCGGCGGCCGGAGTGCTCGTACAGGTCCGCGGAGCCGGTGATGCGGGAAGCAAACTCGCCCAGGGTGGCGGGCTCGCCGCGCCAGAAGTCGCGGACGGTGTCGCGGTACTTGCCGTTCCATTCCGTCCACTGCGGCGGGAAGTTGCCCACCTGGTAGCCGCCGGGTCCAACGTCCCACGGCTCGGCGATGAGCTTGACCTGGGACACTACCGGGTCCTGCTGGATGAGTTCGAAGAAGGTGGACAGCTTATCCACGTCATAGAACTCGCGGGCCAGGGTGGAGGCGAGGTCGAACCGGAAGCCGTCCACGTGCATCTCGGACACCCAGTAGCGCAGCGAATCCATGAGCAGCTGGAGGGAGTGCGGCTGGCGGACGTTCAGGGAGTTGCCCGTGCCGGTGTAGTCCATGTAGTGCTTCTCGTCGCCCTCCATCAACCGGTAGTAGGCGGCGTTGTCGATGCCCTTGAAGGACAGGGTGGGGCCGAGGTGGTTGCCTTCCGCGGTGTGGTTGTACACCACGTCCAGGATGACCTCGATGCCGGCCTTGTGCAGGGAGCGGACCATGGCCTTGAAATCCTGGACCTGCTGGCCGGTGTCCCCGGTGGAGCTGTAGGTGTTCTGCGGCGCGAAGAAGCCGATGGTGTTGTAGCCCCAGTAGTTGTTCAGGCCCTTGTCCTGCAGGGTGCCGTCGTTGACGAACTGGTGCACGGGCATCAGTTCGATGGCGGTCACGCCGAGCTTCTGCAGGTGTGAGATGACGGCGGGGTGCGCCACGCCGGCGTAGGTGCCGCGCTGTTCCTCGGGAATTTCCGGGTGCAGCTGGGTGAGGCCCTTGACGTGCGCTTCGTAGATCACGGACTGGTGGTACGGGATCCGCAGGTTCTGGTCGCCGTCCCAGTCGAAGAACGGGTTGATGACCACGCCCATCATCATGTGGCTGGCGGAGTCCTCATTGTTGATGGAGTCCGGCTCGCCCAGGTTGTAGGTGAACAGCGAGGGATCCCAGTCGACCTGGCCGTGGACGGCCTTGGCGTAGGGGTCCAGCAGGAGCTTGTTGGGGTTGAAGCGGTTGCCGGAGGCAGGATCGTACGGGCCGTGGACCCGGTAGCCGTACTTCTGTCCGGGCTGGACCTGCGGGATGTAGCAGTGCCAGACGTAACCGTCCACTTCGTCCAGCTCGATGCGGGTTTCCTTGCCGTCCTCATCGAAAAGGCAAAGTTCGACTTTTTCTGCTCGTTCGCTGAACAGGGCAAAGTTGGTGCCGGTTCCGTTATAGGTGGCGCCAAGGGGATAAGCCGATCCGGGCCAGACTTCCATAATGCTCCTCTTTGTGATTCGGCAGCAGTAGAGCAGGCGCGCCCTGCTGCCGGTGCGAACTAATGCCTACCGTAACGGTTGGGTGTGACTATTACGTTTCCGCGCCTCTGGGTTACTAAGCGTGCTTACTTTACCCCAAGTCTGGGGTAGGGAGTCTGCGATGCCTCCCGCAGTGACCGGTCCCCCGGCGCTGGCGTCCGACGCCGTCCGTCCCGCTTTGCCGTGCAGGGCGGCTCCCAGCGCGGCAAGGACGGCCCAGCGCACGTCCGGTTCAACGCCCGCTTCCCTGAAGCGCCCGACGTCGGGCCCCGCCTGGGCGAGCAGCGCACCGATGACGCCAGCAAGGACGTCACCGCTGCCGGCCGTTGCCAGCCAAGGCGTGCCGTCCGCCTGGCTGAAAATATCGCCCGAGGGTGCGGCCACCAGGGTGGTGGCTCCTTTGAGCAGCACGGTGGCGCCGGTCAGTTCCGAGGCGCGGCGTACCGCGGCCAGGGTTCCGCCTTCCACCACGTCCCGGTCCTCGGATCCGCCCAGGCGTTGCAGCAGCACGGCCAGCTCGCCGGCGTGGGGCGTGAGGACAACGTGCGGGCCAAGGATTTCGGGAAGAGCGGGAAGGGCGCCGGCGTCCGCCACGACGGGCAGGCCGGAGTCCACGGCGTCACGGGCGCGCTGGAGCTGGTCATGGTGCTCCGGGCCCATGCCGGACCCCACCAGCCAGGCCTGCACCCGGTTGTCCGCGACGGCGCCGGTGCTGCAGACAACCTCAGGGCACGCCTGCCTCACCAGGTCCGCGACTTCGGGCGGGCCGAGGTAGCGGACCATCCCCACGCCCGCGGCCAGGGCACCGCGGCAGGCCAGCACAGCGGCCCCGGGATAGTCCACGGAGCCAGCAACAACTCCGAGTACTCCTCGGGAGTACTTGTGGGCGCGCCGGGCAGGGTGCGGCAGCAGCCGCGTCAGGTCCCCGTCCTCGAGCCGGCGGAGCGAAGGCTGCGGCAGGTGCTCCTCGATGCCGATGGGCACCACCAGCACCTGGCCGGCGTAGTCGGCGCCGGGGTCAACCAGCAATCCGCTTTTGGCACCGCCGAAGGTGACGGTCAGGTCCGCCGGGAGCACCGGCTGGAAAACCTCGCCGGTATCGGCGTCCAGGCCGCTGGGAAGGTCGCAGGCAACCATCAAGGCATGTCCGTCCCGGCCTGCCTTCAGCTCGGCGACGGCTTCAACCAGCGCGGCAGCACTCCCCCGCAGCCCGCCTTTGGCGCCTGTGCCCAGGACGGCATCGATGACGACGTCGGCACTTGCCGCTTCTCTGGCGAGTGCGGCGGGTGCCGCCCCGGCAAGACGGTGCACCCGGCCGCCGGCACGCTCGAAGGCAGCCAGCGCCTGGGGGTGGGCAGTGTCTCCGGTGAGCACCGCCGTCGTGCGCATTCCCCGCGCGGCAAGGAAGGACGCGGCGTACAGGCCGTCCCCGCCATTGTTGCCCTTGCCCGTGAGGACGCAGACGCTGGCGCCGTAGATGGACAGGCCGCGGGACCGGCGTTCCCTGATGACGGCGTTGGCCAGGCCGTAGGCGGCACGCTGCATGAGGACGTCGCCCAGTCCGGAGGCGAGGAGCGGTTCCTCAGCCTGCCGGACCTGGGTTCCGGTGTAGGCGCTGATCATGGTGCCAGTTCCTGTGGGGGCCTGAGCGTGGTCAGCCTTCGGCCAGGACGGTGGCCGTGGCGATCCCGCCGTCGTGGCTCATGGAGAGGTGCCAGCGCTTGACGCCCTTGGCCTCGGCAACAGCCAGCACGGTGCCCTTGACCTGCACGGTGGGTCCGTTCTGGTCAAGGCCGATCCAGCAGTCCTGCCAGTTCATGCCGGCAGGCGCACCGAGGACTTTGGCAACAGCTTCCTTGGCGGCAAACCGGGCAGCCAGTGACCGGGTGTTCAGCTCACGCTCGGCGGGAACGAACAGCCGGTCCCGGAGGCCCGGGGTGCGTTCAAGCTGGCGGCCGAACCGCTCGATGTCTACAACGTCTACGCCAATGCCAACAATCATGGCACTACTCTACGTGGACGGCCTTGGCCCGCCGTGCGCAGCGCGCCTGGCAAGGCCCCGGATACGAGGGAAGCCCCGGGCGCTGGGCCCGGGGCTTCCCTGTTGGATCAGTACCGGAATCAGTCCGGCCGGTCGCTACTCGACCGTGACGCTCTTGGCGAGGTTGCGGGGCTGGTCCACGTCGTAGCCCTTTGCCTGGGCCAGTTCCGCGGCGAAGATCTGCAGCGGGACGGTGGTCAGCAGGGGCATGAGCAGGGTGGGGGTTTCGGGGACGTAGAAGACGTACTCGGCGTAGGCCTTCACGGCTTCGTCGCCTTCCTCGGCGATGACCAAGGTGCGGGCGCCGCGGGCGCGGACTTCCTGGATGTTGGAGACCACCTTGGCGTGCAGGGAATCGCGGCCGCGCGGGGACGGGACCACCACGAACACCGGCTGGCCCTCATCGATCAGGGCGATCGGGCCGTGCTTGAGCTCACCGGCGGCGAAGCCCTCGGCGTGGATGTAGGCGATTTCCTTCAGCTTCAGCGCACCCTCCAGCGCCACCGGGTAGCCGACGTGGCGGCCCAGGAACAGCACCGACTTCTCATTCGCCATGGACCGGGCCAGTTCACGCAAGGGCCCGGCGTTGTCCAGGATCTTCTGGATCTTCGCCGGGATCTTGTTCAGGTCAGCGAGGACGTCCTTGATCTGGCCGGAGAAGATGTTTCCGCGCAGCTGTGCCAAATACAGGCCCAGCAGGTACGCGGCGGTGATCTGCGCCAGGAACGCCTTGGTGGAGGCCACCGCGATCTCCGGGCCCGCGTGCGTGTAGAGCACGGCGTCGGACTCACGCGGGATGGTGGAGCCGTTGGTGTTGCAGATGGAGATGGTCTTCGCGCCCTGCTCCCGGGCGTAACGGACGGCCATCAGGGTGTCCATGGTCTCCCCGGACTGGCTGATGGACACCACCAGGGTGTTCGCGTCCAGGATCGGATCCCGGTAGCGGAACTCGTGCGCGAGCTCCACCTCGGTGGGGATCCGGCACCAGTTCTCGATCGCGTACTTCGCCACCATGCCCGCGTACGCGGCGGTGCCGCAGGCCAGCACAATGATCTTGTTGACCTGCTTCAGCAGCTCAGGATCGATCCGGAGCTCATCCAGGGTCAGCTTGCCGTTGATGTCGGAGCGGCCCAGCAGGGTCTGCGCCACGGCGTCGGGCTGGTCATGGATTTCCTTCTCCATGAACGAGCTGAAGCCGCCCTTTTCTGCCGAGGCAGGGTCCCAGTCCACGTGGTATTCCTTGCCCGCGGCCGGGTTGCCGAAGAAGTCGGTGATCTCCACGGTGTCCGCGGTGATGGTGACGATCTGGTCCTGCCCCAGCTCCACGGCCCGGCGGGTGTAGTCGATGAACCCGGACACGTCCGAGCCCAGGAAGTTCTCGCCCTCGCCCAGGCCCACCACCAGGGGTGAGTTGCGGCGGGCGGCCACCACGACGTCGGGCTGGTCGGCGTGGACAGCCAGGAGCGTGAAGGCGCCCTCCAGCCGCTGGCAGGCCAGTTCCATGGCACGGGTCAGGCGCCCCTCGGCGGTGTCCCCGGCGAGCTTGTTCCGGTAAATATCTGCCAGCAGCGCGGCGGCAACCTCGGTGTCCGTCTCGGACAGGAAGGTCACGCCCTTATCCAGCAGCTCGAGCTTGAGCTCGGCGAAATTTTCAATGATGCCGTTGTGGATCACGGCGAGCTTGCCGCCGTCGGCCAGGTGCGGGTGCGCGTTACGGTCCGTCGGCCCGCCATGCGTGGCCCACCGGGTGTGGCCGATCCCCGTCACCGTCTCCGGCAAAGGATTAGCCTCCAGCTCGGCGATCAGGTTGCTCAGCTTCCCCGACTTTTTCCGCGACTCGATGGCGCCCTTGGACACCACGGCGACCCCGGCGGAGTCGTAGCCCCGGTACTCCAGGCGGCGCAGTCCCTCAAGAACAACATCCAGCGCGCTGTGACCGGCAATTCCGCCGTCAACTGAACGGCCCACATATCCCACGATTCCACACATAGGCTCAAGACTATCGGCAGGGGCGCCCCAGATCTAAACCGGCTGCCGTTCCTTGCAGAGGCGGAATGTTGCGGTTGGCGCCGCGCGCAGGCCGGGCCGCATTTCGCTATGTGCCGGGCGAGGGGCAGAATCTCTAACGTGACTTTGCAACGCAACGAGGCGAACGGGGAGGGTGTCTCCCCGTTCGTCGAGCTGGACCGGCAGACCTGGTCCCGGCTCGCAGACGAGATGGAACAGCCTCTTAACCAAGAGGACATTGTCCGTCTCCGTGGCCTCGGGGACCCCCTGGACATGAAGGAGATCCGTGAGGTCTACCTTCCGCTTTCCAGGCTCCTGCACCTGTATGTGGAGGCCGCCGGGCAGCTGCACGCCGCGACCACCACGTTCCTGGGCGAACACACTCAGCGCACGCCGTTCGTAATCGGCGTGGCGGGGTCCGTGGCGGTTGGCAAGTCCACCATTGCCCGCGTGCTCCGTGAAATGCTCAGGCGCTGGCCCGGCACCCCCAACGTGGAACTGATCACCACGGACGGCTTCCTCTATCCTTTGGCTGAGCTCAAGCGGCGCCAGCTGCTGGAACGCAAGGGCTTCCCGGAGTCCTATGACCGCCGGGCGCTGCTCCGTTTTGTGAGCGAAATCAAAAGCGGAGCGGAGGAAGTGCGCGCGCCCTGGTACTCGCATGTCACGTACGACATCGTTCCGGGCAAGGAAGTGGTGGTCCGCCGGCCCGACGTTTTGATCGTCGAGGGGCTGAACGTGCTGGCTCCGGCGCGTCCGAGGCACGACGGCCGGCAGGGCCTGGCGCTGAGTGACTTTTTCGACTTCTCCATCTACGTGGATGCCAAGACGTCCTACATCGAGGAATGGTACGTGGACCGCTTCCGCAAGCTGCGCAGCACCGCGTTCGCGCAGCCGGAGTCCTACTTCCACCGCTACGCCACCTTGTCCGATGACGAGGCGGAGACCACGGCGCGGGACATCTGGAAGCGCATCAACGAGCCCAACCTGGAGGAGAACGTCCTTCCCACCCGGGGCCGGGCGCAGCTGGTTCTGACGAAAGACGCGGACCACTCGATCCGCCGCATGCTCCTCCGCAAGGTTTAACACACGTGTGCCACGACTGCTCCCCCTCCTCCGGACAGGCGGCGAGCCGGCGCAGCTTTACGCGCTTCCTCGCAGCGGGCGCCGGACTCACTGTGCTAGCAGCCTGCACACCGCAGGCACCCAGCGCCGTGCCGCCGTCGTCGGCTTCTCCTGCCCCTTCCCCATCTGCTTCCCCTGTTGCGGAAAGCGCGACGGCGGCGCCCGCCGCCGAAGTTGCCGCGCCTGCTCCCCCGGTCCCCACGCCGTCGCCCTCGGCCGCGCTGCCGCGCCAGTTTTCCCTCACGGACCCGGCAAGTCCCTGGCTGATCGTGAACAAGCACCGACCGGTGGTACCGGCGGGGTTCGTCCCGGCTGACCTCGTGCGTCCCGCCGTCGCCATGACCGCTTCCGGCGAGGCGGCGCTGCTAAACAGGACGACGGCGGCTGCTGCGGAGGCGATGTTCGCGGCGGCCGCGCTGGAGGGCGTGTCGATGGTCCTGGCCAGCGGCTACCGCTCTTACAACACGCAAGTGGCCACCTACAACGGCTATGTGGCCGCCCGTGGCCAGGCCGATGCGGACACGGCCAGCGCCAGGCCCGGCTATTCGGAGCACCAGACGGGCTGGGCTTTCGACATTGCCGACGGCAACGGCGTGTGCGGGTTCCAGCCGTGCTTTGCGGACCAGCCCTCGGCCGTCTGGGCCAAGGCGAACGGGCACCGGTTCGGGTTCGTGGTGCGCTACCCGTGGATGTTCCACCCCATCACGGGGTACTACTACGAACCGTGGCACCTGCGGTACATCGGCGTGGAGGCAGCCACGGACATGGCTGCGCGCGGGATTTTCACGCTGGAGGAGTACTTCGGCGTGGAGGCGGCTCCGGCGTATCCCTAGGGATGTGAGCTAGTTTGGTTCCTATGCTTACTGGATTCAAGAATTTCATTATGAAGGGCAACGTCGTTGACCTTGCTGTCGCCGTGGTGATCGGTACCGCCTTCGGAGCGGTGGTGACAGCGATGGTGAACAAGGTGCTTATGCCGTTCATTGCGGGCCTGGTGGGGTCACCCAACTTCGACAGCTTCGGCAAGGTGGACTTCAACGGCAACGCCATCGAATTTGGTGTCCTATTGACCGCGATCGTCAATTTCCTGCTGATCTCCGCGGCCATCTACTTTGTGGTGGTGATGCCCATGAACCTTATGATCGAACGCCGGAACCGCAGGCTGGGGATCGGCCAGGACGTGAAGGAGGAGTCCGCAGAGGACCCGCAGATCGCCCTTTTGACTGAAATCCGGGATGCGCTCAAGAGCCGGACTTCCTAACTGCCTCTCCAACCGACAGTGGCCCGTTTCCTTCCGGAAACGGGCCACTTTTTGTTTGCGTCGGCTTGTTACTCGCTGACCAATTCCAGGGCGAGTTCGGCACGGACCACCTGGGCCAGGTGTTCGGCAATGGAGTGGGCGGTTTCTTCGTCCGCAGCCTCCACCATCACGCGCACCACCGGTTCCGTGCCGGACGGGCGGAGCAACACGCGGCCGGTATCGCCCAGTGCGGCTTCCGCAGCCGCCACGGCCTGGGCGAGGACCTCGTTGCTGCCCACCCTGGTGCGGTCAACGCCCTTGACGTTGATGAGCACCTGGGGAAGCTTGGTCATCACCGTGGCGAGCTCCTTCAGCGGCTTCCCGGTCAGGGCGATCTGGGCGGCGAGCTGCAGTCCGGTGAGGACGCCGTCCCCAGTGGTTGCATAATCCGCGAAGATCACGTGCCCGGACTGTTCCCCGCCAAGGTTGAAGCCGCCGTCGCGCATCTCTTCCAAGACGTAGCGGTCCCCCACTGCCGTTTCGCGGATGCTGATGCCGGCCTGGCGGAGGGCGATCTTCAGGCCGAGGTTGCTCATGACTGTGGCCACCAGGACGTCGTCCTTGAGCTTCCCTGACTCTTTAAGCGCCACGGCGAGGATGGCCATAATTTGATCGCCGTCCACCTCGGTGCCTTCGTGGTCCACGGCGAGGCAGCGGTCGGCGTCGCCGTCGTGGGCAATTCCGAGGTTGGCGCCGTACTTCAGCACAGCTTCCTTGAGCGGGCCAAGGTGGGTGGAGCCGACGCCGTCGTTGATGTTGTGGCCGTCTGGGTCCGCGCCGATGACGATGACGTCCGCGCCGGCGTCCTTGAACACCTGGGGCGAGCAGCCGCTGGCAGCGCCGTGCGCGCAGTCCAGGACCACCTTGATGCCCTCCAGGTTGTGCGGGAGGGTGCCCAGGAGGTGGACGATGTAGCGGTCCTCGGCATCGGAGAAGCGCTGGATGCGGCCCACGTCAGCGCCGACCGGGCGCACTGCCTCCCTGGACATCTGGGCCTCGATGGCGTCCTCGACGTCGTCCGGGAGCTTCTGGCCGCCCCGGGCGAAGAACTTGATGCCGTTGTCCGGCGCTGGATTGTGGGAGGCGGAGATCATCACACCGAAGTCCGCGTCCAGGTCAGCCACCAGGTAGGCGGCCGCGGGCGTGGGGAGGACGCCGGCGTCGTAGACGTCCACGCCTGAGCTGGAGAGCCCGGCCTCCACCGCGGCAGCGATGAACTCGCCGCTGGCGCGCGGGTCACGGGCCACCACGGCGCGCGGCCGCGTCCCGTTGGAGTTGCGGTCGTGGCCGAGTACGACGGCGGCCGCCTGGGCCAGCTGCATCGCCAGCTCCGCAGTCAACAGACCGTTCGCGAGGCCCCGGACACCATCAGTTCCAAATAATCTAGACACCGGTCAAGTCTAGAGGATGGGCGGCGTGGCACCTGCGTAGCCTGCATGTCGCCGCCGCTTCTACTTGTTCAGTACCTGCGTTCCAGCGGGGGCGATTACTGGGACTACTTGGTTCTTTTGGTTCTTACCTGTCTTTCTCCAAAAGCCTCGCCACGGCTATTTGGGCGTCCCTACGATCCATGCATGACACCTAGCTATGGGGGCTTGGCGCTCGAAATTGTTGTACCGGTCTTCAATGAAGAAGCGGTACTCGAAAACAGCATCACAAGGCTCGCCGAATACTTGACGCACGAAATGCCGTCGACGTGGAAAATAACCATCGCCGATAATGCAAGCACCGACCGGACTCCGGTGATTGCCGCTCGACTCAGCGAGCACATGCCGAATGTTGAGTATCGCCGCCTTGACGTCAAAGGGCGCGGATACGCCCTGAGGGATGCCTGGGGCGCCTCCGACGCGAAGGTCCTTGCTTATCTGGACGTGGATCTTTCCACAGATATGGCTGCGCTGCTGCCCTTGGTCGCTCCGTTGTTGTCCGGGCATTCCGACATTTCTATTGGCACTCGTCTGGGCCAAAGTTCCCGTGTAAGCAGGGGTCCCAAACGCGAATTCATTTCAAGGTCCTACAACTTCCTTCTCCGGCGGACCATGCAGGTGCGTTTCTCGGATGCCCAGTGCGGTTTCAAAGCGATCCGCGCAGACGTTGCGAAGCGCCTCCTCCCCCATGTGGAGGACAACGGGTGGTTCTTCGACACTGAGCTCCTGATCATTGCCGAGCGCTCTGGACTGCGCATACATGAAATTCCTGTCGATTGGGTGGATGACCCGGACAGCCGTGTGGATATCAAACAAACTGCTCTCGACGACCTGCGGGGCATGGTCCGCGTTGCCGGTTCTCTGGTGAAAGGAGTAATTCCAGTAGCGGCGATATATGCAGAGCTGGGGCGTCGGCCCATCGTGCCGTCGGGCCGGCCCAGCTTTTTTGGCCAGGTTCTCCGCTTTGGACTGGTCGGAGCTGTCTCCACGCTTGCTTTCGCCCTGCTTTACCTAGTTCTCCAAGGACCTTTCGGGGCCCAGGAAGCCAATTTCCTGGCCCTGCTCCTAACGGCTGTCGGCAATACAGCCGCTAACCGCAGGTTCACCTTCGGGATAAGTGGCCCGGCGAAATTGTTCACACAACAGTTTCAGGGCTTGATTGTTTTTCTACTGGCCTGGACCATAACGTCCTCGTCGTTGCTGATCCTCCACGCAGCGAGCCCTGACGCGGCGCCAAACCTGGAACTCCTCACGCTGACAGCGGCCAACATCTTCGCCACGCTCATGAGGTTTGTCCTCCTCCGGCTCTGGGTTTTCCGTGTGCGGCGGGTTCATGAACGGCCTGCTCTACGGACCTTTTGGCCGGCTGGAGAACCTGTCAAGTGAAGGGCATGGTGACTCCGATCAAAATTGCCATAAGTGCAGCCAGAGATCAGACTCTTACATCGAGACTAGGTGACCTGGCGACCAGCTTTCTCCCGGGCGCTAAATCCCTTCCGCTATGGGAACGTGCTTCACTGCTGTCCCTTCTCCTGCTCACAGGCTTTTTATACTGCTGGGGTTTGGATATAAACGGGTGGGCAAACGCCTACTACTCGGCCGCAGCGATGTCCGGCGCCCAGGATTGGACGGCGTTCTTTTACGGTTCTTCTGACCCAGCAAACGCCATCACAGTGGACAAGCCACCCATGAGCATCTGGGTGATGGCAATCTCCGTCCGACTGTTTGGATTAAACAGCTGGAGTATCCTTCTTCCGCAGGCACTTATGGGGATATTAACCGTCTACCTCGTTTATGCTCTGGTTCGTCGATACATGGGAGTCACTACAGGGCTTCTGGGCGCGACATTCATGGCCGTGACGCCGGTGAGTACAGTGATGTTCCGCTACAACAACCCAGACGCCCTACTGATTCTCATAATGGTGGCCACGGCACTTGTGACTGCTTTGGCCATTGAATATGAGCGGCCCTGGCTCATGGCCCTCGTGGGCGTAATGGCAGGAGCTGGGTTTCTCACCAAACAATTACAGATTGGCCTAATTGTTCCTGCGCTGGCCATCACATATTTGGCTTTCGCGCGGAGCACCTGGCCTCGGCGCCTCCTCCACTTGGGGTACTCAGCAGCCGCGACAATAGCTGTTGGCGCCTCATGGCTCCTAGCGGTGCAGATCACGGATCCGGCTGACCGGCCATTCATCGGAGGATCCACGACGAACAGCTCGTTAGAGCTCGCCTTAGGCTACAACGGCCTCCAGCGGCTCACAGGCGAGGCAGCTGGCCGCACACTTACGGCTGGAACCAAGGTCGACGCCTTGGATGCGGGCTATCAGCGTTTCCTCCAGCCGCAATTTTCCGGCCAGTTCGGCTGGTTCTTGCCGCTTGCCCTAGCCGGTCTTGTCATTGCCACTTTCTGGTTGGCGAAGCACCAGGGCACGCGGGGGCTCAGGATGGTGATGTTGATGTGCGGCATCTGGTTTGCCACATCAGCTACAGTCCTGGCGTTCATGTCCGGAACTTTACATCCGTATTACTCCCTCACTGCGGTGCCTCCGCTTTGCATCTTGGCGGCCACCGGTTTCGCCTGTCTATTCACTACGGCGTACCGGCCTAGCCGTAGCGTCTTATTCGTGGTCCTGCTGGCATCATCAACCATGGCGTATGCCACTACCCTTCGTTCCACGGCGGAACTTCCGGGCGTGCCCCTCTTGGTGCTGGGCATGTGGGCCACGGCCAGCGCCATTTACCTCTTGCCAGGATCCCCCCCGGCCTTACATCAGGTCTCAACGATTGTGCTCCTTGCGACCTTACTGACCGGCCCTGTCCTGTGGTCCGCCAATACCGTCCTCAGTCCTCACACGGGAGCCGGTGTCGTGGCGGGGCCGGCCATCGCCGGCCTCCGCAGTGATCACCCGGGAAAACAACAGCTGGGGGACGAATTGACGCCCGGGCATGTGGCCCTGATGTTTGGCGATGCTCCACCGGCCGCCGTAGCAGATGTGCTTCGAAACCTTCACCCCTCGGCGACCTGGGTGACAGCCACCGTGGGATCTGAAACTGCCGCCAACTACCAGCTCGAACTGGGTCGCGCAGTGCTGCCGGTGGGCGGGTTCGACGGCACAGACCCGTTTCCGACACTGGAGCAGTTCCAGCACTTCGTTGCGGAAGGCAAAGTGGGTTCACTCGTCATCCAAGACCTTCCGCCCCTAACTCTTGAAGGCAAGGGCGAATCAGCGCGGATCGTGCAGTGGGTGCGGCAGAACTTCCCGGCCCAGACCACCGAGAGCGCAGAACTCTACGTGCTCGTGCGGCCCTAAACGGCAGAAGCCCGCCCCGCCAATGGCGGGACGGGCTTCTGTGTAAGCGGGTTTAGCGCTTGGAGTACTGCTGAGCCTTGCGGGCCTTCTTGAGGCCGGCCTTCTTACGCTCGATAACGCGGGCGTCGCGAGACAGGTAACCGGCCTTCTTCAGGGTGGCGCGGTTGTTCTCGACGTCGATCTCGTTCAGCGAACGGGCGATGCCGAGGCGCAAAGCACCGGCCTGGCCGGAGATGCCGCCCCCGTGGATGCGGGCGATGACGTCGTAGGCACCTTCGAGATCAAGGATCTTGAACGGCTCGTTGACGTCCTGCTGGTGCAGCTTGTTCGGGAAGTAGTTGTCCAGCGCACGGCCGTTGATGGTCCACTTGCCGGAGCCGGGGACAACGCGAACGCGTGCAACGGCTTCCTTGCGGCGGCCAACAGCTGCGCCGGCAACGGTCAGGGCCGGACGCTCCTTCTTCGGCGCAGCCGCGTCAGCAGCTGAGCTTTCAGAGGTGTAGCTGGTCAGGGTTTCCTCAGCCTCAACGGCTTCGGTGGTCTCTTCGTTCTGAGCCACGATTCTCCTTGTATAGATAAGTTGTTTGGTGGCCAGGACTACTGGGCGACCTGGGTGATTTCGAAAGTCTTGGGCTGCTGGGCGGCGTGCGGGTGCTCAGCACCGCGGTAAACCTTCAGCTTGCCCAGCTGCTGGGCAGCGAGGGAGTTCTTGGGGAGCATGCCCTTGATCGCCTTCTCAACGGCGCGGACCGGGTTTGATTCCAGGAGTTCCGCGTAGTTGACGGAGGTCAGGCCGCCCGGGTAACCGGAGTGGCGGTATGCGCGCTTCTGCTCCAGCTTGGCGCCGGTGAGGGCAACCTTTTCAGCGTTGATGATGATGACGAAGTCGCCCATGTCCATGTGGGACGCAAAGGTGGCCTTGTGCTTGCCGCGCAGCAGGATTGCGGTCTGGCTCGCGAGACGACCAAGGACAACGTCTGTGGCGTCAATGACGTGCCACTGGCGGTTGATATCGCCGGGCTTCGGGGTGTACGTACGCACGGTGTTTGCCTCGTTCTTGTTCTGGCGTTCTTTTTTAGGTGTCACTAGCTCGTGCACCTACTATCTGCGCGCTACCGGAACAGAGGTGAGGGCTCTATGTAACCAGTCATCCTGTGGTTCCGAATGTGCACGTTGAGTAGTTATCCTGCAACCGGATTCTCAAGCGGGCACGCACCATCGGAATAGGACACGCACAACGACTCCCAAGATTAGCGCGTTAAGGGGTTCAGGGTCAAAATGGGGTAGCCGGAGGTTGCCCAAACACTGCCGGCCTGACGGACGCAGGGGGTCGCGTGGTTGCATCGGGTACTGACGGTTCCGTCGGTTGGCTTCTGGTGACAGCAGCCGCAATCGCTGGCCTGGTCCTCTCTCCCCTCGCCGAGAACCTCATCGCCAGGCGGCTTCCCCGGTTGGGCGGCCTTCCTGCTGTCCCTGTCAGGATTACGACGGCGGCAATTACCGCCGTTCTTTGCGTCGCCTTTAGTTTGCGATTCGGCTTAGGACTTGCGCTGCCGGCTTTCCTGTTCCTGGCAATTCTCGGCGTGCAGCTGTCCCGGATCGATATCGCCCTGCATTTGCTGCCCAACCCGCTCGTGTTCATGCTGCTTACTGGCGGGTTCCTGCTATTGCTTATGCCGGGTTTTCTTAATATGCAGGCCGATGACCTGCTTCGCTCGGCACTCGGAGCCCTGATTCTGTTTGCTTGCTACCTCAGCTTGGGCCTCATTTCTCCGGGCGCCATCGGAATGGGCGACGTAAAGCTCGCGGCACCTGTCGGCCTCTACCTCGGGTACCTAGGTTGGAGCCAACTCCTTTACGGGGGCCTGTTTGGGTTCATCCTCAACGGAGCGATCACGGCGTTGCTGCTCAGCAAAAAAGGCCCGAAAGAACCATCAGAAGTGGCCCACGGGCCCTCCATGCTTGGTGCTCTCGCTGGGGCCAGCCTCTTCATTCCGTAGTCCTCTTTATAGCGCCGGGCCAGTCCCCTTTCTGCGCCGGGGCGCCTCCTTCCAAGTAGTGGGCGACTGTACTCGGCTCCATACCTGAGTACCGCCCCCATCGTTCGAGTACGTACTTTTGACGCCCCTTCAAAAAGTCGAGTACCACTACGCATTGTTGCCCTCACCACCCAAATGACAATCTCTTCTTAGCGAAGTCCAGCCGCTAAGGATTTATGGGGGCAGCTGGAAATTCGTTGAAATCCAATAAACCCATTTCACCGAATTAAAGGAAATTACAATGACTTCTCTCATGGTCTCAATGACTGCTTTCATCGCCGGCATCAAGGAGCGCTTCGAGTCGGAAAAGGGCGCCACCATGGTGGAGTACGGCCTGATGGTCGCTCTCATCGCCATCATCGTCGCTGTTGGTGCCGCTGCTTTGGGTGTCGGTATTGACACCCTGTTCGACAACACCACGCTCAAGCTCTAGCTCAGGACATGTCATTGGCCCCGTGGACCGTCGGTAGACCGTCCCCGGGGCCAATGCAATTCTCCAGGTCGAGATATTGCGACATCTCAGACACACATGAAAACCGAGCCCGGGGAGACGGTCTTGAATTCGAAAACAAAAGAGCGCGGTGCAGTTGCGGTAGAAATGGCAGTGCTACTGCCGCTTCTATTACTCATCCTCATAGGGACAATGGAATTTGGCCGGGTCTTCAATGTTCAGAATTCTTTGACCCAAGCCGCCCGGGAAGGCGCCAGGCATGCCGCCATCAACTACAACAAAAGCACTTTGGATGTCGAGGGAACCGCACTCGCGGCTGCTCCGTCCCTGAACGGCCTAGCTATGACTGTCACCGATAACGCCAGCACCTGCACATCAGGGGCTGACGTGGAAGTCACCACCAGCGTGAGCCTCCCGTCACTGTCCGGCTTTCTTGACACTGGCGGACTCTTTCCAATGACACTGACCGGCGTGGGAGTAATGCGATGCGGGGGCTAAGGATGAGCAGCAGCAGCAAGGTGAAGATATTTCCCGGAGCGTCGGACAAGGAGCGGGGAGCAGCAGCGGTCCTTGTCGCTTTTTCCATGGTCGTCCTGCTGGGTTTTGCTGCTTTGGCTGTCGATGTCGGGGCCATGTATGCGGAAAAAGCCCAACTGCAAAACGGTGCAGACGCGACTGCCCTGGCCATTGCCGGCGACTGTGCAAAGGGAATCAACTGCGCAACAGCTATGGCCGACAGTGACAACCGTCTTGCAGACGAAAACGCCAATGACGCCTCCAGCGGAACCTTCTCCGTAACGCAGCCCTCCTCCAACAGCGTAAGAGTTGAAACCAATGCACAGGGGGCGGGCTCAACGGACGATAGTTTTGCATTGTTTTTTGCCAAAGTCCTTGGCAACGATACGGCCGTCATTCATGCTGCAGCCGTAGCCACTTGGGGAGCTCCCTCAGAGGCAACAACCCTACCTTGGACCATCAGCCAGTGCGTCTTCGAACAGTATCTGTCACCATCTCAACTCGCTGAGCTCAATTCAACCGGGAGCTTCACAGGGGATCCCATTCCTACTCATATCCTGCTGCGCTATGACGAAAACACTCCGGACTACCCCGGGTGCGTCCCTCAGAACGGATATGCGGAGGGCGGTTTTGGGTGGCTGGACAGGGACACCGGTTGCTCGGCAGATATCGATCTCGCAGCAGCAGAGGTGGGTAACGATCCCGGCAATGACTTCCCGAGTGAGTGCAACGGAATAATCGCCACCCTCATGGATGAGCCAATCCTCATTCCGATCTTCAGCACTGCAAGTGGCACCGGCCAGCATGCAACGTATGGCCTTGTCGGCTTCATCGCATTTCAAGTTACTGGATACAAGTTTGGCGGCGGTCCCTCTTTGACGAATCTGGACCCCGTGGCGCCCGAGTGCACTGGCAATTGCCGTGGCATCCAGGGTTACTTCACCCGCTACGTTTCCCTCGCAGAAGGACTGGCGACGAGCGGTGGAGCACCGAACCTCGGGGCAACCGAAGTTTGGCTCTCGGAGTAGCCACCAGGCTCTCCGCTCTCGAAGCAGCATGAAACCTGAAGGAGTAAACAAGTGAAATCACGCCTACTGGGAGGCATCGCGGCGCTGGTACTGGCCGTCATAGGAACGGTACTTCTCGTCGTATACGTACAGGGTGCAGACAATAGGGCAGCGCAGGGGCTCGACCCCGTGAATGTTCTCGTGGTCAAAGAGCAAGTACCCGCCGGCACAAAAGCAGAGGACCTGAATAACTACGTTGAATTGGCAGCTATCCCGCAGTCAGCAGTACCCGAAGGGGCGCTAGAAGGTCTCGGCGATCAAACAGGAAAAGTGACATCGGTTGCCTTAGAACCAGGCGAGCAACTCCTGACCTCACGGCTGGTGGACCCGCGCGAACTGGTGCCAGGGACCGTCCCCGTACCTGACGGGATGGAGGAAGTGACGCTCCTTCTCTCGCCGGAACGTCTCTTGGGGGGGCGTGTTGAAGCGGGCGACACTGTCACCGTTTACACCTCGTTCAAGTCTGAAGACGGGATGCCCGAGAACGCACGCGTTCCGGAAGAGGTCAAAGGCTGGAAACAGTCCACAGGTCTCCTGTTCCACGATGTCCTGGTAACGGCAGTACAGAAGGCCGCACCGGAGACAACGAAGTCCGGAAGCGCCAATGACTCGGACTCCACTGGAAGCGCTGTTGAAATGCCCAACGGGTCAGCGTTTGTCACTGTTGCCAGGACTGACGCAGACGCCGCCAAGCTGGTCTTCGGAGCAGAATTCGGCACCATCTGGCTGGCCAAACAGACCGACACCAGCACCAAGAGCGACCCCCCGGTTACAACCTTTGGAGGGCTGTACTAATGAGCCGTTTCGTCGCCATCACTGCAGTACGGGACTTTGAAGGACGAGTCAGGCAAGCAATAACTGGTGCACTGCACGGCGAGCTGCAGACGCTTTCTCCGGAGGTCCTGGCAGGAGGACCGGAAGACGTACTGCGGCAGCTCTCGGGCGCCCAGCCGGAGGTCCTGCTCCTGGGCCCCGGCGTTGCCCCGGACGACGCACTCAAACTTGCAACCGTCTTCGACCTTCAATACCCGGAAGTCAGCCTGCTGCTCATTGCAGAACCAAGCCCCGACCTTGTACTCCGTGCCATGCACGCCGGGATCAGGGACGTGGTGACTCCTGAGATCGTGGTCAACGATCTCAGGGTGCTTCTGGAGCGCGCGTGCCTGGCAGCGGCCAGCCGCCGCAGAGGGATGGCCCCGGCAGCCGAATCGGGGCAGGAGAGGGGCCGTGTCATAGCGGTGATGTCGCCTAAAGGCGGCGTCGGCAAGACGACTGTCGCGACCAACCTTGCCATTGGGCTCGGCAAGGTAGCGCCAATGGGTGTGGTCATAGTGGATCTCGACCTTCAGTTTGGCGACGTGGCTTCCGGCCTCCTTCTAGAGCCAGAACATTGCATAACAGATGCCGTCCACGGCTCTGCCTCCCAGGATTCCATGGTGTTGAAAGCTTTTTTGACAGTACATCCTGCCGGTATCTATGCCCTTTGCGCACCACGGACGCCGGCCGAATCGGATTACATCACGGCGGACCATGTCAGCCGGCTGATCAATCAGTTGGCTGGCGAGTTCAAGTACGTGGTGGTGGATACTGCTCCGGGGCTGGGTGAACACGTGCTTGCCACCTTGGAACAGGCAACGGACGGGGTGTGGGTGTGCGGGATGGACGTCCCGAGTGTTCGTGGCCTCCGTAAGTGCTTCAGCGTGCTGAAAGAGCTGCAACTAGTACCACAAGGAAGACATACAGTCCTTAACTTCGCCGACCGCAAGAGCGGCTTGTCTGTCCAGGACGTAGAAGCAACCATTGGTGTCCCTATCGATGCAGTTGTTCCGCGTTCCCGCACGTTGCCGTTCTCTACTAACCGTGGGGTTCCGGTACTGCAGAGCAGCAACAGGGATTCAGCAGCCAAGGGCCTCAGGCGTCTCGTGGACCGCTTTGATCCTCAATGGGTGTCGTCCCCGCAAAATAAGCTCCATCGAAGGGTGGTTGTATCGTGAGACTTTCAGATCGGCTTTCCAAGCAAAGCAGCGGAGCTGTTGTCACGCCGGCTATAACAACGAGCACAGGGGAGATGCCGCCCTCCTTTGAAGGCATGGCAGACACGCCCGCCGCACCGCCGCGTACGCCGCTTGCCTCACAGCTTGGCGCGTCCTACGCCCCTCCAGCGCCAGTCGTCGACGCGCTCGCAGGACTGAAACAGCGGGCGGCGCTCGCACTTTTCGAAAGGATGGGAACCCGGTTCGGGGATTCCTCGTCTTCCGAAGAGGAACTGCGCACGTCGGCAGTGGAGGAACTTTCAGCCGTCATTGATGAAGAACAGGTACCCCTCTCCCCCGAAGAGCGACGGCGGCTCATCCGTGAGATTGCCGACGAGGTCATGGGTTTCGGACCCTTGCAGCGGCTCCTCGAGGATCCGTCCGTCACAGAAATCATGGTGAACCGTTTTGACCAAATCTATGTCGAGCGGGGTGGCCATCTGACTCTGACGGGGTCCCAATTCAGCTCGGACGATCACCTGAGAAAAGTCATCGAACGAATTGTCTCCAAGGTGGGCCGCAGGATTGATGAATCTTCGCCCCTGGTAGACGCCCGCCTCGCAGACGGGTCGAGGGTCAATGCGATCATTCCTCCACTCGCTGTGAACGGCCCTTCACTCACCATCCGCAAGTTCAGCCATGTCCCGCTCACCGTGCGAAACCTCATTGAGTGGGGTTCGCTAACGGTCGAGATGGCTGAACTCCTTAGCGCCTGCGTCAGGGCACGGCTCAACATCATCGTTTCTGGTGGTACTGGTACCGGCAAGACCACGCTGTTGAACGTCTTGTCCTCTTTCATTCCGGAAGACGACCGAATCGTCACGATCGAGGACGCGGTTGAGCTCCAGCTGCAGCAGGACCACGTGGTGCGACTGGAAAGCCGCCCGCCGAATATCGAAGGAAAGGGCGCAATTGGCATTCGGGACCTGGTGCGTAACTCCCTCCGCATGAGGCCGGACCGCATCATTGTGGGCGAGGTCCGGGGCGGCGAGTCTTTGGACATGCTGCAAGCTATGAACACAGGCCATGATGGATCACTGTCCACGGTGCACGCTAACTCGCCCAGGGACGCGATCGCAAGGCTGGAGACTCTGGTTCTCATGGCCGGGATGGACCTCCCGCTTCGGGCTATCCGTGAACAGGTGTCGTCAGCCGTGGACCTCATTGTCCAAGTCACCAGGCTCCGCGACGGAAGCCGTCGCGTAACCCACGTGACCGAAGTCCAAGGTATGGAAGGCGATATCGTCACCCTCCAGGACGTCTTTCTCTTCGACTACTCAGCAGGAATGGACCCCCAGGGCCGATTCCTGGGCAAGCCAATTCCGACCGGCATCAGGCCCAGGTTCCTCGACCGTTTCGCCGAGCTTGGAATTGGTGTCTCACCTGCCGTATTCGGTGTCGACATGGCGCCTCTCGGGAGGCGGTAGCTGTGGAAAGTCCCCTGCTCATCGGAGTGGCGGTACTCGCGTGCTTCGGCGCACTGGTCATCCTGTTTTTTGTGGTCCTGAAACCGACAACGGGCACGATTCCCTTGGACCGGAGACGTCCGAAGGGCAGCAGCCCCGAGAATTCGTCCCTCAGCAAAGTTTCACAGACGCTGGTCGACAACGTCGACCGGGCACTTGGTAAGTCCGGCGGTCCCTTCAACCGGGACCTCCTCTACAACGCAGGTGTGAAAATGACGCCGGCGGACTTCACCGTCCTTGTGGCCGTGGCGTCGGTATTGCTTGGCTTCCTCGGCGCGCTGTTCACAAACCCGGTCATAGGTATTCTCCTGGGGGCTGCGGCGCCCTTTCTTACCCGTCTGGTTCTGAGCATTCGCACGGACAAGCGCCGGGGTAAATTCGAAGCCCAGCTCATTGACACCATCCAGATGCTGATTGGTGGCTTGAGGGCAGGCCACAGCATTATGCGTTCCCTGGAAGCCGCAGGTTTGGAATCCGATGCGCCCACCTCCGAAGAACTCCTGCGGATTGTCAACGAGACCCGCATAGGCAAGGACCCGGGGCAGGCTTTGGAGGAAACCGCGCAGCGTATGGGCAGCGAGGACTTTGGCTGGATCGGCCAAGCCATACAGATCAACCGCGAAGTCGGCGGCGATCTGGCGGAGGTGCTCGAGCAGGTGGCGGGAACCATCCGCGAGCGCAGCGAGATCAAGGGCCAAGTGCGTTCACTGAGCGCAGAGGGCAAGATGTCAGCCGTCGTGCTCATGGGTATGCCGGTGGCAGTCGCCCTCATGCTCTCGGTTATCAACCCTACGTACATGAGGGTGTTTATCGAGGAGCCTCTTGGCAACATCATGATCGCCGTTAGCGCTGTCATGTTTGTCATCGGGGGCGTCTGGATGAGCCGCACCGTAAAGATCAAGTTCTAGGAGGATCGTCATGACACCCATAGCCTGGCTCATCATTGCCGCCGTGGTTCTTCCTCTCACCTACTTCACCTGGGTCCTGGCCACATTGGATCGGAGGGGTGCCTTAGCCATTCAAACCAACTTGGGCCAGGGCTTCACTCATAGCGGACCGACGGCGACGGCTCGTCCTCCTGCCATGTTGGGTATCGCCAAACGGCTCACTCCCGGCAGCTACGAAGCGAAGCTGGACCGGTGGCTGGCGTTGGCTGGACGTCCGGTTTCAATGCCCTTGGAGAAACTGATCATCGGCAAGCCCATCCTTGCCTTGGCCGGCGCCGTACTGGCGATCTTCGTATTCAGGAGTTCCCCAACGCCTCAGAGCGTCGGAATAGGTTTACTGATCACAGGGCTGGGTTATTTCCTGCCGGATCTCCTTGTCTACAACAGGGGAATCAAGCGGCAAGAGGCTATTCAGCTGGAATTGCCCAATACCCTGGACCAGATGCTCATTTCCGTGGAGGCGGGGCTCGGATTCGAAGCAGCCATGGCCCGCGCCGGTCAGTACGGCGAAGGCCCGCTGGCGCAGGAACTCACCCGCACCCTGCAGGACATGCAGGTAGGACGTCCGCGCCAAGAGGCTTACCAGGCCATGGCAGATCGTTCCTCAGTGGCAGAGCTACGCAGCTTCGTCCGAGCGGTGGTTCAGGCGGACAAGTACGGAATCGGCTTGGCCAAAGTTCTCCGGACACAGGCAAAGCAGTCGCGGGTCAAGCGCCGCCAGCGCGCTGAAGAGAAAGCCATGAAGCTTCCCGTCAAAGTCCTCTTCCCGCTGTTGATGTTCATTTTCCCGGTGCTCTTCATCGTTCTTCTCGGCCCCGCAGTCATCAACATCATGCAGACCCTGCTCTAAAATCTTTTCCCCGCGCCGCCAGGCGCCCCATATACCGGACCCCCTCGGCACCCAGAACCGAGGGGGTCCGCTTGTGTGCCCACTGCCTTGCGAAATCCAGCGTTAGCGCAGCGAGAACCCAGCAAAAGCGCAGGAGAAATACACCGCGTAAAGCCTTTGCGCAGGATGCTCCAAGATCCGGGATTGGAGGCAAATCTGCTTGCTACCTTCGTTTTAGTGCTGGTGCAGGGCCAGCCATCCGTCTCGCTCAGGAGTACAAATGCTTTCTCTCATCGCTACACTTCAGACCCTCGGCTTCAACCTCAAGAACCGACTCAACGAAGAGAAGGGTGCTACCGCCGTTGAATACGGCATCATGGTGGGCCTCATCGCCGTCGTCATCATCGTTGCTGTCAACACCCTGGGCGGCACCCTCGACGGATTCTTCGACTCCGTCAACAACGAGCTCGCGCCCACCACCCCTTAGTCAGCTCGGTTCCGGCCCCCCATATCGGAACCGCACCGCCTCAAAGAAGCAGGCACAGAACACGAGTCATCCAAGAGGAGGTGCAGCAGGTGTCACACGATTCGGAACGCGGTGCAGCCGCCGTCGAATTCGCCATCCTGCTGCCCCTCCTCTTGATGCTTGTCCTGGGCACCATCGAATTCGGCCGGGCCTACAACGCCCAGATCACCCTCACCAACGCAGCCCGCGACGGCGTCCGGGTGATGGCCATCGGCAACGATCCAACCGGTGCAAAGACAGCCGCCCAGAACGCCGCAGCCTCCGTCAGCACCACCATCCCCGCCTCGGACATCACGCTCAGCACCAACGCGTGCAGCACAGGCGCCCAGGTGACCCTCACCATCAAGTACAACCTGTCCACCATCACCGGCATTGCAGGCCCCTTCCCCATGACAGGCAAGGGGGTCATGCTGTGCGGCGGCTGACCACGGACAAAGCACCAAACGAGAAAGGCGCCATCAGCGTCATCGTCGCCATCCTCCTGGTGACCCTCCTCGGGTTCGTAGCGATCGCCGTCGACGTCGGGGTGATCTACTCGGAACGCGCGCAACTGCAGAACGGCGCGGACGCCTCCGCCATCGCCATGGCGCAGAAGTGCGCACGGAATGCAGCGGATCCGGTGTGTTCCACGACGTCCACCCTCGCGGCGAGCCTCGCCGACCAGAACGCCCTGGACGGCATGAGCAAGGTGCACACCATCGAGCTCGACAAAACCGCCCGGAAAGTCAGTGTCACCACCTCCGCGAAAGAGGCCGGCGGCACGGACAACTCCGTCTCCCTTTTCTTCGCGGACGTCCTCGGCGTTCCCACCAAAGAAGTGGGTGCCCGCGGATCGGCCGTCTGGGGCAGCCCCCAGGCCGGCCGTACAGCGTTCCCCCTGGCGTTTTCCATCTGCCAGGTAAAGGACAAAATCGGCTCGGGGCTCCAGCTCCTCCAGGAACACGGAAAGAACGCCAACGCCGACTGCAACTACGGCCCGTCAGGAGCGGCAGTGCAGGGCGGCTTCGGCTGGCTGGTCCAGGACGCCGGTGCGTGCGGCGGCACCATCGACCTAGCCGTCAGCGAAGGCGGCAGCGACCCCGGCAACAACGCGCCGGGAAACTGCGCCACAGAACTCAACGACTGGGCCAGCGACATCACCGCCGGCCGGGACGTCATTGTCCTCCTCCCGGTGTTCAACAAGGTCACCGGAACCGGCGCCGGCGCCGTCTACGGGCTTGTCTCCTTCGCGGCTTTCAAGGTCACCGGCTGGAAGTTCAGCGGAGACTCGTCCCTCCCCTACACCTTCCAAAACAGGGCGTCGACGACGACGGGAGTCACCTCCGCCACGGAATGCCGAGGTGAGTGCCGCGGCGTCATCGGCAGCTTCGTCAAATACGTTTCCCTCGCCGACGGTTACACCCTCGGGCCCGTTGACGAATACGGCGCCATCATCGCCCGTCCCACCCTCTAGCCACCACCCCAGATATTCAGGAGCTGAAAGTGAAGTCTCGCCTGCTCGCCGGAACGGCCGCGGTTGCCCTGGCGCTCGTGGGAGCCCTCCTCATCATCTTCTACGCCAACGGCGCGGACCAGCGGGCCCTCGCCTCCACCGAACCCGTGGACGTCCTGGTGGTCAAGACCGCCATCCCCGCAGGCACTCCGGTCAACGACATGGCTGCCTCCCTGGTTGTCGAGAAGGTCCCGGCAGCAGGCAAGTCAGACAGCGCCCTCAGCACCCTTGAAGGCAAGGCCAACACCGTCAGCGCCGTGGACTTGGTTCCAGGGGAACAGCTCCTGGCCGAGCGGCTCGTCGCGCCCGCCGATGTCAAGGAACACGGCGCCGTCGAGGTTCCCGCCGGCCTCCAGGAAGTTTCCTTCCAGCTGGAGCCGCAGCGGGTCGTCGGCGGCCGGGTCAATGTCGGAGACCACGTTGGCATCTCGCTGAACTTCGAAAACGGCGCCTACAAGGCTAGAGCAGAGGACGCCACCACCCAGCTCACCCTCCGCAAGGTTCTCGTCACCGGAGTCCAAGGGGCTGCGAGCGCCGAGACCGCCGAGGGCGAAGAGAACACTGCTCTCCCCGAAGGATCCCTCATGCTGACCGTGGCCGTCAGCGACGTTGACGCCAGCAAGATCATCTTCACGTCAATCAACGGCAGCCTCTGGCTCACCAAGGAACCCCTCGACGCCCAGGACAACGGACCCCGGATCGAACGCAAGGAAGTGGTCTACAAGTGAGCCGGTTCGTCCTCCTCTCCCCCAGCGGCGAGTTCGACCAGAAGCTGCGCGCCGCCGTCGCCCACGGCCTGCGCGGCTCCGTGCAGACCATCGCCTCGGACATCCTCCCCGCGGGCCCCGCGGAACTGTTCGCCCTCCTCAACCAGGAGCAGCCCGAAGTCCTTATCATCGGCCCGGACGTCCCCTACGATGAGGCGCTGCGGTTCGCCAAGGTCTTCGACGTCCAGCTCCCGGGCCTCAGCCTGGTGCTGGTCAGCGACATCGAGCCGTCCTTCCTGGTCCACGCCATGCGCGCCGGTATCCGGGACATCCTCAGCCCGCAGGCCGACGCCGCCGAGATCCGCGTGCTGCTGGAGCGTGCCTGCCAGTCCTTCGCCACCCGCCACCGGAGCCCCGAGACGCAGGCGGCGGATAACGGCGGAAAGGGCCTGGTGATCGGCGTCTTCTCACCCAAGGGCGGCGTCGGCAAGACCACCCTGGCAACCAATATCGCCATCGGCCTCGGCCAGATCGCGCCCATGAGCGTGGTCATCGTGGACCTTGACCTGCAGTTCGGCGACGTAGCCTCCGGCCTGTACCTCAACCCGGAGCACACCGTCACGGACGCCGTCACGCCCGCGGCTGCCCAGGACTCACTGGTCCTCAAGGCATTCCTCACGGTCCACCCGGCCGGGATCTACGCACTGTGCGCCCCGCCGAACCCGGTGGACGCGGACCACATCACGCCGGACCAGATCACCCATCTGCTGGAACAGCTGTCCCAGGAATTCCAGTACGTGGTCCTGGACACCGCACCCGGCATGCCCGAAATCGGCCTCGCCGCCATGGAACAATGCACCGACGTTGTCTGGGTCAGCGCCATGGACATCCCCAGCCTCCGCGGCCTCCGCTCAGGCCTGGAGGTGCTCCGCCAGCTGGAGATCATGCCCGGATCCCGGCACGTGGTCCTGAACATGGCCGACGCCAAGGCCGGCCTCAACGTCCGCGACGTCGAATCCACCATCGGCGCCCCGGTGGACGTCAGCGTTCCCCGGTCCCGCGCCGTGGCCCTGTCCACCAACCGTGGCATCCCCGTCCTCCAGGAATCCAAAAAGGACCCGGCCGTCAAGAGCCTCCGCCAGCTGGTGGAGCGGTTCAACCCGGCGTGGCGTACCCAGACCCAGCGGAAACTGCACCGAAGGGTGGTCATCTGATGAAACTCTCCGAACGGATCAGCGCGGTCCAGGACCGCAATCAGTCCGCCGGCGGCAGCGTTGCCGTGCTCGAAGCCCCGCGTCCCGCGGCCGCCCCGGCCAGGACCCGGGAGGGCGAGCCGCGGCACCTTCCCGCCGCTCCCGCCGTCGTCATTCCAACGTCCGACGCCGGTGCCTCCACAGTGCCTTCAGCTCCCTCAGTGCCCAAGGCACAGTCCGTGGACGTCTTCGCCGCCATGAAGCACCGCGCGGCCACCGCGCTTTTCGAGCGGATGGGCGCGCGCTTCAACGACGCCACGGCTACCGAGCAGGAGCTGCGGAGCACGGCCAAGGAGGAGCTGACGCGGATCATCGACGCCGAGCAGGTTCCGCTGACGCCTGAGGAGCGGACCCGGCTTGTCCAGGATATTTCCGACGACGTCCTGGGCTTCGGCCCCCTCCAGCGTCTGCTGGACGATCCCGCCGTCACCGAAATCATGGTCAATCGGATGGACCAGATCTATGTGGAACGCAAGGGCAAGCTGACCCTGACGGAGTCCCGCTTCAGCTCCGAGGAACACCTGCGGAAGGTCATCGAGCGGATCGTGTCCAAGGTGGGCCGCCGCATTGACGAGTCCTCACCACTGGTGGACGCCCGCCTCGAGGACGGCTCCCGTGTCAACGCCGTGATCCCGCCGCTGGCCGTGGGCGGATCCTCGCTGACCATCCGTAAATTCAGCAAGGTCCCGCTGACCGTCCGCAACCTCATCGATTTCGGCACGCTCACGCCCGAAATGGCCGAGCTGCTCAACGCCTGCGTTAAAGCGAAGCTGAACATCATCGTCTCCGGCGGTACCGGCACCGGCAAGACCACCCTCCTGAACGTCCTGTCCTCCTTCCTGCCCGCGGACGAACGGATCGTCACCATCGAGGACGCCGTGGAGCTCCAGATCCAGCAGCAGCACGTGGTCCGGCTCGAAAGCCGCCCGCCGAACACCGAGGGCAAGGGCGAGGTGACCATCCGCGAACTGCTCCGGAACTCGCTGCGTATGCGCCCGGACCGGATCGTGGTGGGCGAGGTCCGCGGCGGGGAATCACTGGACATGCTCCAGGCCATGAACACCGGCCACGACGGCTCCCTTTCAACGGTCCACTCCAACTCCCCCCGGGACGCGGTGGCCAGGCTGGAAACCCTGGTGCTGATGGCTGGCATGGACCTGCCGCTGCGCGCCATCCGCGAACAGATCGCCTCCGCCGTCAACCTCATTGTGCAGATCTCCCGGCTCCGTGACGGCTCCCGCCGCATCACCCACGTCACCGAAGTCCAGGGGATGGAAGGGGACATCGTGACCCTCCAGGACGCCTTCGTCTTTGACTACTCCGCCGGAGTGGACGCGCAGGGCCGCTTCCTGGGCAAACCCGTGGCCACCGGAATCCGGCCCCGGTTCATCGACCGGTTCGAAGACCTGGGCATCCACGTCTCCCCCGGCGTTTTCGCCGGACCCCAGGCGGCGGCGGGCCAACCCACCGCCGGCCAGAACCACGGCGGACGGTGACGGCCGCCATGATCCTTGCTGCCGGAACCGCCATCCTGCTGATAGCCGTAGCCCTGTTCGGTGCCGCTATCCTTCTGCCCAGCGCGCCGGACGTGCCGCTGGACCGCCGTCGTCCTTTTGATCCCGACCCTCAGTCCTCCCTTACGCGCGTGGCGCTCTCCGCCGTCCGTTCCTTTGAGCGGCTCCTCGCCGGCCGGAGCATCTCCCTCTTTGCCCGGCCCGAGCTCGAGAACGCCGGGCTCCGGCTCAGCCAGGCCGAGTTCTTCCTGCTGGTGGGAATCGGCGCCGGCGTGGGGATGCTGGTAGGCACGGTCACGGTCGGCCCTTTGGTGGGGCTGCTCCTGGCGCTGCTGGCGCCCTTCATTGGGAAACTCGTCTTGGGATTCCTGGCCGGTAAACGGCGGGCCACCTTCGACAGCCAGCTGGGAGACACCCTCCAGCTCCTCTCCGGCGGCCTCCGCGCCGGGCACAGCATCCTGCGCGCCATTGATGCTGCGGCAGCGGAGTCGCAGAAGCCGACGTCGGAGGAGATGCGGCGCGTGATCACGGAGACCAGCCTGGGCCGCGACCTGCTGGCCGCCCTCAACGACACCGCCGACCGGATGAAGAACGAGGATTTCATCTGGATCTCGCAGGCCATCCAAATCAACCGCGAGGTGGGCGGCAACCTGGCCGACGTCCTGGACCAGGTTAACGAAACCATCCGCGAGCGCGCCGAAATCAAAGGCCACATCAAGGCCCTGGCCGCCGAAGGCAAGTTCTCCGCCTACATCCTCATCGCCATGCCGTTCGGAATTGTGGCCATGCTGCTCGCCGTCAGTCCCAACTATATGAACTCCATGTTCACCCATCCCCTGGGCTGGGCCATGATCGGGGCCTCGTTTGTCCTCATGACCATCGGCGCCCTGTGGATGCGCAAAATCATCGACCTGAAGTTCTGAGGAACCCATGAACCTGACAGTTCTCCTCTCCATCCTGCTGGTCTGCATCCCCGTCGCCGGTTTGGCCTGGTCCGTCCTGACAGTGGACAGGCAGGGCCGCGTCGCCGTCAACGACCTCCTGTCCCGCGGTGCCGCACCCGTGGCCGTTGCCGACGCCGACGCCGACAAATCCGGCATGCTCGAAGGCATCGGCCGGCGCCTCACTCCCCCGGCATATGTCGCCTTCCTTGACCGGCTGCTGGCCCTCGCCGGGCGGCCCGCCTCGATGCCGCTGGGCAAGGTCCTCGGCTCCAAGCTGGCGATAGGCCTGGCGGGCGTCACGGTAGGCATCTACCTGACGGCCATCGGAAGCACTCCGCTGATGAAACTCGCAGGCCTGTTCCTGCTGTTCCTGGGCTACTTCATCCCGGACCTCCTGCTCTACAGCAAGGGGCAGGAACGCCAGAAGGTCATGCAGCTGGAACTGGCCAACACCCTGGACCAGATGCTGATTTCCGTGGAGGCCGGCCTGGGCTTCGAAGGTGCCATGGCCCGCGCAGGAGAGAACGGCAAGGGCCCGTTGGCCGAAGAACTGGTACGGACCCTGCAGGACATGCAGGTGGGCCGCAGCCGCCGAGAGTCCTATGTCGCCCTGGCTGAACGGACCAACATTCCGGAGCTGCGCAGCTTCGTCCAGGCCGTGGTCCAGGCGGACACGTACGGTATTGCCATCAGCCGCGTGCTGCGGGTCCAGGCCAAGGTCATGAGGGTAAAGCGGCGCCAGCGGGCTGAGGAAAAGGCGATGAAACTCCCGGTAATGATCCTGTTTCCGCTGCTCTTCTTTATATTCCCGGTTCTCTTTATTGCCATTCTTGGACCGGCCGTCATCAATACCGTGGTTACCTTCAGCGGACAGTAAGCCAGCGCAGTCCGGGCTGAAATATGGCTCAAGGTTTCCACAGGATCACCCGAAATAGGACAACGGAAGAATTTCAGGAAGTAGCCTTGAACAATGCACAGTCAAGATCCCGGCACCAGCCGCGAGGCCGCCGCTGCGGGCTCTCTGCAGCCAGGGATCGCTTCAGCTGCCGGAGCCGCGCTGCCACAGGAAGCGGCCGGTCTCTTGCCGCTCGTTGACGCCGCCGTCCTCGAGGAGCTGGACGACGAACTGGCCGGCTCCGGCCTCGCCCAGCGCTTCGCCCGCGACTATGCGGCCATGTGGGACCAGCGCTACACCCGGCTCGCAGCAGCCGTGGAGAACCAGGACAGCGACTCAGCCCTGGACGCCGTCATCAGCCTGAAGATCACTTCCGCCATGGTGGGGGGCCTGCGGCTGGCGAAACTCGCCGAACTGCTGGAGTCCGTGATCCGCCTGGGCGACTTCGGCCAGGGCCAGGCGCTCATGAAGCGCGTGGCGGCGGACGGCGGGCAGACCGTCTCCGAACTCCAGGCCACCTACATCCTGGAAAACGACTGATTCCCGCCTACTCTTCGAACGGCCTCTTCGGAGCCAGCCGGTAGCCCACGCCGCGGACCGTCTGCAGCCAGCGGGGCGAGAGCTGGTCCTCCTTGAGCTTGCGCCGCAGGTTGCCCACATGGACTTCGACGGCGCGCTCGTCCGCTTCGCTGATGTACGTGTCCTCGTCATAGAACTCGCCGCGCACGGCCCGTACGAGGTCAGCCCGGGTGCACACCGCGCCGCCGCCTCGGAGCAGCACATGGAGCAGGTCGAATTCACTGCGGGTGAGCCCGAGTGGCTCGCCTTTGACCTCCACCGTCCGCGTGCGGTGGTTGAGGGTCAGGCCGTTGTGCTGCAAAACGGCGGAGTCGTGGGTGCCAGGCGCGGCAGCCGGGGTGGCAGGTGCTCCCCACGCCGGCGCTGGCCTCTGACCGTTGACCTCATGCCGGGGCCGGCGCATCATGGCCGCCACCCGTGCCCGGAGCTCCCTGGGCCGGAAGGGTTTGGCAATGTAGTCATCCGCTCCGGCGTTGAGGGCGGACAACAGGTCCGGCTCCTCAGTCCGGCCGGTCAGCATCACCACGTAGGCATTGCTGAAATGGCGGATCCGCCGCAATACTTCGAACCCGTCGATGTCCGGCAGCCCGATATCCAGCGTGACAACATTGGCCTGTTTGCTGCGGACCACTTCCACACCGGCTCGTCCGTCCACCGCTGTATGCACTTCAAATCCTGCCTGGGTCAGCACGCCCTCAAGGAGGTTGCGCACATCGGCATCGTCTTCAATTACTACAGCCACACCAAGTTCGTCCATTGATATCCCTGAGCCAGGCGGACATGGCCCCCCATCAGCCCAGCGCCAATGCCATACCCGCTCCAACCATTTATACGCTACTAGTAAGCCATGCTGATCACATCCCTTTCTGCATTGATTTCGGAAAGTCAATTACTATGACAAGACGTGTGGATTATGAACTGAGAGGATACTCCGGAGTGAGCCGCAGCAATTCCAGTGCCCCTACGGACCTGTCATCCGGTCCAGCCAGCGGGGCCTGAAACCCTTTTATGGCTGAGCACCTGTTCCAGCGCGGACCTGCCCGCTTCTTCCGTGGCCTCGGACCTAGGGCGCAGGTGGCCCTGTGCCAGCTGCCGCTGACACTGATCGTGGCGGCATTGGCTGCGGCCACTCCCTTCGCTTGGCCAACACTGGTCCACAGCCCCCTCTACCTGTCCGGCATCCTCCTTCACGGCGCCCTCTTCCTCGGCTGCCTCCTGGTGCCCTGGGAGCGCCTGGCCCACCGGCCCTACCTGCTGATCCCGGTCCTGGATTTCCTGGCGATCGGGCTGCTCCGGAACGGCGCCGCTCCCCTGCTCCCTGGCCTGGCGGTCCTGGCGGTCTTCCCGGTGATCTGGCTCTCTGCCTCGGGCATGCTGGCCCGCAGCAGCCTGGTCCTGAGTTTTTTCGGCACCATGCTCATCATGGTCCCGTCCCTGGCCGGGCGTTTCCCCTACCTGACTGCCTCGGACGTCACCACAACGCTCCTCTTTCCCCTCATGATGCTCTCGGTCTCCCTCGCCATCCGCTTCGCCAGCGTGCACCTCCGGCTCCAGCAGCAGGAACTGGCGCAGAAGGACAAGGAGCTGCGGAAACTGCTGCACGAAAGCCGGGAACGGGAGAAGCTGCTCCAGACGGTCCTTGACGCAACAGACGTAGGCATTGCCGCCGTCGACCGTTACGGGCATTTCCTGGTGTCCAACAACCAACAGCGGCATTTCCGCGCGTCCACCAAGGCGGATGGCGCCATACCGGGACAGGGGCACCAGCTGATCTTCGGGCAGGACCGTCGGACCCTGCTGCCGCCGGAGAAACGTCCCATCAGCCGCGCCATTGCGGGAGAATCCTTCGCGGACTACCTGGTGTGGGCCGGAGAGGGAGCGGAACAGCGCGCGGTGTCGACGGCGGCCAGGCCCCTGGTGGGCGACGACGGCAGCTTCAACGGCGCCGTTGTGGTGTACACCGACGTCACCGGCTGGGTGGAGGCGCTGGCAGCGAACCAGGAGCTCGTCTCCAACGTGTCCCACGAGTTCAAGACGCCCCTGAATTCCATCATCGGCAACATAGACCTGGTGCTGGACGACGCCGGCGGACTGCCGCCGCAGCTTACCCACCGTTTGCGGGTGGTCCAGCGCAACGCGGAGCGGCTGCTGGCGCTGGTTGCGGACCTGTCCGCATCGGCGTCGGCTGCCTTGAACGTGCACCCGAAAAGGACGGACCTCGCCAGCCTGGTGGAAACCACCCTGGGGTCGGCGCAGGCCCTGGCCGAGCGGGCCCATATCCAGCTCACTGCGGACGTTCCCTCGCCGCTGTGGGCCTACGCGGATCCGCTCCGGATCGGCCAGGCCCTGGACAACCTGGTTTCCAACGCCATTAAGTACTCTCCCGATGGCGGCACGGTCAGCATCAGCGCCCGTGCCGGTGGGGACTGGGTCCAACTCAGCGTCAGCGATACCGGAATGGGGATCTCCCGGGAGGACAGCGCCAGGGTCTTCAAACGGTTCTTCCGCACGGAAGCGGCCCAGAAAGCCTCCATTTCGGGGGCGGGGCTGGGCCTGTCCATTACCAAGATGATCGTGGAGGGCCACGGCGGCACCATCAGCTGCGAGAGCGGGCAGGGGAAGGGCAGCACCTTCACCGTGACCCTGCCTGCGGACGGGCCGCCGCCGTCGTTCTGAAGGCTGGGCCCACGCCCGCAGGGTTCCCTGGCCGAGCTTGCGAGGCTAGGGTGCGGGTGGGGATTAGTGCTCGCGCAGCGCCCTGGTCAGCTCCGCCCGGGCCAACAGCTCGTCGTTCGAGGGATAGGCGACCTCTTCCAGCACGAGGGGATGCGGCGCGGCCAGCACCGATTTCGCGTCCCGCTTCTTCGCCAGGAGCCGCTCATGCAGCCAGCCGGGTTCCTCGAGACCCTCCCCCACGTACAGGGCAGAACCGATCAGGGCGCGCACCATGTTGTGGCAGAACGCATCGGCCTGCACCGTGGCCACAATGACGCCATCCTCCCCCCGCGCGAACTCGAAGCGCTGGAGCTCACGGATGGTGGTGGCACCTTCGCGGGGTTTGCAGAAGGACAGGAAGTTCTGGAGCCCCAGCAGCTTTGACGCGCCCTCGTTCAGCAGCACCACATCCAGCGGGTTCTTGTGCCACAGGGTGAAGTAGCGTTCCAGCGGGTCCCAGAGGGCCGGGCCGTCCGCGATCCGGTAGCTGTACCGCCGCCAGAGGGCTGAGAAGCGGGCGTCGAAGCCCTCCGGCGCCAGCGAGATGCTGTGCACCTCCACGGCGCCTGTCAAGTCCCCCAGGATCCGGCTCAGCGCGCCCCGGATGCGGCGCAGCATGGCGACGGCGGGATCGAGTTCGTGCCCCCGCGGCAGTCCCTGCCACTCGGCTTCCGTCAGGTCCAGGTGGACCACCTGACCGCGGGCATGCACCCCGGCGTCTGTGCGGCCGGCGACCGTCACGCGGATGGGCCGGCGGACCAGCAGGTGCAGGGCTTCCTCAAGGACGCCCTGCACGGTCTTCCGGCCCGGCTGAAGCGCCCACCCGCTGAAGGGGCCGCCGTCGTAGGACACATCAAGCCGGACACGCAAAAACCCGCCGCCCCCCAATACGGGGGCCGCGGGTTTTTGGTCGTTCATAGACTCAAGTCTATGCGAAGAAAATCAGCGAATTACTTCGCGTCCTTTTCCTCGGCTGCGGGAGCCTCGGGTGCTTCCTCAGCGGCCGGGGCCTCTTCGGTTGCAGCTTCTTCAGCAGCAGGTGCCTCAGCAGCTTCGTCAGCTGCGGGGGCCTCGGCGGCCTCAGCCTCGGGAGCCTCTTCTGCAACCGGGGCAGCAGCGGCTTCCTTCTTGTCGGCGTCGCGCTTGGCGGCGGAAGTAGCCTCGGCTACAACGGCCTGCTTGGCGGAAACCGGCTCAAGCACCAGTTCGATGACGGCCATGGGAGCGTTGTCGCCCTTGCGGTTGCCGATCTTGGTGATGCGGGTGTAGCCGCCGTCGCGGTTCTCCACAGCCTGGGCGATGTCAGTGAACAGCTCGTGGACGACGCCCTTGTTGCTGATCAGGCCGAGGACCCGGCGGCGGGAAGCGAGGTCGCCACGCTTGGCGAAGGTCACCAGGCGCTCTGCGTACGGCTTCAGGCGCTTGGCCTTGGTCACCGTGGTGGTGATCCGCTTGTGCTCGAACAGGGATGCTGCCAGGTTCGCGAGCATGAGGCGCTCGTGAGCCGGGCCGCCTCCGAGGCGCGGACCCTTAGTGGGGGTAGGCATAGTTGTTTCTCCTCAAATGGAAGCCGTGGGCTGCACACCGTGGTGCGGCCCGCCGGCCAAGGTCTGGTTTAGAGTTCGTCGTCGCCGAAGGCGGCGTCGTCCTCTTCGATTGCTGCGGCGCGTGCTGCGAGGTCAAAACCGGGAGGCGAGTCCTTGAGGGACAGGCCCAGTTCAACCAGCTTTGCCTTGACCTCGTCAATGGACTTGGCACCGAAGTTGCGGATGTCCATCAGGTCAGCCTCGGAGCGGGCAACGAGTTCACCCACGGTGTGGATGCCCTCACGCTTGAGGCAGTTGTAGGAACGGACGGTGAGGTCCAGATCCTCGATCGGCAGTGCCATGTCGGCTGCCAGGGCAGCGTCGGTGGGCGACGGGCCGATCTCGATACCTTCAGCTGCGGTGTTCAGCTCACGTGCCAGACCGAAGAGCTCCACCAGGGTGGTGCCTGCGGAAGCGACGGCATCGCGCGGGGCGATGGCCTGCTTGGTCTCGACGTCGACAATCAGCTTGTCGAAGTCGGTGCGCTGCTCAACACGGGTTGCTTCCACGCGGAAAGTAACCTTCAGCACCGGCGAGTAGATGGAGTCGACCGGGATACGGCCGATCTCTGCGTCGCCGGACTTGTTCTGAGCTGCCGAAACGTAGCCGCGGCCGCGCTCGATGGTCAGTTCGAGTTCGAACTTGCCCTTCGAGTTCAGCGTGGCGATGTGCAGATCCGGGTTGTGGAATTCGACGCCGGCCGGCGGAGCGATGTCCGCGGCGGTGACGACTCCGGGGCCCTGCTTGCGCAGGTAGGCAACAACCGGCTCATCGTGCTCGGAGGACACCGAGAGGCTCTTGATGTTCAGGATGATCTCAGTGACATCTTCCTTGACACCCGGAACCGTGGTGAACTCGTGCAGCACGCCATCGATCCGGATGCTGGTTACGGCAGCACCGGGGATGGAGGAGAGCAGGGTACGGCGGAGGGAGTTTCCGAGGGTGTAGCCGAAGCCCGGTTCCAGCGGTTCAATGATGAAACGCGAACGGTTTTCGGAGACTACCTCTTCGGAGAGGGTGGGGCGCTGTGCAATGAGCACTTAGGTTTCCTTTCGGCGAGCATCCGCTATATGACGCAACACAGGTGGTGGAAATTCGGTCTGAAGACTTAACGCGCTGGGCTTGCCCGGACCGTCAGCGGTCCGGGCAAGCTCATGCGGCGTTGGCAGCCTTAGACGCGGCGGCGCTTCGGCGGGCGGCAGCCGTTGTGTGCAGCGGGGGTGACGTCCTGGATGGAGCCAACCTCGAGGCCTGCGGCCTGCAGCGAACGGATCGCGGTCTCGCGTCCGGAACCCGGTCCCTTGACGAAAACGTCAACCTTGCGCATGCCGTGCTCCTGGGCACGCTTGGCAGCAGCTTCGGCAGCCATCTGGGCTGCGAACGGGGTGGACTTACGCGAGCCCTTGAAGCCAACCTCACCTGAGGAAGCCCAAGAGATAACAGCGCCGCTCGGATCCGTGATGGAAACGATGGTGTTGTTAAAGGTGCTCTTGATGTGCGCCTGGCCCAGCGCGATATTCTTTTTGTCCTTCTTACGCGGCTTGCGAACCGCGCCACGAGTCTTCGGGGGCATTATTTCTCCTACAGAAAGTTATTGGGGGAAAGTCCGTTAATCCCGGCGGGGATTTTAACGGGCCTTCTTCTTGCCGGCGACGGTGCGCTTCGGGCCCTTGCGGGTACGGGCGTTGGTCTTCGTACGCTGTCCGCGTACGGGCAGGCCCTTGCGGTGGCGCAGGCCTTCGTAGCTGCCGATTTCAACCTTGCGGCGGATATCTGCTGCTACTTCGCGGCGAAGGTCACCCTCAACCTTGTAGTTGCCTTCAATGTAGTCACGCAGCTCAACCAGCTGTGCATCAGTCAGGTCCTTGACGCGAACGTCGGCGCTGATGCCAGTGGCAGCCAGGGTTTCGTGTGCACGGGTCTTGCCCACGCCGTAGATGTAAGTAAGCGCAATTTCCAGCCGCTTTTCGCGGGGAATGTCTACGCCAGCGAGACGAGCCATAGTGGCAGTACTCCTTGATAAACCGGAGGTCGTAGGCAGTACACCCGCACGTGCTGTACGGCCCCAGCCTCCGACCGGGGGTTAGCTGCCCGGGCTCCATACGTCCCAGATCAGCTTGTGCTGCCTTTTATTTACTTGCGTGGGTTAGCAACCCAGGATTTCCCGATGAAGGGAATTAGCCCTGGCGCTGCTTGTGGCGCGGGTTCTCGCAGATCACCATGACCCGGCCATTACGGCGGATCACTTTGCACTTTTCGCAGATCTGCTTGACGCTCGGCTTGACCTTCATGGCATTCCTTTGCGTGTAACAGTTGGTCAACTGGAGCGGCAGTCAGCTCGCACTGAAGCCGCCCAGCAATTTACTTGTAGCGGTAGACGATACGACCACGGGTGAGGTCGTACGGGCTCAGCTCCACCACTACGCGGTCCTCAGGGAGGATTCGGATGTAGTGCTGACGCATCTTTCCAGAGATGTGTGCCAGAACGATGTGCTTGTTGGTGAGCTCAACGCGAAACATCGCGTTAGGCAGCGCCTCGGTCACAACGCCTTCGATCTCAATGACCCCGTCCTTCTTGGCCATACCCTCCGCTAACTGTTGTTGCCGCAGCCCCGCCGGATTGCACCGGACATGGCCACGAACGTTTTGGTTGGATCGATTGCCGGCTCCAGACCCAAAAGGGCGTGGCAGTCCAGACAACCAACAAACAACACTACTCGGTATCACCGGAAAAGTTAAATCGGCAATGGTAACCTACCGGGCGCCGTACACACCATAATCACCGGCGGGAGTGCTCACGGCCTCCGCGCTGGCTACGCTATCCAGGATGGCCAAACGTACGACGTCGGCTGCCGCGCTCTGCAGCGTTATGAGGCTGAGCTGGCGGGCAGCTTCATCGCTGCGGTCGAGTGCCACGGCCTGGGTAGCCAGGCAGAAAACAGTGTCGCCGTCGGCGAGCGTATGCGACGGGTTCAGGGCCCTCGCAATCCCGGCATGCGAAGCAGAAGCGGTTCTCTTGCACTCGGCTACATCCAGGACGGCATTGGTCGCCACGACAACAAGGGTGGTATTGAACGGCGCGTCCAGGTGGGCAGGTTCCGCGGCCCGGAAGCGCGCGTCTAAGGTGGGCCCACGCGAGCCGGGCTCCCTGGCCGAGCTTGCGAGGTTAGGGGGCTCCTGGGGCGGCACGACCGAGCGCGCGGAAGGTTCGCTATTCCCCGACGGAGTTACCGGCAGTCCAAGAGCGTTGACGACAGCAATTGCACCGACCACGACGCCGTTGTCGAGCGTGGCCGAAGCTGTGCCTATCCCGCCTTTGTACGTCCGGGCCATGACTGCCCCGGTGCCGGCACCCACGTTGCCGCGTCCGACGTCGTGCCCTTCCGTTTGCGCCGCAGCGGCGGCGGTTGCCGCGTAGCCCATCTCCGCCGTCGGACGCGCCGAAAAGTCCCCGCCCCTGCCGAGATCGAAGATCGCGGCTGCCGGCACGATAGGGACTACTCCCCCGGGCACCGCAAAACCGCGGCCGTTCTCCTCACACCACCGCTGGGCGCCGGCGGCGGAGGCGAGGCCATAGGCGCTGCCCCCGGTGAGGACAACGGCGTCCACCGTGCTGACGAGTGTGGTGGGATCCAGGGCATCAGTTTCATGGGTGGCAGGTCCGCCGCCCTGCACGTCCACCGACCCGCAGGTGCCCGGCGGCGGCAGGACCACCGTGACACCAGTCAGCCAACCGTCGTCGGACTTCTGCTGGTGCCCCACCCGCAGGCCGGGTACGTCAGTGATTGCTCCCATGGCACCCATTCTCCCCTTTTGGCCATCAAACGGATGAATACGGGCGGGTCCCTGCCTTTCAACCAAACTTTGTGCAAGACTGCATCCAACACAGCGTTAACGGGCAACGAAGCCTCGTCTAACAGTCCTCTGACGAGGGCAAATGCGGCTTTCTGCCTGCTGACCTTGTGGTGAAGTAATGGCTAGACTTCCCCGACCACGGCCAGCCACGAGCAGGCACGAATCCCGTGAGAGACCGCATGACACGTCAACTCGCACCCCATCCTTCCACCAAGCCCACCAAGCCCGGGCCGGCAGCCATCCCCCGACGCCGGCGCTGGACGCAGAGAACCCGGCGTGACTTCTTCGTGTTCCTCGCCCTCGCCTTACCGAACCTGGTGCTGATCGCCGTCTTCACGTACCGGCCACTGATCAGCAACATCTACTACTCAACGCTGGACTGGACCCTTGGGTCGCCATCCGCCACGGTGGTGGGCATCAACAACTACGTCACCTTCTTCACCAGCGACGACGCCTCCAAAGTCTTGGGCACCACGGCAATCTTCACGGTGGTGACCGTGGGCGGATCCATGATCCTCGGACTGCTCATCGCCCTGGCACTGAATGCGAAAGTCCGGGGAACCACATTCGCCCGCTCCGCGGTGTTCGCTCCCTATGTCTTGTCCGGCGTCGGCGTGGGACTGGTGTGGCTCTTCATTTTCGATCCCGGCTACGGCGTGCTCGCCTGGCTGCTCCGGGGCATCGGCCAGCAGAGCCCGCAGTGGATTAACGACCCCCAGCTTTCCCTGGTCATGGTCATCCTGGTCTACGTCTGGAAAAACCTCGGATACTGCGCGGTGGTGTACCTGGCAGGACTGCAGTCCCTGCCGCAGGATGTCATGGAGGCAGCATCACTCGACGGCGCCAACGGGTTCCGGCGCTTCATCACCATGTCGCTGCCGCTCCTGTCCCCCACCACATTCTTCCTGCTGATCACCAGCATGCTCAGTTCGCTGCAGGCCTTTGACCTGATCAGGATCATGACGCCGCTGGGAACCGGCACCAGCACCCTCATCTACGAGGCCTACCTCCAGGCGTTCGGCGCCTTCAACCGGGCGGGCTACTCCGCGGCCATCTCGGTGATCCTGTTCGCGATCCTCCTGGTGATCACCGTGTTCCAACTGCGCTTCGTGGAACGGAAGGTGCACTACTCGTGAGCTCCCTGTCACCGGTCAATCCGGACCCCACAGCCCCGCCCACGCAGGCGGCAGAACAGGCCATTGCCCGGGACCGGCCCTTCTCCCGGCGCAACCTGGTACAGGCCGTCCTGGGCGGGTACGTCCCGCTGATCCTGGCCACCCTGGTGGTTTTCCTGCCGCTGCTGTGGATGGTGCTCAGCTCGTTCAAGCAGCCCGGTGAAATCATCACCATGGATCTTGAGATCCTGCCTGAAGGCCTCAACCTGCAGAACTACCAGATCGCCATGACCACCGTGCCGTTCGGCCAGTTCTTCCTCAACAGCGCCATCGTCACGGCGGCGGGCGCCAGCGTCAAGGTCGTCCTGGCCATCCTCACCGCCTACGCACTGGTGTTCGTGCGCTTCCCGTTCAAGAACGCCATTTTCATGCTCATCCTGGTTGCACTCATGGTGCCGCCCCAGGTATCCATCCTGCCCAACTACATCCTGATCTCGGGCATGGGCGGGAAGAACACGCTGTGGGGCATCATCCTGCCGGGCCTCGGCACCGCCTTCGGCACCTTCCTCCTCCGGCAGCACTTCCTCACCCTTCCCAACTCCATCCTTGAGTCGGCTGAAATCGACGGGGCGGGCCACTGGCGCCGCTTGTGGCGGATCGTGGTGCCCATCTCCGTTCCCTCCATCGCCACGGTGGCACTGGTGACCATCGTCAGCGAATGGAACGAATACATCTGGCCGCTAATCATCACGGACCGCCCGGACACCATGACCCTGCCGGTGGGCCTGACGCTGCTCCAGAACTCAGAGAGCAATGCCTCCGGATGGGGCATCCTCATGGCCGGGGCCGTCCTGGTGATCGTCCCCATCCTCATCGTCTTCGCAGCCCTCCAGCGTTACATCGTGGCCGGGCTCACCCAAGGCAGCGTCACCGGGTAAGCCCGTGCCGCCGTCGTTCATCACAGAAGAAGCACCCAACTCCTCAATGTGGCACCCAACGAAAGGACCTGCAATGACACAGCACCTCGATCGGAGGCACTTCCTGGGACTCGCCGGGGTCACGGCGTCCGCCGCTGCCCTGGCAGCCTGCGGCGGCCCGTCCACCAGCGGCACCCCCGTGGCCAGCGAAGCCGCCGACCTCGACTTCAGCGGAGTGAAGCCGGCCGCGAAAATCGACTTCTGGTCCAACCACCCCGGTAAGTCGCAGGACGTCGAAAAGTCCATTATTGAGAAGTTCCATGCCAAGTACCCGGACATCAGGGTCAACCTGGTCACGGCCGGCGCGAACTACGAGGAAATCGCGCAGAAGTTCCAGACCTCCCAGGCGGCAAAATCGGGCCTCCCGGGCGTCGTGGTCCTCTCCGACGTGTGGTGGTTCCGGTACTTCACCAACGGCAGCATCATCCCGGTGGATGCCCTCGTCAAGCAGCTGGACATCAAGCTGGACGATTTCCGCCAGTCGCTCGTGGACGACTACAAGTACAACGACAAGCAGTGGGCCCTCCCCTATGGCCGCTCGACTCCGCTGTTCTACTACAACAAGGACCACTTCCAGGCCGCCGGCCTGCCGGACAGGGCACCCAAAACCTGGCAGGAATTCGGTGAGTGGGCACCTAAGCTCAAAGCCAGCTCCGGAGCGCAGTACGCCTACATCTACCCGGCGTTGGCCGGATACGCGGGCTGGACGCTGCAGAACAACCTGTGGGGGTGGGGCGGCTCCTGGTCCAAGGAATGGGAAATCACCTGCGATTCGCCCGAAGCGGTCGAAGCGCTGCAGTGGGCCCAGGACTCCATCTACAAGAACGGCTGGGCCGGCGTCTCCTCCAAGGAAGCTGCAGACGACTTCTCCGCCGGTCTGACCTCGTCCACGATCTCCTCCACCGGGTCCCTCCTTGGCGTCCTGAAGTCGGCACCGTTCAATGTGGGCGTGGGCTTCCTTCCCGGCGGACCGAAGGCTGAGACCAACGTCTGCCCCACCGGCGGCGCCGGCCTGGGCATCCCGAGCGGCATCAGCAAGGAAGAGCAGCTGGCTGCCGGAACCTTCCTGAAGTTCATGACCGAACCGGAAAACAGCGCAGCCTTCTCGGCGGCCACCGGCTACATGCCCACCCGAGAGTCGGCGGACATGAAGGCGGTCCTGGCCCAGACGCCGCAGATCCAAACCGCCGTGGACCAGCTGGCTGTCACCCGGGTCCAGGACAATGCCCGGGTGTTCCTCCCAGGCGCCGACCAGGAACTGGCCAAGGCGGCAGCTGCCATCCTCACCCAGCAGGCGGACGTGAAGGCCACCATGGCCAGCCTGAAGAAGACGCTGGAAGGCATCTACGAGAAGGACGTCAAGCCGAAGCTGGGGTAACTTTCCCGAATGCAAGAAGCGCCAGGTGTTGTTGTGGGATCACAACGGCACCTGGCGCTTCTGTTGGGGCTGCTTGGGGCTGAGCCGTGGGGCTGTGGGCCTGCCGCGCTGCTGGCTGCGGCCTACGGGATGGGCACCGGGGTGACGCCGAGGGGCACCAGGTGCTCCGCACCGCCGTCGGGCGCTGACAGCACCCAGATGCCCTTCTCATGGACCGCCACGGAGTGCTCCCACTGGCACGACCGCTTGCCGTCCGTGGTGACAACTGTCCAGTCGTCCTCCAGGACCGCGGTTTCAATGCCGCCGCGCACCAGCATGGGCTCGATCGCCAGGCACAGACCTGGCTTGATCTTCGGGCCGCGGTGCGTGGTGCGGTAGTTCAGCACGTCCGGAGCCATGTGCATTTCTGAACCGATGCCGTGGCCCACATAGTCCTCGAGGATCCCCAGCGGTTTGCCGGGAACGGACGAAACGTAATCGTCGATCGCGGCCCCGATATCGCCGACGTGCTTTCCGGTGGCCAACGCTGCAATGCCGTGCCACATTGCTGCCCGGGTCACGTCCGAGAGGCGCTGGTCCTCCGGGTCAGCCGTGCCCACGATGACGGTCCTGGCCGAGTCGGAGTGCCAGCCGTCCACGATCGCGCCGCCGTCGATCGAGATGATGTCCCCGTCATTGAGGATCCGGCTGCCCGGGATACCGTGGACCACTTCTTCGTTGACCGAGGTGCAGATCGTGGCCGGAAAGCCGTGGTAGCCAAGGAAGTTGGACTTGGCGCCCGCTTCGTTCAGGACAGCGGCGAAGACGTCGTCGAGGTGCTTGGTGGTGGCACCGGGCACTGCTGCGGCAACGGCTGCGTCCAGTGCACGGCTCAGGACAAGGCCTGCCTCGTGCATGGTGCGCATCTGGGCGTTGGTCTTGTATTCGATGCGGGGCTGGCCAAAGGCCATGGTGTTCCTTCTTTCAAATGGCTGAGGCTCCTCCCGGTTGCCGGGAGGAGCCTCGGAATACGTTCGCCTGAATCAGGCTGCCTGTGCCGCCTTGATGGCCTGCATGACGCGGTCGGTGACTTCGTCGATGCCGCCGATGCCGTCCACCTGGGTCAGGATGCCGCGCTCGGCATACTTCGCCACCACGGCTTCGGTCTGCTCGTGGTAGAGGTCAAGGCGGTGGCGGATGACGGCTTCGTTGTCGTCGCTCCGGCCCGTTTCCTTGGCCCGGCCCAGGAGGCGGTGGACCAGTTCCTCATCGTCGGCAGTCAGCTGCAGGACGACGTCGAGCTTTTCCTCACCCTTGGCAAGGATCTCGTCCAGGTAGTCCACCTGGGCGGTGGTGCGGGGGTAGCCGTCCAGCAGGAAGCCGTTTTCGACGTCGGACTCGCTGAGCCGGTCCCGGACCATTTTGTTGGTGACGCTGTCAGGGACGAAGTCGCCGTTGTCCATGTACTTCTTGGCTTCGATGCCAAGCGGCGTCTCGCCCTTCACGTTGGCGCGGAAGATGTCGCCGGTGGAGATGGCCACAACGCCGAGGCGCTCTGAAATCCGCTCCGCCTGCGTTCCTTTTCCGGAACCGGGAGGTCCAATAATCAGCATTCTCGTCATCGCAAAAGCCCTTCGTAGTGACGTTGTTGTAGCTGCGCATCAATCTGCTTGACGGTCTCCAAACCAACGCCCACCATGATCAGGATCGAGGTGCCACCGAACGGGAAGTTCTGGTTTGCGTTGATCAGCACCAGTGCCACCAGCGGGATCAACGCCACGAAGCCCAGGTACAGGGCTCCGGGCAGGGTGATCCTGGAGAGCACGTACTGCAGATAGTCAGCGGTCGGCTTCCCCGCGCGGATACCCGGGATGAAGCCGCCGTACTTCTTCATGTTGTCCGAGACCTCTTCAGGGTTGAAGGTGATCGCGACATAGAAGTAGGTAAAGAACACGATCATGGCGAAGTACAGCACCATATAGATCGGCTGGTCGCCGCGGACCAGGTTGTTGTTGATCCATTCGACCCACGGCTGGAGCTGCTCGCCCTGCGCGGGCTGGTTGAACTGGGCAATCAGGCCCGGCAGGTAGAGCATCGAGGAGGCGAAGATCACCGGGATAACACCGGCCATGTTCACCTTGATGGGGATGTAGGTGCTGGTGCCGCCCACGGTGCGGCGGCCAATCATCCGCTTGGCGTACTGCACCGGGACCCTGCGCTGCGACTGCTCGACAAAGACAACCAGGGCCACTGTCAGCAGGCCGACCGCGAGGACAATGAAGAAGGTTCCGGGGCCCTGCGAGCTCCAGATGGCGCCCAGGGACGTGGGGAACGTGGCGGCGATGGACGTGAAGATGAGCAGGGACATTCCGTTGCCCACGCCCTTCTCGGTCACGAGCTCGCCCATCCACATGATCAGGCCGGTGCCGGCCGTCAGGGTGATGATGAGCAGGATGGTGGTGATAACGCTGCTGTCAGGAATGATCGGCAGGTTGCACCCCGGAAGAAGCTGCCCGGAGCGCGCGAGCGATACCAGCGTGGTGGCGTTGAGGAGGCCCAGCGCGATGGTGAGGTACCGGGTGTACTGGGTCAGCTTGGACTGGCCTGAAGCGCCCTCTTCGTAGAGCTGCTGGAACCGGGGAATGACCACCCGGAGCAGCTGGACGATGATGCTGGCCGTGATGTACGGCATGATGCCCAGCGCGAAGATGGACACCTGGAGCAACGCGCCGCCGCTGAACAGGTTAACGAGCTGGTACAGCCCCTCTGCCGTCTGACCGTTCTGCAAGCATTGCTGGACATTCTGGTAGTTCACACCAGGCGAGGGAATGAAGGCACCCAAGCGGAAGATGGTGATGATTCCCAGCGTGAACAACAACTTGCGTCGCAGATCAGGCGTGCGAAAGGCCCGGCCAAATGCGCTAAGCAAGCGTCCTCCTGTGGTGTGAATAAGAGTGGTGTGATGGGGATCTATAAATCCCGACAACCGAGTCTAACGGGTGGATGCGCCCTGCGAACAATCCGCCCGGGCGCCGCTGCGCCGGATGGCATCGAAAAAACGCCGGGCGGATGGAAAAACTCCCGGCCCCGGGGCGGTAGCCCCAGGACCGGGAGTTCAACAACGGGCTAGGCGCCCACCGGCTCTAGAGAGCGGTGGCGCTTCCGCCTGCTGCGGCAATCTTCTCAGCAGCGCTGGCCGAGAATGCGTGGGCGGTGACGTCCACCTTGACGGTGATATCGCCGGTGCCCAGCACCTTGACGGGCTGGTTCTTGCGAACGGCGCCCTTTTCGACCAGGTTCTCCACGGTGACTGCGCCACCTTCGGGGAACAGCTCGTTGAGCTTGTCCAGGTTTACAACCTGGAACTCAACCCGGAACGGGTTCTTGAAGCCGCGCAGCTTCGGCAGGCGCATGTGCAGCGGCAGCTGGCCGCCGGCAAAGCCAGCCTTGATCTGGTAGCGGGCTGCAGTACCCTTCGTGCCACGTCCAGCGGTCTTACCCTTGGATGCTTCACCACGACCAACACGGGTCTTGGCGGTCTTGGCACCCGGGGCGGGACGCAGGTGGTGAACCTTCAGGGCGTTCTGCTTCTCAGCAGCCTGTGCCTTGTCAGCAGTGTTCTTCTCTGCCATTTACTTCGCCTCCTCTACCTTTACCAGGTGCGGAACCGTGTTGAGCATTCCAACGGTCACGGCATCGGCGGTGCGGACAACGGTCTGTCCGATACGCTTCAGGCCGAGGGACCGGAGGGTGTCGCGCTGGTTCTGCTTGCCGCCAATGGCGGACTTGATCTGAGTGATCTCCAACTGAGCGTCGGAGGGAACCAGGTTCTTAGCCATAACTAGGCACCTGCCTTCGGGTTCAGGAGTGCCTTCACCAGGGCCGCCGGAGCGATCTCGTCGAGGGGCAGGCCGCGGCGTGCTGCCACTGCTGCCGGCTCTTCGAGGCGCTTCAGGGCATCAACGGTCGCGTGAACGATGTTGATGGCGTTGGAGGAACCGAGCGACTTGGAGAGGATGTCGTGGATACCCACGCACTCCAGTACTGCACGGACCGGGCCGCCGGCGATAACACCGGTACCGGCGGAAGCCGGACGCAGCATTACGACGCCGGCTGCAGCCTCACCCTGAACGCGGTGCGGGATGGTGCTGCCAACGCGGGGAACGCGGAAGAAGGACTTCTTAGCTTCTTCAACGCCCTTCGCGATTGCGGCAGGAACTTCCTTAGCCTTGCCGTAGCCAACGCCGACCATGCCGTTGCCGTCACCAACGACGACCAGGGCGGTGAAGCTGAAGCGACGACCACCCTTGACCACCTTGGAAACGCGGTTGATGGTAACGACGCGCTCTACGAACTGGCTCTTCTCGGCTTCACGGCCGCCGTCGCGGCCGCCACGGCCACCACGGTCGCCGCGGCCCTGGCCACGGTCGCCACGCTCGCCGCGACGAGCGCCGCCACGGCGGTCGTCGGCAGCTGCGGGGGCAGTGGTCTCAGCGGCAGCTGTGGCTTCAGTAGCCTTCTGATCTGCAGACACAGTGTCCTTTTCCTTGTTTGCTTCCGTCACAGTGACAGCCCACCTTCACGTGCACCGTCAGCGACGGCGGCGATCCGGCCGTGGTACTTGTTACCACCGCGGTCGAAGACAACAGCTTCGATACCGGCAGCCTTGGCACGCTCGGCAACCAGTTCGCCAACGCGCTTGGCCTTGGCGGTCTTGTCGCCGTCGAATGCACGAAGGTCGGCTTCCAGAGTGGAGGCGCTCGCTACGGTCAGGCCCTTGGTGTCATCGACAACCTGGACGAATACGTGGCGTGCGGAACGGTTGACGACCAGACGCGGACGTACAGCCGTACCGGAGATGCGCTTACGGATACGAAGCTGGCGGCGGCTGCGCGAAGCAGACTTGCTCTTGTTCGTACGCTTCTTGTTAATTGAGATGGCCATGGTTACTTACCAGCCTTTCCGACCTTGCGGCGGATGACTTCGCCGGCGTAACGGATGCCCTTGCCCTTGTAGGGGTCCGGCTTCCGCAGCTTGCGAATGTTGGCAGCAACCTCGCCGACCTGCTGCTTGTTGATACCTGAAACAGAGAGCTTGGTCGGGGTCTCAACTGCAAAGGTGATGCCGTCCGGTGCGGTGACGTTGACCGGGTGGCTGTAACCAAGAGCGAACTCCAGGTCGGATCCCTTGGCCTGAACGCGGTAACCGGTACCGACGATTTCAAGCTTCTTCTCGTAGCCCTTGGTAACGCCCTCGATCATGTTGGAGATCAGGGTGCGGGTCAGGCCGTGGAGTGAACGGGAGGCGCGCTCGTCGTTCGGGCGGGCGACGGTCAGGGTGTCTGCATCCAGGGTGACCTCGATCGGGCTGGCCACAGTGTGGTTCAGCTCGCCCTTGGTGCCCTTGACGCTGACGACAGAGCCGTCAACCTTGACCTCAACGCCGGCAGGAACGGTGATGGGGAGACGTCCAATACGTGACATTATTCTCTTCCTTTCCCGTTACCAGACGTACGCGAGGACTTCGCCGCCCACGCCCTTCTTGCCGGCCTGCTTGTCAGTCAGGAGGCCGGAAGAGGTGGACAGGATTGCGACACCCAGGCCACCGAGCACGTGCGGCAGGTTGGTGGACTTTGCGTAAACACGCAGGCCCGGCTTGGAGATACGGCGAACGCCAGCGATTGAACGCTCGCGGTTCGGTCCGAACTTGAGCTCGATGGTCAGCTTCTTGCCAACCTCCGCGTCTTCTTCCTTCCAGCCGGCAATGAAGCCTTCAGCCTTGAGGATGTCAGCAACGCGTGCCTTGAGCTTGCTGTACGGCATGGTCACGGTGTCGTGGTATGCCGAGTTTGCATTGCGCAGACGCGTAAGCATGTCTGCGACAGGATCTGTCATTGTCATGGTGGGCTCGTGCCCTTCCTCGTAACGGTTTCCGCGGTGCTGCCAGCTGACCGGAGTCAGAAGCCATGCCGCCGGACCTTTTACGTAGTTAGATTAGTCTTCGGCCTTGAACGGGAAACCAAGCGCCTTGAGCAGCGCGCGGCCTTCGTCATCGGTCTTGGCAGTGGTAACAACCGTGATGTCCATACCGCGGACGCGGTCGATCTTGTCCTGGTCGATTTCGTGGAACATAACCTGCTCGGTCAGACCGAAGGTGTAGTTGCCGTTGCCATCGAACTGCTTGCCGGAGAGACCGCGGAAGTCCCTGATTCGGGGCAGCGCCAGGGTGACAAGACGATCCAGGAATTCCCACATGCGGTCGCCACGCAGGGTAGCGTGTGCACCGATGGGCATGCCTTCGCGCAGCTTGAACTGTGCGATCGACTTGCGGGCCTTGGTTACCTGCGGCTTCTGGCCGGTGATCTGGGTGAGGTCGCGGACGGCGCCGTCGATCAGCTTGGAGTCCTTGGCGGCATCTCCAACACCCATGTTCACAACGACCTTCACGAGGCGGGGAACCTGGTTGACGTTCTGGTACTTGAATTCCTCAATGAGCGTGCTCTTGATGGATTCTGCGTACTTGGTCTTCAGACGAGGAACGATCTTCGTTGCCGGAGTCTCGAGAGTCTCAGTCATTAGATGTCCTTCCCTGAGCTCTTGGCCACGCGGATGCGGACTTCGCGCTTCTTGCCGTTACGCTCAACGGTTTCAGTGCGGAAGCCAACGCGGGTGGGCTTCTTGGTGGACGGGTCAACCAGAGCCACGTTGGAGATGTGGATCGGGGCTTCAACAACCTCGATGCCACCGGTCTTGGTGCCGCGCTGCGACTGACCGACCTTGGTGTGCTTGGTTACGCGGTTGATGCCTTCGACCAACACGCGGTTGGTGTCGGTGAAGACGCGCAGGACCTTGCCCTGCTTGCCGCGGTCGCCGCCGCGCTCAGCCTTGGCGCCAGTGATGACCTGAACCAGGTCACCCTTCTTGATCTTTGCAGCCATGGACTAGAGCACCTCCGGAGCCAGAGAAACGATCTTCATGAACTTCTTGTCACGCAGTTCACGACCAACCGGTCCGAAGATACGGGTACCGCGGGGGTCACCGTCACCCTTCAGGATCACAGCTGCGTTCTCGTCAAACTTGATGTAGGAACCATCCGCACGGCGGCGTTCCTTCTTGGTACGGACGATGACTGCCTTGACAACATCGCCCTTCTTTACGTTGCCGCCCGGGATTGCATCCTTGACGGTGGCGACAATGACGTCACCGATGCCTGCGTAGCGACGGCCAGATCCACCGAGAACGCGAATGGTAAGGATTTCCTTAGCACCCGTGTTGTCGGCGACCTTGAGTCGCGACTCCTGCTGAATCACTATTTACTCCTTGCGTCGCGCCGGTTCTCAGACCGAAAATCTTCCTACGGAATGAGCCTTGCGGAACGGTTGATCGGGGTGTCTCTTGACCTGCCTGGATTTTGCCAGACCAGGCCTAAACTCCCGTGCCAGAAGCAGTTGCTCCCATCCGGTCCAGGACTGGTCCTGGGCGCAAGGGGGCACTATGCCGTGGCACGCTTGTTTACGAGGTTGATGACGGCGCACGAAAGGCGCCATACAAACTCAAAATCTTAGCACAGTTCCGGTCAGTCCCAATATCACCCGGCGCCGCTCCCCGCAAGACGGACGACAGCGTCACGCACGGCAGACGTCCCGCGTCTGCTGCCGCTCCCCCGGAAGCCGCCCCACCGCCGTCGGACGCTCTCTCACTTGATGCGTGTTTTCTGGCGACGCTCTCTCACTTTCGGCGGCGAGGTGAGAGAGCGTCCGCCGAAAACCGACATCAAGTGAGAGAGCGTCGGGGAGGGGAACGACGGCGCCACGTACGGCAGCCTTCTGGCCCACTTTTGGTGCCACTCCCCCGCGAAACCGCGGCGCCGCCGTCGTGCAAGCCCCAAAAACCGGGCCAGTGTGACGGCAGGCCGCCCTTTAACGCGAGGAAGCCCCCGCTCCCGGAAGGGAGCAGGGGCCTCCAGCTAAGCAGCAGGTGCTACTTGGCCTTCTCGAGGATTTCCACGAGCCGCCAGTTCTTGGTGGCGGACAGCGGACGGGTCTCGGCGATGACAACAAGGTCGCCGATGCCGGCGGTGTTGTTCTCATCGTGTGCCTTGACCTTGGAGGTACGGCGGATGACCTTGCCGTACAGGGCGTGCTTCACGCGATCCTCAACCTGAACAACGATGGTCTTTTCCATCTTGTCAGAGACCACGTAGCCGCGACGCGTCTTGCGGTAACCGCGCTGCTCAGCCGTGGCTGCGGTAGCAGTTTCCGTCACGTTCTCGTCCTTTTCACTCACTTGGCATCCTCCTCGGTCTCAACCGTCTCAGCCTTGGGGGCCTTCTTGGTTGCTGCCTTCTTGGACTTCTTTTCTTCCTTGGCTTCCACAACCGGTGCGGCAACCTCGGCACGAATGCCCAGCTCGCGCTCACGGAGAACGGTGTAGATGCGGGCGATGTCCTTCTTTACCGCGCGCAGACGACCGTGGTTCTCCAGCTGTCCGGTGGCGGACTGGAAACGCAGGTTGAACAGCTCTTCCTTGGCCTTGCGGAGTTCTTCAACGAGACGCTCGTTGTCGAAACCGTCCAGCTGTGCGGGAGCCAGATCCTTGGATCCTACTGCCATTTCTATTCACCACCTTCGCGACGCAGAATGCGTGCCTTCAACGGGAGCTTGTGGATTGCCAGGCGCAGTGCCTCGCGGGCTACCGATTCCTCGACACCGGAGATCTCGAAGAGAACCCGGCCCGGCTTAACGTTTGCGACCCACCATTCCGGTGAACCCTTACCGGAACCCATGCGGGTTTCGGCAGGCTTCTTGGTCAGGGGACGGTCCGGGTAGATGTTGATCCAGACCTTGCCGCCACGCTTGATGTGGCGGGTCATCGCGATGCGGGCAGACTCGATCTGACGGTTGGTGACGTATGCCGGGCTCAGGGCCTGGATGCCGTACTCACCGAAGGAGACCTTGGTACCGCCCGTAGCAGCGCCGGAACGACCCGGGTGGTGCTGCTTACGGTGCTTGACTCGACGTGGGATAAGCATTTAAGCCTGTCCTCCTTCTGCAGCAGCAGGTGCTGCCTCAACTGCCGGTGCTTCGGCAGCAGGAGCTGCGTCAGCGGCCGGGCGGTCGTTGCGACGGCGGCGGTCACCACGGTCAGCGCCACCCGGGCGGCCCGGACGGTCGCCGGAGCGTCCGCGGGACGGGGCGGAAGCGGCCTGCTGGGCCAGTTCCTTGGCGGTGACGTCACCCTTGTAGATCCAGACCTTCACGCCGATGCGGCCGAAGGTGGTCTTGGCTTCGTAGAAGCCGTAGTCGATGTTCGCGCGGAGGGTGTGCAGGGGCACACGGCCTTCGCGGTAGAACTCCGAGCGGGACATTTCAGCGCCACCCAGTCGACCGGAGCAGGCGATACGGATGCCCTTGGCACCTGCACGCTGCGCGGACTGCATGGCCTTCTTCATGGCGCGGCGGAATGCCACACGTGAAGTCAGCTGCTCAGCAACGCCCTGGGCAACAAGCTGTGCTTCCATCTCGGGGTTCTTGACCTCGAGGATGTTCAGCTGGACCTGCTTGCCGGTGAGCTTTTCGAGCTCGCCGCGGATGCGGTCTGCTTCTGCTCCACGGCGGCCAATGACGATGCCGGGACGGGCCGTGTGGATATCCACGCGGACGCGGTCACGGGTGCGCTCGATCTCAACCTTGGCGATACCGGCGCGCTCCATGCCCGTGGACATGAGCTGGCGGATGCGGATGTCTTCGCGAACGAAGTCCTTGTACCGCTGGCCGGCCTTGGTGCTGTCAGCGAACCAGTGCGATACGTGATCGGTGGTGATGCCGAGTCGGAACCCGTGCGGGTTTACTTTCTGTCCCACTTAGCGAGCCTCCTCTTTCTCCGGGGTAGCGACTACCACGGTGATGTGGCTCGTGCGCTTCTTGATCTGAAATGCGCGACCCTGGGCACGCGGCTGGAACCGCTTCATGGTCGGGCCTTCATCAACAAACGCTTCGCTGATGATGAGGTCACCTTCGTCAAACGCCACGCCATCGCGGTCCGCGAGGACCCGGGCGTTGGAGATTGCCGACTGTACTACCTTGAATACCGGCTCTGAAGCTGCCTGGGGGGCAAACTTCAGAATTGCCAGAGCCTCATTCGCTTGCAATCCACGAACAAGGTTGACGACGCGCCGGGCCTTCATAGGCGTTACGCGGATGTGGCGCGCAATTGCCTTGGCTTCCATTGCTTTCCTTCTCTCGTCTTTGACGTAAGTGCAGGCGCCTAGCGGCGCTTGCCCTTACGGTCGTCCTTGACATGGCCGCGGAATGTCCGCGTGGGAGCGAATTCGCCGAGCTTGTGCCCGACCATCGACTCAGTGACAAACACCGGGATGTGCTTGCGTCCGTCGTGTACGGCGATCGTGTGTCCGAGCATGTCGGGGATGATCATCGAACGGCGGGACCAGGTCTTGATGACGTTCTTGGTGCCCTTTTCGTTTTCCCTGGCTACCTTCACAAAGAGGTGCTGGTCGACGAAAGGACCTTTTTTCAGGCTGCGTGGCATGTGTCCAGGCTCCTATCGCTTGTTCTTGCCAGTACGACGGCGACGAACAATAAGCTTGTCGCTCTCTTTGTTGGGGCGGCGGGTGCGGCCTTCCCGCTGACCGTTGGGGTTGACGGGGTTACGTCCACCGGACGTCTTACCCTCACCACCACCGTGCGGGTGGTCAACCGGGTTCATGGCGACACCACGGACGGTCGGGCGGACGCCCTTCCAGCGCATGCGGCCGGCCTTGCCCCAGTTGATGTTCGACTGCTCGGCGTTGCCGACCTCGCCGACGGTTGCGCGGCAGCGCACGTCAACGTTGCGGATTTCGCCGGAAGGCAGGCGCAGCTGGGCGAAACGGCCTTCCTTTGCAACGAGCTGGATCGATGCGCCGGCGGAGCGGCCCATCTTGGCGCCGCCACCCGGACGCAGTTCAACTGCGTGGATAACGGTACCCACCGGGATGTTGCGCAGGGGCAGGTTGTTGCCAGGCTTGATGTCAGCGTTGGCGCCGGCCTCTACGAAGTCACCCTGGGACAGCTTGCTCGGGGCGATGATGTAACGCTTGGTGCCATCAACGTAGTGCAGGAGGGCGATGCGAGCCGTACGGTTCGGATCGTACTCAATTTCAGCAACGCGGGCGTCCACGCCGTCCTTGTCGTGACGACGGAAGTCGATCAGACGGTACTGGCGCTTGTGTCCGCCACCCTTGTGACGGGTGGTGATCTTACCGGTGTTGTTACGGCCGCCCTTTTTGGGCAGCGGACGTACCAACGACTTTTCCGGCGTCGACCGCGTGATTTCGGTGAAGTCCGCTACGCTCGAGCCACGACGGCCCGGGGTAGTCGGCTTGTATTTACGGATTCCCATAATTTATTTCCTCGTTAAAGTGGTCTCCGCTACGAGAGCGGACCGCCGAAGATGTCGATGGTGCCTTCTTTGAGGGTGACAATCGCACGCTTGGTGTTCTTGCGGGTACCCCATCCGAATTTGGTGCGCTTGCGCTTACCGGCACGGTTGATGGTGTTGATCGAGTCGACCTTGACGGAGAAGATTTTCTCCACGGCCAGCTTGATCTCGGTCTTGTTCGAACGGGGGTCCACCAGGAAGGTGTACTTGCCCTCGTCGATCAGGCCGTAGCTCTTTTCCGACACGACGGGTGCAAGCACGACGTCGCGGGGATCCTTGATGGTGGCTGCACTCACTTGGCATCCTCCTCATTCTTTGCCACTGCCTTGCCGGCAACGAATGCGTCGTAGGCAGCCTTGGTGAAGACAACGTCATCAGAGACGAGAACGTCGTAGGTGTTCAGCTGGTCTGCGTACAGAACGTGAACTCCGGCGAGGTTGCGCACGGACAGTGCAGCAACATCGTTGGCGCGCTCGATGACGACCAGCAGGTTCTTGCGGTCGGAAACAACGCGCAGTGCTGCGAGTGCAGCCTTGGCGGAGGGCTTGGTGCCTTCAACCAGCTCTGCGACGACGTGGATACGGCCGTTGCGTGCCCGGTCAGACAGAGCGCCGCGAAGTGCAGCAGCAATCATCTTCTTGGGGGTGCGCTGGCTGTAGTCACGCGGGGTGGGACCGTGGACAACGCCACCGCCGGTCATGTGAGGAGCACGGATGGAACCCTGACGGGCGCGGCCGGTGCCCTTCTGCTTGAACGGCTTGCGTCCTGCACCGGAAACTTCAGCGCGGGTCTTGGTCTTGTGGGTACCCTGGCGAGCAGCAGCGAGCTGGGCAACGACAACCTGGTGCAGCAGCGGCACGTTGGTCTGAACGTCGAAGATCTCTGCAGGCAGGTCAACCTGGACAGTGTTAGCCATTGGACTAGGCTCCCTTCACGGCGGTGCGTACGAGGACGACCTGGCCGCGGGCGCCGGGGACGGCACCCTTGATAAGGAGCAGCGACTTCTCGACGTCAACCGCGTGGACCGTGAGGTTCAGCGTGGTGTGACGAACGGCGCCCATGCGGCCGGCCATTTTCATGCCCTTGAAGACGCGGCTCGGGGTGGATGCGCCACCGATTGAACCGGGCTTACGGTGGTTCTTGTGGGCACCGTGGGAAGCTCCAACGCCGTGGAAGCCGTGACGCTTCATAACACCGGCGAAGCCCTTACCCTTGGTGGTGCCGATGACGTCGATCTTCTGGCCGGCTTCGAAGACCTCTACGGAGAGCTCCTGGCCCAGCTCGTACTCAGCAGCATCTGCGGTACGGAGTTCGACGACGTGGCGGCGAGGCGTGACGCCTGCCTTTTCAAAGTGACCAGCCAGCGGCTTGGTGACCTTGCGGGGATCGATCTGGCCGTAGCCGATCTGAACGGCGACGTAGCCATCAGCTTCTGCGTTGCGCAGCTGGGTGATGACGTTCGAATCTGCCTGGACCACAGTGACGGGGATGAGCTTGTTGTTCTCGTCCCAGACCTGGGTCATGCCGAGCTTCGTGCCCAGCAGGCCCTTTACGTTACGGGTTGCGGTCATAGTCTCTCAGCACCTCCCTACAGCTTGATTTCGATGTTCACGTCAGCCGGCAGGTCGAGACGCATAAGCGAGTCAACAGCCTTCGGCGTGGGATCGATGATGTCGATAAGACGCTTGTGCGTGCGCATTTCAAAGTGCTCGCGGCTGTCCTTGTACTTGTGCGGAGAGCGGATGACGCAGTACACGTTCTTCTCCGTAGGCAGCGGCACGGGGCCCACTACCGTTGCGCCTGCGCGCGTGACCGTCTCAACGATCTTCCGTGCTGAAACGTCAATGACCTCGTGGTCGTATGACTTCAGCCGGATGCGGATTTTTTGTCCCGCCATGTCGCCTGACTCTCTTTCAGTAAATGCTGCTCTGTTTACTTACGTGTTGTATGGCTGCCGAAGCATTTGAAGTCGTAACTACCACCCGCCGCACAAACTGAATCCGGATGAATCCGGGTTCCTCACCTTGCCGGCGCAACCGACCCCCGCGGTCGGGCGTGTCGCGCTTGGCGCGCATACACATCCGCTATTCCATGGGGAGTGGGTTATGTTTGGTCTTCCACTTGGACCCTGACACCCGGCATTATCCGGATCGGGACACGAAGAAGCGCTTGAACAACTCATCTAGTATGCCGGAATTTAGCGACAGAAGCGAATCGGTACCTCGGCACTCCCCTGCACGCGGTCCTGCCTGACCCCATTGCCCCGGGTGATTTCCGAATGGATGATAGGGGGATGACTTTGGAGAGCACCGATTCGGCGACCGAACTGGCGGGCCGCATGCCGCCGTCGTTCACCCTGGGGGTCGCGGCCGCGGCCTTCCAGATCGAGGGAGCACTGGCCGACGGCGGGCGTGGTCCGTCAGGGTGGGACGCCTTCGCCGAGAAACCCGGCACCATCATGGATGGCCACTCCCCCGCCGTCGCGTGCGACCACTACAACAGGCTGCCGGAGGACGTCGCGCTGCTCCGGGAGCTCGGCGTGGACTCCTACCGCTTCTCGCTGTCCTGGCCTCGGATCCAGCCCGACGGGCGTGGGGCCTTCAACAAGGAGGGGCTCGATTTCTACGACCGGCTGCTGGACCAGCTGCTTGCCGCCGGGGTTTCTCCCATGGCCACTCTGTACCACTGGGACACGCCGCTGCCGCTGGAACACCGCGGCGGCTGGCTGAACCGGGAGACAGCCGAGCGCTTCGGCGACTACGCCAGCGCCGCAGGCGAGCGTTTTGGGGACCGTGTTGCCCAGTGGGTTACGCTCAACGAACCGGTCTCGGTAACCCTGAACGGGTACGCCCTCGGCGTCCACGCCCCGGGCCATGCGCTGATGTTCGATGCGCTTCCGTCCATCCATCACCAGCTGCTGGCTCATGGCCTTGGCGCGCAGGCCCTGCGCGCCGCCGGCGTCGCCGGGGGCATCGGCGTAACCAACCTGCATGCCCCAGTCCGGCCGGCAAGCCGAAAGCTCGGCGACCGGCTGGTGGCGCACCTCTATGACCTGCTCATGAACAGGATCTATGCAGATCCTGTTCTGCTGGGCCGCTATCCTGCCCTTCCGCTGTACGCCCGGCCGTGGCTCCGGTCCATCGGTAAAATTTCCGACGCCGACCTTCGCACCATCCACCAGCCCTTGGATTTCTACGGTCTCAACTACTACTTCCCGGTGAAGGTTGCCCTGGGGCGCGGCACAGCGTCAATTCCGGCGGACGTACATAAGGCCGTCGCGAGGCTGCCTTTCCACGAGGTGGGTTATCCGGAATACAGCAGCACCGGGTTCGGCTGGCCTGTGGCTCCGGATCACTTGGGGGTCCTCCTGAAGGAACTCCAGGACCGCTACGGCCAGGCCCTGCCCCCGGTCTACATCACCGAGGGAGGCGCCAGCTTCCCGGAACCGGACACGGTTTCCGGAACTTTGGCCGACGAGGAAAGGGTGAAATACCTGGCGACGCATCTGGGGGCTGCCCTCGATGCAACTGCCCCTGGCGGGATCGCAGAAGGTGTGGACCTGCGCGGATACTACGTGTGGACGCTGATGGACAACTTCGAATGGGCCGCCGGGTACTCCCAACGATTCGGATTAATCCATGTCGACTTCAAGACGCAGGAGAGAACCCCGAAAGAGTCCTTCTACTGGTACCAGTCCCTCAGCCGCGCGCGGAAAGCCCGCAACGCATAGCTCCGGTCCTGCGAGGCGCGAGCTACAGGTTCTTGTTTGCCCGGTTGATCCGCTTGGCGCGGTCGATCTCGTGGCGGAAGTGCTTCTTGGCCCAGAACACCCCGGCGACGACGGCAACTGCGATGATCAGGAAAATAAGCCAGCCCATGATGAGCTCCTTTCGGTCAAGCAACAGTATCAGGGACGGGTTAACCAAAAAGAACAGCCCCGCTGCAGTAGCAGCGGGGCTGTTCTTCAGTTCAACAAGAATTACTTGATGATCTTGGTAACGCGTCCTGAACCAACGGTGCGGCCGCCTTCGCGGATTGCGAAGCCGAGGCCCTCTTCCATTGCGATCGGCTGGATGAGCGCAACGGTCATCTCAGTGTTGTCGCCAGGCATAACCATTTCCGTGCCCTCGGGCAGGGTGATAACGCCGGTTACGTCCGTGGTACGGAAGTAGAACTGCGGGCGGTAGTTGGAGTAGAACGGGTTGTGACGTCCGCCTTCGTCCTTGGAGAGGATGTAGACGTTGGCTTCGAAGTCGGTGTGCGGGGTGATGGAACCCGGCTTGACGACAACCTGGCCACGCTCGACATCGTCGCGCTTCAGACCGCGGAGCAGGAGGCCACAGTTCTCGCCGGCCCATGCTTCGTCGAGCTGCTTGTGGAACATCTCGATACCGGTAACCGTGGTCTTCTGGACCGGGCGGATGCCGACGATCTCGACCTCGGAGTTGATGGCGAGGGTGCCACGCTCGGCGCGGCCCGTAACAACGGTGCCACGGCCGGTGATGGTGAAGACGTCCTCGATGGGCATGAGGAACGGCTTGTCGCGGTCACGTACGGGGTCCGGAACGGACTCGTCGACTGCGGCCATCAGGTCCTCAACGGACTTGACCCACTCGGGGTCGCCTTCCAGGGCCTTGAGGCCGGAAACGCGAACCACGGGTGCTTCGTCACCATCGAAGCCCTGCGAGCTCAGGAGCTCACGAACTTCCATTTCAACGAGGTCCAGCAGTTCCTCATCGTCAACCATGTCGGCCTTGTTCAGTGCGACCAGCAGGTAGGGAACACCAACCTGGCGGGCGAGCAGGACGTGCTCGCGGGTCTGTGCCATGGGGCCGTCAGTAGCGGCGACCACGAGGATAGCGCCGTCCATCTGGGCAGCACCGGTGATCATGTTCTTGATGTAGTCAGCGTGACCCGGGGCGTCTACGTGTGCGTAGTGGCGCTTTTCGGTCTGGTACTCCACGTGGGAGATGTTGATGGTAATGCCACGCTGACGCTCTTCGGGAGCAGAGTCGATCGACGCGAAGTCGCGCTTCTCGTTGAGATCCGGGTACTTGTCGTACAGCACCTTGGAAATGGCGGCCGTCAGCGTCGTCTTACCGTGGTCAACGTGACCGATGGTGCCGATGTTGACGTGCGGCTTAGTCCGCTCGAACTTTGCCTTTGCCACAGGTTCCTCCTAGAACGTTTTCAAATGACATACCCTTCAGCCGCGCTTGTCGCGGCGGAAACTCAGGTAAGTCTACTTGGGGGGCTTTGGATTGGTGAAATTGCAGATTCAGGAACTAATACTAGTCCCTCGAGCCTGTTCGTGCAGATGGCCGGAACCGGCTTGGCCGGATGGCTCCGGCCGGGACCCGGCCACCTGCACCGGCTGCGCTTGCCGGAATCGGAAAGCACACCCGAGGTTGTTCGCTACGAACAGTCCGGAAGACTATTCGCCGCGGGTCTTCTGGATGATCTCGTCGGCAACTGCCTTCGGGACCTCGGCGTAGCTGTTGAACGTCATGGAGTACACAGCGCGGCCCTGGGTCTTCGAGCGCAGGTCACCGATGTAGCCGAACATGCCGGACAGCGGAACGTGCGCACGGATGACCTTGACGCCCTGTGCATCTTCCATGGACTGCATCTGGCCACGGCGGGAGTTGAGGTCACCGATAACTTCACCCATGTATTCCTCAGGGGTGCGGACCTCAACATCCATCAGCGGTTCGAGCAGGACCGGGTTTGCCTTGCGTGCAGCTTCCTTGAAAGCCATACGGCCGGCGATCTTGAAGGCCATTTCCGAGGAGTCAACATCGTGGTAGGCGCCGTCAACCAGCGTCGCCTTGATGCCGACCACCGGGTAACCGGCCAGGACGCCGTCGTTCAGTGCATCCTGGATACCCGCGTCAACCGACGGGATGTACTCGCGGGGAACGCGGCCACCAGTGACCTTGTTCTCGAACTCGTACAGCTCGCCCTCGGCAGTGTCCAGCGGCTCGATCGCGATCTGGATCTTTGCGAACTGGCCCGAACCACCGGTCTGCTTCTTGTGCGTGTAGTCGTGGCGTTCGACGGCGCGCTTGATGGTTTCGCGGTAGGCAACCTGGGGCTTGCCCACGTTTGCCTCGACCTTGAATTCGCGCCGCATGCGGTCCACCAGGATGTCCAGGTGGAGCTCGCCCATGCCGGCGATGATGGTCTGGCCGGTGTCTTCGTTGAGGGACACCTGGAAGGTGGGATCCTCAGCGGAGAGCTTCTGGATGGCCGTGGAGAGCTTCTCCTGGTCACCCTTGGTGTTCGGCTCGATGGCAACCGAGATCACGGGCTCCGGGAAGCTCATGGACTCGAGGACGATCTGGTTGGCGGAGTCGCACAGGGTGTCGCCCGTGGTGGTGTCCTTCAGACCGATGGCTGCGTAGATGTGGCCGGCGGTAGCGCCTTCAACAGGCATTTCCTTGTTGGCGTGCATCTGGAACAGCTTGCCGATGCGCTCCTTCTTGCCCTTGGTGGAGTTGACCACCTGGGCGCCTGCTTCCACGTGACCGGAGTACACGCGGATGAAGGTGAGCTGGCCGAAGAAGGGGTGCGCGGCAATCTTGAAGGCCAGTGCGGAGAACGGCTCTTCGGAAGAAGGCTTGCGGGTCAGTTCCTTCTCTTCGTCGCGAGGATCGTGGCCGACCATCGGGGGGACGTCGAGGGGGTTCGGCAGGTAGTCGACGACTGCATCGAGCATCGGCTGAACGCCACGGTTCTTGAACGCGGAGCCGCAGAAGATCGGGTAGAGCTCGGAGTTGATCGTCATCTTGCGGATGCCGGCCTTGAGCTCGTCGATCGAGATCTCTTCACCCTCGAGGTACTTCTCCATGAGTTCCTCGGAGGACTCGGCGACGGTCTCAACGAGGTTCGCGCGGTACTCCTCGGCCTTTTCCTGGAGGTCAGCCGGGATCTCGCGGATCTCGTACTTCGCACCCATGGTCACGTCGCCCTTGGCGTCGCCGGGCCACACGAGTGCACGCATGTAGAGCAGGTCCACAACGCCGATGAAGTCGTTCTCGGCGCCGATGGGGAGCTGCATGACCAGCGGCTTGGCACCGAGGCGGCTGATGATGGTGTCTACGGTGAAGTAGAAGTCAGCGCCCAGCTTGTCCATCTTGTTGACGAAGCAGATGCGGGGAACGTTGTACTTGTCAGCCTGGCGCCAAACGGTCTCGGACTGCGGCTCAACGCCTTCCTTGCCATCGAAGACGGCAACGGCACCGTCGAGGACGCGCAGGGAGCGCTCAACCTCAACGGTGAAGTCAACGTGGCCAGGGGTGTCGATGATGTTGATCTGGTTGTTTTCCCAGAAGCAGGTCACGGCGGCAGACGTGATGGTGATGCCGCGTTCCTTTTCCTGTTCCATCCAGTCAGTGGTCGAAGCGCCGTCGTGCGTTTCGCCGATCTTGTGGTTCACACCCGTGTAGAACAGGATGCGCTCGGTGGTGGTGGTCTTGCCGGCATCAATGTGGGCCATGATGCCGATGTTGCGGACCTTACTAAGGTCGGTAAGCACGTCCTGTGCCACGGGGTCTCCTTTTGGGATTGACTACGCGTTCGCCGCCGGCTCGGTTGAGCCGGCGGCGCCCGGGAGTATTACCAGCGGTAGTGTGCGAAGGCCTTGTTGGACTCGGCCATCTTGTGGGTGTCTTCGCGACGCTTCACAGCGGCACCGAGACCGTTGGATGCATCCAGGATTTCGTTCTGGAGGCGCTCGGTCATCGTCTTTTCGCGGCGGGCCTTGGAGTAGCCAACCAGCCAGCGCAGTGCGAGGGCGGTGGAGCGGCCCGGCTTGACCTCAACCGGAACCTGGTAGGTGGCGCCACCGACGCGGCGTGAGCGGACCTCAAGGGAAGGCTTGACGTTGTCCATGGCCTTCTTGAGGGCTGCTACGGGGTCGCCGCCGGACTTGGCGCGGGCGCCTTCGAGGGCACCGTAAACAATGCGCTCTGCCGTGGACTTCTTGCCGTCAACGAGCACCTTGTTGATGAGCTGGGTGACCAGCGGGGAGCCGTAAACGGGATCTAGTACGAGCGGCCGCTTGGGGGCCGGACCCTTGCGAGGCATATTACTTCTTCTCCATCTTTGCGCCGTAGCGGCTGCGTGCCTGCTTACGGTTCTTGACACCCTGGGTATCGAGGGCGCCACGGACGATCTTGTAGCGGACACCCGGAAGGTCCTTCACACGACCACCGCGGACGAGCACAATGGAGTGCTCCTGCAGGTTGTGGCCAACACCGGGGATGTAGGCGGTTACTTCCACGCCGCCGTTGAGGCGTACACGCGCCACCTTACGCAGAGCCGAGTTCGGCTTCTTCGGGGTGGTGGTGTAGACGCGGGTGCAAACACCGCGGCGCATGGGGCTGCCCTTAAGCGCGGGAGCCTTGGTCTTTGAGACCTTAGGCGTGCGGCCCTTGCGGACCAGCTGGTTAATCGTAGGCACTCTCGTGTTCTCCGTTTTATCCGGAGTGGCCGCTTCCGGCCACTCTCCTTTGCGTTGCCCCGCCGCCTGGGCCTTGAAGAAGATCTCCAAGGCGGCGAAGGCGAAGCCTTAATAGTCGGATCGCATACGCAGGGAATGACCTGACTCGCGTCTTCAACGGTCCCTAGGCATGCAAAAATGTGGCATACGTTGCACAAGAACCCTGCAAACCGGAAACGTCGCTCTGGTTCAAGCCCTAAGGCTGGAACCGGCGCACTCATCCACTGCCACAATAACAATTGGTAACAAGTCTAGCATGGACGGCCCCTGCCCCTTAATCGGAGCCGTACTCCCCCATCGATTGCTCCGTAACTGTCGTTTTGACAGCCCAAAACGACAGTTACGGAGCAGCCGATGGTTAAGCAGGGATGGTCCCCCACCTTGCGGTGAAGGACCATCCCGTGGCTAAGACTGCCTGTTACCGGAAGTCGTTGCCCAGGTCGTAGTCATCCAGCGGGATGGCGTGGAACTCAGGAGCTCCGTCCCCACCCAGGGTGTCGTACGAGAAGTCACTGAATGCGCTGGGGCCGGTGAACAGGTTGGCCTTTGCTTCCTCAGTGGGCTCGACGGTGACCTCGGTGTAGCGCGGGAGGCCCGTGCCGGCCGGGATCAGCTTACCGATGATGACGTTCTCCTTGAGGCCGAGCAGCGGGTCGCTCTTGCCTTCCATGGCCGCCTGCGTCAGGACGCGGGTGGTCTCCTGGAAGGAAGCCGCGGACAGCCAGGACTCGGTGGCCAGCGACGCCTTGGTGATGCCCATGAGCTCAGGACGTCCGGAAGCCGGAGTCTTGCCCTCGGACACAACACGGCGGTTGGCGTCCTCGAAGCGGCTGCGCTCGGCGAGCTCGCCGGGCAGCAGGTCCGATTCGCCGGACTCGATGACCGTGACGCGGCGCAGCATCTGGCGGACGATAACCTCGACGTGCTTGTCGTGGATACCGATGCCCTGGCTGCGGTACACGCCCTGGACTTCGTCCACCAGGAACTTCTGTGCCGCACGCGGACCCATGATGCGCAGGACCTGCTTGGGATCCACCGGTCCGTTGATCAGCTTCTGGCCGACGGTGACGTGGTCGCCATCCTCGATCAGCAGGCGTGAACGGCGCAGGACCGGGTAGGCGATCTCTTCGGTTCCGTCATCGGGTGTGATGACCAGGCGCATCTGGCGCTCGGACTCTTCGATGGTGATGCGGCCGGCTGCTTCAGCAATCGGTGCGACACCCTTCGGAGTACGGGCTTCGAAGAGCTCCTGGATACGGGGCAGACCCTGGGTGATGTCGTCGCCGCCGCTGGCGGAAACAGCACCACCGGTGTGGAACGTACGCATGGTCAGCTGGGTACCGGGCTCACCGATGGACTGTGCGGCGATAATGCCCACGGCTTCGCCGATGTCCACGGTCTTGCCGGTGGCCAGCGAGCGGCCGTAGCAGAGTGCACAGGTGCCGACGCTGGACTCACAGGTGAGTACGGAGCGGACCTTGACCTCGGTGATGCCTGCCTTGAACAGCTCGTCGATGACCACGTCACCGCAGTCGGTGCCGGCGGCTGCGAGGACCTTGCCCTCGGAGTCCACGACGTCAACGGCGAGCGTACGTGCGTAGGCACTGTTCTCGACGTTCTCGTCCAGGACCAGCTCACCGTTGGAATCGGCGACGGCGATGGGCGTGACCAGGCCACGCTCGGTGCCGCAGTCCTCTTCGCGGACGATGACATCCTGGGAGACGTCCACCAGGCGGCGGGTCAGGTAACCCGAGTTGGCGGTACGCAGAGCGGTGTCAGCAAGACCCTTACGGGCACCGTGCGTGGCGATGAAGTATTCCAGAACCGACAGGCCCTCACGGTAGGAGGACTTGATGGGACGGGGAATAATTTCACCCTTCGGGTTGGCCACCAGGCCACGGATACCCGCGATCTGGCGGACCTGCATCCAGTTACCACGTGCACCGGAGGACACCATGCGGTTGATGGTGTTCATCGGAGACAGGCTGTCGCGCATTGCCTGGGCGATCTCGTTGGTTGCCTTGTTCCAGATCTCGATCAGTTCCTGGCGACGCTCGTCGTCGTCGATCAGGCCCTTGTCGTACTGGCCCTGGATCTTGGCGGCCCGCTCCTCGTACCCGGCAAGGATCTCCGGCTTGGCAGCCGGAACCTCGATGTCGGAGATGGCGACGGTGACGCCTGAACGGGTGGCCCAGTAGAAACCGGCATCCTTCAGGTTGTCCAGCGTTGCCGCGGTGACGACCTTCGGGTAGCGCTCGGCGAGGTCGTTGACGATGCGGGACAGTTCACCCTTGTCGGCAACAGCTTCAACCCAGGGGTAGTCCTCGGGCAGGGTCTCGTTGAAGAGGACCTGGCCCAGGGAGGTCTGGACGAGCGCGGGCTGACCCTGCTCCCAGCCTTCCGGAGCTTCCCAGCCGGCGTACGGCACGAAGCCTTCGAGGCGGATCTTGACCTGCGAGTTCAGGTGCAGCTCGCGGGCGTCGAACGCCATGATGGCTTCCGAAACCGAACCGAAGATGCGGCCTTCGCCAGCTGAACCCTTGCGCTTGGTGGTCAGGTGGTAGAGGCCGATGATCATATCCTGCGAGGGCAGGGTGACCGGACGTCCGTCAGAGGGCTTCAGGATGTTGTTCGAGGACAGCATCAGGATGCGGGCCTCAGCCTGGGCTTCGGGGCTCAGCGGCAGGTGGACTGCCATCTGGTCGCCGTCGAAGTCAGCGTTGAAGGCGCCACAAACCAGCGGGTGCAGCTGGATGGCCTTGCCTTCAACAAGCTGCGGCTCGAACGCCTGGATGCCCAGGCGGTGCAGGGTAGGTGCACGGTTGAGCAGCACCGGGTGTTCGGTGATGATCTCTTCCAGCACGTCCCAGACCTGCGGACGGTAACGCTCAACCATGCGCTTGGCCGACTTGATGTTCTGGGCGTGGTTGAGGTCAACCAGGCGCTTCATCACGAACGGCTTGAAGAGCTCCAGCGCCATCTGCTTGGGCAGGCCGCACTGGTGCAGCTTCAGCTGCGGGCCGACGACGATGACCGAACGGCCGGAGTAGTCGACGCGCTTGCCGAGGAGGTTCTGGCGGAAACGGCCCTGCTTGCCCTTGAGCATGTCGCTCAGGGACTTCAGCGGACGGTTGCCCGGTCCGGTGACCGGACGGCCGCGGCGGCCGTTGTCGAAGAGGCTGTCAACAGCTTCCTGAAGCATGCGCTTCTCGTTGTTGACGATGATCTCCGGAGCACCCAGGTCAAGCAGGCGCTTGAGGCGGTTGTTGCGGTTGATCACACGGCGGTACAGGTCGTTGAGGTCGGAGGTCGCGAAGCGGCCACCGTCCAGCTGGACCATGGGGCGCAGTTCCGGCGGGATCACGGGGACGGCGTCGAGGACCATGCCAAGCGGGCTGTTGTTGGTGGTGAGGAACGCGTTGACCACCTTCAGTCGCTTGAGGGCACGGGTCTTGCGCTGGCCCTTGCCGTTGGCGATGATGTCGCGCAGCAGGTCCGACTCGGCCTGCATGTCGAAGCTTTCAAGACGCTTCTTGATGGCCTCGGCACCCATGGAGCCTTCGAAGTACATGCCGTAACGGTCGCGCAGCTCGCGGTACAGGCCTTCGTCACCTTCGAGGTCAGCGACCTTGAGGTTCTTGAAGCGGTCCCAGACCTGCTCGAGGCGCTCGATGTCGGCGTCGGCACGCTTGCGCACGTTGGCCATCTGGCGGTCGGCGGAGTCGCGTGCCTTCTTCTTGTCGGCAGCCTTCGCGCCTTCACCCTCAAGGCGGGCAATTTCGCCCTCAAGGTCGCGGGCGATCGCAGCGATGTCGGAGTCGCGGTTGTCGATCAGCTGCTTCTTCTCGATGTCGTGCTCAACCTGCAGGTTGGGCAGTTCCTCGTGGCGGGCAGCTTCATCGACGCTGGTGATCATGTAGGCAGCGAAGTAGATGACCTTCTCGAGGTCCTTCGGTGCCAGGTCAAGGAGGTAGCCCAGGCGGGAGGGAACACCCTTGAAGTACCAGATGTGGGTAACGGGAGCGGCAAGCTCGATGTGTCCCATGCGTTCGCGGCGGACCTTTGCGCGGGTGACTTCAACGCCACAACGCTCACAGATGATGCCCTTGAAGCGCACGCGCTTGTACTTGCCGCAGTAGCATTCCCAGTCCCGGGACGGGCCGAAGATCTTCTCGCAGAAGAGGCCGTCCTTCTCGGGCTTGAGCGTGCGGTAGTTGATGGTTTCCGGCTTCTTAACCTCGCCGTAAGACCAGCCGCGGATGTCTTCCGCGGTGGCGAGGCCGATCTGCATGAGGCCGAAGGAGGATTCGCTGGACATATGGTCCCTGTTCTCTCTTGTTCTCTAAATTCTGAAGTCTTGGGTGCGGGATGAGGGAGGGAGCGTACCGGAATAAGACAGCGCGGGTGGCGCCGCTTTTCCCGGTACGCCCACCTGCTAGACCTCTTCTACGGAACTGGGCTCTGCACGGGACAGATCGATACCCAGTTCCTCCGCAGCCGTGAAGACTGCGTCATCAGAGTCACGCATTTCAATTGTGGTTCCGTCCGTGGAGAGGACTTCCACGTTCAGGCACAGCGACTGCATTTCCTTGATCAAGACCTTGAAGGACTCGGGAACACCCGGCTCCGGGATGTTCTCGCCCTTGACGATGGCTTCGTAAACCTTCACGCGGCCATGGATGTCATCAGACTTGATGGTGAGGAGTTCCTGGAGCGTGTAGGCGGCGCCGTAAGCTTCGAGCGCCCACACTTCCATTTCACCGAAGCGCTGGCCACCGAACTGTGCCTTACCACCCAGCGGCTGCTGCGTGATCATGGAGTACGGGCCGGTGGAGCGCGCGTGGATCTTGTCGTCCACCAGGTGGTGGAGCTTCAGGATGTACATGTAGCCGACCGAGATCGGATCCGGGAACGGCTCGCCGGAGCGGCCGTCAAACAGGCGGGTCTTGCCGGAGGAGTTGATCAGGCGTTCGCCGTCGCGGGTCACGTTGGTGGAGTCCAGCAGGCCCGTGATTTCCTCTTCGCGGGCGCCATCGAACACCGGCGTTGCAACAGTGGTCTGGCCACTTTCGCGCGGCAGGTTCGGCAGCTGCTTGACCCACTCCGGCTCGCCTTCGATCTTCCAGCCGGTCTTGGCAACCCAGCCGAGGTGCGTTTCGAGCACCTGGCCCACGTTCATACGGCCCGGGACACCCAGCGGGTTCAGGACGATATCAACGGGGGTGCCGTCGGCAAGGAAGGGCATGTCCTCAACGGGGAGGATCTTGGAGATAACACCCTTGTTGCCGTGGCGTCCGGCGAGCTTGTCACCGTCGGTGATCTTGCGCTTGGCAGCGACGTAGACGCGGACCAGCTGGTTGACGCCCGGGGGCAGCTCGTCGTCGTTGTCGCGGTCGAAGACGCGCACGCCGATGACGGTGCCGGACTCGCCGTGGGGAACCTTCAGGGAGGTGTCGCGCACTTCGCGGGACTTCTCACCGAAGATGGCGCGCAGCAGGCGCTCTTCCGGGGTCAGCTCGGTTTCACCCTTCGGGGTGACCTTTCCGACCAGGATGTCCCCTGCTTCAACCTCGGCACCGATGTGGATGATGCCGCGCTCGTCCAGGCCCGCTAGGACTTCCTCGGACACGTTGGGGATGTCACGGGTGATTTCCTCGGCACCAAGCTTGGTGTCGCGGGCATCGATCTCGTGCTCCTCGATGTGGATGGAGGAAAGAACGTCCTCGGCAACAATGCGCTGCGAGAGGATGATGGCGTCCTCGAAGTTGTGGCCTTCCCATGACATGAATGCCACGAGCAGGTTCTTGCCGAGGGCGAGTTCGCCCTGGTCCGTTGCCGGGCCGTCGGCGATGATGCCGCCAACTTCCAGGCGCTGGCCTTCGTTCACCAGGACACGGTGGTTGTAGCAGTTGCCCTGGTTGGACCGGGCGAACTTGTTGATGCGGTAGTTGGTCTCCGTGCCGTCGTCGTTAAGCATGATGACGAGCTCGGCGGAAACCTCGGTGACCACACCGGCCTTCTTGGCGATGACAACGTCACCGGCGTCGACGGCTGCGGCGCGCTCCATGCCGGTGCCCACGAAGGGGGCCTCGGAACGGACCAGCGGCACGGCCTGGCGCTGCATGTTGGCACCCATGAGTGCGCGGTTTGCATCGTCATGCTCAAGGAACGGGATCAGGGCGGTAGCCACGGACACCATCTGGCGCGGGGAAACGTCCATGAACTCGACGTCCTCGGCGGGCACGAGCACGGGCTCGCCTCCACCACCACGGGCACGGACCAGGACGGTCTCTTCGGCGAACTTCTTGTTCTCGTCCAGCGGCGCGTTGGCCTGGGCGATCAGCACCTCAGCCTCGTCGTCGGCCGTCAGGTACTGGACGTCGTCGGAAACGACGCCGTCCTTGACGAGGCGGTACGGCGTCTCGATGAAGCCGAACGGGTTAATGCGTCCGTAGGATGCCAGCGAACCGATCAGACCAATGTTGGGGCCTTCAGGGGTTTCGATGGGGCACATACGTCCGTAGTGGGACGGGTGCACGTCACGGACTTCCATGCCGGCGCGGTCACGGGACAGACCACCCGGGCCAAGGGCCGACAGGCGGCGCTTGTGGGTCAAACCCGAAAGCGGGTTGTTCTGGTCCATGAACTGCGACAGCTGGGAGGTTCCGAAGAACTCCTTGATCGCTGCAACCACGGGGCGGATGTTGATCAGGGTCTGCGGCGTGATGGCCTCGACGTCCTGGGTGGTCATACGCTCGCGGACAACGCGCTCCATGCGGGACAGGCCGGTACGGACCTGGTTCTCGATGAGCTCGCCGACGGCGCGGATGCGGCGGTTGCCGAAGTGGTCGATGTCGTCGATTTCGACGCGCAGGTCAACTTCCTGGCCGTCACGGGTGCCCTTGATGGTCTTCTCGCCGGCGTGCAGCGCAACGAGGAACTTGATCATGGCAACGATGTCTTCAACGTGCAGGACCGAGGCTTCCTTGTCGCCAAGGGAGCGGTCAATTCCGAGCTTGCGGTTGATCTTGTAGCGGCCAACCTTGGCCAGATCGTAGCGCTTGGAGTTGAAGTACAGGTTGTCCAGCAGAGACTGGGCAGCCTCGACGGTGGGCGGCTCGCCCGGGCGCAGCTTCCGGTAGATGTCCAGCAACGCGTCTTCGCGGGTCTCGGTGGCGTCCTTCTCCAGCGTTGCGCGCATGGAGTCGTACTGGCCGAACTCTTCGAGGATCTGGCCTTCGGTCCAGCCGAGGGCCTTCAGCAGCACGGTGACGGACTGCTTGCGCTTGCGGTCGAGGCGGACGCCGACCTGGTCGCGCTTGTCGATTTCGAGCTCGAACCAGGCGCCGCGGGACGGGATGATCTTCGCGGTGAAGATGTCCTTGTCGCTGGTCTTGTCGGCGGCGCGCTCAAAGTAGGCGCCCGGGGAACGGACCAGCTGGGAGACGACGACACGCTCCGTGCCGTTGACCACGAAGGTGCCCTTCTCGGTCATCAGCGGGAAGTCGCCCATGAACACGGTCTGCTGCTTGATTTCGCCCGTGTTGTTGTTCATGAACTCGGCCTTGACGTACAGCGGAGCGGAGTACGTAGCGTCCCGGTCCTTGCACTCGGCCATGGTGTACTTGGGATCAGCGAACTCCGGATCCGAGAAGCTCAGGGACATGGTGCCCTGGAAGTCCTCGATCGGGGAGATCTCTTCAAAGATGTCCGACAGGCCGGACGTCGTGGCGACGCTGAGATCGTTTTCTTCGACAGCCTTCGCTACGCGTGCCTGCCAGCGTTCGTTACCGACCAGCCAGTCAAAGCTGTCAGTCTGCAGGGCAAGCAGATTCGGAACGTCAAGAGGTTCGTGAATCTTTGCGAATGAGAGCCGGCGAGTGGCACCATCAGTGCTGTCGGCAGTGTTAGCGGTTTCGTTATTAGAGGTGCTCGAGGCGACCAAGAGGGATCCTTCCACAGACCTTCAGGCGTTTTCAGATCTCCCCCGCTGTGCACCCTGCGGAATGCTCCGCAGTGCTACCATCCGGTTCCGCTATATGACCCGGGGCCCGCGCTGACCATGCTGTGACGTTGTTGACGGCACGTTGATAGTCAGCTGCAAGGCAAAGCCCACCGCTATATGAAGGCTGAAGGTAAACAGGGAAGACGCAAATATCTACGATACGGCAAAATAACCTACATGTCTACCCCATGTCCGCCCGGAATGCAAGCACCGGTTTTGCGCCGATCCGGAACGCCGCTCCCGTGATCCGCTCGGGTGGGGCTGTGGGCAGCGGGACTACAGCCGCAGGGTGACTCCCGCGTCCGTGCAGGTCCCGGCGTTGGCAAAGACGGCGTCCCGGACCGCGTCCTGTGATTCCTGCGCGGGACCGCCGCCGGAACCGGCCGCACCCGAATGGTCAATGGCCAGCAGGCTCAAGGAGGCGAACAGGCCGCGCAGGTCACCGGACACCGTCTCCTTGGCCTCTTCGGCCCGCAGGTAGATGTCCTCATAGGCTTCGGAGTCGTTGGGCGGGACGGCCGCGTAGCTTTCGACCAGGGAGTTGAAGAGCTCGCACGCTACCTTGGTGCCATTGGCAGGGGACGACGACGGCGGCCCGGCGCTGCCGCCGGCGGAACCACTTGTGCGGGTGGAGCTTGGCTCCGGCTGGGTTGACACCGCGGAGGGTGCCTCCGAGGCGGGCACGGATACGGAACACGCGGTAAGCGCTGCGAGGGCCGCGGTTGCCGCCGTGGCGAGGATCTTTTTCACGCTGCTGCTCCAACCGTTCCGGGGCAGGGACCTGCTCCCCCTGCAATAATGTCCGCGGTCCAGCCTACGCACGCCGCCGTCGTCGTGCACGCTCAGAGAATGGGGACCTCTCCCCTCCCCCGCCTCTCCTGCCGTATGGCTGCCGCGGCGGGCAGGCTTCACCGTGGCGACGGAATGCACACAGCGCGCCAGGCGTTTGAATACTTAGGTGACCAGGGTCACGATAGCCTTGGTGGCACACACCGGAAAACGGAATGGAAGAGATAACCATGGGCAACTCCCGTGACAACACTGACGTTGTCATCCTCGCAGCAGTGCGCACCCCGCAGGGCCGGATCAATGGGCAGCTGGCAAGCTTCACCGCAGTGGAACTGGGTTCCCGGGCCATCAAGGGCGCCCTGGACGCCAGCGGTGTGGACGCCGGTGACGTGCAGGCTGTCATCATGGGCCAGGTTCTGCAGGCGGGTGCCGGCCAGAACCCGGCCCGGCAAAGTTCAATAGGTGCCGGTATCGGCTGGGACGTCCCCGCGATGACAATCAACAAGGTTTGCCTGTCGGGGCTTACGGCGGTGATCGATGCCGCACGGATGATCCGCGGCGGCGAAGCGGAAGTGGTGGTGGCCGGCGGCCAGGAGTCCATGACGCGGGCCCCGCATCTGCTTCCCGGCTCGCGGCAGGGCTGGACCTACGGTTCGATCCAGGCGCTGGACGCTGCGGCGCACGATGGCCTGACGGACGCCTTCGACGGCCAGTCAATGGGCCTGTCCACCGAGACCCGGAATCTTGCCCTGGGCATTGACCGCACCTCGCAGGACAACGTGGCGGCCCAGTCCCATCAGCGGGCTGCGCTGGCCGCCAAGAATGGAACGTTCGACGATGAAATCGTTCCGGTCAGCGTCAAGCAGCGCAAAGGCGATCCCATCGTGGTGTCCGCTGACGAGGGCGTGCGCCCGAACACCTCGGTGGACTCCCTGGCCGGGCTCCGTGCAGCTTTCGTGACGGACGGTACCATCACCGCCGGGAACTCCTCTCCCCTGTCGGACGGGGCCGCAGCCCTGGTGCTGGCATCCCGCGGCTACGCCGAGGAACATGGCCTGGAGTACCTGGCCGTCCTGGGAAAGCCCGGGCAGGTTGCAGGACCGGACAACTCACTGCATTCACAGCCGTCCAACGCCATCAAGAATGCCCTGGGACGGGCCGGCTGGACCGTTGCTGACCTTGATTTCATCGAAATTAACGAAGCATTCGGGTCCGTGGCCGTCCAGTCGCTCAAGGACCTGGACTACCCACTGGAAAAGTGCAACATCCACGGCGGGGCCATCGCCCTTGGCCATCCCATCGGTGCCTCGGGTGCACGGCTGGCCGTCCATGCCGCACATGAGTTGAAGCGCCGCGGAACGGGCAAAGCCGCCGTATCCTTGTGCGGTGGCGGGGGGCAGGGCGAAGCGCTCCTGCTTTACCGCGACTGATGGCCGGTTCACCTGTGAACGGGGCCGATGGCGCCGGACACGGACGCTTCCTGGCCGATGCCGAGGCCCGCGGCCTGGCGGTGGACATCGTGGAAAGGCCGGCCGCCAAAAGCCTCGAAGAAGCAGCCGGCATCCTCGGAATCAGCCCTGCAGACATCGTCAAGTCACTGGTGGTCAAGCACAAGGACGGTACGTTCCTTTTTGCACTGATCCCCGGCGACCGCCAGATTTCCTGGCCCAAGCTGCGGACCCTGGTCGGTGTCAACAAGCTGTCCCTGCCGCCCGCCGACGTGGCGCTGGAAGCGACGGGCTACGAACGCGGAACCATCACGCCGCTGGGCAGCACCAGCAGCTGGCCGGTCTACGCGGACGCCAGCATCACCGGGCGGCGGATCTCGATGGGTGCCGGTGCCCACGGGTACAGCGCCTTCGTAGACGCGGACGCCCTGACCGCTGCCCTGGACGCCGTCGTCGCGGACATCAGCGACCCCGGTTAAAGCAGGAAGCCCCGCCCACAAACGTGGACGGGGCTTCCTGAGGAAAAAGCGCGTTACTACTTGAGGGTAACGGTTGCGCCTGCAGCCTCGAGCTGCTCCTTGGCCTTCTCGGCAGCTTCCTTGGTTGCACCTTCGAGGACAGCCTTGGGAGCGCTGTCAACCAGGTCCTTGGCTTCCTTGAGGCCCAAGGAAGTGATGGCGCGAACTTCCTTGATCACTGCGATCTTCTTGTCGCCGGCAGCTTCGAGGACGACGTCGAAGTCAGTCTTCTCTTCAACCTCTTCAGCAGCAGCGCCGGCGGGGCCAGCAACAGCAACAGCAGCAGCGGTAACTTCGAAGGTCTCTTCGAAGAGCTTGACGAACTCGGAGAGCTCGATGATGGTCAGTTCCTTGAAAGCTTCAATGAGCTCTTCGTTGGTGAGCTTCGCCATGGTAGGCGTCCTTCCTGTTGTGGTGCTCAGCGGCACGCGGCCGTGCTTCACACCGGAGTCTGGTCTAAAAGAGAATTAGTTCTCTTCGGTGGCTGCGGCTTCGGCCGGAGCTTCGGTCTCTGCTGCTTCTGCGGCCGGAGCTTCTTCAGCGGCGGGCGCCTCGGCAGCTGCCGGTGCACCGTTCTCTTCTTCAAGCTTGAGGCGCAGGGCATCGATGATGCGTGCAGCGGCGGCAGCAGGGGCCTTGAGGACGCCTGCAACCTTGGCGAGCTGCAGCTCGCGGGACTCGAGTGCTGCCAGGGCGGCAACCTCGCTGGCGTTCAGTGCCTTGCCCTCGAAGTAACCGGTCTTGATGACCAGCTGCTTGTTGGTCTTGGCAAAATCCGTCAGGCTCTTGGCAGCGGCAACTGCGTCACCCTTGATAAACGCGATTGCAGTGGGGCCGGAGAGCTGGTCGTTGAATGCTTCAACGCCGGCTTCCTTGGCTGCAATGGCGGTCAGGGTGTTCTTGACGACCGCGAACTTGGTGTCCTGGCCGAGAGAAACACGCAGCTGCTTGAGCTGTGCAACGGTGAGCCCGCGGTATTCGGTCAGGACAGCGGCGTTCGATTCCTTGAAATCGTTGGTGATCTCAGCTACTGCTGAAACCTTGATAGGCGTTGCCATAACCCTCCTTCCGGGGATAGTGCCGGTATTCGACGGTCCCCGCTCGGATGAGCTAAAACTAAAAACGCCCCGCGCAGATGCACGGGGCTTGGCTCAACACAGGTATCCCGTGGAGCTTTGCTTCGTTCACCTGCGCCGGCCGCCCTGCGTTGAGGGTCCTTCGTCCGGAAATCCGCTTCAGTCCCCCGCGCACAACTACAGAGTTGAGCTATGTTCAAGGGAGTGGATTTCCAACAACCGACGGTCTTTGGTCATCCCAGTCTACGGGAGGTCCCGCCGCTGCGCCAAATCGGCAGTCAGCTGTTGCTGGTGCCAAGGTGCGGAAGCTCCTTTTGCCATATCCCCGTCACGCCCGCGGTCCGGAATCCCAACTGCTGGTTGACGGTCAGGAGGTACCGGTTTTCCGGGGCGTTCCAGGTGTAGATGACCCGGGCGTCCGGAAACTGCTCAGTCAGCCGCTCCATGTTCGCCACCTTGATCAGGAGCCCCAGCTTGTTCCCGCGGTGCTCCTGCAGGACCAGCGTATCGTCCTGGAAAACCACGTCCGCGCGGTGAGCAAGCACCGTGATGGTGGTCAGGCCCACCAGCGCCCCGCTGGCGAGATGCTCGACGGCGGTGACCACCGTCCGCCTGCCCTGCGCAATGGCCACATCTTCGGCCTCCCGGAGGATGGCGCCGTCGAACACCATGTCCTGCTCCACCGGCACGTGCAGTGACGGATCGACGTCGGCCCCGGCCTGGTTTTCAAGGACAGCTACGGCCTCCAGCCAGCGGTCCGGGCACCGGTCCGTCCAATGGTGCAGCCGGTACCTGCCGTTGTTTGCTTCCTCCGCTTCGGCCTGCAGGTCCGCCACCAGCTTCGAGTCCAGTGGCAGCAGGCACGAACTGAACTGCTCAATGTGCTGCAGGGTGTAGCCGGTGCGCTGGGCGAACTCCACTTCGCGGCTCTCCAGCGGCACGAAGCCCTGCCCCGATCCGGGGACCAGCTGGGCGCGCTCGAATTCGTGAAGGGATGCGCCCGGATGGTTGGTATCCACCAGGATCATGGTGCGGCCCTCATTGCGGGCCAGTTGCTCCGCTGCCTGGAGCAACCGCCTACCGACGCCCTGGCGCTGGAACTCGGGCAGGATGTCCAGCGTGAACTCCGCGAGGTCCAGGTTGTCCGTGAGGGGCAGCGCGATATCAACGGTGCCCACGATCTCCCCGTCCACCTTGGCTACGAGGATCAGCTGCCGCTCATAGGGATCCGCGAACTCAAGAAGCTTTTCCAAGGGGCCGTAGGCAAGGTCGTCGCTGCCCCAGGTCTGCATGCGGACTTTTCGTCCCACTTCGACGGCGGCAAGGAAGTCCGCTGCGTCCGGTGCCTCAAGTGAATCAGGGATCCAGAGCTGCTCGATCTTCACGTCTTGTGCCATTGGCGCATCATCCCAGCCGTTTCTGCCACTCACCTTCATAACCAGCAGGCCTGAATCCAAGGGCAACATTAATGGCCAGCATATGTTGGTTTTCACTGGCGTTCCATGTCAACACAGAATGCGCCGAAGGCCATTTGGCCTGGGCACGGCGCAGATTTGCAACCTTGATGAGCAAGCCGAGCCGGTGTCCGCGGTGTCTCGCCGTCACCAGGGTGTCCTGCTGGGCGATGGAGGCAGGCACTCCGGGCCGCCAATTGAGGACCGTGTAGGCAACCAGTTCCCCGGTAGCGCGGTGCACTGCGGCGGTCACGGCGGACTGGACGCCGCCGCGGGCCGTCGTCCGTTCCTCATCCCGCACCCGGGCAGCGTCCCAGTCCTCCCCCTCCCAGTCCATCCCGGCGATGGGGACATCCGTGCTCATCCGTGTTTTGAGAAGCGCGTACGCATCCACCAGGTCTTCAGGACAGGCGTCGTCCCATCCCGTGATGCCGTAGTCCCGCGCCCCGGCTGACGCTTCCGCTTCCAGCCGGTCCAGCAGTTCCGGCGCCACGGGAAGCTCCAGCCGGCTGGAGCGTTCCACCTGCTCCAGCTCGTAGCCGGACGCGGCAGCGAAGGCCACCGCCGGTTCAGCCAATGGAAGGCCTCCGGCACCGGACTTGGCCGGGACCAGGGCGGAGCTATCCGCGGCGGCAAGCGGAACCTCGTGGTAGCCGTAGAGGGATGTCCTGCCCCCTGACCTCGCAATGGATTCGGCATGCCACAGAAGAGTGCTGCCCAGTCCCTGGCGCCGGTAGGCCGACCCAACCAGTACGTCGATGCCGGCAGTGTGCGTGTTCTCCCGGAGCGGGAGTTCCACGGAGCACGTACCAACGGCCTTCCCGTTCAGCCTCGCCAGGTAGAGCTGGCGCTCCTCGTACTCGCTGCCCCGCCAGAACTCGGCAGCTTCCGGCAGGGTGGGGCAACGGTCCAGGTTGCCCCACAGGGCAAGGTCGTGCTCCACCCGCAGGGCGTGGCACTCCTCGAAGTCTGCTGTATATCCTGCAGAACCGGCGATGGTGCCGCTGCCCGGTTCATGCAGCACTTCAACGGCCGAAAGTGCTGGTGCGGCGGGGTTCGCTGGGAAGGTATCCAGCGTCGGGTCAGCCATTCCTACAGCTTAGGCAGAAGCTCCAGCCGCGGGGATAGGCCTCGGAGCTTAAACAAAACCGCCCGGCACGGGTGCCGGGCGGTTTTATTGCGGCGGAAGATTCCGCTGCAGGGGCTTCAAACGAGGATTTAGGCCTCGGTGAGAACCTTGGTGACGTTCGGGTCAACGGAGATGCCGGGACCGAACGTGGTGGCAACGGTGGCCTTCTGGATGTAGCGGCCCTTCGAAGCGGACGGCTTCAGGCGAAGCACCTCTTCCAGTGCTGCTGCGTAGTTCTCCGCCAGCTTGATGGCGTCAAAGGAGACCTTGCCGATGATGAAGTGCAGGTTGGAGTGCTTGTCGACGCGGAAGTCGATCTTTCCACCCTTGATGTCGTTGACGGCCTTGGTGACGTCGGGGGTCACGGTGCCCGTCTTCGGGTTCGGCATCAGGTTACGCGGACCCAGGACCTTGCCGAGGCGGCCAACCTTACCCATGAGGTCAGGGGTGGCGACGGCGGCATCGAAGTCGGTCCAGCCGGCGGCGATCTTTTCGATCAGGTCGTCGGAACCAACGAAGTCGGCGCCGGCAGCGATTGCTGCTTCAGCCTTGTCACCGGTGGCGAAAACCAGGACGCGGGCGGTCTTACCGGTGCCGTGGGGCAGGTTGACGGTGCCGCGGACCATCTGGTCAGCCTTGCGGGGGTCGACGCCGAGGCGGAATGCAACCTCAACGGTGGCGTCGAACTTGGACGGGTTGGTGTCCTTGGCGAGGGTTACTGCCTCGAACGGCGCGTAGAACTTCTCCGCGTCGATCTTGGCGGCTGCTGCCTCATATGCTTTGCTGCGCTTTGCCATGCTGCTTATTTCTCCTTGTGCAGTTGTGGTCTGCGGACCGCGCTGGGCCCTGCCACAGTTGGTGGACGGGCTCGTTATCCGTGCCCGGTTCCCAACATCTCAGTTTTGGTGGTGCCGGTGTCCCGGCGGTGCCGCCCGTCGTCGTGATCGGTTACCCGACCCGGCACAGGCAGCGAAGGCGATTAGCCTTCGACGGTGATGCCCATGGAGCGGGCGGTGCCGGCGATGATCTTCGCTGCGCCTTCGAGGCTGGTGGCGTTGAGGTCTTCCATCTTGGTGGAGGCGATCTCGTTGACCTGGGCCTGGGTCAGCTTCGCAACCTTGACGGTGTGCGGGGTTGCTGAACCCTTGGCGACGCCTGCAGCCTTCTTGATGAGCTCTGCAGCCGGCGGGGTCTTGGTGATGAACGTGAAGGAACGGTCCTCGTAGACCGTGATTTCCACGGGGATGACGTTTCCGCGCTGGGCTTCCGTCGCAGCGTTGTACGCCTTGCAGAATTCCATGATGTTGACACCGTGCTGGCCAAGCGCAGGACCGATCGGCGGGGCCGGGTTAGCGGCACCTGCCTGGATCTGCAGCTTGATGAGGCCGGTGACCTTCTTCTTGGGAGCCAATGTAGGGTCCTTCTCTCAATAACGTCCTGGGGCACAGGAGCGTGCCTCAGGTTTGTGGCCGCCATGGCGAGGCGGCCGGCCGTTCCGGTGCTGCTAAGCGGGCAGCCCCGGGACGAATTCTTGGGTGGTCAGATCTTGGTGACCTGGTTGAACGCCAGGGTAACCGGCGTTTCGCGCTCGAAGATGGACACCAGCACCACGAGGGTCTGGGATTCGACCTTGATCTCGGAGATGGTGGCCGGAAGGGTTTCGAACGGGCCCTCCTTGACGATGACGGACTCGCCAACTTCGAAGTCCACGTCCACGGGGGCCTGGTTCTGCTTGTTGACCGGCTTGCCCTTCTCGGCCTGCTCTTCCTCGAAGACCGGGGCGAGCATGGAGAAGACCTCGTCCAGGCGCAGCGGCACGGGGTTGTGGGCGTTGCCCACGAAGCCGGTGACACCCGGGGTGTGGCGGACGGCGCCCCACGAGGCGTCGGTCAGGTCCATGCGGACCAGTACGTAGCCGGGGATGCGGACGCGGTTGATGACCTTGCGCTGAGCGTTCTTGATCTCAACGACTTCTTCCATGGGCACCTGGATTTCGAAGATGTAATCTTCCATGTCCAGGGTCTGGATGCGGGTTTCCAGGTTGGCCTTCACGCGGTTTTCGTAACCGGCGTAGGAGTGGATGACGTACCAGTCACCTTCCTGGCGGCGCAGCTTGGCCTTGAACTCCTCTGCGGGGTCAACGTCTGCTTTGGCGGCGGCAGCGGCGAGGGCGTCAGTGGACTCCTCTTCGGAGCCGGCGTCTGCCTCTGCGTCAAAGTCGGAACCGGCGTCATCGGATTCGGGCGCGGAGGACTCAACCTCAGACTCGTCACCGGCTTCTGCCGTGACGTCCGCGGACTCTTCCAGCTCAGTCTCGGTTACCTCGAGCTCCTGCTCAGACACTTGGTCTCCTGCTTCCTCATTGCCTAACATGCCTATTTAAATGGCTCAATTCCGCACACCGGTGTTCCGTCCGGGAATCCCGGAGGAACACGCGGCCTGCGGACTGTGCAGCGTTAGCTGTCCGTGGTGCCGGTCCCGCCGAAGACCCAGCCGACGGCGGTTCCAAAACCGATGTCCAGCAGGCTGACGATGACCATCATGATGCCCACGAACACCAGCACCACGAGCGTGTAATTGATCAGTTCCTTGCGGGTGGGTGCAACAACCTTCTTCAGTTCGCCGATGATCTGGCGGATGAAGAGTGCAATGCGGGCGAAGAAGTTTGCCTTGGCGTCCTTCTTAGCTGGGCGGCCCTTGGAGCTGCTGGCAGCTGTTTCGGTCACCTGGTCCTCGCTCATCTTTGCAATGTTGGATTACCCGGCCCTGATCAGAACCATGGTTGCTGCGCTTGCCCCGGATTTTCGCCCGGGGCGCTTGCGCAGGGCAGACAGGACTCGAACCTGCAACCTGCGGTTTTGGAGACCGCTGCGCTACCAATTGCGCCACTACCCTATGGAGTGAATTCCACCATCTGACCACGAAGCACCAGTTTGCACTGGGGCGCACGTCATCATCCGTGTTTTCAACACCGGTGAACCAGTCTACGCAACAACTTCGTGTTCGTCGAACCGGCCCATTTCCGGCCCTCCCTGATGGCCTGCCTGACGTTTGACCGGAACACAGTCACAAATCAAAAGCGGCAACCCGGAGGGTCCGGTGAACAGCATAGAGTAGAACTCGTCGAATCCCACATTCCAGCCGCCAGGCTGCAAGCGAAGAACGGACCTGCCATGTCTGCCGCCCGCGTTTCCCAGCGCATTTCCGCAATAGCCGAATCCGCAACCCTTGCCGTTGACGCCAAGGCGAAGGCGCTAAAGGCAGCAGGCCGGCCGGTCATTGGGTTCGGCGCGGGCGAGCCCGACTTCCCCACCCCGGACTACATCGTCCAGGCTGCGATCGAAGCGGCAAGCCAGCCGAAGTACCACCGGTACTCCCCCGCCGGCGGGCTGCCCGAGCTGAAGAAAGCGATCGCGGAGAAGACGTTGCGGGACTCCGGCTACACTGTGGACCCTTCCCAGGTCCTTGTAACCAACGGCGGCAAGCAGGCTGTCTACAACACCTTTGCCACCCTTGTTGACCCGGGCGACGAAGTCATCGTGCCCACCCCGTTCTGGACCACCTACCCGGAGGCCATCCGCCTCGCCGGCGGTGTGCCCGTCGAGGTTTTCGCCGGCCCTGAACAGGACTACCTGGTGACTGTGGAACAGCTTGAAGCAGCCGTCACGGACAAGACCAAGATCCTGCTGTTTGTCTCGCCGTCGAACCCCACCGGTTCTGTCTACTCGCCTGAGCAGGTAGCGGAGATCGGCAAGTGGGCAGCAGAAAAGGGCCTGTGGGTGGTCACCGACGAGATCTATGAGCACCTGACCTACGACGGCGTTCCCTTCACCTCTATCGCCACCGCCGCACCGGAGCTGGGCGACAAAGTGGTCATCCTCAACGGCGTTGCCAAGACCTATGCCATGACCGGCTGGCGAGTGGGCTGGATGATCGGTCCGGCCGACGTCATCAAGGCCGCCACCAACCTCCAGTCGCACGCCACGTCGAACGTCTCCAACATCATGCAGATCGCTGCCCTGGCCGCTGTTTCGGGGCCGCTGACCGCCGTTGACGAGATGAAGGTCGCCTTTGACCGCCGCCGCAAGGCCATCGTCGCCGGCCTGAACGCGATTGAGGGAGTGGAATGCCCGACGCCGAAGGGCGCCTTCTACGTCTACGCGGACGTCCGCGCGCTGCTGGGCAAGGAATTCCCGACGGCGTCCGGCACCGCCACGCCGCAGACCTCTGCCGAGCTTGCGGCGTTGATCCTGGATGAGGTTGAGGTGGCAGTGGTTCCGGGCGAGGCATTCGGCCCTTCCGGCTACCTGCGCCTTTCCTACGCCCTCGGCGACGACGACCTCGCGACCGGCGTGCAGCGGCTGCAGGACTTCCTGGGCAAGGCCCAGTAGGACGCTCTCTCACTTAACGCAAGAAATTTCCGGACGCTCTATCACTTCACATCGCAAAACCGAGGACGCTCTATCACCCTGAACTGCTCCCCGGAAGTTGGACTGGCTAAATAGGATCCTAAGCTGCGAGGGCCTGGGCACGGTATTGGACCGGGCTCAGGCCCTTGAGCTTTGTTGAGATTCTTTTGGTGTTGTACCAGTGGATGTATTCCTCGACGGCGGCGGCCAGTGCGTCGGTGTTGAGGAATCGGACGCGGTGGAAGAGTTCTTCCTTGAGGTGGCCGAAGAAGTTTTCCATGACGGCGTTGTCGTAGCAGTTGCCCTTGCGGGACATTGACTGGACCGCACCGGCGCCCGCGATCAGGGTGCGCCAGGAGGGGTGGCGGTATTGGAAACCTTGGTCCGAATGCACCAGCGGCTGCTCGCCGGGCTGCAGGCAGGTCAGGGCCTCACGCAGGGAATCGTTGGTGAGCGCCAGGTTCGGGGATGAGCCCAGCGAGTAGGAAATGATCTGCCGGTCAAAGAGGTCCATGACCGGTGAGAGGTAAAGTTTCCGGTCCCCGACGCTGAACTCCGTCACATCGGTAACCCACTTCTGGTTCGGTGCATCGGCGTCGAACTCCCGGTTCAGCACGTTGGGCGCTACCGCGCCCTGTTCGCCCTGGTAGGAGTTGTAGCGCTTCCGGCGCCGGACTCTGCAGACCAGCCCGAGTTCCTGCATCAGCTTCAGCACAGTCTTCTTCGCGACCGTCCACCCTTGCTTGGACAGCTCAGTATGGACCCGCCGGTGCCCGTACCGGCCATGGTTCGTTTCGAAAATCTCCGTGACCGCGGCTTTGAGTTTCTCTTCCGGGTCCGGCGCCTGCAGCCGGGGCTGGTGATAGAAGAACGTCGACCTGGCCAGCCCGGCGACGTTCAACAGGACACCAAGCGGATAGTCAGCCTTGAGGGAAACGACGGCTTGAACCTTTACCGTCGTCCCTGTTCCCTCAAGGCCCGCAGTTTTCCCAGGTACGCCACCTCAGCGCGCAGCCGTTCGTTCTCCCGCCGCAACCGCTCAAGCTCGGACAAATCCGCAGGCGGCGGGGAATCGGGTTTCCGCGGCCGGCCTTTGGGCTTGGGCCGCAACCCGTCCTCGCCTTCGCGCCGGTACGCCCGGACCCACTTTTGCAGCAGCTCACGCGAGGCCAGACCTGCCTCGACTGCCAGATCCGGGCCGGACTCGCCTGCGAGGAACCGCTCGACCAGGGCACGCTTGAACTCAAACGAGTACGACCTCACCGGCCTGGCCACCAGCACTCCTTGCCCATGAATCCTCCACCGCCCATACAGCGCCCTGACCGGCACACGAGGCGCATCCAGCGACCGAGCCGCCGACCCATACCCGACACCCTTCTCAAACAACGCTACAGCCGCCTCGCGCTGCGCTTCAGACAATGAACTACGTGTATGCATAAAACTGCTCCCCGGAAGTCGGAACTGAATTTCTCAGTCCAACTTCCGGGGAGCAGTTCACCCCCCACCAGGAGGGTGATAGAGCGTTGCGGTTTAAGGCGCATCAAGTGAGAGAGCGTTCCGGTTTAAGGCGCATCAAGTGATAAGCGTCGGGGGGAACCGGGCTAGAGGAGGCGGCGCTCGGCCGCCCACTTGGTAAGCTCATGCCGGCTGGAAAGCTGCAGCTTCCGCAGGACCGCTGAGACGTGGGTTTCCACCGTCTTGATGCTGATGAACAGCTGCTTGGCCACTTCCTTGTAGCTGTAGCCGCGGGCGATGAGGCGCATGACCTCGAGTTCCCGGGCGGACAGCTTGTCCAGTTCGTCGTCGGCAATGTCCGCGGGGGCGGTACCGAAAGCGTCCAGGACGAAGCCTGCCAGCCGCGGCGAGAAGACCGCGTCCCCGCCGGCAACCCGGTACACGGCGTCAGTGATTTCCGCTCCCGAGATGGTCTTGGTGACGTAGCCGCGGGCCCCCGCCCGGATCACCGCCACAACGTCATCGGCAGCGTCCGAGACACTGAGGGCCAGGAACTTGGTGCCAGGCAGCACGGCGGCGGAACCGGCGATGACCTCCCGGCCCCCGCCGCCAAGGCCGCCGGGCAGGTGAACGTCCAGCAGCACCACGTCCGGACGTTGCTGCGCAATGACGGCGATGGCCTGTTCCACGGTCGCCGCCTCACCCACCACCTGGATACTGGGGTCCAGGTCCGCTTTCAGGCCGGAGCGGAAGATCGCGTGGTCGTCCACAATGACCACCCGGGCGGACCTTGCGGCCGGAGCCGACCCCGGTCCCTGTGTTGCATTCATGGCTTGCCTTCCGTGCTGTCCTGGGTGGTGGCGGGGAAGCCCAGCCGCACCTCCGTGCCGTCGCTGCTGCTGGTGATTGCGGCCGTGCCGCCATGGCGGTTCATGCGTCCGATGATGGATTCCCTGACCCCGAGCCTGTCCTCCGGCACATGCTGCAGCTCGAATCCAGGGCCGCGGTCCTTGATGAAGACTTCGGTGCGGCCGCCGGAGACCTCCAGATAGACCGAGACCGTCCCTCCCCCGTGGCGGGACGCGTTGAGCATTGCCTCCCGGCTGGCCTGGATCAGCGCCTCATGGCCTTCCGTGACGGCTGTGTCCCCTACGCATACCACCTCGACGGCGTTGCCCAGCAGGTCCTCCACCTCGGCGGCCACGGCCTTGATCCGGTCCGACAGTTGCCCGGCGTCCTTGCCGGGATCCGCGAAAAGCCAGCCCCGCAGCTCACGTTCCTGGGCACGGGCCAGCCGGAGGACATCGTGCTCATTCGCCGCCCGCCGCTGGATCAGGGCCAGCGTCTGCAGCACCGAGTCATGGAGGTGGGCGGCGATCTCGGCCCGTTCGGTTTCCCGGATGCGGCCGGCCCGCTCGGATTCCAGGTCGCGCCAGAACTTCAGCGCCCACGGCAGCAGGACCAGCACCACCCCGCCGAGGACGGCAACCGAGGCCAGCAGCGCCAGCCAGGTCTGCTCCCAGGAACCGGAACCGGACACCATCACCAGGACGCCGGCCACCACCAGCGCCAGGCCCGCCGCAAGCCGTGCCCAGCCCCCTGCCTGGTCCGCCTTGGTTTTGTCCACCAGCCCCGCCCGCCGGGTCTCGTCCAGCTGCATCCATGCAATGGAGGCGCCGCCAAGCACTGCCGCTGCCGGTATAAGCGTCCCCAGGGGCACATTTACGCCCAGCAGTTGGGCGATCAGGATGCCCGCCACCAGCAGCAGCCCGACCCCAAGCAAAATTTCCTTGCCGTACCGCATCTCCCGGAACCGGAACCAGGGGGGCCGCACGGCCTCGAACAGGGGCTCTCCGGCGTCCGCCGGGGCGGGGTGTCCAAGGCCTCCTGGCGCCGCAGTATCTGCGCGAATGCCGCCGCCGGGAACGGCGGGCGCAACGGTCACGGACGGAGCCATTACGCCGCCGGACGGGCCCGCGTACCAGGGAACTGCGGCCGGCGCACCATCACGGCTGACGGCCGGTGCAATGGGCGACGGCGGCCGGCGCGCCTGCCGCCGTTCGCTTTCGTCAGCAGTGGGGACCATGATCCACAACCAGGCGTAGAAGACGACGCCGGCGCCGCCAGCCAGCGAGGCCAGGACCATTGCCACCCGCACGTGACCCACCGGCACCCCGAGGTGGGCGGCAAGGCCTGAACACACGCCTGCGATGAAGCGGTCGCTGCGGCGGACCAGCGGGAGGCGGGCGGGGACGGTTGTCATGGATCAATCCAAGCACGGATCAGGGTTACCGAGCCCGCATTCCGCCCGGGTCCGGGGTCCGCTCAGGGGCCGTTCAGGGTGTCCCCCAGTAGAGCCGAAGCCCGGCAGGCGGAAGGATCGAAGCATGAACTCGCAAACCCCCACCCCTGACGACGGCCACCCCACCGAGCCCATCCCCAAGCGGGAAAACGAAAACCCCACGTTGCCCCTCCTGCCGCCTGATCAGCAGGCGCCTGCCGGCTCACCGGATCCCGCATCGACGTCAGGCCCGGACCCCAAGCAGGAACAAAAGCAGGAACAGGAGGATCAGGACGCTTTCAGCCCCGGATCCACCCGGGACCAGGGGGCGCGGGACAGCGCCGGCGCGGCTTATGCCGGGCAGCCGGCCGGATACTTCCCGGGCCAGGACAATCCCGGTGGCGGCAATCCTGGCCAGGGCTCCCGCGGCTACGCCTATGCCGGAGCACCCAACCAACAGTCCGACTTTTTCCGCTGGGTGCGCAGTCATGGGATCACCCGCGGCCAGGACCGCTGGATCGGCGGCGTCTCCAGCGGCATCGCGCAGCGCCTGGGCATCGACCCGCTGATCGTCCGCGGCGTCTTCCTCGTGATGACGCTGTTCGCCGGCATCGGTGTACTTTTCTACGGCCTGGCGTGGGCCTTCCTGCCAGAGCCCGATGGAAGGATCCATGTCCAGGAAGCCGGCGCAGGGCGCTGGACCAGCGGCATGACCGGTTCCCTGATCGCCGTAATCCTCGGTTTCAGCGGACTGGGAGGCGATTTTTGGGGCTGGAGCAACCACGGCTTCGGCGCCTTCCTCTGGACCCTCTTCTGGGTTGGCGGTGCCATCTACCTGGTCTACTACCTCGCGCAGCGCAACAAAGCAGCGGTTGGAACACCGGCAGGCGCAGCGGCAGCCGGAACCACCCCCTATGCCGGCAACACCTATCCCGGAACCACCACGCACCAGGCCGCACCCTCTGGTGCAACCGCTCCCCCATACTCCGACGTTGCAGGGACCGGACCGTTCACTGGCAGCCCGTACGGCACCGGCGGATCCGGCAGCGGCGGATGGGACAACGGAGGTGCGGGCACCACCTGGCAGCCGCAAGGACCCCCACCGGCACCCAAGGTGCGTCCCGCAGGTCCCGGCGCTCCCGCCGTCGCGATCGCTGCCGGCAGTGCGCTGATCGTGGGCGCCGGACTAAAAGCCCTGGACGTCACCAACATCATCGATCTCGGCGACTCCACAAACGCCATCGCCTGGGCCAGCGCGGCTGCAGTCCTGGGCCTCGGAATCCTCATCCTGGGCTTCCGCGGCCGGACCTCGGGCATCCTGTCGTTCTTTGCGGTGGCAGCCCTCATCACGGGAGGAATCTTCAACGTGGTGGGCAACAACGGCGAGCGTGTCCGCTTCCAGGAAGTTGACTGGTCCCCCACCAGCATCCAGCAGGCAAGCGAGGGTCTGAACATCACGGCAGGACGCGGCACCGTTGACCTCACCGCGCTCGACCTGGACGCACCCCTTGAGTCCGAGGTGCTGGTCCCCCTTGATTTCACCGCCAGCAACGTCACGGTGGTCATCCCGGACTCCGTCCCCGTGGACATCCGGGCCGACATGACGCTGGGCAACCTCGCGGAAGGCGGGAACCAGCGCGGCGGGACAACCACACGCGAAAGCAGCTACAACACCGACAAGCCCGGCAGCCACCTGGTCATCGAGATCGACGGCACCGTCAGCAACGTCACCATTGAGGAAGGTAACTGACATGAGCAGCCAGACACCGGCACCGGACCCGTACATCCCGGGCAGCACCCCGGCCGCGCACACCGATTCCGCGCCTCCCACGGGGGCGCGGGTGGGAACCATCGTATGGGGCCTGATCGTGGTGGCCCTCGCAGCCCTGATCATCATCGCCCAGCTCGGAATCGTCACCCTCAACGGGACCTACGTCCTGATCGGCCTCATGATCGGGGCGGGTGCGGCCCTGGTGGTCGGAGGACTCCTTTCCGCCCGGAAAGGTGACAACAGCACCGCAACACGGAAGTCTTGAACCATGGATAAATTCTTCAGCATCGTCAGGGGCCTGGGCCTGAAACGCGGACCCCAGCGCATCCTCGGAGGCGTGCTGGGAGGGATCGCAGCAAAGCTCAACGTGGACGTCGCCTACGTCCGGATTGCCTTCCTCCTCTTTGCGCTCCTCCCCGGCCCGGCCTTCGTTTTCTACCTTGTGGCCTGGGTAATCCTGCCGGACCAGCGGAACGTCATCCCGCTGCAGGCGTTCCTCGACAGACGGTCACTGAACCGCCCGTAAACACTGCCGTACAGGGCCCCGTTCCTCCGCGAAGGAACGGGGCCCTTCGTGTAACCAGTTTGTGTCGTACCGCACACACCGCACTAGACTCTATGTGAGCTCAGCGTGGCGCTCTGCCTGTAAACCCTCTCCCCAGGATTTGAGCGAGACATGAAAATTGGAATCCTTACCAGCGGTGGCGACTGCCCCGGACTGAATGCGGTTATCCGCGGTGCAGTCCTTAAAGGAATTGCCATCCACGGCCACGAGTTCGTCGGTTTCCTCGACGGCTGGCGCGGCGTTGTTGAGGGCGACGTCATCGACATCCCCCGGACCATGGTCCGCGGCATTGCCAAGCAGGGCGGCACCATCCTGGGCACCTCCCGCACCAACCCGTTCGAAAACGGCGGCGGCCCCGACGTCATCAAGGCCCACATGGAGCGCCTGGGCATCGATGCCATCATCGCGATCGGCGGTGAGGGCACGCTCGCGGCGGCCAAGCGGCTCACCGACGCAGGGCTGAAGATCGTCGGCGTTCCCAAGACCGTGGACAACGACCTCGACGCCACCGACTACACCTTCGGTTTCGACACCGCCGTGCAGATCGCCACCGAGGCAATCGACAGGCTCCGGACCACCGGGGAATCGCACCACCGCTGCATGATTGCCGAAGTCATGGGCCGGCACGTCGGCTGGATCGCCCTGCACGCCGGCATGGCCGCGGGCGCCCACGCCATCCTCATTCCGGAACAGAAAGTCAGCATCGAACAGATCACCGAATGGGTGAACGAGGCCCACGCCCGCGGCCGCGCGCCCCTGGTGGTCGTGGCTGAAGGGTTCGTGCCCGAGCACATGGAAACCCCGCACTCAGAGCGCGGCCTGGACACCTTCGGCCGGCCCCGCCTCGGCGGCATCGCAGACCAGCTCGCCCCGGAGCTTGAAGCCCGGACCGGCATTGAAACCCGCGCCACCATCCTGGGCCATATCCAGCGCGGCGGCGTGCCGTCCGCCTTCGACCGCGTCCTGGCCACCCGGCTGGGCATGGCAGCCATCGACTCGGTGGTGGAGGGCTACTGGGGCACCATGGTGGCGCTCAAGGGAACGGACATCGAGCACGTGGGCTTCCAGGAAGCCCTGGGCAAGCTGAAGACCGTCCCTCAGAACCGCTACGACGAAGCTGCGGTCCTGTTCGGCTAAGCCGTTCCCCTGAAGTGTGCTGGCCGCCGAAGTGTCCTGTCCGGCTGGACCGGCTGCCCGTCCTAGGCTGGAAGCATGACACTCGACCCCGGTTCGGCCGCCATCATCCAGCTTGCATGGGCCCGGCGCCTGGGACTGGATGATGGCGCCTTCAGTTCCGCCCTTGCCTCCGGGGAACGCATAGTCCGTGCCGACGAGTCGGCGCGGACCGTCGAGTTCGTCCGGCTGTTCGGCAGCTCGGCGCTGGTGGGTCCGCAATGGGTCATCGACGCCGCGGCGGAGCTCCCCGACGAGGAAATGGCGCAGCACGTCACCCTCCTGACGCTCACCAGGGAGCACGGCGGGCACGGCATGGGGGCGGCCGCACTCTTTTTCGCGGACGACCTTCCCCTCAGGCAGCCGCCGGAGGAAATGACGGTCTCGCACGGCAACGCCGAAGCGATCGAGCTTGAGGGCCGCTGCCCGCCGGACGACGTCAACGAGGTGGGGCTCTCAGACCTGGAGAACCGCTACACCATTGTGCATGAGCTGGAGGGGCGCCGGGTGCCCCTGGCCTGCGGCGCGTACTCCGAGTGGGAAGGGCTGCTGGCCCATCTTGGCGTCCTGGTGGATCCTGATTGGCGCCGGCGCGGCCTGGGGTCCCTGGCAGCCTCGATCGCCGCCCACGAGGCCCTTGCGGCGGGGCTCACGCTCCAGTGGCGGACGGACGTCAGCAACACGGGTTCCCTGGCATTGGCCCGGAAGCTGGGCTTGTCAGCCGGCGGAATCCAGACCAGCGTCCACCTTGGCTGACCCCGGAACGCCTCCGCCCCAGCCCTGAACCGGCTGCGGCTTGGCGAAGAACAACGCCACGGCTGCGCCAACCAGGATGACCCCGGCCGGCAGCAGGATGGACTGCCCCATCGCCGTCGAAAATCCGCTGTGGAGGGCCTCAGGGAGGCTTCCAGACAGTCCCATGCCCTCACCCGCAGCCCCGCCGGGCGCACCGGACGGAAGCTCGGCGGCGAGCCGCGCCTGGATAAGCACCGCGATGGCTGCGCTGCCCAGTACGGCCCCGATCTGCCGTGTGGTGTTGTAGACGCCGGACCCTGCCCCGGCCTGCCGCGGAGGGAGGTTGCGGGTGGCGGTGGTGCTGAGCGGAGCCCAGATTCCTGCGTTGGCGAATCCCAGGATGGCGCTGGGCAGGAGGAACAGCAGGATGGGCGTGTCCGGCTGCATCAGGGCCGAGTTCCAGGCGAGGGCCACGGCCATCAGCACCAGGCCGGCTGCCGTGATGAACTTGGGATTGACCTTGTCGATGATTTTCCCCACCACCGGCGCCAGGCCGCCCGAGATCAGGGCCATGGGAACCATCATCAGCGCGGACTGGGTGGGCGTAAGGCCGCGGACCAGCTGGTAGTAGAAGATCAGGGGCAGGCTGAACGCGGTCACAGTGAAGCCAACGGTGGTGATTCCGATGTTGGCCAGGGAGAAGTTCCGGTCCCGGAAAAGCGCCAGGGGCAGCAGCGGCTCGCCTTTGTTGAACCGCTGCCAGAGCACAAAGAGAGCCAACACGGCAAGCCCGGCGATGATAAGGCCCCACACCGTCACGGGTCCGGCGATGGTGCCCCAGTTGTAGGTTTCGCCTTCCTGAATGCCGAACACCAGGAGGAAAAGTCCGACGGCGCTGAGCACCACGCCGGGGATGTCGAACCGGTGCGGGTGGGTGCTGAGGGCCGGCACGTTGCGCAGGGCAAGGATGAAACCGGCAATACCGATGGGGACGTTGATGAAGAAGATCCATTCCCAGCCGAGGCCGTCCACCAGGACACCGCCCAGGATAGGGCCCACGAGGGTGGCCATTCCGGCGGTGGCGCCCCAGATGGCCATGGCTGCACCCCGCCGGTCCGGCGGGAAGATCCGGGTGATGACTGCCATGGTCTGCGGTGTCATCATGGCGGCGCCGAGGCCCTGCACCACGCGTGCTGCGATAAGCGTCTCCACATCGCCGGACAGCCCGCACCACAGCGAAGCCAGCGTAAAGACGACCAGTCCTGACAGGTAGAGCTTCTTGGGCCCGAAGCGGTCGCCCAGCCTGCCCGTGATGAGCAGCGGGACCGCGTAGGCCAGGAGGTAGGCGCTGGTGACCCAGATGACCGAGTTGATGTCCGCGCCGAGGCCCTCCATGATCCGCGGGTTCGCCACGGACACGATGGTGGTGTCGATCAGGATCATGAAGAACCCGATCACCAGGGACCACAGGGCCGGCCAGGGTTTTGCTACGTTTTCCACGGTCATCCTTCGTCAGGTGGTTGCTGCCGGGCGGGACCGGGTGAACGGCTGCGTCCCGGCTACGCCAGGAGGTCCAGGATCTCCTGGCGGGCGAACATTTGGGCAGCGGCGCGGGCCGACGGCGCACCGGCATCGGGGTCGGCGCCGGCATCCAGCAGGACCCTGGCCACATCGGTGTAGCCCTTGAAGGCAGCTCCCGCGAGCGGAGTCTGGCCACGGTCATTGGCGGTGCCGGGCTCGGCACCGTGTTCCAGGATGAGCCGCACGGTTTCCGCATGGCCGTGGTAGGCGGCCAGCATCAGGAGCGAATCCCCTGCCGAATTGGTCAGGGTGGCGGGAGCGCCCGCGTCCAGGTAGGCACGCAGCAGCGCCGTGTCCCCTTCCCTGGCAGCCTGGAAGAGCGTGTGCGCCAAAGCCAGGGCGTCGTCGTCGGGCCCTGGATGGGGCTGGACGTTGTCAGTCATGGGCGGGGCCCTTTCAGGAATCCGGTCTGGCGCCCCACCACCTGGCCGGCGTCGGGGGCGACGATGAGTTCCTGGGCGGCAGGGTACGGCTCGTCGCCGTCCAGGACCGTCAGTATTTCATCCGGCGCGACGGAACGCTTTATGACTGCCAGCGCAACCGGACCCATCTCGTAGTGCTGCGCCACGGACGTCACCGTTCCCACTTTGCGCTCCCCCGCCAGGACCGGGCTTCCTGCCTGCGGCAGGGTGTGCTGGGACCCGTCCAGCTGGAGGAAGACAAGGCGGCGGGGCGGATGGCCCAGGTTGTGCACCCGCGCTACGGTTTCCTGCCCCTTGTAGCAGCCCTTGGCCAGGTGCACCGCGGTCCGGAGCAGGTCGAGCTCGTGCGGGATGGTTTTGTCGTCGGTTTCCGCGCCGATCCTGGGACGCCAGGCCGCGACGCGCAGTGCTTCGGCTGCCAAGACGCCCGCAAGGGGCCTGCCAGCGACCTTCTCCTCCAGGCCGCCGGCGGGAATGAGGTATTCGAACCACGGTCGGTCGAGCCCCGGGTGGCTGGCCTCCGGGACCGTCGCATAGGAGTAGCCGCCGGCCCCCACATTGGGCCACGGGTCCTGCCACGACAGCAGGCCGGACCACTCCGGGACAGCCTTTGTGCTGCCCACAACGGCCCAGTCCGCGGAGACATCGGCGATGTCCACCCGCAGCATGAACTTCATCCTGTTGAGGAATCCGGCCAGCGGCGCCGCCTCGGCAGCCTCGACGATCAGCCATGTGGTGGCACCGTCGTCGATCACGCGGGCGTCGAAATCGATCCTGCCCTGCACGCTCAGGAGGAGGAGTTCGCTGGATTCGTTCGGCTGGAGGCCTGCAACCTGCTGGGAGGAAAGGGTGTTGAGCCAGCTCAGGCGGTCCGGACCGGTGACCGTAACAACACCGCGGTGGGAGAGGTCGACGACGGCGGTTCCGGCCGCGAGGGCGCGCTGCTCGCGCAGGGGCTCGCCATAGTGGGCGGCAACGCCGGCGTCCGCGCCGGCCGCCTCAACGGCGCCAGGGCGCGACAGCAGGGGGCTGGGAGTAGTCATATGTAGTAGAAGTCCTTGGGGCTCGGCGGTATTCCGGATTGCTGTGGCCGGAGTGGATCCGGGCCGCCCGCATCTATATGCCGAAGGACCGGGAGGAGTCAGGAAACCTTTTTCAGGAAGGCCGAGGCGTGCGCTTCCAGGCCCTTGCCTTCCTTGCCGCCAACAGCGACATCCCAGCGCCACAGGAGGTTGCCGTCCACCAGCCCGAAGATGCGGGTGGCGGCGCTGTAGTCCTTGGAATGGCTCCCGCGCATCACCATATCCGTGGTGAGCTGGATCTGCGGACCCTTGATTTGGCCGTAGTACAGCTCGGAGATTCCGCCGGGGTGGGAGATGGACACCGAGATGTCGAACCCTCCCTCGCTGTTGCGCAGGGCCTCCACCTCGTCGGCACTCTTCAGCGCCGGAACGATGTCCGCGGGGATCAGCCCCGGGCCGCCGTCGGCATCAAGCTGTTTGCGCTCCAGCGCCCAGAAGCCGGTCTCGACGGTGAGCGGCCGCAGGCGCGTGCCGTCGTCGTCCGTCAGCCAGCTCTCCGCGCGGTACTGAAGGTACGGCAGCCCGTTGTGCGTGAAGGACACGTGCTGCAGGAAGTGCTCCGAGTCCTCGTCGCCGCTGCCGAGGCGGCCGCGGCCCTCCCACTCACCAATGAGCCAGGAAAGCGGAACGAGTTCTGGAGTCAGGTCTGTAGGAATCTCAATGGGCACAGCGACTACCTCTGGAAATCGGCAAGCTCCGGAAAAAGACGTCTACTTCTGGCCCTTGAACAGGCGGTAGACCACGAATCCGGCGAACCAGGCCATGGCGAGGCTGGCGACGCCGAGCAGGACAAGGAAGAAGATTTCAAAAGCAAGTACGGACATGATGCCATCCTAACGCGTTAGTAGATGAGTAGTTTGTCTATGAAGTAGGCGAGGGAACCCACCGCCGAGACGGGGGCAAGGCCCATGCTAAGGGCAGCGGGGACGTTCAGGGGCGCACCCCGCAGGGTGGCCAGGCGCCGGAAGCTCGCCAGCACCGCCCCTACCACGACGCCGAAGATGGCTGCCGGCAGGACGGCGATGTCCGAGAGCACCAGCCCGGCGAGCGGTCCTGCAAGGCCTGCCAGCACGATCCCCAGGGGCGCCACGACGCTGTCCGGCCAGCGGATCAGCCCGGCCAGCAGGGCAACCGCGGCGCTGATGGCTGCCACCAGGAGCATTTCGCGGACGCCGTTGAACCGTGCGCCGGCTATCCAGCCTGAGCCCAGGCAGGAGAGCAGCACGCCGGCGCAACAGCCCAGGGTGGATTCAAGCCGCTGGGCCTGTCCCGTTCCGCGGAGCAGCTGCACGATGAAGACGGCCATCATGCCCAGGGCAATAAATGCCGGGGTCCAGTCGAGGTAGCCGGGGGCAGGTGCCAGCCCGGCAGCAACTGCGGCTCCGGCACCCGGCACGGCGATGACCGCGGCGAGTGTCTTCTTGGCGGGTATGCGGAGGAAGTGCGGCCACCCGATGCCGATGGCGGCGGCCATGGCAACAGCGACGGCCACGAGCACCTCGCGGGAGGTGTAGACACCGGTGATGATCGCAGCGAGGCCGGCCATCCCCACGAGGCCGATACTCCACGAGCCCAACGACCGCGCCGGTGCCTGCAGCTCCGCGGTCATGCGGAGCCCGGCCTGGATTTAGTTTCTGCACTCACTGCGCTGCAATCCCATCCTGGCGTCGACCTGGAAGGGCGGGACCGCCCTTCGCGGAGGGCGTCGGGGCCCTGGCTCAATCCTGCCTTATATGAACAGGATATGTCGCAAAACGTCCCCTGATCCGGGCCGGATCCATGGCTCCGGACAGGCCTGCGGGTATACTCAAAGCTCAGCTAAGCTCACTGCTGAGGTGGCAGGCCGGCCCTTTTCCGCTGGCCCAATGCCGGAGCAGGAAGCCAGTACCGGCCGGTGAAAACCCGGTTCAGTCGCCCAATGATGCGCGGACGGCCCATGGAGGAACAATGTCGCACATCCTGCTCTTGACGAACAGCACTGGCTCTTCGGTGGACATCCTGCCTGCCTTGGAGCTGCTGAACCACCGGGTCCACATCCTTCCTGCCGAGCCGACTGCCCTGCTGGAGACCGATCCCTGCGACATTGTGCTGCTGGATGCCCGGAAAGACCTGGTGGGCGCCCGTTCCCTCACCCAGCTGCTCAAAGCCACCGGCCTCAGCGCTCCCCTGGTACTGATCCTGACCGAGGGCGGCATGGCGGCCGTTTCCTCCGCCTGGGCCGTGGATGACATCGTCCTCGATTCGGCGGGCCCGGCCGAGGTGGAAGCCCGCATCAGGCTCTCAGTTGCCCGCGCCGTCCCGGACCATGAGGATGCGCCGACGGAGATCCGCGCAGCCGGCGTGGTTATCGACGAGGCGAGCTACACCGCCCGCGTGAACGGCGCACCGCTGAACCTGACCTTCAAGGAATTCGAGCTGCTGAAGTACCTGGCGCAGCACCCCGGCCGCGTCTTCACCCGGCAGCAGCTGCTCACAGAGGTGTGGGGCTACGACTACTACGGCGGCACCCGCACCGTGGACGTCCACGTCAGGCGCCTGCGGGCGAAGCTGGGCGCTGACCACGAGAACCTCATCAGCACCGTGCGCAACGTGGGATACCGCCTTACCCTGGTGCGGCAGCAGGAAGACGAGCTCACCGAGGCCTGAGCGCCCTTGCCGCTTCCCGTATAGCCTTGCCTCATGACTCCAGCGCATCCTGAGAAGTGGCCCGTCCATACGGAGCGGGGCGCGGTTGACCAGCAGCTCCTGAAGGACTGCCGGGACCTCCTGGCCGCGGCAGAAGAATCTGACGGCAACCCCTCCATATCGGAGCAGACCCTGGTGACCATGCGGACCGGCGGATCTGCCGGGCAGTCACCGTTGACCCTGGCCCTGTACGCCCCGGACGAGGACTCCGACCCCGCCAGTGGCCAGGACCTGGCCGGGTTCGCCGTCGTGGTGGAGAAACCCGATGGCACTGGCGTGCTGGAGATCGCCGTCCATCCCAGCTACCGGAACCAGGGGGTGGCAGACCGCCTGGTGGGACAGCTCAAGGGCAGCCGCGGACTGGAAGGGCTGAAGGCCTGGTCCCACGGCAACCATGAGGCCGCCGCGGACCTGGCGGCCCGCTACGGCTTCGGCCCCGTCCGTGAGCTGTGGAAAATGAGGATGACGACGGCGGGAGCGGACCTTCCCGAGGCCACGCTTCCGGAGGGCGTCACCCTCCGCACCTTCGTGCCCGGCAAGGATGAGGACGCCTGGCTGGCCGCGAACCGGGCCGCTTTCGCCCACCACCCCGAACAGGGCAGCCTCACCCGGGCCGACCTGGACGCCCGGATGGCCGAGGACTGGTTCGATCCCTCAGGCTTCCTTCTGGCTGAGGACCGGCAGGGCCGCCTGCTGGGCTTCCACTGGACCAAGGTCCATCCGAAGCACGGCCCGCACCCGGCCATCGGCGAGGTCTACGCTGTCGGCGTGGCCCCGGAAGCGCAGGGTATGGGGCTTGGCAAAGCCCTCACAGTTGCGGGTATCCGGCACCTCCAGGGCCTGGGGCTGCATGCCGTCATGCTGTACACCGATGCCGACAATGCAGCCGCTGTTTCCCTGTACCGGAGCCTGGGCTTCACGCGCTGGGATATGGACGTCATGTACGGACAGCTGGCAACCGTCTAGTCCACCCGGCTGACATACGGCCCCCGGGCTGGAAATGCACGGGCTTCGGCGCACTGAATGCTTGTAAGGTTGAGGCAGAACCCGCGCAGGCCGGAAGCGCCAGCATCAACCGCCAGGTAAAGGAGATGCCATGAACCCGGAACCTTCCGGAGCAGTCACGTCCAAGGACGTCGCAGTGCCGGTACGCGCCCGTTTCGGTTCCTCGGAGGTTCCCGCCTCGCGCGCCACCCAGGACCGCATTGACATCCCGGAGTTCGCGCCGAACCTGCAGCCCGAGGGCGATATCCGCCCGGACCGGTTCCTGGACCGTGAACTGAGCTGGCTCAGCTTCAACTCCCGCGTCCTGGAACTGGCTGAGGATCCCACGCTCCACCTGCTGGAACGTGTCAGCTTCCTTTCGATCTTTGCCTCCAACCTGGACGAGTTCTTCATGGTCCGGGTGGCAGGGCTCAAACGGCGTATCGCCACCGGCCTCGCAGTCCCCTCCCCTGCAGGCCTCAGCCCTGTTGAGGTGCTGGAGAGGATCAGCGGGGAAGCCCACCGGCTCCAGCAGCGGCATGCGCAGGTCTACGCGGAGCAGATCCGCCCGGCCCTGGCTTACGAACACATCCACCTGATGCACTGGGACGAGCTGGACGACGCAGCGCAGCAGCAGCTGAGCGTGATCTTCGCCGAGAAGGTGTTCCCCATCCTCACGCCCCTCGCGGTGGATCCGGCGCACCCCTTCCCCTACATTTCAGGCCTGTCCCTCAACCTTGCCGTGGTGGTGCGCAACCCGATCAGCGACAAGGAACTCTTTGCCCGCGTCAAGGTGCCGGACCAGCTTCCGCGCCTTATTTCCATCGACGGCCCCCGCGCCGGGGCCGTGGCAGGACGGGTGGCGCGCTTCATTGCGCTGGAGGAAGTCATCGCAGTGCACCTGGACAAGCTGTTCCCCGGGATGGAGGTCCTGGAGCACCACAGTTTCCGGGTCACCCGGAACGAGGACGTGGAGGTGGAAGAGGATGACGCCGAAAACCTCCTCCAGGCCCTCGAAAAGGAACTCCTGCGCCGCCGCTTCGGCCCGCCCGTCCGGCTTGAGGTCACCAACGACATCAACCCGAACATCCGCGCGCTGCTGATCCGCGAGCTCGGCGTGGAGGAATCCGAGGTCTATTCGGTTCCTGCCCCGCTGGACCTCCGGGGACTCTCCGTGATCGCCGGCATCGACCGCGCAGACCTCCACTACCCCAAGCACGTTCCGCACACGTCCCGGTACCTGAACGAGTCAGAGACGTCCAAGGCCGCCAACGTGTTCGCCGCCATGCGCCGCCGGGACATCCTGCTCCACCACCCGTACGATTCGTTTTCCACCTCGGTGCAGGCGTTCCTGGAACAGGCCGCCGCCGACCCCAAGGTCCAGGCCATCAAGCAGACCCTGTACCGCACGTCCGGAGACTCCCCCATTGTTGACGCCCTGATCGACGCTGCCGAGGCCGGCAAGCAGGTCCTGGCCCTGGTGGAGATCAAGGCCCGGTTCGACGAGCAGGCGAACATCTCCTGGGCCCGCAAGCTGGAACAGGCCGGCGTGCACGTGGTGTACGGCATCGTTGGCCTCAAGACGCACTGCAAGCTTTCGCTGGTGGTGCGCCAGGAGGTTGACGGGCTCCGCCGCTACTGCCACATCGGCACCGGCAACTACCACCCCCGGACTGCCCGCTACTACGAGGACCTGGGCCTGCTCACCGCCAACGAGCAGGTGGGCGAGGACCTGTCCAAGCTCTTCAACCAGCTCTCCGGCTACGCGCCGAAGTCCACGTTCAAGAGGCTGCTGGTGGCGCCCCGTTCCGTGCGTTCAGGGCTGATCGACCGCATCGAGACCGAAATCCGGAACGCCCGCGCCGGAATCCCGGGCCGCGTGCAGATCAAGGTCAACTCCATGGTGGACGAGGCAATCATCGATTCCCTCTACCGCGCTTCGCAGGCCGGAGTGAAGGTTGACGTGGTGGTCCGCGGCATCTGCTCGCTCCGTCCCGGAGTACCCGGGCTCAGCGACAACATCACCGTCCGTTCCATCCTGGGCAGGTTCCTGGAGCACTCCCGGGTGTTCGCCTTTGCCAACGGCGGGGACCCCGTGGTGTACATCGGCTCGGCGGACATGATGCACCGCAACCTTGACCGCAGGGTGGAGGCCCTGGTCCAGCTGTCCAGCACGGATGACATCAATTACGTCCTTGACCTGCTGCGGCGCTACATGGCCCCGGAAACCTCCAGCTGGCACCTGGATAATGAGGGAGTCTGGACCCGGCACCACCTGTCCGACGACGGCAAGCCCCTTGAGGACGTCCAGTCCTGGCTGCTGGCCTCCCGCCCCCGGCAGCGCAGCCTGAGCCGGCGTTAAGGGCACCTGTTTTGTCGAGCGATGCACTCGTAGCAGACCAGACAGACCACCCGGGGGAACCAGTCGCCGTGACGGCTGCCGGTGCCGTGCCATGGCGCATGGTCAAGGACAGGCTTGAAGTCCTGCTGATCCACCGGCCCCGCTATGACGACTGGTCCTGGCCCAAGGGCAAGATCGACGACGGCGAAACCATCCCCGAGTGCGCGGTCCGGGAGGTCCAGGAGGAGATCGGCCTCACCGCCCAGCTGGGCATCCCGCTGCCGCCCATCCACTACCACGTGGCCTCCGGCCTCAAGGTGGTCCACTACTGGGCCGTCAAGGCCAACGGGGCAAAGCTTCTTCCGGACGGCAAGGAGGTGGACAGCGTCATGTGGTGCGCCCCCGAAAAGGCCGCTGCGCTGCTGTCCAACCCGTCCGACGTCGTGCCCCTGCAATACCTGCAGGAAGCCCACGGGCGCGGGCACCTGGACACGTGGCCTCTCGTGGTGCTCCGCCACGCCAAAGCGAAACCGCGCTCGTCCTGGAGCAAGGCCGAGGGTGAGCGGCCGCTTGCGGCCACGGGGACGCGGCAGGCGCTGGCGGTGAGCCGGCTCCTGCACGCCTGGAAGCCGCTTCGGGTGGTGACCAGCCCCTGGCTGCGGTGCGCCGCAACCGTCGCGCCCTATGCCAAGGCCGCGGGTGCCAAGGTGAAGCTCGCGGAGGCGCTGACGGAGCATCGGCATGCCCGCAGCCCGAAGAAGACAGCCGCCGTCATTGAAGGCCTGTTCGATAAGCAGCGCGCGGTGGCGGTCTGCACGCACCGCCCGGCCCTGCCCACCGTGTTCGGCCAGCTGGCGGAGCATATGCCGCACCACCTGCGTGCGCTCCTGCCGGGAAAGGAGCCCTACCTCTCGCCCGGCGAACTGGTGGTGTGCCACGTGGCTCCCGGCGGAAAACGGCGGATCGTGGCCGTGGAGCAGTTCAAGCCGTTTGACGACTAGGAACGGCTCTGCCGTGGCGCTTGACCCCAGAGGTTTTGTATCAAAGACTTAGTACATTGATGCACGATTCTGGGGGGATGAAGTGCCGTTTACCGATGCCGCTGTCTTTATCAACATTCCGGCCATGGCCCTTGTGTGGCCGTTCCTGCTGGCGGCGGGCAGCTACCTCCTGCTGCGCTGGGTCATCTGGGGACCGGGCAGCGGCTCTGCGGCCACTGCCTCCCAGCACGCATTTTGGGTGGGCATCATGGGGTGGCTGGCCAGTTCGCTGCAGCCGGCCGGAAATGCCGGCATCCTTTACGCCAGTCCGGATTCGCAGCCGCTCATCAGCACCTCAGCAATCGTGCCGGCCCTGGCCTGGCCGATACTCGGGCCCCTGGCCGTGCATGCCATCGGCCAAGTGAGTTATCCCGGCCCCCGCCTCCCCCGGCGCCAGGCGGACCTGGAGGTGCGGCGGATGCGCGACTTCCTGCCCCGGCCGCTCGCCTGGACCGTCCTTGCTGTGTTTGCGGGTGCCGCCCTGCAAATCGGCTGGATGGCAACCCTTCCCGGCTACGAACCAGTCCCCTACGGGTCCCGCCCGGACCCCGCCGCCGGCTTTGTGCCGTACGGCGGCGACGGCCGGGTCCCCGGCATCGAGCTGGCTTCCTACCTCGGCCCTGCCCTTCTTGTCCTGGCGGCGGGAACCTGGCTGGTGCTGGTGCTGATGACCCGGCGCCGCCGGCTTGAGGCGCTGGACTCCGTGGAGAACAGCCTCCTGAGGACCATCGCCATGAACAGGTTGCTCCGAACCGTGGCCACCATAGCCTCCGGCCTGGCGGCAATCGCGGGCAACCACGCAGCGCGGCCCGATCCTTCCGTTGTTGCCGGCGGCTGGGTGAACGCTGCCGGGGCGGTAAATCTCGCCGTCCTGCTGGCCATGTGGTGGTGGGCGCCACCCAAGCTCCCTGCTCTCCGGGCAGACGGCACCATGCCAGGGCGCCGTGGACCTGCAGCGGCATCCCATCCCGCCACGCGGCTTTCCGTGTCTTTGGGCGCAGTTTCGGGGCTTGCCGCTTTCGTTCCAGCCCTGGCGGCGGTGTTCGTTCCGGGGGCCTTGGCCGGCCATCCCGCCCGTGTGGTGGCGCTGGCCGCCGTATCCGTCCTGCTGGTCACCGCGGCGGGGGAACTGCTGGTCCAGCGCAACTACGGAACCTCCGGAGCGCCGCGGGAATGGCCGCACCAGCCGGTGAGCCCCGCAATGCTTACCACAGGCATCGCAGCCCTCACCATCCTGGCAGCAGCCGTCATTGTGACCTCCTCCGTCCAGGCCGGCCTCGGCATCCTGCCCTCGTGGTCCCCGACTCTCTGGGCGTGCGCTGCCGTGGTGCTCGTCGCGGTCCTTCCCGCGGGTGCGGCGAAGGCCCGGAAGGGCATTTCGACGGCGGTCGCCGGCCTGGACGCGGCGCTCCGCGCCATCACCGTGCACAGGGTTGTCCGGACGCTGGCGGCCTGTTTCGCCGCGCAGGCCGGGGTGCTGTTGCTGGCAGCGGGGCCGGATATCCGCCGGGGACTGGAACTGGAACCTGCCCCCTGGGCCTGGGTCTGGGATGCCGCACCCTTCACCGGCGCCCTGCTCTGCGCCGCGGGGATCGTTATCGCCGTCATTCCCGTGCGCAGCTTCGCCCGCAGCACCGGCTCCGCCCGCACGCCCGCAAAGGAACCGGCCACGTGAGTACGGGGATTACCGTGGACCTGCGCTCCGCGATACCTCCGTACGAGCAGATACGCTCCCAGATCAGCTCCCTGGTCGCCTTGGGTGCACTCGCCCCCGGAACCCGCCTGCCCACAGTCCGCAGCCTCGCGGCCGACCTCGGCATTGCAACGGGCACCGTCGCCCGGGCCTACAAGGAGCTCGAGGCCGCCGGGCTCGTGGATTCCCGGCGGCGGGGCGGAACGGTGGTCACCGCCCCGGCCGCCGGCACGCCGGGGGGCCGGGGAACGGTTCCCGTCCCTGCAGCGGTGCAGGCCGCCGTCGACCATTACATTGCAGCCGGCCGGGCAGCGCGCCTGAGCGACGAGGTCCTGCTTGATGTGCTTCGCGGCAAACTGCGACGGGACGCATCGCCATGAGGAGCCCAGCCTCCCGGCCTTGTCCAAGTAGACTTGAGCCGTGAGCATCCCAACGCCTTATGAAGACCTCCTGCGCGATGTCCTGGCTTCCGGCACGCACAAATCGGACCGCACGGGCACCGGAACCACCAGCGTTTTCGGACGCCAGATCCGCTTTGACCTGACGAAGAGCTTCCCGCTGATCACCACCAAGCGGGTCCACTTCAAGTCCGTGGCCGTGGAGCTCCTGTGGTTCCTGCGCGGTGAAACCAACGTGAAGTGGATGCAGGACCAGGGCGTCACCATCTGGAACGAGTGGGCGGACGCGGACGGCGACCTGGGACCGGTATACGGGGTCCAGTGGCGCAGCTGGCCCACCCCCGACGGCGGCCACATCGACCAGATCGCGGAGCTGGTCGACAACCTGAAGTCCAACCCGGACTCGCGCCGGCACGTGGTCTCGGCCTGGAATGTTTCCGAACTGCAGGACATGGCCCTCCCCCCGTGCCATGCCTTTTTCCAGTTCTACGTGGCCGACGGCAAACTGTCCTGCCAGCTGTACCAACGCTCAGCGGACATGTTCCTGGGCGTCCCGTTCAACATCGCCTCCTACGCGCTGCTCACCTGCATGGTGGCCCAGCAGGTGGGGCTGGAGCCCGGCGAATTCGTCTGGACCGGCGGCGATGTGCACATCTACGAGAACCACATGGACCAGGTCCTCAAGCAGCTCGAGCGCGAGCCCTACGAGTACCCGCAGCTGAGGATCACCCGGAAGCCCGCGTCCATCTTCGACTACAGGCTGGAAGACTTCGAAGTCGTGGATTACAGGCACCACCCCACCATCAAGGCCCCGATCGCAGTATGAGCACCGAAAACTCCACGGATCCACAGTCCTTCACCGAAGAACTGGCCGCCTCCATCACCGGCGTCGGCCTCATCTGGGCACAGACCCCGGACGGCGTCATCGGCAAGGACGGGGACATGCCCTGGCACCTTCCCGAGGACCTCAGGCACTTCACCCGGTTGACCACCGGGCATCCGGTCATCATGGGTCGGAAGACCTGGCTGTCCTTCCCGGACAAGTACCGCCCCCTGCCCGGGCGGACCAATATCGTCATTACCCGGCAGAAAAGCTGGGCCGATACCCCTGAGGCGGAGGGCGCCGTCGTGGTTCCCTCTTTGGACGACGCCCTGCTGGAGTCCCAGTTCGTGGACGGCGGTGACACGGTCTGGATCCTGGGCGGCGGGGAGATCTTCCGCCAGTCCACGGAACTTGCCAACGTCGCTGTGGTCACCACGATCGACGTGAAGGCCGACGGCGACACGTTCGCCCCCGAGCTTGGCACCAGTTGGGAGGCCTCCGCCTCCGTTCCGCCGGACGGCTGGCTGACGGCCGCCAATGGCACGCGTTACCGATTCACCAGATGGTCAAGGACTGAGGGCTAGGAATGTTGAAAAAACCGGAAACCCTCTTTGTGCTGGGCTACATGCTGCTGCCACTGCTGGCCCTCCTGTCTGCGATTGTTGGGCTCACCATGATCCTGGGCGGCAACAAGATCGCCGGAGCGATTGTGCTGGTGGTGGTGACGCAGGTGTTTGCCTTCGGCGCGCTCTTCGCCCTGCGGGCGCGCAAGGCTGCGGTCCTGGAGGAATCGGAGCGCGGCTAGCGTGCGTAACCGTCCGGGACATGGGGAGGACACCCCATCGCGGACCGGCCTGATCCGGACTTAGGCTAGGGCTGCAGCAGTCAGGTGCTGTTCGAATATTTGGGGGAAGCCTGGTGTCAGGAAACGTATGGGGCGCCGACGTGGCACAGCTGCGTACTCTTGCGCAGCAGTTCAGCAAGACGGCGGACCTGCTGCAGCAGCAGTCCACGCAGCTGAGTGGTCAGATCAACAACAGCCCTGCCTGGAAAGGCCGCGACGCCGAACATTTCCGGTCCGACTGGAACGGCAACCATCGGACCCTCCTGCAGCAGACGGCTACCCGTCTTAAGCAGGAATCCAAGCTCCTGCTCGCCAACGCTGATGAACAGGACAGGGCGAGCAGCACCGGCGGTGCTGGCGGGAGCGCCGGGCCTGGCAGGGGCGGACCCGGTACGGGGGTGCCCGGCAGCCTCGGTGGCCAAGGCACGGGCCGCCCGCCATTCAACAATCCTTGGGGGCTCGACTGGCTTGCTGACCCAGACTCGCCCTTCCGGGACGGCTGGGACATCTACAACCTCACCAAGGCGTTGCCCAACCTCCGGGCTGGTCTCTTCGATCTGCCACACTTCATCAAGAGGGCAGACAGCTTCGCCGAGTTCTTCTCCAAGGACTTCCGAGACGTGGCAAAGGCATTTCAGGACACCAACATGCTGAGCCAGTATTTCAACACGTCCTCGGAGTTGTTCGACGGCAGGTGGGATACAGCCCTGAACCTCGTCGACGGCGGGAAAGCCGCCACGTTCTTCGAGTTCGGCGGCAAGGCCCTCGGAGTGGTGGGGGTTGGACTCGATACCCTCGACGCGTTTAACAACTTCACCAACGGCAACCCGGATGACAACGGCGGCGCTTGGTATTCGGCGGTTAAGGCGGGACTGGGCGTAGCAGGCTTCGTGCCGCCGCCCGTTGGAACTGCTGCAATGGTCGCATCGGGCGCGCTGGCCATCTACGACAACGTCCCCATCGTCAAGGAGACTGTCAATGCTATCGGCGAATCCATCGCTGATAGTGCCGAGGCGGCTTGGGAAAGTGCCGGGGACGCGGCCGAAAACGTCGGCGATTTCTTCGGATTCTGAGCACACAACGAGAGGTACTCACGATGACTGAAACAACATCACAAGCCATCCCCGACGCCATCGGTTATGGATTTGCCGAGATGGCCGCCCTGGCGAGCTTGCGGGGCGGTGACGCAGCAGTACTCAGCGCGGAGGCCTTGCGGGTGGGCAACTACCTTGGCGATACGGACATGGTGAGCGCGGGGGCATCCTCCCTAGTTGCCCGCGGCCTGGCAACGGCCGAAAGCGACGGGCTTCTCGCGGTTGCAGGCCCCACCGCGGCAGTTGCCGCCGTCCTCTCTTCAGCCAGTCGCCGCATGGAGATCTCACTGCTCACCGTAGAAGGGAGCGACAGCGTGATCGCCATGGAAAATGAGGACATCCACTTGCTGTTCCAGCCGCGCTCCTACTTCACCTGGTGGGCCATGGCGCAGAGACCGGACGTCACAGCTGCCGAGGCCAATTTCGCGGTCATCAGGCAGCACCTGCACAATAACCCGCAGGGGGGCGCAACAATTCGTCGCCGCGAGGAGCTCACGGGGCAGACCCTTTACGTGAAAAATGGCGGAGGCGGATCATGGACCATCGGCACCGCCAACGCGCAGCAGAAGGACATTGTTGAAACCACAGGCCTTGACGACGCTGCCCTGCTTGACCAGATCCGCACCATCCGTCAGGACTGACTATGACATTCGATCGCGATCGTGAACGCCGCAACGATGATGTATATGCCGAGCACAAGGCGGCGCTCGCCCGGGGAGAGAAGCGCGTCCTACGGCGAACCGACACCGGCGAACTACACAGCTACCCTGGTGACGAAATCGGCTTTTCTCCCGGCCGAGGCCAGGTACAGGTCCGGTCCTGGTGGGGCATGGGAATTGTGTCTGCCTTTTTGGGGCTCCTGTTCCTTGGTTCTTCGGTGATGTTTCTTGCCTCGTTCGGTCAGGGCGCAGACCCGGAGTGGGGCGCACTGTTCGCCATCGTGCTGGGTGGTTTCGGCGCCTGGTACACCTTTGGCCTGGCCCGTGACGAGCACCGCGCCAATCAATTGCGCAAAGAGCGGGGCGCCCCTGAGCCTGGCGCTGGCCATGTCTCCCAGTGACACGTAAGCCTCGTTCGCCACACAGGTTTCCGGAAGCAGACACCGTTCGACCCAAAGAAGTAGTTCTTACTTTCCATCGACAGGACTGGCCTGGCCCATGAGAGCCACTGAGAAGACCTTCACGCCGTCGCGTCCCTACTTTTACGGATTTGGGCAGGGAGACGCCATTCATGCCTATACCCCGGAAGAGTGGGGCCTGGGAGGCTCGTCGGCGTCAAGTGCCAGCAACTCGACCCACAGCCTCGCGATTCTTATCCTTGTTGGGGCCGTCATCACCGTCCCGGCACTTCTTGCCCCGATCTGGCTGGTCATCGGGGCTATCCGGCTGAATATCGGCGTTGTCTTCCTGTGTCTGCTCTGCACCGTCCTCTTCACAGGTGGCTGGTTTTTCATCCTGAAAACCATTCGGCAGGAACTTCGAGCACGGAAGCTGAGGCGGGCCCGTGGACTGCCCAAGCCCTGGTACGCGGTCACGGACGATCAGGCGCGCACTTGGTTCGAAGAACGTCCGGGAACGGTGGAGATCACCCGGGAGAACTTCCCGAACAGCAGCCATTCGTTCCCAGACGAACCATCATGATGGGAAACGGTCCCGTCATCAAACCGATCACTTCAGCTGTTCCGGCGAACGGGTCACCAACTGGCCGCAGCTTTTTTCGGCTGCGCGGTTGTACTGGGTCTGCTCATGGGCTTACTACCTAGAGGAACGCAAGCCGTGCGCCTTCGGAAAGCGAATGGAAGAACCCTTGAACTTTTGCCCGCTCGAGCAGCCAAGACTGGTATCAGATCCAACTTCCGGGCCAGCAGAAAGGAAACGAATGGTATCCCCCAACAACCCGCGATCCGGGCACGCAACTGGTGGATTGGCCGCCCGTGGTCATGAGCCGTTGCGGGCTGCCCTGCTCCTGACAGCCGCCGGAATGGGAGGCGCGGTGTACGCCGTGCGGATGGCCGCAGTGGCAGCCAAGGCGAAACGTCTGCGCGCCGAACGTGGAATCCCTGAACCCAGCGCTCGTTAGCTCGACGGGGGTCAGGACCATAATGACCAGGCGTAGCCGGGACGTGCCCCAGGAGCCGGGCTACGTCCCCTCCCGGCCGCCGGAACAACCCTTGATTCACCGGCTGGCGGAGAACGGCGAAATTACTCCATAGACAGACGAAGAGTATGGCGTCCGCAAGGACGGCGGCGCGGGCATCACCAAACCCGTCAATTCGTCCCGCGGCCTCCTGTTCCTCGCCATCCTGTTGACGGCCTGCGTGGGTGGGCTCGTCTATGCCTTAGTCCAGGTAGCCCTCACAGACCAGTGGCATATTCTCGGCGAAGTGTGGTGGGTGTTCCCCGCCACCTTGTTTCCTTTCCTGGCGGCCTGGGCCGGTTATGCCAAGGAACGCAAAGCCGAAAAGCTCCGCAGGACCAAGAACCTCCCGCGGCCTGTGGACTAAACGCCCCAGGTGCGTGCCGCCGTCGTACCTTCCGTAACCCGTCCAGCGTGACGTAACCGACTGCGCCCTTCCGGTCGCGCCGTCTAAAATAGTCGAATGACTACAGCAGCTACCCCTTCCGTCGGCCTGGTCGGATGGCGCGGCATGGTCGGCTCCGTCCTCATGCAACGCATGCAGGACGAAGGCGACTTCGCCAACATCAACCCGGTGTTCTTCTCCACCTCCAACGCGGGAGGTGCCGCGCCATCCTTTGCTGATGGCGCCGGCAAGCTTGAAAACGCGTTCGACGTCGACACCCTGGCAAAGCTGCCCATTATCGTCACCGCGCAGGGGGGCGACTACACCAAGCAGGTCCACGGCGAGCTCCGCAGCCGCGGCTGGGAGGGCCTGTGGATCGACGCCGCCTCCACCCTGCGCATGAACGACGACTCCATCATCGTCCTCGACCCCATCAACCGCGACGTTATTGACAAGGGCCTGGTCAACGGCACCAAGGACTTCATCGGCGGCAACTGCACCGTCTCCTGCATGCTGATGGGCCTCGGCGGGCTGTTCAAAAACAACCTGGTGGAGTGGGGCACCTCCATGACGTACCAGGCTGCCTCCGGCGGCGGCGCACGCCACATGCGTGAGCTCCTCAGCCAGTTCGGCACGCTCAATGCCGAGGTCAGCACGGAACTGGACGATCCCGCATCGGCCATCCTGGACATCGACCGCAAGGTCCTGGCCCACCAGCGCACCGACATCGATGCCACACAGTTCGGCGTGCCGCTGGCCGGGTCCCTGATCCCCTGGATCGACGCGGACCTGGGTAACGGGCAGTCCAAGGAAGAGTGGAAGGCCGGGGTTGAGACCAACAAGATCCTGGGCACCTCCGCGGAAAACCGCGTGATCATGGACGGTCTCTGCGTCCGCATCGGTGCCATGCGCTCCCACTCCCAGGCCCTGACCCTCAAGCTTCGCGAGGACCTGTCCGTGGCCGAGATCGAGAAGCTCCTGGCCGAAGACAACCAGTGGGCTAAGGTGGTTCCCAACACCAAGGAAGCGTCCATGGCGGACCTGACCCCGGTGGCGGCCTCCGGCACGCTGGACATCCCCGTGGGCCGCATCCGCAAGATGGAGATGGGCCCGGAGTACATCAGCGCCTTCACCGTAGGTGACCAGCTCCTGTGGGGTGCTGCCGAGCCGCTGCGCCGCATGCTGAACATCGCCACCGGGAACCTGTAACCCTCCAGCTTTCACTTCGGCGGCCCTGCCCCGCACGAACGGTGCTGCCCGGCACCGTCCATGCGGGCCGGGGCCGTTTTGCTTGGCACGGACGCTCTCTCACTTGATGCGGGCTAAACCGGGACGCTCTTTCACTTGAGCGGCGAATGTGAAAGAGCCATCGTGAAAAACCGACATTAAGTGAGGGAGCGGCAATGTCAGCTCTCCAGAAAGCTGAGGTAGCGGCCTGCGGCCTTCCTCAAGGCGGCCTGGGCGGCGGGGCCAAGGTGCCTGGCGGATTCAAAGAGTTCGGGCACGACGGCGGCGGGCCCGCTCCCGCGCTCGACGGCCCAGGTGCCGATCACCTCTCCCCCGGCCGCCAGGGTCTTCTTGAAAACCCCGTTCCCGCCGGGCACGATCCTGTCCGAGTGCTCCAGGGGCAGCACGGCGGACCGGTCCTTGTACCCCAGCAGGAACTCATCAAACCCGGGCAGCAGCAGGACGGACCGGGCTCCAGGAACCCCGCCATCAAGCAGGGCCGCGGTCTCGGGCGACATCCAGTACCCCGCGCCGCCGAACTGGTGTTCCACAAGCCGGCCGCGGACGTTTTCGAACGCGGCCCGCACCTCCGTCAGCGGGAGCTGGGTCCACCAGGCGAAGTCCGCAAGGGTGGCCGGGCCGTGGCTGCGGAAGTACCGGAACATGAACTCCGCCAGGGCCTCCTGCCGTTCCAGGTTCCGTGACACCGGGATCCAGCCGTCAAAGGCCATCAGCAGTTGTTGGTTCTTTGCCAGCGGCCCCTGCACCAGCCACGCGTGCCGGCACAGTGTCCCCAGGATGTGGATGCCCCGCTGCCCCTGTGTCGGCTGCCCGGCGGCGTCAAACACCTGGAACAGCCCGGCACGGCTCACGGGACCGCTGGCGGCAATATGCTCCAGCGCAATGTCCCGGCACTTCTCAATGTCCGCCCACGTGATGCCGAGCTCCCGGTGCCGGGCCGCGATGCTTTTGGTGAGCCGTTCAGCCGTGAGGTCAAGCATCCAGCGCAGATCCTCAGGGGCCACCAGATGCAGCGTGCCGCGCATGGGCCACGACCGCACCACGGCACCGGTGTCAAGGGCGGAGCGGACACCGGCGAGGCCGCATCCCGGCACCCGCACGCCCACGGCCCACATCGCTGCCTGCAGATCCTGGGCCTGCATCGCCGTCATCCAGCGCACAGCTTCGGCAACGGATCCGAAGCCGTCCGTTCCACCGGCAAGCCCTTGGGAGGCAAGCCTCAGCCTGCCCACAATCCTGCCGTCGGGACGGCCCATGCCTGCAGCCATGGCCCTATCCTAGGGCCGCCACTGCCCATCGGTCACAGACCGCTAGGGTAGAACCATGACTTTGGGGAGTTTGTGGCAGTTGCTCGCGCTTAAAACGAGGTGGTGGATGGCCGGCGGCACGGCCTGCGTCCTGGCAGGGTCGGGCCTGGGGATGCTCCAGTTCTCCAGCGTCCTCGGGGATGGCCGGTCCGATCCCCTGCTGCAGCTCCCCTCGCTCGTCCTGAGCCTCGGCGGCGGCTATGCGGTCCTTTTTCCGGGCATCAGCATCAGCCGCCAGGGAGTCAGGCTGTACCGGGACTGGCGGTACCACCCGCCCGCGGCGAAGGTCCTCTGGGTCCTGTCCCTCGCCGTCGCCCTCGGCGGGCTGGTGGCCTGCATCCTCGCAGGCCTCGCAAATCCCCTGTTGCCGGGCCAGCTGGTATGGCTTTTCACGGGAATCTACCTGGTCCTCGCCGGCTGGTCGTCCGCGCTGCTGGGCCAGGCGGCCGCCTTCCGGGCCGCCGCCCCGGGCCTGGCGGCCGATCCCGCCGGTGCTACAGCTCCAGGCCGATAAGCAGCGGTTCCGGGTGCAGCCGGATACCAAAGCGCTGTTCGACGCCGGCGCGCACCTCGCGTGCCACCGCCGCCACGTCCTGGGCGGTGGCTGAGCCGCGGTTGGTGATGGCGAGGGTGTGCTTGGTGGACAGGGAGGCCCTTCCGCCGCTTACGCTGCCCGGTTCCAGCCCGAAACCCTTGGCAAAGCCGGCCTGGTCGATCAGCCAGGCGGCGGACAGCTTCACCAGCCCGTCCTGGCCTGCCGGGTAGCGTGGCGCACCTTCCGGCAGGGCCGCAGCCACCTCGGCCGGAACAATCGGGTTGGTGAAGAAGGATCCGGTGGAGTACGTGTCCCGGTCCTGTGGGTCCCACACCATGCCCTTCGAAGCTCGCAGCCGGAGCACCTCGCGGCGCACATCGTTCGCGTAGGCACGCTTGCCCGCCTCGACCCCGAGGGCACGGGCGAGCTCCGCATAACGGATTGGCGCGCTCATCCGCCCCAAAGGCAGCTGGAACTCCACAGTCAGCACCACATAGCGGGGGGAGCCGTTCACGGTGGTCTGCTTCAGGATGGAGTCCCGGTAACCGAACTTCAGCTCCGAGTTGGTGAAGGTTTTGACAGCGCTGCGCTCCCGGTCCCAGGTGCGCACTGCCGCGATGGTCTGGGACACGTCGGCTCCATAGGCGCCCACGTTCTGCACCGGCGTGGCCCCGGTTGACCCTGGGATCCCGGCGAGGGCCTCCAGGCCAGACCAGGCATGGCGGACAGCGTGGTCCACCAGCCTGTCCCAGTTGTGCCCGGCCTGCACCACCACGGCCACGCCGCCGCAGGAGTCCTCCGCGTTGACCGTGAACCCCTCGGAGGCGATTCTGACAACCGTTCCCGGGAACCCGTCGTCGGAAACCAGCAGGTTGGAGCCACCGCTAATGATCAACAGTGGCTCCCCCGCCGCGTCGGCCGCCTGGACGGCGTCGATGATCTCAGTCTCGGTGCGAGCCTCGATATACGTGCCGGCGGGGCCTCCAACGGCGGCCGTGGTCAGTTCGGAAAGCATCGTGGGTGTCACCAGACCACCTTACTAGTGAAACCAGAGGGGCCCGGCGGAGCCCGCCGCCACCTGCCACTCCACCCGCATTTAACAACTTCGACAATTAAACTAACAAAATTTGTTTTAGATATTTACAAATCTGTCATACATGCGTACCTTCAACCCCAGCGGATCTCACATATGGGTCCGCTTCCCCGCAAACGCATAGGACAGCTATGACCATTTCCAGGACTCTGGCCACAAGCCTGATGAGCCTATCCACGGCCGCATTGTTCACCCTCGCCTCGGCAGGGGGATCCATGGCGGCACCGCCTGCCCCGGAGGACACGGACGTTCGCGGAGTCAGCAGCACCAGGATTTCCGGTACCGTTGACGCCGGCTACTGGACGCCGGAACGGATGCGGGCGGCCACACCCGGCGAGGTTCTGGCAAAAAAAGCACTGCAACGGCAAGCAGCCACCGCCCCGCACGCCGGGGAGGAAGCGGGCAAGGGAGCTGAAACCAGGATCAAGGGCTCGGATCCGTTCATCCAGCCGTTGGCGAATGCCAGCGAAAATCCGGTACCCCACATCGGCAAGGTGTTCTTCACCCTGGGCGGAGCGGACTATGTCTGCTCGGCGAACTCCGTCGCGTCCACCAACAGGAATACAGTTTCGACGGCAGGCCACTGCCTCAATGAAGGCCCTGGGGCGTTCGCGACCAGGTTTACCTTTGTGCCGGCCTACCTTAACGGCGCCGCACCCTATGGCAAGTGGACAGCCAAAGCGCTTTACGCCCCCACCCAGTGGAGCTCGTCAGGCAGCATGCAGTACGACACAGGATTCGCCGTCATGTCCCAGCTGAACGGCCGCAACCTGGCCGACGTCGTCGGTTCCTCCGGCGTAAGGTTCAACGCCGCCCGCGGCCTCAGCTACAAGGCATTCGGCTACCCGGCAGCTTCACCCTTCAATGGAGAATCACTCAAAAGCTGCACAGGCACAGCAACGAACGATCCCTACAACCCGCAGTTCTACAGCCAGGGAATCCCGTGCAACATGACAGGCGGTTCCTCCGGTGGCCCCTGGTTCATCGGCACTTCCTCAGGCGGGTACCAGAACTCGGTCAACAGCTACGGGTACGGAAGCAATTCCACCAAAATGTACGGCCCGTACTGGGGCTCCGTCATCCAGTCGACCTACAACGCCGCCGCTTCGTCCTACTGACCCGGCCGCAACCCACTAAGAAGGTTGAGGGAGGCTTCCCCTTGGGGCGGCCTCCCTCAACTTTCCAGGCAGCCGGGCGTGATGCCGGCGGGGCTTCAGGAAAGCCGGACGACCGCCTGGGCCTTCATCAGGACCTTCTGGCCGGCGGCCATAACGGTAAGATCCACCCGCGCAGTGTTCGCCTCGGCGTCGAGCTTTCCAACAATGCCACTGACCTCGATGGTGGCGCCGGCGCCAGGGGTGCCGGTGGTGTCGGTGACCAGGACCGGCTTGGTGAACCGGGTCTGGAAGTCGACGACGGCGGCCGGGTCGCCTACCCAGTCGGTGACCAGCTGGACGGCGGAGCCCATGGTGAACATGCCGTGGGCGATGACGCCGGGCAGCTCCACACTGGTGGCGAAGGCCTCGTTCCAGTGGATGGGGTTGAAGTCGCCGGAGGCGCCGGCGTACTTGACGAGGTCGGTGCGGGTGACCTCAATGGTGCGGCTGCCGATCTCCTGGCCGGCGCTGATGTCATGGATGCTGAGGCTCATGGTTACTGTCCCTCTCCGCGGACCAGGATGGACGACGACGTGGTGGTGACGGGCTCGCGGGAATCGTCCGCGCCGAGGGCGAAGATTTCCGAACGCGTGGTGATCATCGCACCGCCGCCCATGGCCCGGACACCGTCCACGTGCAGCTCCGCCACGAGGCGGTCTCCGGCGAAAATCGGCCGGTGGTGGGTGAAGCGCTGGTCTGCATGGACCACGCGGGAGAAGTCGATGCCGGCGTCCGGATCCTCGATGAGCTGGGCATCGGCACGCTGCGCAATGATGATGGCGAAGGTCGGCGGTGCCACCAGGTCATCGTGGCCCAGGGCCTTGGCTGCGTCGACGTCGAAGTGCGCGGGATGGGTTGCCTTCACGGCGCGGGCGAACTCGCGGATCTTCTCACGGCCAACGTCGTACACCTCTGCGGCAGGGAAGCTTCGGCCCTGCAGGTCCGGATTGATAGTCATGGCCTCAAGCCTATCCTTGCCGTACCGGCCAGGGGCTTGTGCCGCCCTGATATGATGAATTCATCAATCCATCATGCCGCTTGCCTATCACTCATCGTGCGATCGGCTACCAACGCCACTTCCAGGAGCTTTCCATGCTGCCTTCCGCCCAGGCTCCGTTGTACGAGATCAAGGCCAACCTCTTCAAGGGCCTGGCGCACCCGGCAAGGATCCGCATCCTTGAATTGCTGGCAGCGGCGCCGGAGGAAACCGCGGCTGTGAGTTACCTCCTGGCGGAGACAGGGCTTGAAGCCTCGCACCTCTCCCAGCACCTGGCCACGTTGCGCAAGCACAAAGTGGTGACCTCTGTGCGCACGGCCAATGCCGTGACCTACCGGCTGGCGCACCCCGGGATTTCCCAACTGCTTGCCATCGCGCGGACTTTCCTCCTGGACAACCTTGCCGACTCCAACGAACAGCTCCGGCTGGCCCGGCAACTGCCTGCAGGGCACCTGGCTGGCGGGACTGCCTCGTGAACACGGGCGTAACCACCCCAAGGCGGCACTTCAACAGGTTCCTGCCAACGAAACTGGACTACGCAGGGCTGGGAACGTCATGGCGGACCGACCTGCTGGCCGGCATCACGGTGGGCATTGTGGCCCTGCCGCTGGCGCTCGCATTCGGCGTCAGCTCAGGGGTTGGTGCGGAGGCCGGGCTCATCACAGCGATTGTCGCCGGCCTCGTGGCAGCTGTGATGGGCGGATCACCCGTTCAGGTGTCCGGCCCCACCGGCGCCATGGTTGTGGTCCTTGCCCCCGTGGTGGCAGTCCATGGCACCGGCAGCGTGGCCCCGTTGTCGCTGATGGCGGGGCTGCTGGTCTGCGTCCTTGGCTTCAGCGGCCTGGGCCGGGCCGTTGCGTTTATCCCGTGGCCTGTGGTGGAAGGCTTCACCCTGGGGATCGCCGCCATTATTTTCCTCCAACAGGTTCCGCTCGCCACCGGCACGTCCGGCGTCCCGGGACACAACACCCTTGTCGCTGCCGTGGAAGCTGCCTCCGCCGCAACTGTTCCGACGGCGTTGCTGACACTCGGGCTCGTGGCGGGCGTCGCCGTCGTGATGGTCCTGGTGCAGAAGCTGTTCCGGGCCCTGCCGGCCAGTCTGATCGCGGTGCTGCTCGCCGCAGCGGCCGCCGAGCTGTTCGCGCTGGACATCCCCAGGATCGGCCCCCTGCCCCATTCGCTTCCTGCCCCGGCAGTGCCGGCCTTTGACGTGGAGCTGGTGGGCAGCCTGGCCATGCCCGCCGTGGCGATCGCCTGCCTTGCAGCCATCGAGTCCTTGCTCTCTGCCCGGGTCGCGGCAGGAATGACCGGCCCCGACGGCAGGCCGGGAGGCCCGTACAGCCCGGACCGGGAACTGACGGGCCAGGGCCTGGCGTCCATCGCTGCAGGCCTGTTCGGCGGCATGCCCGCCACCGGGGCCATCGCGCGGACGGCAGTGAACGTCCGCTCGGGTGCAAAAACGCGCCTGGCTGCCGCTGTCCACGCTGTGGTGCTGCTGGCTATTGTCTACCTCGCGTCAGGGATGGTCAGCCGTATTCCGCTGGCAGCCCTCGGCGGGGTCCTGATGGTCACTGCGGTGCGGATGGTGTCCCGGCGGACCGTTGCGGCGATCCTCCGCTCCACCCGGTCCGACGCCGCCGTCTTCATCCTGACGGCGGTCATTACGGTGGCGTTCGACCTGATCGTTGCCATCCAGATCGGGCTCGCGGCCGCAGCCCTCTTTGCCCTCCGCACGTTCGCCTCGCTGAGCAGCGTACAGCGGGAGGAGATCCCCGGGCCCCGGGCCGAGGGTGACGAGCACATCGCAGTCCTCCGGCTGGACGGGGCCATGTTCTTCGGCGCCGCCGAACGGATCCTGCAGGAGATCAGCCAGGTCAAGGACGTCCAGGTGGCCATCATCAGGCTTTCCCAGCTGCGGATGCTCGACGCCACGGGCGCGCATGCACTGGTGGAGGTGGTCTCCGCCCTCGAACTCCGGGGCATCACGGTGTTGCTCAAGGGCGTCCGGCCGGACCATCTGCAGCTGGTGACGAACGTGGGAGTGATCCGTTCCCTGCGGCACCACAAGCACCTGTTCGGGCACCTCGGTGACGCTGTGGAGCACGCCCGCAGCCATGTCCGCCGAAACGCCGCCTACCGCTTGTAGCCTTTCCGGATCGCCTGGCCGCGGACCACAATTCCCGCGATGTGCAGGACGAGGCCCAGGCCGATTACCGGAAGGGATGCGGTGGCGAGGCCGGAGTTGCCGCTGGTGTTGCCTACCAGGTTGAGGATAATCCCGACGGCGATCAGCCCCATCGCACTGAAAACCAGGACCTTATAGCGGGTCGGCGCGGTGGCCCAGAATTCGTTCAGCACCCTGCCAGTCTACCGGGGGGTGCGCCTGCAGCACGGGCCGGCTGCCGGGGCGCAGGCTCAGAACAGCGCCTCCTGGACGGCCGGGACCTCGGAAGTGAAGTGGCCCAGTTCGATGCTGCGGCCCTTGAGCTGGCCAAGATCCACCACGAACTCCAGGTCGGTGCCGTCGATGGTTGCCAGGGCGAAGCTGCCGCACAGGGAACCAAGCGTCAATCCGTGCGAGCCGGCACCGAGGGCGTGCGGATAGGGGTGCCGGGGGCTCGCAGAGCACAGCGGGCCGGCCAGTCCCGGCCTGTTCCACACTTCCTCCACCACCTGGAAGCCCCCAGCCCCGGACCGGGAGACTACTCCGCGGGCGGAAGCGGCGAGGGCCGCGTTATGCCCGCTGAGCCGGCCGGCCGGGGCCGGGGCAGCCAGCGCGGCAGCCTTGGCTGCGGACCGGACCTGCTGCGGAAGACCGGCCTCGCGCGTGACCAGGTCCTCGAGGATCCGCACCACGCGTCCGTCGGCGGCATGCGCTACGTAGCTGGCAGCCACGGCTCCCTGCTCGGCAAGCCGTTGCCATTTGCGGAGCTCCGCGGCCGTGCCCACTTTGCTGGCGCCGTTGGCGAAGGTGGCGACGTAGAGCCAGTGTGGCTGCATCAGGTAGCTGCGCAGCCCCGGCGGGACCCGGCCGTCCCGGTGGAAGTCGTGGATGAGCCGGGACTCGTCCACCACAAAGCACCGTTCGCACTGGTGTCCGCGGACTGCGGGCGCCCGCTGGGCGCAGAGGACGTGGTCCCGGTGGGCCGGACCGTGCACCACGTGGTGGCCGAGGCAGTACTTCCCCTCGGCGGCGAGCCGGAAGCCCAGGCGCGTGCCGGCGTCGAGCGTTACGTTGTGGAAGGTGCCCTCCGGCGCCTGGAGGCGGAGGAACGGGTGCGTCTGGACGTCCGCGCCAACGGTTGCATCCGGAGGCGCAGGCCAGAAGACCCCGTGGACCAGATAGCGCGTATCGGTCACGGGGTCTCCTGAAGTGAAAGAGCGGGTGTTACAGCGCGGGCTGCACCCCAAAGGCTACCGCGAGCTTCATGATCTTCTCGGCGCGGCCCAGGCGGGGCAGGTCGGAGCCGTCGCGGATAACGCGCCCGTTGGCTTCGAAGTCCGCCATGAAGTCCGTGGCCCAGGCGACGTCCGACGGCGTGGGGCTGATGACCTCGTTGATCACAGGGGTCTGGTCGATGGCCAGGCAGAGCTTGCCGGTCATGCCCATCATCACGGTGATGCCCGTCTGCTCGCGCAGGATGGGGTGGTTGGTGCCCACAGTGGGACCGTCGATGGGGCCGGGAAGGTTGCCCACCCGGCTGGCGACGACCAGCTTGGCGCGGGGGTAAGCCATGGCCTCGGGCGTGGCAGCCATGCCGGTATCGCGGCGGAAGTCGCCGGAGCCGAATGCCAGGCGGAAGGCGCCCTGTGCCTTGGCGATGTTGTTCGCTTCCTCAATGCCCAGCGCGGACTCAACCAGCGGGATGACGGGCGTCTTGCCGTCCATGCGGTGAAAGCTCTCGGTCACCTGGTCTGCGGATTCGGTCTTGGCCAGCATGACACCCAGGAGGCCCGGGGTGCCGCGCAGGCCCGCCAGGTCGTCCGCCCAGAAGCGGCTGGTGGCATCGTTGATGCGGACCCAGGCCTTGCCGCCGGCGGTCAGCCAGTCCACAACGTTGTTCCGTGCGTGGTCCTTCTGCGACGGGTCCACGGCATCTTCAATATCCAGGATGATCGAGTCAGCGCGCGACACCGCGGACTGGTCGAACAGCTCTGTCTTCATGGCATTGACCAGAAGCCAGGAACGGGCGATTTCTGCTGGGATATTGCGTTCCGGCCTTACGGTCTCGGTGGCGATGGTAGACGTCATGTATCTACCGTATCCGCCCCGCAACCCGGACGCCGAAGAAAATGGCCTGCTTGTGGGGATCAATACGAACTAAACCCCATATGACCGGACTTGCCGGAAAGCAAGTAGCAGCAGGTGCCGTTTTGGGGGCCCAAAACGACACCTGCTGCTACCTGGTTGGGGCGGGTCAGGGGATGTTGCTGCCCCGCGCCGTGACCCAGAGTTTGTACCAGTCGGCCCGGGTCATGGTGCCGGCCACGCGGGCGGCGTCGGCACAGGCACGGATCCGTTCCGGGTTGACCGTCCCGATTACCGGCGCGATGCCTGCCGGGTGCTTCATCAGCCAGCCCAGCAGGACGGACTCCCCGGAGCTGCCGTACTCCCCCGCCAGCCGGGCCACGAGCTCGGCGGTGGCGGCATCGGCCGATGCCGGGCCTTCCGGCTCCGCCCCCGTATACAGGCCGCGCGCCAGCGAGCCGTAGGCTTGCAGCGTGATGGAGTTGCGCACGCAGTACTCAAGCGTGCCGTGCGGAAAGCTGTAGTCCAGGTGCTCGGCGTGGTTGACCAGCACCTGGCTCTCCAGCCACGCCCGCTTGAGCAGGCTCATCTCCAGCTGATTGGCAACAACCGGGGTTTCCAGCCGGTCCTGCAGCGCCTCGATCTGCGCCCCGGACATATTGGACACACCCAGCTGCCTGACTTTGCCTTCCGCCATCAGCTGCCCGACGGCGGCGGCCACCTCCGCCGGGTCCGCCAGCGGGTCCGGCCGGTGCAGCAGCAGGATGTCAACATAGTCCGTCCGCAGCCGCTTCAGGCTTCCGTTGACCCTCTCCAGGATGGCCTCGCGGCTGAGGTCGTAGTGCGTCTGCAGCCCGCGTTCGTTGAGCCGGATGCCGCATTTGGTCTGGAGCCTGATGCGGTCCCGCAGCCCCGGCTGAGCGGCCAGGACCTCACCAAAGACTGCCTCAGACTTGCCGCTGCGGTAGATGTCCGCGTGGTCGAACAGGGTGATCCCGGCATCCAGCGCTGCCTCGACGGCGGCGGCGGCCTGGTCCACATGTTCCGTTCCATGCGGCTCGTCAGACCAGCTGCCGCCCAGGCCCATGCACCCGTAAATAAGTTCCTGCATCAAGCTGGCCGCCCTTCCGGGACGCGTGCAGGCATCAGCGCAGCCATGCGGTGGTGCCGCCGGGCAGTTTGCCGTCTTCCAGCGGTGCGCTGCTGGCCAGGACGGTCCCCGCGGGGAGTTCGACGGCGGTGTCCCCGAAGTTGGTCACGGACTGCCAGCCGCCGGGGCGGCGGAAGTGCAGGACCTCCGGGTTGGCGTTCTCCACCCATTCCAGGTCCTCATCCGCCTGCAGCTCGTGTCGCAGCTTCAGGGCGGTGCGGTACAGCTCCAGGGTGGAGCCTTCGGTGCCGTCCTGCGCCTCCACGGCGTACTTGCTGAACCAGTCCGGCTGCGGCAGGTGCGCCCCGCCGTCGCCGAAGCCGAAGGAGGTGCCTTCCACCTTCCAGGGCAAGGGCACGCGGCAGCCGTCGCGGCCGATTTCCACTCCCCTGTTCCGGAAGAAGGAGGGGTCCTGGCGTTCGGATTCGGGGATCTCCGCCACTTCCTGCAGGCCCAGTTCCTCACCCTGGTAAAGGTAGGCAGACCCCGGCACTGCCAGCATCAGCAGGGTTGCCGCGCGGGCACGGCGTTCACCCAGCTCCACGTCCAGCTGGTCCTTGGGGCCGCCGGCAAGCAGCCAGTCCTTGCCGTCCTGGCCCTTGGCGCCTGCCTTGGTCTTGGAAACCTGCGGCAGCCCGTAGCGGGTGGCGTGCCGGACGACGTCGTGGTTGGAGAACACCCAGGTGGAAGAGGCCCCGGTGGCGGCGGCCTCAGCCAGGTTGCGGGTGATGATCTCGCGGAACTCGTCGGCGTCAAAATCTGCCTGCAGCAGGTCGAAGTTGAAGGCCTGGCCGAGCCCCTGCGGACTGGCGTAGCGGGCCCGGCGGGTGGCGTGCACCCAGGCTTCGGCCACGGCGGTCCGTGGCGGGTTGTACTCGTTGAAGACCTCACGCCACTCGGCGTACACCTCGTGGACCTCGTCGCGGTCCCAGAACGGGTGCGTGCCGTCGTCGAACCCGTCCACGCCGGTGTTGGCAGCGCTCAGTTCCAGCTTGGACAGCAGCGGTTCGGTGAGGTCCTTGGTGAGGGCGTGGGCCACGTCCACCCGGAAGCCGTCCACGCCGCGGTCTGACCAGAACCGCAGGGTCTTGAGGAAGTCGTCGCGGACCTCGCGGTTGGACCAGTTCAGGTCCGGCTGCTCCTTGGCGAAGATGTGCATGTACCACTGGCCGGGGGTGCCGTCCGGTTCGGTGATGCGCTCCCAGGCGGGCCCGCCGAACACGGAGTCCCAGTCCGACGGCGGGAACTCGCCGTTTGGGCCCTTGCCGTCACGGAAGATGTAGCGGTCCCGGGCGGGTGAGCCCTTGGGCGAGGCGAGTGCTTCCTTGAACCATTCGTGGCGGTTGGAGGAGTGGTTGGGGACGATGTCCGCGATGAGCTTGATGCCGGCCCCGTGCAGCGCTTTGGCCATCTCGTCGAAGTCGTCCAGGGTGCCCAGCTTGGGATCGACGTCGCGGTAGTCATCGACGTCGTAGCCGCCGTCGGCGAGCGCCGACGGGTAGAAGGGGCTCAGCCACACGGCGTCGATACCCAGTGCCTTCAGGTACGGCACCTTCGAGGTGATGCCCTTCAGGTCGCCAATGCCGTCGCCGTTGGAGTCGGCAAAACTGCGCGGGTAGATCTGGTAGACGGCGGCCTGGCGCCACCAGTTCGGATCGGACAGTGGGTCGGACTCGGACAGGGTTGCCAAGGTGGCGGTGTTGCTCACAACACTCCTTTATTTAGGATCTAAATTTTCTTCCGACCAGTATGCTCCGGCCGGGCGCGGAAGGTCAACAGCAGCGCTTCAGGCGTCGTGTGGACGCCGCCTCAGGCCTTCAGCCAGGCGGTTGTTTCTCCCGGGAGCTTGCCGCCTGTGATCCCGCCGCTGGAGATCAGGACCCTGCCGGCAGGAAGTTCGACGGCGGCGGGACCGAAGTTGGCGACGACGTGCCAGCCTCCCGGGCGCACGAAGTGCAGCACCTGTTCGTCTTCGCTGCCGCTCCATTCCAGGGTTTCGGCGCCTTGGAGTTCGTGGCGCAGCGCCAGGGCCTGCCGGTAGAAGTTCAGGGTTGAGGTGTTGCTGCCTTCCTGGCTGCTGGCTGCGTACTCTGCGAACCAGTCCGGCTGGGGCAGGTGGGCGCCGTTGGCACCGAAGCCGAAGGATGGTCCCAAGGGCTCCCAGGGCAGGGGCACGCGGCAGCCGTCCCGGCCCAGTCCGTCGTACTCCGCCCCCCGGAAGAATGACGGGTCCTGGCGCCGGTCAGCGGGGATTTCCGCCACCTCGTGCAGCCCCAGTTCCTCGCCCTGGTAGAGGTACGCGGAGCCGGGAAGGGCGAGCATGAGCAACGTGGCGGCCTTGGCGCGGCGGAGGCCGCCTTCCACGTCCAGCGCCTCGCGGGGGCCGCCCGCTTTGACCCAGTCCACCCCCGGCTTTCCAGGCCTGCCGTTGAGCGGTTCAAGACCGTAGCGTGTGGCGTGGCGGGTGACGTCGTGGTTGGAAAAGACCCAGGTGGTGGTGGAGCCGGTGAGGCGGGCCTGTTCGAGGTTGTCCGTGATGATGGTGCGGAACTGGGAAGCGTTGAAGTCGGCCAGGAGCAGGTCGAAGCTGAAAGCCTGGCCCAGCCCCTCAGGGGAGGCGTACTTGGCCCGCCGGGCTGCGGTCTCCACCCAGGCCTCCGCCACGGCAAACCGCGGCGGGTTGTATTCATTGAAGACCTTGCGCCACTCCGCGTAGATCTCGTGGACTTCATCGCGGTCCATGAGCGGGTGCGTCCCCGCGGTGCGGTCCATGGCGTCCAGTTCCTGCTTGCTGGGAAGCTCGGCGGGGAGGTCCTTGACCAGAAGGTTGGCCACGTCCACGCGGAAGCCGTCCACGCCACGGTCAGCCCAGAAGCGCAACGTCGTGAGGAAGTCCGCACGGACCTCCGGGTTGTCCCAGTTCCAATCCGGCTGTTCGGGAGTGAAGGTGTGGAGGTACCACTGGCCGTCGTCCACCCGGGACCAGGCCGGGCCGCCGAAAGCGGCCGTCCAGTCCGACGGCGGCAGTTCGCCGTGCTCACGCTTCCCGTCCCTGAAGTGGTAACGTTCCCGGGCCGGTGACCCCTTGCCGGCGGCCAGGGCCTCCTGGAACCAGGCGTGCCGGTTGGAGGAGTGGTTCGGGACAATGTCCACGATCACCTTGATGCCTGCCGCATGCAGGGCCGCGGCCATTGCATCGAAATCTGCCAGGCTGCCGATCTTGGGGTCGACGTCGCGGTAGTCGTCGACGTCGTAGCCGCCGTCAGCCAGTGCGGACGGATAAAACGGGCTCAGCCACACGGCGTCGATCCCCAGGCTCTTCAGGTACGGCACCTTCGCGGTAATGCCCTTGAGGTCCCCGATACCGTCGCCGTTCGAGTCGGCGAAGCTGCGTGGGTAAATCTGGTAAACAGCGGCCTGGCGCCACCAGTTGGTGGCGTCCGTGGGTCCGTTGTCGGCGTGGTGCGTCTGGCTGGCGAGGATGGACAAGCGGTTTCCCCTTTCCGGGGTGCTGGAGTTGTTGATGGCGTGCATGCCGGCTGTCCTCAGCCTTTGACGGCACCCTGCGTGACGCCGGCCATGACCCACCGCTGGGTAAAGAGGTAAGCCACGATAGCCGGTGCCATGGCCATCAGATAGGACGCAAAGGACACGTGGTAGTTGTTGCTGAATTGGGTCTGGAACAGGTTCTGCCGCACTGGCAGGGTTTGCAGTGCCGGATCGGAGATGATCAGCGACGGCATCATGAAGTCATTCCAGGCGTAGAGGAAGGCAAAAATGCCGACCGTGGCGCTCATCGGCGCCAGCAGGGGAAAGATCAGTTTCCAGAACGTTTGCCAGGTGCTGGCGCCGTCAATACGTGCGCTCTCTTCGAGTTCCATGGGGATCGACCGCAGGAACGCGGTGAACAGCAGCACGCTGAAGCTCAACTGGAACATGGTGGCCAGCAGGATCACGCCCAGCGGGTTGTCCAGGCCCAGGCGGCCGGTCATTTGGATTTGCGGCAGCGCTACCACCGGGAAAGGAATGAACATTGCAGCGAGCAGGTAGTAGAAGGAGTACCGGAACAACCTTCGTTCCCAGTTGCGCACAATCGCATACGAGGCAAAGGCGGCCAGCACGATCGTTGCCACCACGGTGCCCGCCGTGACCAGCAGCGACATTGCTGCGCCGACGGGGAAGTTCGTCAGCGTCCACGCCTGGACGAAGCCGTCGATGCTGAACGGGGCCGGGAACGAGAACGCATTGCCGTCCACGGCCTGCCCCTGGGTTTTGAAGGCCATGGACACCGTCACGTAGAGCGGAAGCAGGACCGTGACAGCGCAGAGGACCAGGATGGTGGTACCCGGCCAGTTCACCCGCTCGACCTTCAGGCCCGGGCGTCGCCGTCCGTTTCCGGCAGGGGTTGATTCGGCGTGGTGGAGTTCCTCGGCGGTGAGGGTTGATGGAGTGGTCATTAGAGTGTGTTCCGTCCGCGAGTCAGCGACAGCTGCAGGAGAGAGATGAGGACAGCGACGACAAAGAAGATCGTCGCGTTGGCCATCTGGTAGGCGTAATCGCCACCGTTGAAGCCGGCGATGACGGTCATCGCAATGCTTCTTGTTGAGGTTCCCGGGCCGCCGTTCGTGAGTCCAACGATGATGTCGTAAGCGTTGAGGAAGCCCTTGAATCCGAGAATGATGTTGATCACCACGTAGCCGGCCACAAGCGGAGCGGTGATCTTCAGGAGCTGCTGGAACTTGCTCGCGCCATCGATCTCCGCAGCCTCGTACACGTCCCCCGGGATCGAGACGAGGCCGGCGATGTAGATCAGCAGCGCCCCGGGCACCGCCTGCCAGGCGGTAACCACCACGATGGCGATCCATGCAAGGTCAGGGTTTGCCAGGAGGCTCGTTTCCAGCCAGGAGATGCCTGCCGCCGCACCCGCGGCGGGCAGCGAGTTGGAAAACAGGAAGTTGAAGACATAGGCGATGATGATGCCGGAGACCACCATGGGGATGACGAAGATGGTCCGCAGCGCTGTCTTCATGCGGATCTGCGAAGTGAGCCCCACCGCCAGGAGGAAGGCGATGACGTTCACCACCAGCACGGTGACGATGGAGAAGCCGAAGGTGAACAGGTAGCTCTGCAGAATGGCCGGATCGCTGAAAATTGCTATGTAGTTCGTCAGGCCGGCGAACTCCCAGTCGCCGATTCCGATGGAGTCCGTGAAGCTGAAGAAGATGCCAACAAGGCCGGGGACCGTGATCGCCAGGGTAAAGAGAACGAGGCTGGGCAAGAGGAAAAGGTAGAAGATCGGTTCGACCCGCCGCCTGCGGCGGCTTTCGGGGCGGGCCTGCCCCCGTCTGGTTGCTGTGGTGGTGGACATGTGTCTGGCTCCCTTGTTCTGCGCTACTGGCGGTACGCCAGCCGCGCCCAGTCTGCGTCGAGTGTGCGGAAGGTGGCTGCAGGATCTGCGCCCAACACGAGCGCCTGGGTGTAATTCATGATCGGGATGGTGCGCGGCACCAGCACCGACGGACCTTGGTACACATCGCCGTTTTCGTAGTACTCCACCATGCCCTCGATTCGCGGGTCCGGAGCCGCGGCGGCATCGATGGTGGGCGTGAAGCCCAGCTGCGACTTGTTGTACTCTTCAATGATTTCCGGCCGGTAGAGATACTCGAGGAAGTCGCGCGCTGCGTCCTTGTGCTTGGATTCCTCCGGAATCCACGCCGCGAGATCGACATTGACCCGCACGCTCAGGTCATCGGGGTTCTCCGTCACCGGCAGCGGAAAGGTTCCCAGCTGAAGATTGGGAGCGGTCTTCGCGATCTCGCTGAATGCCCACGGGCCCTGCAGGTACATGGCCGCCTTGCCCTGGGAAAAAGCGAGGTTGCCGTCGCCATAGCCCCTGCTGGCGGCGTCTTTGTTGACATAGCTGCCCGCCAGCTTCAGCATCTTTTCGACGGGCTGTTCAAAGTCCTTTTGAAACGACACCGTCGAGTCCGGTCCCACATCCGTGCCCGCCTCGGCAAGTTTGCCAAAGAAGTCGATGGTGTCCACCTGGCCGCCCACGGAGTAGTCAAACCACCCCTGGGCAACCGTCCAGTCGTCCTTCCAAGTGGCATAGAACGGCGTCACACCGGCGGCCTTGAGGGCCTCACACGCTGCGAGCAGCTCGCTCCAGGTCTTGGGCACCTCGATACCGTGGGCGGCGAAGATCTCTTTGTTGTAGATCACCGAGGACGCCATCACTGAGTACGGCAGGGCGCTGGTCCGGCCTGGATAAGAGCCGTACTGATCCATCAGCGGCTGCAGGTCCTTCCGGATGCGGGTGGCGGCCTGCGTTCCGGACAGGTCGCTCAACGCACCGCGCTGCACAAACCTTGCCGTTTCCATGTTGTAGTTCGCCAGGGCGATGTCCGGCGGATTGCCCCGCACAAAACTCGCTGAGACGACGTCGACGCCGGAGGTATCCAGGACGACCTCCGTGCTGTCCTGCGAGGCGTTGTAATCGGCCACCAGTTTCGTCATGAAGCCGATGGCCTCCCGCTTGCTGAACGTGAAGCGGATCGTCTCCTTGCCGGAGTCTCCCGTGCAGCCTGAGAGGAGGCCTGCAAGCAAGGCCAGGCATAGCCCCAGCACTGCTGTGCGTGGTGTGCGAGTCAGTTTCAAAGACACCCTCGTCCTTTCGTGGTGCGGCAGAACGCCGCATGATCACGGCGGGGACGGCTGATGCGTCACCGCGAGTTGATATAAGAGGTAAATTTAGCTCCTATCGTTAGTATGGCGGGCGGACCGCGCAGAGGTCAAGGACTGCGGAATAGTTTCCTCGGCTATATTTATGACCTAAATTTAGAATCACCTGCGGATACATCCTGTAGCAGGCCGAAGTGGGAGCGCGCGATGATGACTGATACTGCACCGTCAACACAGTTGGTGCGGCGGGTCAACGCGAGTGCGATGCTCAAGGCAATGCGCGGGGCCGGCATCATGACGGGCACGGACCTCATGGCGGCCACCGGGCTCTCCCGGGCCACGGTCATCTCGATTTGCGATGAGCTTGTCCGGCTCGGATGGCTCCAGGAACTGGAAAACCAGCGGGGCGCCGAGGGATATGTCAAAGGCAGGCCGGCGCGCAGGTTCGTTTTTGACGACCGCGCGGCCAGCGTTCTCGGCATCGACATCGGGGCCAACAAAATCACGACCATCGTCGCCGACATGGCGGGCAAGGCCCTCTCCAGGGTGACCACGCCCTTCCGCGCCTACAACGTGCCCGCTGATGAGCGCGCCGACGTGCTGGACCGCATCGCCGCGGAGGCCCTGGAGAAGGCGGCGGTGTCCGCGGACTCTGTGCTGGCTGTATCCGTGGGGGTCGCCGCACCGGTAAGCCGCGACGGCGAAGTCCTCACCGTCCAGGAATTCTGGAAGTCTTTTGATGTCCGCCGGCTGGTGTCCGAGCGGCACGGCTGGCACGTGCTGCTGGAGAACGATGCCAATCTTGCCGCGCTGGCTGAACGCTGGCGGGGCATGGCCCAGGGCGTCGACAACCTCGTCGTTATGCTTGCCGGGGACCGTCTTGGCGCCGGCATCCTGGAATCCGGCCGCCTGCTGCACGGGCAGCTTGGCGGCTTCGGCGAGCTGGGCTACCTGGGCAATGTCGAAGGGGTCGGCGACACCCTCGGCATCGCGCACTACGTAGCGCTGTGGGGCCAGGAAGCGCTCGCCGGCGGCGCCAAAACGCAGCTCGACAAGCTCTGCGGCGGCGCAGCGGAACGCCTCACGGCCGAAATGGTGTTTGCCGCGGCCGCGAACGGTGACCAGGCCGCCCAGCACGTCCTCAACCGGGTGGCACACCGCATGGCCCGTGTGATCGGTTCCGTGAGCACGCTGGTAAACCCTGAACTCGTCGTCCTCGCGGGAGCCGTCGCAGCCTCTGCGCGCACCCTCATCCCCGCCATCGAAGAGCAGCTGCCGAACTTTACCTTCACTCCGCCGCGTGTGGCGGCCTCCTCCCTTGGCGACGGCATCGTTTCCATCGGAGCCATCCGCCTCGCCCTGGATTACGTCGAAGAGCACGCACTGGACCTGTATCCCGCTTCGTTCCCGAAACCCGCCCAGCCCGTTACCTAGAAGAGCCTCACGTTACGCGGGCGGCTGCAGGGCGGCGGCGATAGGCAGGCTGCCGTCACAGAACTCAATGGTCCTGCCCGCGGTCTCCGGCATTTCCAGGACGGCCACGGCCACGCTTGCGGTGTTGCTGCGGGAGGTTTCGCGGCTGCCCTCCGGGGAGGGGTCGACGTCGATCAGGCCGCTCCCCGGCTTGTCCGTCAAGGCTCCGGGGCCCAGGATGGTCCACGCGAGGCCCGTGGTGCGCAGGTAGTCGTCGGCGGCGGCCTTCGCTTCGGCATACGCAAAGAAGCTGTTGCTTTCCGGCACGCCATGGTTCCTGCGGGCTCCCAGGTAGGAGACCATCACGTAGCGCCCCACGCCGGCCTCCGCTGCGGCATCCATCGACCTGATGGCAGCATCGCGGTCCACCGCGTAGGTCCGCTCCGGGTCCCCGCCGCCTGCGCCTGCGGACCAGACCAGGGCGTCGTGTCCCTTCAGCGCAGCGGCGATCTCCGCCGTCGTCGCGTTCTCCACATCGAGGACCGACGGCGTTGCGCCGGTTTCCGCAACGTCGCCGGCATGGTCCGGGTTGCGGATGAACGAGGTGACGCCGTGTCCCTCGTCCGTGAGGAGGCTGGACAGGTGCAGGGCCACTTTTCCGTGGCCGCCAATGATTGCGATTCGGGTCATGGCCCTATTCTGCTCCCCCGGCCCGCCGATGCCACGCCACCGGCGCGTCGGCGGCTGCCCGTCCTAGCCGGCAATGCGGTAGCGCAGGTACATGACACCGTTTCCGAACCGGCGCTCCTCCACGAGTTCGAGCCGGAGGTTCAGGCCGTCCGGCAGGAAACGCAGGCCGCCTCCCACGGCCACCGGGTTGAGGAAGATCCGGCATTCGTCCACCAGCCCGGCCCGGAGCGCGGCGGCGGCCAGGGTGGCACCGCCAATACCGATACTGCTGTTGGTGTCCGCTTTCAGTTCCCTGACGGCCGCGGGATCGAAGGAGCGCCGGAGCGCCGTCCGCGGAGTCGGCGGGAGCTGCAGGGTTTCCGAGAAAACAATCTTGTCCGCCGCCCGCCAAATCCGGCCGTAGTCCTGGATCACGGGCGGATCGTCCGGCCCTCCCAGCGTTTCCCACACGGACATGACGCCGTACATGCGCCGCCCCAGAAGGTAGGTCCCGGCGTCGCGCTCCAGGTCGTTGACGAAGGCGTGCACTTCCTCATCGGGCGCACTCCAGTCGAAGTTCCCGCTGCTGTCCGCAAGGTAGCCGTCCAGGGAGGTGATGCCGGTGTAGATGAGGTCAGCCATGCGCCCATTCTGCCTCCCCGGCCGGGTTTTTAGGAGGGAAACAGCAGGAACGCCATGGGCGTCACGAGGACCAACGTCAGGACCACGCGCTGGAACCAGATGACCACCAGCTTCCAGACCGGAATGGGGATGTCGGTGGCCATGATGCAGGGCACCAGCGCGGAGAAGAAGATGATCCCGGATACGGACACAACAGCCACAACGAACTTGACCACCGGGGCTGCCTCCGCTGCAAGGAGCGCGGGAAGGAACATCTCCGCAACACCAACGGCGCTGGCTTTGGCCACCAGCATGGGTTCGGGCAGCTGCAGCGCCCAGGTGAAGGGGTAGAAGAGGAAGCCGAGCCAGTCGAACACGGGAGTGTAGGTGGCAAGGACCAGTCCCAGCAGGCCGATGGAAAGGATGGACGGGAGAATGGCCATGGCCATCAGGACGCCGTCCCGGACGTTGGTCCACACGTTCACTGCCAGCGAGGGCGCTGCTTCCACAGTCTGCCGGGCCTCACGCCAGGCGACGGCGAGCCTGCGGCCGGTAACGTCCTCCTCCGGCTGTGGCACGGCCTCGGGGTGGTACTCGTCCGGGATGCTGTTCAAGGGCCAGATCCGGACGGTGATGGCGGTGACAACGAACGTGACCAGGAAGGTGATCCAGAAGTAGGCGGTCCACTGGCCCATCAGGTCCAGGGTTTTGGCCACGATCACCATGAACGTGGCGGACACGGTCGAAAACCCGGTGGCAATGATGGCCGACTCACGGGCGGTGTACTTGCCTTCCTTGTAGACGCGGTTGGTGATGAGCAGGCCAAGGGAGTAGCTGCCCACGAAGGAGGCGACGGCGTCGATCGCGGACCGGCCGGGAGTTCGCCAGATGGGGCGCATGACGCGCTGGACCATGACTCCGATGAATTCCAGCAGGCCGTAGCTGACCAGGAGCGCCAGGAACACCGCGCCAATGGGGACAAGCAGCCCCACGGGAATGACGAGCTTTTCGAACAGGAACGGCCCCATGCCCGGTTCAAACAGCCATGCGGGACCTACCTTGAAGACCATCATGAAGCCCACCACCATCCCCACGACTTTCAGCAGGGAGAAGACCACCTCAACCGCGGACCTTTTCCAGGTGCCCGCGACGAAGGGGTACCCGGCACCGGCAATAATCACGGCCAGAGCATAGAAGGGCAGGAGCGGACCGATGTTCGCCTGGAGGAACGAGACGATGTGGTCCAGCATGATGGTGTTTTTGCCCACTATCGTTACCGGCACGAAGAACATGAATGCACCGATGCCGCTGTAAACAAACAACTTCCACATGTGGCGCGACGCTGTGCGCGGGGCTTGCGAGGTGATGGCCAAGGTCTGTCTCCTGACTGCGGCCGGTCCGTGCGGGCCGGCGTTTTGTGAACAGATCCATCGCACCGTGAATCACGGGCAGGAACAATGGACTGCACGCCACAGCAGTCTCGGATAAGAGACTCGGGGTGGATGCTGCCTGGGGGCGCCATCCTGTAATCGAGCGCGCCGGCTTGCCTGGACCCAGGAAGTTAAAGCAAAAGACCCCCGGAATCACAGGGATTTCCGGGGGCTTAGCCTGTAGCGGTGGGGAGGCTCGATCTCCCGACCTCACGATTATGAGTCGTGCGCTCTAACCAACTGAGCTACACCGCCACGAATGAGAAAAACCTGTGTCAAGCCGGTCAAAACCGCCTTGACACAGGCCCTCATCCAGAGCCCCCCACCGGAATCGATCCGGTGACCTCGTTCTTACCAAGAACGCGCTCTACCACTGAGCTAGGGGGGCAACGAGTAAATACTCTACCGGAAGATTTACCCACCAACAAATCGGCGTCCAGGCAGGCGTGGAGGGGCTGGAACAGGCCTCCGACAGGCGCCCTACCAGCCCGAAAAGGCCGGAAAATCAAGGAAAATGAAACCCCTTAAGCCCTTAAGGGCGCCCCGGGCCAGGGCCTTTCCAGAGGACCCGCGCCAAGGATGTGTCGATCCCCACACTCCCCGTCGAGTTTTTGTCCAGATATGCAGGCTTCGAGGCACCTGAAGTCTGCATATCTAGACAAAAACTCACAGGACGGAGCAGGCAGGGGGGGCGGGCCGGAGGTTCCAGAGACTCCCCCGCCGCCGGCCGCCGTCGGACGTTCACTGAAAGCACGCCTTAAACGCCGGTGGGCCGGCTCGAAAGCCGGCCCACCAGGGGAACGTGTCAGCTAGCTGACGGGTTTACCACTTGCCCTTGCGGTTGAAGTCCCGCTGGCCGCCCTCGTTGCCGTGGCGGGGCTTGCGGGAGCCGTCTCCGTGGCCGCCGAAGCGGGAGTCGCTGGCCTGGCCGCGGTTGGCACCGCTGTCGGCGCTGAAGGAACGCTCGCTGTAGGAGCGGCCGCCGCGGTCAGCGGAGGAGCGCTCGCCGTCGTTCTTGCGGAATTCCTTCTTGAACCCGCCGTTGCCCTTGAAGTTGCCTCCCCGGTCACCGCCGCGGTTGCCCTGGTAGGAGCCGCGGTCGCCGGACGGCTTGCGGCCGTTGTCCAGCTCGAGGTGGATCAGCTCGCCGCCGATCCGGGTGCGGGACAGGGCGCGCAGCTGCTCGGGGCTCAGGTCCGCCGGGAGCTCCACCAGGGAGTGGTCCGAACGGATGTCGATGCCGCCGATCTGGGCCGAGGAAATACCGCCCTCGTTGGCAATGGCACCCACGATGGAACCCGGCATGACGCGCTGGCGGCGTCCGACTGCGATCCGGTAGGTAGCGTTGCCCTCGGTGAGCGCACGGGTGGGGCCACGGGAGCCGAAGCCGTCCTTGGAGCGCTCGCGCTTCTGGAACTCGGGAGCTGCAGGCAGTTCCTTCACCAGCAGCGGCTGCCCGCCCTGCGCCATCACGGCAAGGGCTGCGGCGATCTCCGCCGCCGGCACGTTGTGCTCTTCCTCGTAGGAGGCGATCAGGTCGCGGAACGGGGCAACGTCCTCGGAGGCCAGGGTCTCGGTGATCTTCTCGGCGAACTTGCCCAGGCGCAGCGTGTTTACGGTCTCGGCCGTGGGCAGGTGCATCTGCTCCACCGGCTGGCGGGTGGCCTTCTCGATGGAACGCAGCAGGTACTTCTCGCGCGGCGTCATGAACAGGATGGCGTCGCCCGAGCGGCCTGCACGGCCGGTGCGGCCGATGCGGTGCACGTAGGACTCGGTGTCGTGCGGGATGTCGTAGTTGATGACGTGGCTGATGCGCTCCACGTCAAGGCCACGGGCCGCGACGTCGGTGGCCACGAGGATGTCGATGCGGCCTTCCTTCAGCGCGTCCACAGTGCGCTCACGCTGCTGCTGCGGGATGTCACCGTTGATGGCGGCGGCCTGGAAGCCGCGGGACTTCAGCTTGTCAGCCAGGTCCTCGGTGGCCATCTTGGTGCGCACGAAGGCAATGACGCCGTCGAACTCTTCAACCTCGAGGATGCGGGTCATGGCATCGAGCTTGTGCGGGCCCATGACCTGCAGGTACCGCTGGCGGGTGTTGGCGCCGGTGGTGGTCTTGGACTTGACGGAGATCTCGGCCGGGTTGTTCAGGTACTGCTTGGACATGCGGCGGATCTGGCTCGGCATGGTGGCGGAGAAAAGCGCGACCTGGCGGTCCGACGGGGTCTGCTGGAAGATCTGCTCCACGTCTTCGGCGAAGCCCATGCGCAGCATCTCGTCGGCCTCGTCCAGCACCAGGTACTGGAGCTCGGACAGGTCCAGGGAACCCTTGGAGATGTGGTCGATCACGCGGCCGGGGGTACCGACGACAACCTGGGCTCCGCGGCGCAGGCCGGCGAGCTGGGGGCCGTAAGCGGAGCCGCCGTAGACGGGCAGGACCGTGAAGTCGTCGATGTGCTTGGCGTACGAGGTGAAGGCCTCGGCAACCTGGAGTGCCAGCTCGCGGGTGGGAGCCAGAACCAGGGCCTGGGTCTTGCGGGAGGGGCCATTGAGGTCGTGGAGCTCGGCCAGGCGGGACAATGCCGGTACTGCGAATGCTGCAGTCTTACCGGTGCCGGTCTGGGCGAGGCCCACGACGTCGCGGCCTTCGAGCAGCAGCGGGATGGTTGCTGCCTGGATGGGGGAAGGCTTTTCATAGCCGACATCCTGCAGGGCGGCGAGGACGCGGCCGTCGATGCCGAGATCGGCGAACTTGATGCCTTCTTCTTCGTCTTCCTCAGCCTTGGCGGCGGGAGCGGCAGGCGCTTCCTCAGCCGTGGTGGCGGGCGCTTCGTCGGCCTTGGCTTCAGGAGCTTCGGCGGGTGCCGGTGCGGCCTCGGCTGCGGGGGCAGCGGGCTCGGTGAACTCGATGCTGGCAGTTGCTGCTTCAGCGTTGGCGTCGTTGTGATTTTCGGGCATAGGGAAGTATTCCTCATCCATAGGGGGCCAGGCGGCACTACCCGAGGTGAGCGGAGCCGCAGTACGTGTGCCGTGGGTGCCGGGCAAACATTGACCGGCCGGTCACAGAAGTCCGGCGCTTTCGCAATCCCGTGGCAGGACTTCCCGCTGCATCTCTTGGCTGCTATCCCAGCAGTCTGTACAGCGTTTTCTTTAGCCGGCTCTCCCTATGAAAATGCCCGCATCGCTTGTGCGGGCCCCAACACTTGCCAGTCCTGCCTCAAAAATTGGGCAGGAATAAGGGATTTCCGGAGTGGGGGATGTTTCAAGTGTAAGGTACGCACCTGCCGCAGCGGAAATTGAACGTACGACGACGGCGGTGAGCTTGCGCACACCACTCCCCTTCCAGCCGCTTCAGCCTGCAGCTACCGGCCCAGTTGCCGTTCCAGCGCCTCGAACTTCTGCTTGAACTCGGGCTGCTGCAGGCGGATCTCGCCGTCGGCGTCCGCGTCCCGCAACGCCTCCATCGACTCCCGGTCCGGTTCGCTGAACCACCTGCCCACGGTAACGCCGTGCGTCGGAACGTAGATCCGGTGGATATGGTCCCCGGCCTGGACGCTGCCGGTTTTGATGACGCGCAGGTACGTGCCCACGCGGCCCTCCGCCGTGAACCTCTTGACGAAGTGCGGCTCCCGCATCCGGCGCTGGAAGGTGGCGCAGGGCGTACGCGGCGAGGTGACTTCGACTTCCAGGTTGAGGCCGATCTTCCACCGCTCGCCAATCACCGCTTCCGTGGCGTCGATGCCGGCCACCCTGAGGTTCTCGCCAAAGATTCCCGGCGGCAGGTCCCGCTGCAGCTCGCCGGCCCAGTACTCCGCGTCCTCCTGCGAATAGGCGTACAGGGCCTGGTCCGGACCGCCGTGGTGCACCCGGTTCGCCTGGATGTCGCCCTGGAGTCCCAGGCGGTGAACCTTGACAGGGCCCTCTGCCGGCCGTTTGTCGATGGCAGTCACGCCCACGTTGGACGCGTCCGGCAGGAGCTGGTGGACGCGGCAGACGGCAACAACGGAGGCGGTTTCCATGGCACCAGTGTAGGGGCCGCGATCCCCTGCAGGCGGCCGCTGCGGGCATGGGGACTTCTCCCCGTTCCCGATCCCCTGCGGTACTCGCAGCCGGCCCTGCCAGGCACTACGCTGAGTTCAGGATTGCAATTGGGGGTGCAGCGCTGTGCCCAATTCACGTGGACTACTGAAGGGGACGCCATGGACCCGAACCAAGACCCGGATAACGGGCGGGCAAGCGGCAACCGGCCAGGCGGTGACGGCACTGCCGGGGACACCGGCCGGAACGCCGGCGGCGGGGCCGGCGCCAAGCCCCCTCCCTGGCAGGTGCCCAAACCGGAGCTGCGCCCTGAACTCCTCAACGAGCCCGTCACCCCGGTGGACCCGTTTGCCCGCGACCGGGAGAGGCAGCTCAACGAGGCGGCGGCCAAGAAGAAACGCTCGCAGCGGCGCACCGTGGTGGTGGGCCTCGGTGTGACGGCGCTGCTCGCCGGCACCATCACGGCCGTGGTGGCCAGCAACCAGGATGACCCCGAGTACGCCCAGGTGTGCTTCAACGACGAAACCGGCGAGCGCGTGGAGGACACCAAGTGCAACAGTTCCGCCGGCCGTAGCGGCGGCATCTACGCCTGGTACTTCTTCTCCCGCGGCGCATTCGTCCCCGCCGTAGGGCAGAACCGCTCAACGGCACCCACCTACACCAAGACCGTGCCCAGCGGGGCAGAAGCCTCCACCGGGTACAGCACCAAGGGCGGCACCGTCAGCCGCGGCGGCTTCGGTACCACCGCGAAGAGCGGCACAAGCGGCGGCGGCAGCAAAGTGGGGGGCTGAGCGTGAAGCGGCTGTTGTCTGAGCCCAGGCCCGACTGGAAGCAGAAAATCCAGGAACAGGGCCTGGTCTTTTCCACCACCACCATGGACGACGGGCGGCGGATCGAGTACTGGAACGAGTCCGCGTACTACGAATTCACCGCTGACGAGGTGGAGGTTCTCGAGCTGGCAGCCGAGGACATGCACCGGATGTGCCTGGAAGCGGCCAAGTTTCTTGCCACCGGCGCCATGGGAGACATTGGCATCGGTCCGCAGGCTTTGGAGCTCGCCGCGGAGTCCCTGCAGGCCGGGGACGTGGAGGTCTACGGCCGCTTCGACTTCATCTATGACGGGCAGGGCGGTCCCGCCAAGATGCTCGAATACAACGCGGACACCCCCACCGGACTCATCGAGGCGGCCGTGGCGCAGTGGTTCTGGCTGCAGGACGTCTTCCCGGAAAAGGACCAGTGGAACGGAATCCATGAGGCCCTGATCCGGCAGTGGAAAAAGGTGCAGTACCGCACCGGCATGAGCACCCTTCACGTGGCGCACTCGGAGGTGGAGGAATCCGGCGAGGACTGGATGACGGCCGCGTACATGCGGGATGTGGCGGGCCAGGCAGGCTGGACCACCATCGGCATCAACATGTCGGACATAGGTTGGGACCCCAACCTCAACCGGTTTGTGGACCTGGACAACTTCATGATCAGCACCATCTTCAAGCTCTACCCCTGGGAGCTGATGATGAAGGAACCCTTCGGGCACCGGCTCCTGGAACGCGCCCACAATCCGCGCTGGGTTGAACCGGCCTGGAAAATGCTCCTCTCCAACAAGGCGCTCCTCGCCGCACTCTGGCACCTGTACCCGCAGCATCCCAACCTGCTGCCGGCCTACCTCAACGAGCCGGGCCCCCTCAAGGAGTGGGTGGCCAAGCCGCTGCACGGCCGCGAGGGCGACAACATTAAGATCCACGCCCAGGGAATCAGCCTGGAGCAGCCCGGCGGGTACGGCCGCGAGGGCTGGTGCTACCAGCAGTACCAGGAACTGCCCGACTTCGACGGCAACCATCCCGTCCTGGGCCTGTGGGTGGTGGACGGTGAGTCTGTCGGCTGCGGCATCCGGGAATCGGACGGTCCGGTGACGGACTACTTCTGCCGGTTTGTGCCCAACACTATTGACGCGCCGGCGCCGCTCTCGGCTGAGGCCTCCTCCAACAAAGCAGGTATTGCACTATGAACCCGGTGACAGCATGAGCACAGGAACCACGACGACGGGCGGCCCGGGCGGCGCGCCGGGCACCACCGTCCCGGCCAAGGGGCTCCGGGCCGGGATCCTGGACCTCGGAGACTCCGTGATGCTGGGGCTGGCCTCCACTGCGCCGGTGTATTCGCTGGCTGCGACCCTGGGCCTCATTGTGGCCGTGAACGGGAACTACACTCCCCTGATCCTGCTGCTCGGCTTCATCCCCGTGCTGTTCATCGCGTACGCGTTCCGCGAGCTGAACAGCGCCATTCCGGACTGCGGCACCACCTTCACCTGGTCCCGCCGGGCGTTCGGGCCCTGGGCGGGCTGGCTGGGAGGCTGGGGCGTGGCGCTCGCCGGCATCGTGGTGCTCGCCAACCTGGCGCAGGTGGCGGGCCAGTACCTGTGGCTCCTGGCGGGCGACGGCTCCCTGGCGGAAAACAAGGCAGTGGTCACAGCCACCGGCGTGCTGTTCATCGCCGTCATGACGCTGGTCAACTACCGGGGCATCCGGTTGGGTGAACACGTCCAGCGGGTGCTGACGTACGTGCAGTACATCGCCCTGGGCGTCTTTGCCTTGGCGATCGTGGTGCGGATCGTTGCCGGTGCTGCCGCCGGAGACACAACCATCCAGGCTTTCTCCTTTGAGTGGTTCAACCCGGCGGGTGCTTTTGCGGACCCCGGGGCCGTGGTGCACGGCGTGCTCCTGGCACTCTTCATTTACTGGGGCTGGGACACGTGCCTGGCAGTTAATGAGGAAACCGAGAATCCTTCAACCACTCCCGGCCGCGGCGCGGTGATCTCCGCCTTCATCCTGGTGGCCATCTACGTCTCCGTGGCGCTGCTGGTGATGATGTATGCCACCGTGGGCACGGAAGGCATCGGCCTGGGCAACGAGGCCAACCAGGACGACGTCTTCCTGGCCATGCGGGACGTGGTGCTGGGCCCCTGGGGCTGGCTGATCGTCGTCGCGGTCCTCGCGTCCGTCCTGTCCTCCACCCAGACCACCATCCTCCCCACGGCACGCGGCACCCTGTCCATGGGCGTCCACGGCGCCCTGCCGCCGAAGTTCGGGGAGGTGCACCCGAAGAACCAGACCCCCGGGTTCTCCACCCAGGTCATGGGCGCGGCCGCAATCGCCTATTACGTGGCCATGAGTTTCCTGAGCGAGAACCTGCTCTCCGATTCCATCAGCGCCATCAGCCTGTTCATCGCCTTCTACTACGCACTCACCGGCTTCGCGTGCTTCTGGTTCTTCCGCGGCACCCTGCGGGATTCGGCACGCAACCTGTGGTTCCGGGGCATCCTGCCGCTCGTGGGCGCCCTCCTGCTGACAGCCGCCTTCTTCATCTCGGCGGTGCAGATGTGGGACCCGGCCTACGGCGACACCCAGATCTTTGGGATCGGCGGGGCATTTGTCAGCGGCGTGCTGCTGCTGGCCCTGGGTGTGGTGCTGGCTGTGGTTTGCCGGTTCCTGCCGGCAACCTCCGGTTACTTCACCGGCCGGCAGCCTGCGCACCCGGCAGCCCCGGGAACGTCCAGCTAGGGTTCTCCCATGACCAACGCGCCTGTTACACCGGCTGAATTCCCGGCCGACCCTTCCGACATCCTGGCCTTGGACAGCCTCCTGGGCGCGGAGGAACTGAGGATCCGGCAGCGGGTCCGCGATTTCACTGACCAGCGGATCAAACCGGACATTGCGCGGTGGTACGACCAAGCTGTCTTTCCCCTGGAGCTCGCGCAGGAACTGGGTGAGCTGGGGGTGCTCGGAATGCACCTGGAGGGCTACGGCTGCCCCGGCCGCACCGCCGTCGAATATGGCCTGGCTGCAATGGAACTTGAGGCCGGCGATTCCGGGATCCGCACGTTTGTTTCGGTGCAGGGCTCGCTGGCCATGACCGCCATCCACAAGTGGGGCTCCGAGGACCAGAAGCAGGAGTGGCTGCCCCGGATGGCGGCCGGTGAAGTCATTGGCTGTTTCGCCCTGACCGAGCCGACTGCAGGGTCCGACCCCGCGGCCATGACCACCTTTGCCCGCCGCGACGGCCCAGGAGATGACGCCGGCTGGGTGCTCAACGGTGCCAAGCGCTGGATTGGCCTCGCTTCGGCGGCCGGGGTGATGGTGGTGTGGGCCATGACCGACGACGGCGTGCACGGCTTCCTGGTGCCGGCGGGAACGCCCGGCGTCACTGCCGTCCCCATCACGCAGAAGCTGTCGATGCGGGCGTCCATCCAGTGCGATGTGGTGTTCGACGACGTCCGGCTGGGACCTGAGGCGCTGTTGCCGGCGGCGCGTGGCCTGCGCGGCCCGTTTACCTGCCTGAACGAGGCCCGGTACGGCATTGCGTGGGGGGCCATGGGCGCAGCCCGGGATTCGTACCAGGCGGCGTTGGCCTACTCGCAGGAGCGGCTGCAGTTCGGCAAACCGCTGGCCGGATACCAGCTGACCCAGGAGAAGCTGGTCAACATGCTCGTGGAAATCCAGAAAGGCACGCTCCTGGTGCTGCACCTGGGACGGCTCAAGGACGCCGGCAGGCTGCGGCCGGAACAGATTTCCCTGGGCAAGCTGAACAACGTTCGCGAGGCCATCGCCGTGGCCCGGGAGGCACGCTCCATTCTCGGCGGAAACGGCATCACCCTGGACTACTCCCCGCTGCGCCATGCCGCCAACCTGGAATCGGTACGCACCTATGAGGGCACCGACGAAGTCCACACCCTGGTCCTTGGCCAGCACATCACCGGCATCAACGCGTTCCGCTGACCCTGGCTTCCCCTCCCAACTGGGTAGCAGTTGATGTCGTTTTGGCGGCTCATAACAGCATCTGCTGCTATCTAGTTGGGCTGGGGGCGCTGAGGTGGGCTACGCCGAGAAGCCGCCGTCGGACTTGATGAGCTGGCCGGAGACCCAGCGGCCTGCGGGCGAGAGCAGGAACGCCACAGTCCCGGCGACATCGGCCGGTGTTCCCAGCCGGCCGGTAGGCTGTTGGGCCGTCAGCGCTTCCCGGATTTCATCGTCCATCCAGCCCGTGTCCACCGGGCCCGGGTTCAGTACGTTCGCCGAGATGCCCTGCGGTCCGAGCTCCCGCGCGGCGGCAATCACGATCCTGTCCAGCGCGCCCTTCGAGGCGCCATAAGGAAGGTTGAACGCTGTGTGGTCACTGGTCAGCGCAACGATTGCGCCGCCGTCGTCCGTTGCCTGCCGCGCGAACGCGGCAATCAGCTGCCAGCTGGCCCGCGTATTCACGGCAAAGTGCCGCTCAAAGGATTCCACGCTGGTGTCCAGGATGCCCGAGTCCACAGACTCGGCATGGCTCAGGACCAGGCCCTGCAGCGGGCCGCCCAGCCGCATGGACTCCGCCACCAGCTGGCCGGGCACGGCGGGGTCCTGCAGGTCCGCGGACAGCACGTGGACCTGGGCGCCGATGGCCTCGAGCTCGGCAGTAAGGCGTACGACGTCGTCCGGTTCAGTCCCCCACGGCATCCGGGCGTCGTAGTCCTGCCAGTAGGCCAGCACCAGGTCCCAGCCCTCGGCGGCCAGTTGCCGGGCAATGCCGGCGCCGATCGAGGCCAGCCTGCCGGCGCCTGTGATGAGGGCGACGGGGCGGACGGCTGCTTGGGGAGATTCCATGGGGTCAGCCTAGTAGCGCAGGCACCCCTGCCGCGAAACCGCCGGCCCCCCGTTAGTCGGGAAGCAGGATCAGCTCCAGGTACCCGCGCAGGCACCCGGCCATGTCCACCTTGTCCGGCGCCAGGAGCCACTGGGTCTGGATCCCGTCCCACAGCCCGATCAAGGACGCTGCGGCGACCTCCGGGTCCACGCCCGGGCGCAGCCGCCCTTCCCCCGCAAGCTCCCGTAACTGCCGGGTGTAGCTGCGGCGCAGCTCTTCAAACCTGTTGGTGAAGTACGGGCGCCCGGGATGCCCCTCCGTGACTGCTTCCCCGCACAGCACGGTGTAGAGCTCCAGGACTCCCGGCACGTCCTCATTGAAGCGCGCCTGGCGGAGGACGGCATCAACAAGCGATTCCTCCGGGTCCGGCGGCGCGGTACCGTCTCCAGTAATGGAGTCGCGCCAGTTAAGCACCGCCAGCAGCAGTTGGCTTTTGGACGGAAAGTAATGCAGGAGGCTCGTCTGGCTCATGCCGGCCCGGTCGGCAACGTCCTGCAGCGAGCCCCCGCGGTATCCGCGGGCGGCGAAGACGGCGTGGGCTGCGGTCAGGATGGCCTGGCGGCGCTCAGCGGACTTCGCGTAGGGTCCCCGGCGGGAAGCCTGGGGCCCCTCCTTGGTGCTCATGGCAAGCCAGTGTACCCGCCGTATTACCCGGGGAATCAAAACTCGAGTGCTCACTCGACTTTTCGTGTTAGCCTGTCTCGAACCGAACAAAAAGTGCCATGCTTCACACTTTTAGGCACATAACCGACACAACGAGGTGAAGGCAAATGTCCCAATTCACGCGAAGACAACTCCTGGGTGTGGGCCTGGGCACCGCAGCGATGGGGCTCCTGTCCGGCTGCGCCACCCCGGGCATGCGCTCCGTCAACACTGCACCGGTGCTCGCCCCAGCCGCCAGCGGGGAAAAAGTCACCCTCACGTACTGGTGCTGGCTCAAGGACGCCCAGAAGGTCGCGGACATCTGGAACGCCTCCCACCCCCAGGTGCAGGTGGAGGTGGTATGGATCCCCGGCGGCAATTCAGGGGGTTACCAGAAGCTCTACTCAGCCCTGGCAGCGGGTGGCGGACCTGACCTCGCCCAAGTGGAGATGCGTTCGCTTCCGGAATTTATGCTGGTGAACGGGCTTGTCGACGTAGCGCGATATGGCGCCCAGGACTACGCCCGCCTCTACGACGAGACCCTGTGGGGCCAGGTCAGCTTCTCCGGCGGTGTCTACGGAATTCCCCAGGACTCCGGGCCCATGGCGATGTTCTACCAGCCGGCCATCCTCGACCAGGTGGGCGGCACCAGCCCCGGCACCTGGGACGACTGGGCAGCGCTGGCCCGTGAGCTCCGCCGCAATGATGTCTACCTGGACTGCTTCCCGCTGGCTGACGCGTCAGTTTTCACTGCTTTCGCGACGCAGGCAGGTGCGCGGTGGCTGCGCCCGGAGGAGGACGGTTGGGTCATCAACATGACTGACGACGCCACCCTGAAGGTGGCCCGCTTCTTTGACCAGGCCATCAACGAGGACCTTGTCCAGACTGCCTTCGGCGCCTACTCCCCCGGCTGGTTCGCGGCTGCTGCGAAAGGGTCGATCGCTTCGGTCGTTACGGGCAGCTGGGGTGATGCCCTGATCGAAGGGGTCAGCGGCGGCAGCGGCAAATGGCGGGTGGCACCCATGCCCACGTGGGGCGGCACCGGGTACGGGTCAAGCTACCTTGGCGGCTCCACCGCGGCGGTCCTGGCCAACAGTAGGCACCCCCGTGAAGCACTCGAGTTCGCGGTGTGGATGACCACGTCCAGGGAAGGCATCGACGCCGAAATCTCCAACAGCGGCATCGGCTGGTCCCCCACGCCGGACTTCATCGGAACCTCACGGCAGGCGCCCTCGGACTTCTTCAGTGGCCAGAGCTACCACCAGGAGATCCTCGTGCCGGCGGCACAGCAGCAGAACAAGGACTGGTCCTGGTGGCCCGTCACCCAGCAGTCCTTCAACATCCTGAGCGATGGCTTCCGGAAGAAGGCGTCCGGCACGAGCCTGGTGGATTCGGTGGCGACGGCGGAACAACAGATCATGACCGTCTTCAGGAACAAGGGCCTCAGCATTCGAAAGGAAGCGTCATGACAACGCCGTCACGAACAGTCCCAAGCGGTCCGCCGGCGGCCGCCCGGCAGGATGCCGGCCCCCGTAAGGCCGGTGGCAGGACGGGAGCCGCGGCCCGTGCCCCCTGGATCCTGCTTGCCCCTTTCCTGGCGCTGTTTATCCTCACGTTCATCCTGCCGATCTTCGTTGCGGTGGGATCGAGCTTTACCAAAGTGACCCGGAGCGGGCTCTTCGGGGAGGCCGGGGTCACCAGCGAATTCGCCGGGTTCAGCAACTACGCCCAGGCGCTGGCGGACGGGAGTTTCGTCGCCTCGATCGGGCGGATGCTGCTGTTCGGCATAGTGCAGGTGCCCCTGATGATTGCCCTCTGCACGGTGCTGGCCCTGATGCTGGAATCAGCGTCGGCCAAGTGGCCGGGTTTCTTCCGGGCCGCGTACTTCCTCCCCTACGGCGTGCCGGGTGTGATTGCCACCATCCTGTGGTCCTTCCTGTACGTCCCCGGGCTGAGTCCCCTGTTCGACGTCGCGGCGCTGGTGGGACTGACACCGGATTTCCTGGGAGCGAACACCGTCCTGTGGTCGATCGCGAACATCGTCACCTGGAGCTACACCGGCTACAACATGCTGATCATCGTGGCCCAGCTGAAGGCCATCCCCGGGGAACTGTATGAGGCGGCAAAGGTGGATGGCGCCTCCACCTTGCGGGTGGCCCTCAGCATCCAGCTCCCGCTGATCCGGCCCGCCCTCGTCCTGACAACAGTGTTCTCAATCATCGGCACCCTGCAGCTCTTCGCCGAAGCCCAGGTCCTGAAGACTGTCGCCCCCGCCATCGACAGCCAGTACACCCCCAACCTCAGCGCCTACACCACCGCGTTCGCCTACAACGACTACAACGTGGCCGCTGCCCAGGCCGTGCTGATCGCTGTGGCCGCCTTCGTCCTGTCCTTCGCCTTCCTCAAATTCACGAACAGGAAGTCATCATGACCGCAACCGTGACACCGCCGTCGGCATCAGCTACCGCGCCCCGCTCTTCCGCAGCCGCGTCCAGGCGTCCGGGCGGCAAGAGCGCCCCGTCCACCATCATCGTCACCGCACTGCTGGTGGTGGTGGCCCTGTACTTCCTCATTCCCGTCTACTGGGTTGTTGTCGCTGCCACCAAGTCCACGGAGGACCTGTTTTCCACCAACGGATTCTGGTTTGCCCCCACGGTGGCACTGTGGGACAACCTTGCCCAGGTCCTCAGCTACGACAACGGCATCTTCATCAGGTGGTTCCTGAACTCGGTACTGTACGCCGGCGTCGGCGCCCTCGTGGCCACCTACTTTGCGGCGGCAGGCGGCTATGCGCTGGCCAAGTACGAGTTCCGCGGCCGGAACCTGGTGTTCGGGACCATCCTGGGCGGAGTGCTGGTGCCCGGCACGGCCACAGCCCTGCCGCTCTTCCTGCTCTTCAGCCAGCTCGGCCTGGCCAACACGTACTGGAGCGTCCTGCTGCCGTCCCTGGTGTCGCCGTTTGGACTGTTCCTGTGCCGGATCTATTCGCAGGCCACAGTGGACAGCTCACTCATCGAAGCGGCCAGGCTGGACGGCGCCAGCGAACTCAGGATCTTCCACACCATCGGGCTGCGCGTCCTCACCCCGGCCCTGGTCACCGTGTTCCTCTTCCAGCTGGTGGGGATCTGGAACAACTACTTCCTGCCGCTCGTGATGCTGTCCGACTCCGGGCTGTACCCGATCACACTCGGCCTGAACAACTGGCTGAGCCAGGTGGACCGGCTGCCCGAGTTCTACGAGCTGACCACCGGCGGCGTGCTGCTGTCGATCATCCCGCTCAGCATCGCCATGGTGGTCCTGCAGCGCTTCTGGCGCGGCGGCCTCACCGAGGGTTCCGTGAAGTAGGGAACTTCCCCAAGCAGGACGGCACGTCGCGGCAACCCCGCCCCGGGGACTGCCGGGACGTGCCGTCCCCGGTTTAACGGCCGGGCTAAGGGATGGCGGCGAACGCCTGGTCCAGGTCCGCCAGCAGGTCCTCCACGTCCTCGATGCCGCAAGACAGGCGGAGGAGGTTTACCGGGACCGCCAGTTCGGTGCCCTTGACCGAGGCGTGTGTCATCTCGGACGGGTAGTTCATCAGCGATTCGATGCCGCCCAGGGATTCCGCCAAGGTGAACACGGACGTCGATTCCGCCACCTTCCGGGCAGCAGCCTCGCCGCCCTTGAACTGCACCGAAACCATGCCGCCGAAGCTCCGCATCTGCTTTTTCGCCAGCTCGTGGCCCGGATGGGACGGCAGGCCCGGGTACAGGACGGCCTCCACTTCGGGGCGTTCCAGGAGCCACTCAGCCACGGCCTGGCCATTGAAGCTGTGCCGGTCCATGCGGACGCCCAGGGTCTTCAGGCCGCGGGTGGTGAGGAAAGCGTCCATGGGACCGGAGACGGCGCCCACGGCGAACTGCACAAAGCCGATCTTCTCCGCGAGTTCCGCGTCATTGACCACGACGGCGCCGCCCACCACATCCGAATGCCCGCCGATGTACTTCGTCGTGGAGTGGACCACGACGTCGGCACCCAGGGCGAGCGGGTTCTGCAGGTAGGGGGACGCGAAGGTGTTGTCCACCACCAGGAGGGCCCCGGCGTCGTGCGCTATTCCTGCAAGCGCCGCGATGTCCGTGATTTTCATCAGCGGGTTGGACGGGGTCTCCACCCAGACGAAGCGGGTCCTGCTGGCGGCCACCGCGGCCCGGACGGCGTCCAGGTCCGCCATATCCACCGGAGTGTTGCCGATCCCCCACCCGCCGAGGACCCGGCTGATGAGCCGGTAGGTGCCGCCGTAGGCGTCGTTGCCCAGCACGATGTGGTCGCCCGGGCGGGTCAGCGCCCGGATGAGCGAATCCTCGGCGGCCAGCCCGGAGCTGAAGCTGTAAGCGTGGGTGCCGCCTTCCAGCGCGGCGAGCTGTTCCTGCAGGGCGTCCCGGGTGGGGTTGCCGCCGCGGCCGTACTCATAACCGCTGCGGAGCCCGCCGATGCCGTCCTGGGCGTAGGTGGAACTGAAGTGCAGCGGCGGGACCACGGCGCCGGTGCGGGGCTCGAACGCCTGTCCGGCGTGGACCGCGCGGGTGTTGAAACCTTGGTTTTCGGGGACGGACATGATGCTCCTTGTCTGGGTGAAGCCGTATCAGGGTGAAGCAGGTCAGTTGCTGAGGTAGGCCAGGAGGTCGTGCCGGGTGAGGATGCCCACGGGCGCGCCTACGAACGTGACCATGACCGTGTCCACGTCCGAGAGCAGTTCCCTGGCCGCCGAAATGGTTTCCAGCGATCCGATGACGGGCAGCTTGGGGCCCATGTGCTCGGAGATCTTGTCCGTCAGTTTGGCTTCGCCGCGGAACAGCTTGGCGGTGAGGGTGCGTTCGTCCACGGCACCGAGCACCTCGCCCATCACCACCGGCGGCTCCTGGGACAGGACCGGGATGTGGCTGACGCCGAACTCGTTCATGATGTTGATGACGTCGCGCACGGACTCGTTGGGATGGATGTGCACCAGGTCCGGCAGTTCGCCGTTCTTGGAGCTGATGACCTCCCCCACGGAGGTTTCCTCGCCGCCGGAGAGGAAACCGTAGGAGCGCATCCACTGGTCGTTGAAGATTTTCCCCAGGTAGCCCCGGCCGGAGTCCGGCAGGATCACGACGACGACGGCGGACTCGGGCAGGTCCCGCGCCGCCTTCAGGGCGGCCACCACGGCCATGCCGGAGGAGCCGCCCACCAGGAGGCCCTCCTCGCGGGCCAGGCGCCTGGTCATGGCGAAGGAATCTGCGTCGCTCACGGCGATTACCTGGTCCGGGATGGACTTGTCGTAGTTCCCGGGCCACATGTCCTCCCCCACGCCCTCCACGAAGTAGGGGCGGCCGGTGCCGCCGGAGTAGACCGAGCCTTCCGGATCCGCGCCGATGATCCGGACCACGCCGCCGTCGGACTCCGGCCGGTGCGCCGATGCTTCCTTCAGGTAGCGGCCGGTGCCAGTGATGGTTCCGCCCGTTCCCGCGCCGATGACGCAATGGGTGATCCTGCCGTCCGTATCGCGCCAGATCTCCGGGCCGGTGGTCTGGTAGTGGCTGCCGGGCGCCGCGGGGTTGGAGAACTGGTCCGGCTTGTACGCACCGGGGGTCTCCCGGACAATCCGGTCCGAGACGCCGTAGTAGCTCTGCGGGCTGTCCGGCGGCACGGCGGTGGGCGTCACCACCACCTCAGCCCCGTACGCCTGGAGGACGGCGCGCTTGTCCTCCCCCACCTTGTCCGGAACCACGAAAACGCACTTGTAGCCCTTTTGCTGGGCCACCAGGGCCAGGCCAACTCCGGTATTGCCGGAGGTGGGCTCAACAATGGTCCCGCCGGGCTGCAGCTTGCCGTCCCGCTCGGCGTCCTCGATCATCTTCACCGCAATGCGGTCCTTGATGGACCCACCCGGGTTCAGGTACTCCAGCTTGACCAGGACGGCGGCTTTGATGCCCTCCGTCACGTGGTTGAGTTTGATGAGCGGGGTATTGCCAATGAGGTCCAGGATGGACTGGGCGTACTTCATGGATACAAAGCTACCGCTTCACCGCCATGGGCACCGGATCTCCAATGGAGCGCGCCTTGGCCGGGCTGCTGGTGGCAGCCCTGACCGTCCCCCTCGCTGTTGTGGCTCTGTGCTGGCGTCCGGGACGCCCTGAAGCTACCCGGCGGACTGGGCCTGCTGGTCCGCGGGAAGGTTCTCCCACAGTCCCATGATGTTGTTTTCAGGATCCTTGAAGTAGGCGAAGTAGCCCATCCCGGGAATCTCGTTCTTGGGCATAACAACAGAACCGCCCAGTTCCTCTATGGTCTTCAGCGTGGCATCAATGTCCGGCACGTCCACCGTGATGACAGGGTTGGTGATCTGGTCCTCCCGGGCCATCATGCCGCCGTTGATGGCACCCGCGGTTGTGGGCTGGCCGGTGGTCTCGTCCATCGGCGTGGTAATCACCATGTTGTAGTCCATTCCAGGCACAGGTTCTATCCGCCAGCCGAGGGCCTGCTGGTAGAAGTTCCTGGCCCGCTCCTGATCGTCCGCGGGGATTTCGAAATGTACTACTCCACCCATTGCGCTCACCTGGAATCTCTGGAATCTCGAAGGGAACAGCGCGGACGCCCCGCGCCACACCTGGGAGTCTAGTCCTCTCTCCGCTGCCCGGTAAGAGCCGCGAACGAGCCGGAGTTTTTGTCCAGATCTGGAGACTTCCGAGCCGCGCAACCCGCCATACGTGGACAAAAACTCCGGCTCCCGAAATCGGCTCGGCGGACCCGGCGGGCGGACTGTCGGGGCACCGTGGGACGATGGTGGCATGACGATCGCAGAGGTTCCCGCACGGCTGGCAGCCGCCGCGGACGCCTCCCTCCGGTGGTGTCCGGGCGGCCCCTACGACCTTGCGCGGACTCTCCGGCCCCTCCTGCGCGGCAACAGCGATCCGTCCTTCGCGGCCGAAGGCGGCGTCATCTGGAACGCGTTCACAACAGCGGAGGGCCCCGCGACCCTCCGGCTCAGCCCGGCCGGCAGCGCGGAGATGGAGCACCGGGTGGACGTCCAGGCCTGGGGTCCGGGCGCCGCGGCGGCGGTAGCGGCAGTTCCGCGCCTCCTGGGGGCGCACGACGATTGGTCGGGATTCGACGAGCCGGCGTTCCATGCCACCCTCCCCCGCATGGTCAGGGAAGCGCGGCGGCGCAGCCTGGCCGTCCGGCTTCCCTCCAGCGGCCGCATGGTGGACCAGCTGGTGCCCATCATCCTGGAACAGAAGGTCACGGTCATCGAGGCCCGCCGCGGCTACCGGTACCTCCTGCACCGCTACGGTTCCCCCGCACCGATGGCTGGCACGTTGGCTCCCGCCGGTTTGGTGCTGCCGCCCACGGCGGCGCAGTGGCTGCAGGTTCCCAGCTGGGAGTGGCACAAGGCCGGGGTGGGCCCGCAGCGCTCCGCTACGGTGATGCGGGCGCTGCGTTCCGCCGTCGCGCTTGAACGGCTGGCGGCGCTTCCGGCGCTGGAGGCGGCAGCAAAACTGCAGACGATCCCCGGCATCGGCATCTGGACGGCCGCCGAGGTAGTGCAGCGCACGCACGGCTGCCCTGACTCGATCTCGGTGGGCGACTACCACCTTGCCGCCTACGTCGGGGCCGCGCTGACCGGCCGGCGGACCGATGACGCCGGCATGCTCCGGCTGCTGGAGCCGTGGCAGGGACACCGCCAGCGCGTGGTGCGGATGATCCAAAGCAGCGGCTTCCGCAAACCCACGTTCGGCCCGCGGATGACCATCCAGGACCACCGCCGGCACTGACGCCCGCCGGGCACACGGCCCCCAACGGAAGCGCACGATCTTTCCGTGGACTCGTGCCGGGGATGGGTATAGCGTGGCGCCAGGGAGCCCGTTCCAGAGCCCCGGGCCCGCCGCATCCTCTGGAGTCACCCATGATCCACACGGACAGCCTGACCAAGACGTTCACGGTGAAAAAAGAAACAGTGGAAGCCGTCAAGGGCGTCGACATCGACGTTGCGCCCGGCGAGCTCGTGGCCTTCCTCGGCCCGAACGGGGCCGGCAAGTCCACCACCTTGCGGATGCTCACCACCCTGCTGACACCCACCTCGGGGACAGCCAGGGTTGCCGGCGTGGACGTCACCGCGGATCCGGCCGGCGTGCGGGCAAGGATTGGCTACATCGGCCAGGGCAACGGCGGCGGCCACAGTTTCCGCGTGATCGATGAGCTGGTCATGCAGGGCCGCTTTTACGGCATGAACTCCGCGGACGCCCTTGCCCGGGCCGGGGAACTCCTGGAATCCCTGGACCTCACGGACCTCGCCAAGCGGACAGTCATCAAGCTCTCCGGCGGGCAACGGCGGCGGATGGACGTGGCGCTGGGACTGATGCACTCGCCGCGGCTGCTCTTCCTGGACGAGCCGTCCACCGGGATGGATCCCCAAAACCGGGCCAACCTGTGGGAGCACATCATGCGGATGCGCGAGGAACACGGCACCACCATTGTGCTGACCACGCATTACATGGACGAGGCGGACTCCATGTCCGAACGGGTCATCATCATCGACCACGGCAGGATCATCGCCGATGACACCGCCGCGCGGCTGAAGGCGAACCTCGCGGGCGACCTGTTGGGCGTGGAAGTAGCTGCGGCCTCCGCGGCCGGGGTGCGGGGGCTGTTGGGGCGCGCCGCGGCGGGCGGGGAGGTCAGCGAGAATGCGCACGACGGCGTTGTGCGCTTCCGCCTCCGGCTCCCCGAAGGTGCACGGCTGGCGCCTGCGCTGCTGCTGGAGATGCACAACGCCGGGGCCCCTGCCCAGTCCCTGGAGCTGAAGCCGCCCACCCTGGACGATGTGTTCCTGGAACTGACCGGGCGCAACCTGCGGGAAGGGGCGAACCGCTGATGGCTACCCACAGCACCGCTGCCGGCACCCGGGAGAAGCCCGGGCTGGCCAGGATCCTGCATGACACGCGGTACGTGTTCTGGCGGGAAATGCTGCTGCCGCTTCGGGACCCGTTCTCGCTGGTTTTTTCGCTGCTCCAACCCTTGGTCTTCCTGGGACTGTTCGGCCCGTTGCTGGGCGCGGCCGTGGGCGCGCCGGCGTTCGGCGGGCAGTCCACGCTCCAATGGTTCCTCCCGGGCGTGGTGGTGATGATCGCGCTCTTCGGAACGTCCATGACCGGCTCAAACCTGCAGTACGAGCTCATGACGGGCTCGTACGAACGCATCCTGGCAACGCCGCTGTCCCGGTCCTCGCTGATGATCGGGCGGGCCTTGAAGGAGTGGGCGCCACTGGTGGTCCAGGGGCTTCTCATCGCACTGGTCTGCATCCCGTTCGGCTTCGTGTTCTATCCCCTGCACGTGCTGTTCGGGCTGGTCATCCTGGGGATCTTCGGTATAGGACTCGGAGCCCTGTCGTATGCGCTGGCGCTGGTTTCCCAGAGCAAGGAGTGGATCTTCTGGGGTGTCCAGCAGACGTTGCTGTTCCCGCTGATGATCCTCTCCGGCATCATGCTTCCCATCGAGGCCGGACCCAGCTGGATGCGGACGGCCAGCCTGTTCAACCCCCTGACCTACCTGGTGAACGCCGAGCGCGAACTGTTCGCCGGCAGCGTCGGGACTGACACCCTCCTGGGCCTGGCCGCCGCCCTGGTGACAGCCGCCGTCGGCCTTGCTGTCGGGGTGAAGGCCATCAGCCGCAACATCCGCTAGGTACGGCTGCTGGCTTCACAGCCCCAGCCTGGCCACGGCTTCCTGGCGCATCTCCACCTTGCGGACCTTCCCGGACACGGTCATGGGAAACCGCTCCCGAACCTCGACGTAGCGGGGAATCTTGTAGTGGGCCAGCTTCCCCCGGCAGAACTCGGCAAGCGAGCCGGCGTCCAGCGGCTGGGCACCGGGCTTGAGGATGATGCACGCCATCAGCTCCTCGCCGTACCTGGCATCCGGTACCCCGATGACCTGTACGTCCTGGATGGACGGGTGGCCGAAGAGGAACTCCTCGATTTCCCGCGGATAGATGTTTTCGCCACCCCTGATCACCATGTCCTTGATCCGGCCCTCGACGATGACATAGCCGTCGTTGTCCATGCGGGCCAGGTCCCCGGTATGCATCCAGCCGTCGGCGTCGACCGCTTCAGCCGTCTTGTCCGGCTGGTTCCAGTACCCCTCCATCACGGCATATCCCCGGGTGCACAACTCCCCGATCTGCCCCCGCTCCAGGACGTCCCCTGATCCGGGATCAACGATCTTGCTTTCCAGGTGCGGCATGGTGCGCCCCACCGTCTCCGTGCGCTGCTGCAGGGTGTCGCCCTGCCGGGTCATGGTGGAGACCGGCGAGGTTTCGGTCATGCCGTAGCAAATGGCCACGTCCGACATGTTCATCTCCGATATCACCCGGTTCATCACCTCGACGGGACAGACCGAACCGGCCATGACCCCCGTGCGCAGGGTGGACAGGTCGTAGGAGGCAAAGTCCGGCAGCGCCAGCTCGGCGATGAACATGGTGGGCACGCCGTACAGGGAGGTCCCGCCGAAATCCTGGACGGCCTCCAGGGCTGCAGCCGGGCTGAATCCGCGGCCGGGGATGATGGTGGCTGCGCCGTGGCTGAGGGCATTGAGGTTGCCGATCACCATGCCGAAACAGTGGTAGAACGGCACCGGGATCACCACCCGGTCGTGCTCCGTGTATCCGAGCAGTCCGCCGATCGAGAACCCGTTGTTCAGGATGTTGTGGTGGGTCAGCGTGGCCCCTTTGGGGAACCCCGTGGTCCCGGAGGTGTACTGCAGGTTGATGGGATCGTGCGGGCTGAGTTCCGCCATGCGGGCCTGCAGTCCGGAATGTCCGACGTCGTCCGCCCGCCGAAGCAGCTCGGCGTACGTCAGCTCCGCATCACCGAGGGGAACGCCGGCGTCGAACCCGTCCTCGCCGGACCCCTCGCCGCCGGGCGCGGGAAGGAAAACCAGCTCGCGCAGGTCCGGGCACTCCGCGAGCGCCTTCCGTGCCATCCCCACGTAGTCGCTGTTGGTGTCCGACGGTGCGGTAACCAGCGTCCGCATGCCGTTTTGCTTCACCACGAATTCCAGTTCGTGGCTGCGGTAGGCGGGGTTGACGTTGACCAGGATGGCCCCGGCCTTGGCGGTGGCGTACTGGAGAAGGGTCCACTCGGCGCAGTTGGGACTCCAGATTCCCACCCTGTCCCCCTTGGCAACCCCCAGGGCGAGGAGCGCACGCGCCAGCCTGTCGACGTCGTCGTTCATCTTTGTGTAACTCCAGCGGCGGGCGTCGGCGCCCGGAACAGGCGCGGCCTCGATCAGCGCGTCGTGGAAGGGAAACCGGGCCGCCACCCGCTCAAAGTTCCGGCCGATGGTTTCATGGAGCAGCGGGACGTCAGTGTCCCCGGCTGTGTAGGCGCGCATGCTGGCACGCTACCAAGTGGCTTCCGGCAATGAAAGCACCACCGTAAGCGGTGTCCGGCCCGACAGAACGCAAGCCGTCCGCAAGTGCCGGTATTGTGAAATCCATGACTTCACCCATTGACCTGCAGGCAACGTTCATCCCCAACGACGGCGAATTTCACCGCGTCAAGCTGGCCCTCGAAATCGCCATCGACGAGGTGGTGAACGAACCCGGCTGCATCCGGTACGAGCTGACGGAAGCCAGCGAAGAGAAGCTGGTCCTGACGGAGCAGTGGGCGTCGGAGGAGGACTTGGCCAAGCATTCCAAGGGCATCGCAGTGCAGGACCTCAACGAGTCACTGAGCGCGCTGCTGGCTGAGCCCGTCAAGGTGGAACGGATCTGACTGCCTGACCAAAAGACGCGGAAACAGAAAATGCGGGACCTCCCAGTGGGAGGTCCCGCATTTTTGTTGATTTCCTAAGCCTTAGGCGTCCGGGATCTGCGTGCCGTCCTGGGGGCCGGCCGGCTTGCCCGTGGCTGCGGCGGCTTCTTCCCGCTGGCGCGCCACGTGGGCGTGGACTTCTTCCATGTCCAGCGCCTTTACCGCGTCCACAACCTGTTCGAGCTGCTGGGCGTTCAGCGCGCCGGGCTGGGAGAACACCAGCACCTTTTCGCGGAAGGCCATCAGGGTGGGGATGGACGAGATGCCGGCCTCAGCGGCGAGCTGCTGCTCCGCCTCGGTGTCCACCTTGGTGAAGAGGACATCCGGGTGCTTCTCCGAGACGGCCGAGTACGTGGGGCCGAACTGCTTGCAGGGGCCGCACCATTCCGCCCAGAAATCCACCAGGACAATGTCGTTGCCTTCGATGGTGGATGCGAACTGTTCACCTGTGATGTCTAGGGTAGCCATGTGTCAACGTTACGCGGCGCTCCCCCGGCCTGTCCTGCCCGGAGCCGCTTTGTTCGCTCCGCGCGTCATCGGGAATAACGCGGGCAGGCGCAATGTACAGCGCGGCCCGCGGCGCCTAGTCTGGGGTCATCGCCGTGCGTGCGCATCCAGGAGGTCTTATGGCAACCGCTATCTCAGCGAAGTCCCTGACCAAGGAATTCGGGCGCCGCGAGGTGCTGCACGGCGTCGATTTCGAGGTGGAAACCGGCTCCGTGTTTGGGGTGATCGGCCCGAACGGTGCGGGAAAGACCACCACCATGCGCTGCCTGCTGGACATCATCCGCCCCACCAGCGGGACCATCCGGGTGCTGGGTACGGATCCCCGGGCGGGCGGTCCGGAACTCCGGCGCCGCATCGGCTACCTTCCCGGGGAGCTGTTCCTGGCGGGCCGGGTAACGGGCCGCACCCTGCTGGCCCACTATGAGGCCATCAGCGGGCCGGTGCCGCCGGGCCGGGTGGACCAGCTGGCGGAGCGCCTGGGACTGGACCTCACCCGCCACATCAGGAAACTGTCCAAGGGCAACAAACAGAAACTGGGGCTGGTGCAGGCGTTTATGCACCAGCCCGAACTGCTGGTCCTCGATGAGCCCACCAGCGGCCTGGACCCGCTGGTCCAGCAGGAGTTCCACGCCATGGTGCGGGAGGCGAAGCACCGCGGGCAGACGATCTTCCTCAGCTCGCACGTCCTGAGCGAGGTCCAGCAGACAGCGGACACGGTGGCCATCCTCCGCGACGGCAGGATCATCGCCGTCGAATCCGTCAGCGGCCTCCGCGAAGGTGCCGTCCGCCGCGTCCGCTTCACCACCTCCGGCATTGCAGCGCACGACGCCGTTGCCCGGCTCACTGGCGTGCCCGGCGTCGGACACGTGGAGGTACTGGAGGCCGACGGCACGGCAACGCTGTCCGCCACCATTGGCGGGGACATCCAGCCGCTGGTCCGCATGCTGGCTTCCCTCCGGCTGACCGACCTCGTCCTGGAAGAGCCGGACCTGGAGGAAGCAGTGCTGACGATGTACGCCGCCCCGCAGGAGGAGGCACGGTGACGGCCCTGCCGCTGTTCCGCCGGGCGTTTTTTGACACGTGGCGGTCCACCGTGGGCTGGGCGCTGGGACTGTCCGCTGCGATCTTCCTCTACCTGCCGCTGTACCCGTCCATCGGGGGCAGCGCGCAGATGCAGGACATGATCGACGCCCTCCCCCCGGAGATGACCAAGGCACTGAACTATGACCAGATAGCCACCGGCCCGGGCTATACGCAGGCAACGCTGTTCGGGCTCCTCGGCTTCCTCCTGATGACCATCGCGTCTGTTTCCTGGGGCGCCGCTGCCGTGGGCGGAGACGAGGAATCGGGCCAGCTTGAGCTGACCCTGGCGCACGGGGTGCGCCGGGTGCAGGTGGTGCTGGAGCGGGCCCTTGCCCTGCTGCTGCGCGTGGTGCTGCTGGCGGCCGTAGTCTGCGTCCTGGTGTGGCTGCTGAACGGTCCTGCCCAGCTGGGCATCGAGCTGGGCAACCTGCTGGGCGCCACCGTGCTGTTCGCCGGGCTGGCACTGCTCAGCGGAACGGCTGCCCTCTGCGTCGGTGCTGTCACCGGCCGCCGCACGTACGGACTGGCCGCCGGCGCCGCCGTTGCCGTCCTGGGGTATGTGTTCAACGCGGTGGGCCGGCAGAGCAAGGACGTGGAGTGGCTGCTGGATGTGAGCCCCTACCACTGGGCGTATGGAAACTCACCGGTGGCGAACGGGGCGGACTGGCCGGCAGCGGCGTGGCTTTGGGGTATCTCGGCCGCGCTGGTGGTGCTCGCCGCCGTCGCCCTGGAACGGCGGGACGTGGGGGCTTAGGCCGCTACGCCCAGCTGTGCGGCGCCGGGGTCCGGCTTCCGGGCAGCGTGCTGGAGGCCCGCCACTCGTGGATCCAGTCGGGAAGCACCAGGTCAGCCGGCGGTTCGCCGAACTCCTTCAGGATGTCCGCCTGGCTGACCGGGCGTCCTTTGCTGACCAGCCGGGTGGCGATGTACGCGCGGGCGTACACCTCGCCGTCGGCCACCATACGCTGCTCAAAGAAGATGGCTTTAGCGTCCAGCCCAATGATGCGGGTCTCGATGGTGTAGTGCTGCCACAGCTGGAGGGACTTCCGGAAAGCAACCGTCTCCGCTGCCACCACAGGGCCCCAGCCCCGCCGGCGCATCCGCTTCCAAACGCCGCTGCGCACCATCAGGTCGAACCGGCCCAGGTCCATGAGGGACAGGTACATTCCGTTGTTGACGTGCATGGCGATGTCGATGTCCGTGGGCAGGACCCGCAGCGGGAGCGAGGAGCTGTCCCAGACGGTCAGGGGCGGGCGGCGCGACGAACGGACCAGCATAAGGAGGGTTCTCAGGAGCAGGTGCATCCCCCCATGCTACCCGTCAGTAACATTGGGGTACCTGGCGCTGACAGTAGGATTTCCTGCATGACCCAACAACGCTACCGGGACCTGGCGGACTGGCCGCTGACGGTGACGGCACTCGTCTTCCTGGGAGCCTACGCGTGGCAGGTGATCGGCCGGATCGAGGGCAGCGCAGCCTTCCCGCTTGAGGCTGTTATGTGGGCCACCTGGAGCATCTTTGCCGTGGACTACCTGGCCAACCTGTGGCTGGCGGCCAACCGCGGCAGCTGGTTTATCCGGAACCTGCACGAGCTGGTGATTGTGGCGCTGCCGTTCTTCCGGCCGCTGCGCCTCCTGCGGCTCGTGACGCTGTTGTCCGTGCTGCACCGGACGCTCGGTGACACCCTGAGGGGCCGGGTGGTCACCTATGTGGCGGGCTCGGCCACCATGCTGGTGTTCGTGGGCGCCCTGGCCGTCCTGGACGTGGAGCAGTCGGCCCCGGACGCGAAGATCATCACCTTCGGCGATGCCTTGTGGTGGGCCATGACCACCATCACCACCGTGGGTTACGGCGACATGTACCCGGTGACGCCGATCGGGCGGATGGTTGCGGCCGCCCTGATGATGAGCGGCATCGCCGTCCTGGGTGTGGTCACGGCTTCCATCGCCTCCTGGCTGGTTCAGCGGGTGGAGGACACTGCCGAGGCCGTGTCCGAGGCCGAGGAGCCGGTCCGCGCTGAAGTGGCGGAACTGACCGCTGAAATTGCCTCACTGAGGCGTGAAATCGCCGCGCTCCAGGAGCGGCGCACGCCCTAGCCGGACACCCGTTCACGGGCTGCCCAAAAAGCGTTGCCTGCGGGCAAGTACCGGGCCACCGTCGTTTGAGTAGCCTGCTCCGCGCTCGCCAAGTACCGCACTCAAATATTCGGGTAATTCCTACTGGTGCCGCCTGCCGTGCGCCCTTCCTAGACTCGGGATTCCTAGGACCGAACATATGTGCCGGCGGTCCCCCGGGGGTTGCTTCCCGGGGTCCCGTCCCTCGCGGAGCCTCCGTATCTTCTGGGTATGCGGATGCCTCCATCCCGCGCCTTTCCTGCGGCCCCGCATTAGCGGAGGCGCATGGCGCGTTCCCCTCGATCCGTCCCGCCCGCCGGAGCATACTGCATCGGCCTGGCTGGACCGAGCCTGGACGGGCTACCCATGAACCAGCCATACCTTTCCATCCCCGAAGGCCCCAGCAGGAGCTTCGCCACGGATGAACCCCGCACCGAGATCACCACTGGACGGCCGGTTATCAGCAACAGGCTGTGGGCCGGCATGGCAACGGCCGCCGTGGTGGCGGCGGTTGGCGTCGGCGCCCTGGCGGGGCCTCCCGCGTCAGTGGACCAGGGCACGACGACGGTGGGGCAGGTTGCCGCCGCAGCGTTGCCGGAGGTGCCGAACGCCGCAGCAGGCACCGACGCGCAGCCTGCTGCCGAGGCCGCTTCCGGAGCAGGACTGCCTGCTGCCCAGGCTGTTTCCGAGGCCCCGGCAGCACCCGCGGCCGAAGCGGCGCCACCAGCTGCACCCGAACCAGCGCCTGCACCTGAGCCGGCACCGGCTCCGGCCCCGGCTCCGGCGGGCGACCCGAACCTGTACACCGTGGTTCCGGGCGATACAGTCGGGGCAATCGCTGCCAGCCACGGTGTGGACATGAACGCCATGCTCGCGGCGAACGGCCTGGGCCACTACAGCATCATCGTTCCGGGCCAGACGCTGGTCCTCACGGGACCACCGGTGGCGGTAGCTTCCGCTGAACCGGCACCGGCACCCGCACCGGCCTTTGCTCCAGCGCCGGCCGCCCCCGCACCGGCCGCGGCTCCGGCGCCCGCCCCCGCCTTTGTCCCTGCCGCCCCGGCCATCCGCACCATCTACGTGGCGGGCGCCGGCGGGCAGTCGATGGTGGACGCCTGCATCGGGCCCATCCACTACACCCCCAACGATGGCTACTCGCTGTTTATCACCGAGCACGATTTCTGCGGCGGCTGGGCCCGGTTCTCCGGTATAGGGGTGGGGGAAACAGTCAGCATCCCGGGCTACGGAACCTACACGGTCTCAGCACGGGGGCAGGTGCCCAACCCGGGAACCACCAACGACGTCATCGCTGTCTTCGGCGGGTTCCCCCGCGCGATCCTCCAGACCTGCATCCCCGGCACCAGCCAGATGCTCCTGATTGCGCTGAACTGACCGGCACTCTTGGTGGCCCCTGGCTGGTGCGGTTCAGGGGGCGCCCAGGTTTCCCAAGCTTGTCCGCGGTTCCTAGCCTTGATGGCGGGGAGCCGCGGACAAGGCCATGACCGGGCACAAAGAAACGCCACGGAGGGGACCCCGTGGCGCTGATGGCGGGAGCTCCCTGGCCGGGAAACCCCACCTATGCGTTCATCGGCTTGCGCTCCGAGATGTGTTCCACGAGCTCACCGACACGCTGTTCGGAGTAGTTCCGGGCAATATCGCCCTGGCTGATGATGCCCACCAGCTTGTGGTCGGCGATCACCGGGAGCCGGCGGACCTGGTGGGCTTCCATCATCTCGATCGCCGCGTCAACGTTTGCGTCCGCGTCGATCCAGTGCGGCTTGCCCGAGGCGAGGTCGCGGGCCATCATGTCGCGGGGATCGCGTCCCGCGGCCACACACTTGAGCACAATGTCACGGTCGGTGATCATGCCCTTCAGCTTGCCGTCGTCACCGCAGATGGGCAGCGACCCACAGTCCAGGTCCATCATCATCCGGGCGGCATCCACCAGGGACTGGTCTTCCTTAATGCACTGCGCGTCCGTCGTCATGAATTCACGTACGGCACTCATTGATCCTCCTTCATCGATGGGGATATCGACGCAGGGTACCGGGGCACATGCGCCGATGCTGCCAGCCTACGCCGGGCCCCTGCTGATGTCGACGGCGGTTTTCCACGGCTTCAGGACGAACTTCCTGCCCGGGCGCCGGCCCGTTTTCCGGGACTCCTGGCCTTCTTCGCGGCTCAGAACGTTCAAGGGCAGGATCTGCGAACAAGGCCCTGACGGGACGGCAGGATCCGGTGCAGGGCACAAAAAAGCCTCCGGAACCAAAAGGTTCCGGAGGCTTTTCCTTGGGTGGCAGATGAGGGATTCGAACCCCCGTAGGCGTTGCCAGCTGATTTACAGTCAGCCCCCTTTGGCCGCTCGGGTAATCTGCCGAACTTCAAAAGAAGTACCCGCCGATGCAGTCTGCGAACCGTCCGTTTCCGGGCCGTTCCGCTTCCAGTAACCGCGGGCAAGACAACTTTACAGAACTTCCGCCGAAGAATCGAATCGGGCCGTGGACGCCGCCAAAACCCCCGCAATTCCAGGGAAAACTAACGGAATCAGGCGCCGCCGAGGATCCTGCCGGCGAGCCGTTCTTCGAACTTCGAAGCCTGCTCCTCCGTGATCTGGTTCAGCTGGACGGCCCGGAGCAGGTCCTCGTGGACACCTTCCATCCGGGCCGAGGCGTCCGGCACGGGACTGAAGACTATGGCCGCTGCAACGGCGGCGGCGGCGACGGAGCTGGCGGCGCCCGCAACCGCGCCGGCTGCTGCAGTGGTGGTCCGTGTGGCGTACCGGACGGCCTTGCGGTGCATGGTGTTCCCTTCGTGCAGTTTCCCAACTGTTCCAACTCTGCGGCGGCCTCCTTCGTTCCCTCCGGGTGTCCGCTGAGAGGGAACTGTGAAACCCGCTCCCCCACCAACACCGGCATCCGTATTAGGCTTTTAGGCAGCGATCAAGCCCTGTTCCCGCACAGGGTCCCACCGGCATAAGGAGAGTCATGGCAGGCGAGTCAACGTTCGACGTCGTAAGCAAAGTGGACAAGCAGGAAGTGGCCAACGCGCTGAACCAGGCGCAGAAGGAACTGGCGCAGCGTTACGACTTCAAGGGCGTGGGAGCCGAGGTTGACTTCAGCGGCGAAAAAATCCTGATGAAGGCCAACTCTGAGGAACGCGTCCTGGCGGTGCTGGATGTCCTGCAGTCCAAGCTGATCCGCCGCGGCATCTCGCTGAAGTCCCTGGACACCGGCGAGCCGTACGCATCCGGCAAGGAGTTCCGGCTCGAGGCCTCTATCAAGGAGGGCATCGCTCAGGACCTGGCGAAGAAGATCAACAAGCTCATCCGTGACGAAGCTCCGAAGTCCGTCAAGTCACAGATCCAGGGCGACGAACTGCGCGTGACCTCCAAGTCCCGTGATGACCTGCAGGCCACCATGGCCCTGCTGAAGGACTTCGACGAAGCCGACCTGCAGTTTGTGAACTTCCGCAGCTAGCCCTTCCCGTCGTTTCTCGACGCGCAGCAACTATGCCGCCACGCAAATAAGCTGGCGCGGCCCGGATATGGGCCGCGCCGGCTTTTTTGCGCGTCGCTGCGGAATGTGCGCGTCGGCGTCGTTGCTACGCCGGCGGCCGGCCGGCCATCCGCTCCAGCCGCGCAATCCGGTCCCGCATGGGCGGATGCGTGGCGAACAGCTTGTTCATGGCGCCGCCGCGGAACGGGTTGGAGATCATCAGGTGCGAGGCGTTCACCAGGCGCTGGTCCTGCGGCAGCGGGGCTAAGCTGACGCCGCGCTCAATCTTGGCCAAAGCTGAGGCGAGCGCCAGCGGATCGCCTGTCAGCTGCGAACCGTCCTCGTCGGCGTCGTACTCCCGCGTCCGCGAAATGGCGAGCTGGATCAGGGACGCCGCGAAGGGGGCGAGCAGCGCCATGGCGATCATGGCCAGCGGATTGGAGTTGCGGCGGTCCCCGCCGCCGAAGAACAGCAGCATCTGCCCCACCGAGGTGATCACGCCTGCGACGGCGGCGGCCACTGACGAGGTGAGGATGTCCCGGTTATAGACGTGCATCAGTTCGTGCCCCAGGACGCCGCGAAGCTCGCGGGCGTCCAACAGCTGCAGGATGCCTTGGGTTACGCACACGGCGGCGTTGCGGGGATTGCGGCCAGTGGCAAAGGCATTCGGGTTCAGGGTGGGCGAAAGGTAGATGCGCGGCATGGGCTGGTTGGCCCGGGTGGAGAGCTCGCGGACCATCTGGTAGAGCTGCGGCGCCTGCGCCTCGGCCACGGGGATTGCCTGCATTGAGCGGATGGCGATCTTGTCGCTGTTCCAGTATCCGTAGGCGGTGGTGAACACCCCCACCAGGGCCATGATCCAGATGGGTGCGGAGCTGCGGGTGCTGATTCCGATCAGCGCCCCGAGGCCAAGGAGCACCGCCCACAGCACACCGAAGAGCGCCGCCGTCTTGAGGCCGTTGTAGTGTTTGTGCACGTCTCCTCCTTACTCACTATGGGAACGGCTGTCTAGGGAACAGGGTTCCGCGCGTCGTATTCCCTGAAGCCGGGCTGCAGCTTTGCGGCCACCCACGCGCCGGCGACACAGAGGAAACCGCCGGCCAGCAGTACCCAGCCCTCGGCCACGATTTTGGTGGCGCCGCCGGCCAGCAGGTCGCCGATCCTTGGGCCTCCCGCCACCACCACGATGAACACCCCCTGGAGGCGCCCGCGGAGATGGTCGGGCGTTGCTGCCTGCAGGATGGTGTGGCGGAAGACGCCGCTGATGGAATCGGCAATCCCGGCCAGCGCGCAGCACAGTGCCGCAGGAAGCAGCCAGGGCGTCACCGCCCCGTCCGGGGCGCGCCCTGACAGGAGCACCACCAGCCCGAACCCGGCGATGGACGCTCCCCACCCCATCACCGAGAAGACCACGGCGCTCCCCTGCCGGCGGACATTGCCGAGCGGGCCGGAGAACAGCCCGGCCAGGAAGGCGCCTATGGCCGTGGAAGCCAGCAGTACGCCAACGGTGGCCTCGCCGCCGCCGATCATGACCGCGCCAATGGCCGGCATCAGCGCCCGCGGCTGCGCAAGGATCATGGCGATGAGGTCAATGATGAACGTCATCCGCAGGTTGGGCCGGGTGCCCAGGAAGCGGAAGCCCTCGACGACGGAGCGGAGTCCGGGCCGGCGGGGGGTTCCCGACGGCGGTAGTGGCGGCAGCCGGTAGACGGCCCACAGGACAAAGCCGAAACTCGCGAAATCGAGCGTGTAGGTCCAGGCGAATCCCACCCAGGCCACCAGTACCCCGGCCAGCAAGGGTCCTGCGGTCATGGCAAGGCCGAAGGACATCATGCTGAGGGCATTGGCAGCGGGCAGGAGTTCCTTGCGTACCAGCATGGGAAGGATGGCGCTGCGGGCCGGCTGGTTGATCGCCTGCGCCCCGCTTTGTGCAGCCACGAGAAGGTACAGGACCCAGACGTTGCCCAGCTGGAGCCAGGACTGCAGGGCTATCGCGCCGGTGGTCAGCCACAGGACAGAGGTGGCGAGCAGCGCCACCAGGCGGCGGTCGTGGGCGTCGGCGATGGACCCGCCCAGCAGCCCGCCGATCACCAGCGGCACCAGAGCGAAGACTGCCAGCAGGCCCACGTAGAAGCTGTCCTGGGTCAGGCGGTAGACCTCCAGGCTCACGGCCACCAGGGTGAGCTGGCTTCCGACGGCGGACACGGCGGAGCCCAGCCAGAGCCTGCGGAATGCCGGACTCTCCCGGAGCGGCGTGATATCAGCGAGCAGTTTCCCCACCCTGCCACCCTAGTGGTGCGGATGAGGCTGCTGGGTCCTGAGAGGTTAGCCCAGCCTTATTGTGAGATGTTCATAATAAGTGTTTCAATGGTGTCATGACGGAACACCTTGACGGCCACGAAGCATGGGCTGCCGCCCTGCGCGCCCACGGCCGCAGGGTGACCAAACAGCGGCTGGCGGTCCTGGCCGCCGTCGAACGCCACCCCCACTCCCCCGCCGAAAGCATCCTGAGCGCAGCCCGCGCCGAGCTGCCCGAGCTGACGGCCCAGTCCGTGTATGTGGTGCTGGGCGATCTGACGGACCTGCATATGCTGCGCCGGTTTGAACCCCCGCACTCCCCGGCCCTGTACGAAACACGGGTGGGAGACAACCACCACCACGCAATCTGCATCAGCTGCGGCCGCGTGGAGGACGTCGACTGCGCAGTGGGCCATGCCCCCTGCCTCACTCCCCACTGGGATGAGAACGCCAAGCCGATGACCATCCAGATCGCCGACGTTATGTACCAGGGCATCTGCCAGGACTGCCAGCAGTCCCAACAACTTCCTTCCAATCGTCCCTCTGAAGAAACACAGAAATAAAAGAAATAGGAGAACAATGACTGCCATTTCAACAACCCAGTCAGGTGCCCCCGTTACGTCCGACGCGCACTCCAAGTCCGTTGGCGCCGACGGTGCCATCATCCTGACTGACCACTACCTGGTGGAAAAGCTCGCCCAGTTCAACCGCGAGCGGGTTCCGGAGCGCGTAGTGCACGCCAAGGGCGGCGGCGCATTCGGCACGTTCAAGGCCACCGAGGATGTGTCCAGGTACACCAAGGCAGCCTTCCTCCAGCCCGGCGTCGAAACCGAAATGCTGATCCGCTTCTCCTCCGTGGCCGGCGAAAACGGCTCCCCGGACACCTGGCGCGATCCCCGCGGCTTCGCCGTGAAGTTCTACACTTCCGAGGGCAACTACGACCTCGTGGGCAACAACACCCCCGTCTTCTTCATCCGCGACGGCATCAAGTTCCCGGACTTCATCCACTCCCAGAAGCGCCTCCCGGGCACGCACCTGCGTGACGCCGACATGCAGTGGGACTTCTGGACCCTGTCCCCCGAATCCGCCCACCAGGTCACCTGGCTGATGGGTGACCGCGGCCTGCCCGCCTCCTGGCGTGAAATGCAGGGCTACGGCTCGCACACCTACCAGTGGATCAACGCCGAGGGCGAGCGCTTCTGGGTCAAGTACCACTTCAGGTCCAACCAGGGCGTGAACTCCATGAGCAGCGAGCAGGCCGAGCAGCTGGCAGGCTCGGACGCGGACTACTACATCCGCGACCTGTCCGAGAACATCGAAGCCGGCAACTTCCCGTCCTGGGACCTGCACGTCCAGGTCATGCCGTACGAGGACGCCAAAACCTACCGCTTCAACCCGTTCGACCTGACCAAGGTGTGGCCGCACGGCGATTACCCGCTGATCAAGGTGGGCACCATGGAGCTGAACCGGAACCCGGAGAACTACTTCGCGCAGATCGAGCAGGCCACCTTCGCGCCGTCGAACTTCGTGCCCGGCATCGCCGCTTCCCCGGACAAGATGCTGCAGGCACGCATCTTCTCCTACGCCGACGCGCACCGCTACCGCGTGGGCACCAACCACGCCCAGATCCCGGTGAACCAGCCCAAGAACCAGGTCAACAACTACAGCCAGGACGGCGCCGGGCGTTACCACTTCAACGCTCCGTCCGTTCCGGTGTACGCCCCCAACACCTTCGGCGGTCCGGCTGCGCTTGAGCCGCAGAACCCGGCCGGCGGCTGGGAAAACGACGGCGAGCTGACCCTCGCCGCGCACTCCCTCCACGCCGAGGACAGCGACTTTGTCCAGGCCGGAGCCCTGTACCGCGAGGTTTACGACGAAGCGGCCAAGGCACGCTTCCTGGAGACCATCACCGGCGCCGTGGGCGGCGTCAAGCGCTCCGACATCAAGGAACGCGCCATCCAGTACTGGACCAACGTTGACGCCGACCTCGGCGCCAAGCTGCGCGCCAACCTCGGTACCGCTGACGCACCGTCCGCTCCGACTTCGGACGCTGAATCGGCCAACAAGATCGGCTGATCCAGCCTGTCCTGGGGCTTGCCCCAAAGAACCACCCCGTCACGGATTCCGTGGCGGGGTGGTTCTTTTTCCGCACAGGTTCCGCCTCCGCGTCCGCAGAGGGGACTATGTGCGCATAGGGAACTCTTTTGCACATGGAGGACTGTTTGCACATAGGGCGTGCAGGAACTGTCCTCCCTTGCAGGACGCCCCTAGGCTCGCACCATGACAACTTTCCAGGGCATCCCGTCCGGCGCATTCGGGTTCTACGAAAAGCTTCAGGACAACAACAACCGGCAGTGGTGGCAGGAGCACAAGGCCGGGTACCAGTCGCTGGTCAAGGAACCCCTGGCATCACTGCTCGCAGAGCTTGAGCCCCGGTTCGGACCGGCGAAGCTCTTCCGGCCCAACAGGGACATCCGGTTCTCCGAAGACAAGTCCCCGTACAAGACGGCCCAGGGTGCGGTGGCGTCCGTCCAGGAGGGCGTTGGCTACTACCTGCAGATAAGCGCCGATGGCCTGGTGGTGGGCGGCGGCTGCCACTCGCACACCCCGGCGCAACTGGCCCGCTACCGCAACTCGGTGGATGCATCAGGCACCGGCGAGGCACTCCGCCACATTGTGGAGAACGTGGCCGCTGCCGGCTTTTCGGTGGAGGGCGAGAAACTGAAGACAGTGCCGCGGGGCTATTCACGCGAGCATCCGCGGGCAGAACTCCTGAAGCACAAATCCCTCTCAGCCGGCGTCCACCTGGGCCGGCCGGAGTGGCTTTCCACCGCCGGCGCGGCCCACGAAATCGCGGAGCTGTGGGAGGACCTGCGCCCCTTGGTGGACTGGGTCAGCCGGCATGCTGCCCCTTGAGCCGTGTTTCCTCCCCCGCTGATGCGGCCGCTGGCCGGTGCCCCTTCTTGGCCAGCTGGATCTGTTCGTAGACGTGGTGGCGCAGCTCGGTGAAGCGCGGCAGGGAACGGGTGTTCAGCTGGTCGCGATCCGCCGGTAGGTCGATCCGGATATCCTCCTGGATCACCGTCGGAGAGCTCGAAAGGATAATGACCCGCTCGCCAAGGTAGACGGATTCGTCAATGTCGTGGGTCACGAACAGCACCGTCACGCCGAGCTTCTTCCAGACAACCCGGATGAGGTCCTCGAGGTCGGCCCTGGTCTGCGCATCCACCGCGGCAAAGGGCTCGTCCATCAGCAGGACCTCGGGCTGGTAGGCGATGGCCCGGGCGATTGCGACGCGCTGCTGCATGCCGCCGGAAAGCTGCCAGGGGTAGGACCGCGGCACGTGGGAGAGGCCTACCGCTTCGAGGGCGTCGTCCACCAGACGGTCGCGTTCGCCCTTGGGGACACCCTGGTTCTTCAGTGGCAGTTCCACGTTGTCCCGCACCCGCATCCACGGGAACAGCGAACGCCCGTATTCCTGGAAGACCACCGCCATCTTCTTGGGCGGGCCGGTTACGCGCTTGCCGTCAAGGAGCACTTCTCCCTCGGTGGGCGCCATGAGCCCGGAGATGCATTTGAGCAGCGTGGTCTTGCCTGACCCGGAGGGCCCCACCAGGCAGGCCAGCTCTCCCGCGCGCAGGTCGAAGGTGAGGTTCCGGACAGCCTCTACGTCTCCGCCGTCGGTCTGGTAGACCTTCTTCAGCCCCCTGACGGAGAGTGTGGCCTCCGTGTCTGCCTGGGTTGGGTCAGGCTGCATTTTCTACCTCTTTCTGGCCGTGGTACCAGCGCAGGATGTTCCGCTCGGCCCACTGGAAGATGAAGGACATGGCCACGCCCACCAGGCCCAGGACCACGATGCCGGACCACATCTCGGGGATGGCAAAGGACCGCTGGAACTGGACGATCGTGAAGCCCAGCCCGGAGGACGAGGCGAACATTTCGGAGATCACCATCAGGATCAGCCCGAGGGACAGCGACTGGCGGACGCCGGCCATGATCTGCGGGCTTGCGGAGGGAAGCACCAGGTACCGGACGCGTGCCCAGCCGCCGATGCCGTACGTGTGGGCGGAGTCGGAAAGGACAGGGTCTACGGCGCGGACGCCTTCGATGGTGTTCAGCAGTACCGGCCAGACGCAGCCGGAAATGATCACCATCACCTTCATGGAATCGGTGATGCCCATGAGCAGCATCAGGACCGGCACCAGGACCGGTGGCGGGATCGCGCGGAAAAACTCGAGCGTCGGTTCCAGGAGGGCCCGCAGCCAGCGGACGGACCCGATCAGGATTCCGCCGACCACCCCGATGATGATGGCGACGGCAACGCCCACCACCAGCCGGCCCAGGCTGGGCAGGACATCGGAAAAGAAGCGGTCACCGAACCAGACCTCACCGAATGTCTCCACGAGGTCGGCCGGTTTGGGAACAAAAAAATTGACCGAGCCCAAGGTGGAGAACCACCAGGCCAGGACCAGCAGCACGGGCAGCCCCAGGATGTAGCCGATGTTCCTGATCGTCCTCACACGATCACCTCCGAGCGGATGGACGAGTGCCAGCCCAGGATCCTTTTTTCGACCTGGCGCATCAGCATGTTGATCAGGACGCCGATCAGGCCTGTGGCCAGCACCAGGGCGTACATGCCGGAGATGGCGCCGCCGGACTGTGCCAGGGCGATTTCCCTGCCCAGTCCCGGGGATCCGATGACAAGTTCCGCGGTGATGGCCAGGACCAGCGCCACAGCGGCGGCGAGCCGCACACCCGTCATCAGGTAGGGCAGGGCGGTGGGGAAAACCACATGCCGGATCCGGGCCATCCTGCCCAGGCCGTAGGTCTTGGCAGTGTTGTTGGCAACCATGTCGACGTCTGCCACCCCATACAGCACCTGGATCAGGACCTGCCAGAAGGAGGCGTACACGATCAGCAGCAGGGACGACTCGATTTTCACGCCGAAAAGCAGCACGGCCAGCGGAATGAGGGCCACCGACGGGATGGGGCGGAGGAACTCGATGGTGGAGTTGGTGGCCTTCCGCAGGAAATCGCTGGAGCCGACGATGAAACCCAGCAGGACCGCTGCCGCCACTGCCATCAGCAGGCCCAGGAACCACGCCGTCATGGTCTCGCCCACCGCAACCCAGAAGGCCGTCAGCCCGAAGTCGACCACTAGCGCGGCGATGACCTCGGTGGCGGGCGGGAGGAACCGTTCGTCAATCAGGCCGAGCCGGGGAATGAGCTCCCACGTCGCCAGGAATCCGATAATGCCCAGGATCCCCAGCAGCTGTTTCGCCGCCCCTTTGCCCGCCTTCCGGCGCTGCCGCTCCTTAGGTGGAGCGGCACCGCCGGCGGCCAGGGTTCCCGGACTCACGGGAGGAGGTCGTCCGCACTGGGCGCTTTGGAGAGGGTGCCGTACTTGGCTGCCGCGTCGCCCAGCGTCTTGAACGCGTCCTCGTCGAATTCAACGCGGTACCGCGGGAGGATCATCTTCGCGCGCGTGGCCTCGTCGATCTTGGTGTACGTGCCCACGATCTCGCGGACTTCGTCCGGGTGCTCCTGGGCGTATTCCAGCGACTTGTTCATGGCTCGGGTGAACTTTTCCGTCAGGTCGGCTTTACCGCTGATGGTGTCACCCTTGGTGAAGTAGCCGGCGATATCGAGTTCCGGGCTCATCTCAACGAAGTTCGATGACACCACCGTTCCGCCTTCATCCACTGCCTTGGACAGGAACGGTTCCAGGATCCACGCGGCATCAACCTGCTTGTTGGCCAGCGCCGCGGGGGCGTCCGGGAAGGCAACTTCCACGAACTTCACGCCGTTGGGATCGCCGCCATCCTTCTCGATAACCGATTTGATGGTGGTGTCGCCGATGTTGGAGAGGTTGTTCACGGAAACGGTCTTGCCGGCGAGGTCCTTGGCGGACTGGATGTCCGATCCGGCCGGGACAACAACGCCGCCGATGTCCTTGCCTTCCTCACCCGTGGTGGAGGCGCCGTTGGCCACGAACTTCAGGTCCAGTCCCTTGTCCTTGGCCACCATGACCGAGATCAGGTTGGAGAAGGCGAAGTCAAAGCTGCCGCTCACCACGCCGGGGACAATCGCTGCCCCGCCGGTGGCCGTCTGGATATCCAGCTCAAGGCCCTCTTCCTTGAAGAAGCCCTGCTTGTCACCGAGGTAAATGGGCGCGCAGTCGACGATGGGGATGACGCCCACGCTGACCTTGGTCAAACCTGTTTCCCCGCCCTCGGTGGCAGGTGCCGTTCCGCCTCCCGTGGAGCTGGGCGAGCCGCTTCCGCAGGCCGCCAGTCCCAGGATGGACGCTGCTGCCAGGACGGAAATTAGACGACGTTTCATGATCACTCCTTCGTGCCCATGACCGGGGACAACTTCGTCCCCAAGCCCTAGTGTTCGCCATTCGAACAAGCGTTCGATTACTCTGATTCAACCATGGTTGAGACGGTCAAGCCACCCATATATGGCTCATTGTTACAGCTCTGAGACGGCCGCGTAAGGGACACCCGACGCAGCACGCTGCCGCCGTCATGGGGCCAGGGAGCCCGGTGGAACAGTGCGGCTCAGCCGCTGTGGCCGTTCGCCGCCAGCCGGGTCTCGAGGTTGTTGAAGAAAACCGCCAGCATCAGCTCGAAGGCTTTGGTGGCCGCCTCCGGCTCGTTCATGACCACGAAGTCGAACTGGAGCCCGTAGAAGGTGGAGGTGAAGAGCCGCGCGTCGGTGTCGGCGAATTCCTCCGGTATCCCCTGGACCATCAGCCAGTCGCGGGTCTTGTGGTGGAGCATCCGGAAGTGCTCCTGCGACGTTCCACGCGGCTCGGCGGCAACGATGTCCTGCGCCGTGGCTTCAAATTCGAGCCGGGTCAGGTGCCGGTTGCGCTGCGCCATGGTCCACTGCCAGGAGTCCAGCAGGAACTCCCGCCAGGCTGTGCGGTCGATGTCCCGCACGTCGGTGTTGCGCATCCGGTCCAGCCGGGATTCGATGGAAACAACGATGTCGTTGATCAGCTGGTCGCGGCTCCCGAAGTGGTACACCAGCACGTACGCGCTCATTCCCAGGCCCTCCGCCAGGCTCCGGAAGGTGAGCTCGGCCAGCGTCTTGTCCATTAGATAGTCAAGGATGGCGGCGAGGAGCTCGGCCTTGCGTTCGTCTCGTGTGGGGCGGGCCATAAGTCCAATCCTAAGTTGCGGCTCCATCCTGGTAGCCGGGCATGCGAATGCCCGCCCTGGCAGGCCTGGGCGGGCATTCCGTGAACGGTCAGACGCGGGTGAGCTCGTCCCCGCCGTCGCGCACCTGGCCGGGGGCCGTTCCGTTGACCGCGGTGCTGGCTTCGCCGAACCGCTCGTTGAGGCGGGAGTGGCGCTGGCCGTAGGCGAAGTAGATCGCCATGCCGATGACCAGCCACACCGCAAAGAAGATCCACGTTTCCACCGCAAGGTTGGTCATGAGGTAGAGGCAGAGCACTGCAGACACAATGGGCAGGACCTTGCCGAACGGAACGCGGAACGCGGGCTTCAGGTCAGGACGCTTCTTGCGGAGCACCAAGATGCCGAGGCTGACCACCACGAACGCGGACAGCGTTCCGATGTTGATCATTTCTTCCAGCAGGTCCACGTTGGTCAGGCCGGCCACCAGTGCGACGGCGGCCCCGCAGATGACCTGGAGGCGCACCGGCGTCGAACGCTTTTCGCTGGTCCGCGACAGCGCCCGGGGCAGGAGGCCGTCGCGGCTCATGGCGAGCACCACGCGGGACAGGCCCATGAGGAGCACCATGATCACGGTGGTCAGGCCCACCAGGGACCCGAAAGCGATGACCTTGGCCGCTGAGGTGTCGCCCACGGCCTCGAAGGCGGTGGTGAGCGTGGGGTTTTCCGCCTCGGCCAGCTGCGTGTAGGACACCATGCCGGTCAGGGCCAGCGAGACCAGGATGTAGAGCAGGGTCACCAGGGCGAGTCCGCCGAAGATCCCGCGCGGCAGGGTCTTCTGCGGGTTCTTCACTTCTTCGGCGGAGGTGGCCACCACGTCAAAACCGATGAACGCGAAGAACACCAGGGCGGCGCCCGCAAAGATGCCCAGGGTGCCGTATTGGGCCGGGGCGGCGCCGGTGAGGAAGCCGAAGAACGACTGCTTGAGGACGTCGGCGGTGCCCGTGCCGCCGGTGGGCTCAGCGGCGGGGATGAACGGGGCGTAGTTTTCGAACTTCACGTAGGTGAAGCCCACCACGATGACGAAGAGGACGACGCCGATCTTGATCAGGGTGAAGATGTTGCCTACGCGGGCGGACAGTTTGGTGCCAAGGACCAGGAGCACGGTGAAGACGGCGACGATCAGGAAGGCGCCCCAGTAAAGGTCAACCCCGCCCAGGGAGACCGCTGCCGGAATGTCGGCACCCATGAGTGCAAACACCTTGCTGAGGTAGATGCCCCAGTACTTGGCGATGACGGCTGCCGCGGTGAAAAGTTCCAGGATCAGGTTCCAGCCGATGATCCAGGCGAGGAGTTCGCCCATGGTGGCGTAGGTGAAGACGTAGGCGGAGCCTGCCACCGGGATCGCGGTGGCGAACTCGGCGTAGCACATGATGGCCAGCGCGCAGGTGACCGCGGCGACGGCGAAAGAGAGGGTCACTGCCGGTCCCGAGAAGTTGGCTGCCGCTTTGGCACCCACGGAGAAGATGCCGGCGCCGACAGCCACGGCGACGCCCATGATCATCAGGTCCCACGTGCTGAGGGAACGCTTGAGCTTGCGTCCGGGCTCATCGGCGTCGGCGATCGACTGCTCGATGGATTTGGTCCGGAGGAGGTTCATGGGGATCACAATCCTGGTTTGCGAAGGAAACAGACCAGTTAACGCTAGTGTCCATCCATTGGACGGGCCGAACTGTCCCGAATGGTGAGACGGGCCGAGCGCCAAACTTTGTTCAGGCAAACGCACGTGGGACCCTCAGGTTGGAGGGTCCCACGCGCGTCCCAGCGAATTATCCGGCTGGCCAGTCCATGAGGGTGGAGCGGATCAGGAACCGCTTGCCCTCCGGCGCCTCCACGGAAAACCCGCTCCCCCGCCCCGGCACCACGTCCACTGTCAGGTGGGTGTGGCTCCAGTAGCTGAACTGTTCCCGGGACATCCAGAATTCCAGTGCCTGGGGCTCAATGCCCTCGGCCAGGTCGAACAGGCCCAGCAGGACGTCTGCCTCCCCGGTGATGAAGTCGCCGGCCGGATAGCACATGGGCGAGGACCCGTCGCAGCAGCCGCCGGACTGGTGGAACATCAGCGGCCCGTGCTGGAGCCACAGTTTCCGCAGCAGCTGCACGGCGGCCGGGGTGAGCGCCACCCGGGAAAATTCTTCCCCGGGCAGCGTCACCGCGGCGTCGAGCCGGTCCACGGCCATCAGAACCTCAGGACCACGCGGCCGTCGATCTTGGCGTGCTTCATCTCATCGAGCACCGCGTTGATCTCGGAGAGCTCACGGACAGAGACAGTGGGGTGGATCTTGCCCTGCGCGTAGAAGTCCAGCGCTTCCTCCATGTCCTGCCGGGTCCCCACGATGGAACCCCGGACCGTCAGGCCCTTGAGCACAATTTCGAAGATCGGTGCCGGAAAGTCGCCGGGCGGCAGCCCGTTGAACACGATCGTCCCGCCACGGCGTGCCATGCCGATCGCCTGGCCGAAAGCTGACGGGTGCACGGCCGTGACCAGGACTCCATGGCAACCTCCGGTTTCGCGCTGGATGACTTCCACCGGGTCCTCGTGCAGGGCGTTGACCGTCAGCTCCGCGCCGTGTGCCTTCGCCAGGGCGAGCTTGTCGTCGGCGATGTCCACCGCCGCCACCCGGAGACCCATGGCCACCGCGTACTGGACGGCGATGTGTCCCAGGCCGCCTATGCCGGAGATGGTGACCCACTGGCCGGGCTTGGCCTCGGTCATCTTCAGGCCCTTGTAGACGGTGACGCCGGCACACAGCACCGGCGCCACCTCGACGGGGTCGGATCCCGCCGGTATGCGGGCAGCGAACCGCGAGTCCACCAGCATGTATTCGCCGAACGAGCCGTCCACGCTGTAGCCGGCGTTCTTCTGCACTTCGCACAAGGTTTCCCAGCCAGTGCGGCAGTACTGGCAGTCGCCGCAAGCAGACCAGAGCCAGGCGTTGCCCACCAGGTCACCGACGGCAAGGTCGGTGACGCCCTCGCCGAGGGCCACCACTTCCCCCACGCCCTCGTGGCCGGGGATAAAGGGCGGTGAGGGCTTGACGGGCCAGTCGCCTTCTGCCGCGTGGAGGTCGGTGTGGCAGACCCCGGTGGTCAGGACCTTGACCAGGGCCTGCCCCGGACCTGGGGTAGGAATGTCGAGGTCCTGGAGCTGGAGGTCCTTGCCGAATTCGGTTACTACTGCTGCGTGCATTGTCGTCGTCATTGGCGAAATCCTTGCGTCGTTGTAGCGGAGGTGGTGCGGGTTTAGAAGAAGCCGAGCTTGTTTTCGTTGTAGCTGACCAGCAGGTTCTTGGTCTGCTGGTAGTGGTCCAGCATCATGGCGTGGTTCTCACGCCCGATGCCTGAGGACTTGTAGCCGCCAAACGCGGCCCCGGCCGGGTAGGCGTGGTAGTTGTTCACCCAGACACGGCCGGCCTGGATTTCCCGGCCCGCCCGGTACGCGACGTTGCCGTTGCGCGACCAGACGCCGGCGCCGAGGCCGTACAGGGTGTCGTTGGCCAGGCCCATGGCGTCGTTGTAGTCGCTGAACTTCGTCACGGCCACTACGGGGCCGAAGATCTCCTCCTGGAAGATCCGCATTTTGTTGTGGCCTTCAAAGACCGTGGGCTGGACGTAGAAGCCGCCGGCAAGGTCGCCGGGCAGTTCGGCGCGGGCGCCGCCGGTGAGGACCTTGGCACCTTCCTGCTTTCCGATGTCGATGTAGGAGAGGATCTTCTCGAGCTGGTCGTTGGAGGCCTGGGCTCCCACCTGCGTCTCGGTGTCCAGCGGGTTGCCCTGCACCATCTTCTCCACCCGGGCAACGGCGTCGGCCATGAAGGACTCATAGATGTCTTCCTGGACCAGTGCGCGGGACGGGCAGGTGCACACCTCGCCTTGGTTGAAGGCGAACAGCGCGAAGCCTTCCTGCGCCTTGTCGTAGAAGGCGTCGTTTTCCTGGGCGACGTCGTTGAAGAAGATGTTGGGGCTCTTGCCGCCGAGTTCCAGGGTGACGGGAATGAGGTTCTGGCTGGCGTACTGGCTGATCAGCCGGCCCGTGGTGGTTTCGCCCGTGAAGGCGATCTTCCGGATCCGGGGGCTGGACGCGAGCGGCTTTCCGGCCTCGACGCCGAAGCCGTTCACCACATTCAGGACGCCTGCGGGGAGCAGGTCGCCGATGAGCTCCATCAGGACCAGGATGGACGACGGCGTCTGCTCGGCGGGCTTGAGCACCACGGCGTTGCCGGCGGCAAGCGCGGGCGCGAGCTTCCAGACGGCCATCAGGATCGGGAAGTTCCAGGGGATAATCTGGCCCACGACGCCGAGCGGCTCGTGGTAGTGGTAGGCGGTGGTGTCGTCATCGAGCTGCGAGAGCCGGCCTTCCTGGGCGCGGACGGCGGAAGCGAAGTACCGGAAGTGGTCCGCAGCAAGCGGCATGTCGGCGTTGAGGGTTTCGCGGATCGGTTTGCCGTTGTCCCAGGACTCGGCGACGGCCAGCATTTCCAAGTTCTCGTCGATCCGGTCAGCGATCTTGTTCAGGATCGCGGCGCGCTCGGCCACGGAGGTCTTGCCCCAGGACGGCGCAACCTTGTGCGCGGCGTCGAGCGCCAGTTCAATGTCCTCGGCCGTCCCGCGGGCCACCTCGCAGAAGGCCTTGCCCGTGACGGGGGTGACGTTTTCGAAGTACTGGCCCTTGACGGGGGCCACCCACTCGCCGCCGATCCAGTTCTCGTAGCGGTCCTTGAAAGTGACCTTCGAACCCTCGGTACCGGGCTGGGCGTAAACAGTCATTGCTAGCTCCTTTGCTGTGCATGGGGCGGGGGCCGGTTCATGGCCTCCGCCGTTGCTCCCAGCGTAGGAGGGCAAAGGTTGCAGTCAGGTTGCACAGGAGTGGTCCAGCTCACAGCAGAGGTAGCCGGACGGAACGACGGCGCCACGTGGCTAGGCGCTGAGTTCGGCTTCCAGCCGCTCGAGGTCGGCCACGACGGCGGCACGCTTGGGTGAGCGGGCAGGCAGCAGCTTCAGGGCGGCACGGCGGACCCCGACGTCGTCCCTTGCCTCCGGCAGCTCCGCGTACTTGAGCAGCGTTTCGGCGCTGCCGTCGGTGAGGACGGCTTCCCGCATCAGGGACGAGACCCTGTCCCGGAGCTCGATGATGCCAGGCGCCTCGGACTTCGGCAGTACGGCGCCGCGGTAGATCTCGAGTGCGATCCGGTGGGCGCCGCGCTGCAGGCAGTTCAGGACCTGGCCGCTGTCCGGAACAAGGTCCATGGTGAGCTTGTAGGGCCGGGACTCCGGAACGGCGGACGGGTTGAGCTGCTGCAGGACCTTGCGCAGCCTGACCATTTCGGCGCGGAGGGTCATGGTGGAGCCGTCGCCCGGGTACAGGAGGACGCTGAGTTCCTCGGCGCTCAGCCCGTCCGGATGCGAGCCCAGCAGAGCGAGGATCTCGCTGTGCCGGGCGGACAGCACCACGCTCTTGCCTTCAATGCTGAGCAGGGCCTGGTCGCGGCCCAACAGCTGGAGGCTGTTGCGGTACAGGCTGCCTTCCTTCGCCCCCACCCCCGGTGGCCGGGAAGCGCTGCCCGCGCTCCGCCGTCGTGCCGGCCTGCTGGCCAGCGACGCCGCCAGCTGGAGGCGCTCAACGCGAAGCTGCGCCTGCGCGGCGGCCACGGTGGCCTCGACGAGGGACAACGTGTGGGGCGCCACCGCCGTGGCCGTGCCGGTAATGTCCACTACGCCCAGGACGGCACCGGAATCCGGATCGTGGAAGGGAACGGCGGTGCAGCTCCAGGGGTGGACCGTCCGCTGGTAGTGCTCGGCGCCGGAAATCTGGATGCCGCGGCCCAGGGCCAGGGCGGTTCCTGGCGCGCTGGTGCCAACGGTGGCTTCGGACCAGTCGGCGCCCGGGACGAACATCATGCCCTCGGCGCGGCGCTGCAGCGCGGGATCCCCGTCAACCCAGAGCAGCCTGCCCACCTCGTCGCCCACCGCCACCAGCAGGCCGCTGTCGTGGCTGGGCTGCACCAGGAGTTTGTTGATCACCGGCATGATGGCGGCCAGCGGGTGCTGCCTGCGGTAGTCCTCCAGCTCATCCAGGTCCATGGCCAGCGGGGCCGCGGGGTTGTCCGGGTTCGCCTTGAAGCCTGCCGACCGCTGCCAGGATTCGCGGATCAGTGCACGCAGGCCGGGCAGCTCCGGCGCATCGGCCAACGTGCCGCCGTCGAGCTCTTCGTGTGCTGCCAGGGCGCGGAGCTGCAGCGCCGCGCCGGCGCCGGGCTGGGTCAGGTTCGTCATCGAACTCCTGGTGGCTGCACTACGTCTGCAAGGGCATGGCCGCATGCTGCCGGCCAAGGGGTGGACGCCATTGTAGCGCGGCTCCCCTCGCCCACCTACGCTCTGGAGTTTTTGTCCACTTATGCAGGGTTCAAGGGGATTTAAGTCTGCATAAGTGGACAAAAACTCCGGGGCGGGAGCGGGGCGGGACGGGTCAGCCGCGGGAGATGCGGATCATCTCCTCGCGCGGCACCACCTTGATGCGTTCGCGGACCACGTGGTCCAGGCCCTCGGGACCGGTCCAGGCCGCCCCGAGCTGTGCCTCGTGGGCGTCCAGCCGGTTCCAGCCCTCCCACGTGGTGTATTCAATGCCGCGCTCTTCCAAAAGGTCGATGATGGCCTGGGGATCGGGATTCTGGGCCGGCGGCAGGGAAAGCCTGTCCTCAAGCAGGAACCCGATGGTCTCCAGGGCGTCGCCCTTGGTATGGCCAATCAGGCCAACAGGGCCGCGCTTTATCCAGCCGGTGGCGTAGATGCCCGGAACCGGATTGCCTCCGGCGTCGAGCACGCGGCCGCCCTCGTTCGGAATAACGCCGCGCTTGGCGTCGTACTCCAGCTCGTCCAGCGCGGAGCCATGGTAGCCAATGGCCCGGTAGACCGCCTGGACCGGGTACTCAACGAACTCCCCCGTGCCTTTCACGTTGCCGGTGCCGTCAAGCTGCATGCGCTCAAACTTGATCCCGGCCACCTTGCCGGTGCCGCCTTCGCCGCCGTCGGCAAGTACTTCCACCGGGCTGTGCAGGAAATGCAGGTGCAGCCGCCGGGATGAGGGGTTTTCCGATTCGGTGTGTTCCTCCACCAGCCAGTTGGTGAGGGTATTGACCATGGTCTTGGTCTGGTTGTTGCTGCGGATCGCCTCATCGGAGGCCTCATCGAATTCGAAGTCCTCCGGGTAGAGGACAATGTCGACGTCGTTCATGTGGCTCAGTTCGCGCAGCTCCAGCGGCGTGAACTTCACCTGGGCGGGGCCCCGCCGGCCGAAAACGTGCACGTCCGTGACGGGAGAGGACTTCAGGCCGGCGTACACGTTGTCCGGGATCTCGGTGCTCAGCAGCTCCTCGGGGTGCTTGACCAGCATCCGCGCCACGTCCAGTGCCACGTTGCCGTTGCCGATCACGGCGATTTCCTTCGCGTCCAGCGGCCATTCGCGGGGAACGTCCGGGTGGCCGTCATACCAGGACACAAAGTCCGCGCCGCCGAACGAGCCCTGCAGGTCGATGCCGGGGATCTCCAGGTCCGCGTCCTTCACGGCCCCGGTGGAGAAGATCACGGCGTCGTAGAAGGCGCGGAAGTCGTGGAGCGTGAGGTCCCGGCCGTAGGTCACGTTGCCCAGGAACCGGATGTCGCCGCGGTCCAGGACCTTGTGGAGCGCGTTGACGATGCCCTTGATGCGCGGATGGTCCGGTGCAACGCCGTAGCGGATCAGGCCATAGGGTGCCGGGTAGGCCTCGAACAGGTCGATGCTGACCTCGAAGTCGCCGTCCTTGACCCCGCTGGACTTGGTCAGGATGTCCGCAGCGTAGACGCCCGCCGGTCCCGCGCCCACAATGGCGACGCGGAGGGGACGGGAGGAAATGGTTTCGCTGTGGTTGGACACCGCAAGCCCTTCTGAACTGATCATCTGATGCATGACGTCGCGCCGTACAGGTAGCGCACAGTCCCCTATTCTAGGCCTCAGCCGCTTTTCGCCAGCGGAACCACGTCGCCCTCCCGGTACAGCAGCGCCCGCAGCTCGGCTTCGGCTGAGTCCGGCCGTTTGGGGTCGATGGTTTCGCCTTCGTGGTAATGGTCCAGCACGCGCGGGTCCACGTAGCTCTTGCGTGCGATGGACGGGGTGTTGCCCAGCACATCGGAGGCATCCATCATGGCCCGGCTGATGGCGCGCTTGCGTTTGGCGGCCGTCCGCTGCGGGCCGGTCCGGGCCAGGCTGGCGGCAGCAGCCGCGGTTCCGCGCAGGGTCCGGAAGTCCTTGGCCGTGAAGTCGGAGCCGGTCCGCTCCTTCACGTAGGCGTTGATGTCCGCGCTAGTGACGGGACGCCAGCGCCGGCCCTCCTTGTACGCCAGGAGCCTGGCATTCCCGCCGCGGCGTTTGAGCTGGCGCAGCAGGGCGGCGAGGTCGGCGTCGCGGATTTCCGATTCCCAGTCCTTGCCGCTCTTGGCCGGAAACCTCAGGTGGATCCGGTCCTTGCGCACCTGCACGTGGGCGCACAGCAGGGTTGCAAGCCCGTGGCTGCCGTTTTCGTTCGTGTACCGTTCGGACCCCACCCTCAGCGACCCGCTGTCCAGCATCCGGAAGGCGCCGGCCAGGACGCGATCCCGCGTGAACCCTTCCGCGCGCAGGTCCATGGTGACCCGGCGCCGTGCGGCGGGCAGTGACTCGGCCAGCTGCAGGGCACGGTCGAACTTGACCCGGTCCTTCCGTTGGCGCCATTCCGGATGGTAGATGTACTGCCGCCGGCCTACGGCGTCCAGCCCGGTTGCCTGGATGTGCCCGTTCTCGAACGGGGCAATCCAGACGTCTGTCCAGGCAGGGGGAATGCCAATGCTCTCCAGCCTGTCCCGGATGGGGCCGGGCGGCAGGGTTGAACCATCAAGGTCGCGGTAGCTGAAGCCCGTGCCGGCGGCCACACGGCGGTAGCCCCGGCCCGAGGCGTTGCTGCGACGGAGCCTCACAGGGCCGTGCCCGGCCGCTTCGCGAATGTCATGAAAGCAAGCCTACTGACTATTTCCCGGATTGCATGTCCTGCCCGCTGGAATACCTGCCCCGGAGGTGGTGTTATGGGTTTCGTGCCCTCTCCCCACGGATCCTCCCCCCTTACCGCCCCGGCTGCAGCCGGTTCCGCCGCAGGCTCTTCCCCGGCAGCGGGGCCAAAGGCAGTGGTCCCCAAAGCGGTAGACAAGGAGACGACGGCGGGAGTCCTCTTTGGCATCGCCGCGTACGGGCTGTGGGGGCTGCTCCCCCTGTACTTCTTTGTGCTCATGCCGGCCGGCGCCGTCGAAATCGTGGCCAACCGGGTGGTGTGGTCGCTGCTGTTCTGTGCACTCCTCATTACGGTCACCCGAGCCTGGTCCGCCCTGGCCCGGGCGCTCCGCAACCGCGCCGTGTTCGGCTCCCTGGCTCTGGCTGCCTTGCTGATCGCCGTCAACTGGCTCACCTACACCTATGGAGTCACCACCGGGCAGGCCGTTGAGGCATCCCTTGGCTACTTCATCAACCCGCTGGTGTCCGTGCTGCTGGGCGTGTTTGTCCTGAAGGAGAAGCTGCGGCCGCTGCAGTGGGCCGCCGTCGGCATCGGGTTTGTTGCGGTAGGCGTCCTGACCTACTCCTACGGCAAGCTCCCGTGGATCGCCCTCACCCTGGCGTTCAGCTTTGGCCTCTACGGCTTCGTCAAGAAACGGGTGGGACCGAGGGTGGACGCCGTCACGAGCCTCAGTGTGGAAACCATGGTGCTGGCCCCGTTCGCAGCGGCCACCATGGTCTTCCTGGCCGCAACCGGAACCGACACCCTCACCACGCAGGGTCCGGGCCATTTCTGGCTCCTGGTGGCGTCCGGCGTGATCACCGCGGTTCCGCTGCTGTTCTTCGGCGCTTCGGCCCGCAGGCTGCCCATGACCACCATCGGCCTGCTCCAGTACTGTGCTCCCGTCCTGCAGTTCATCCTTGCCCTCGTGGTGTTCAGGGAAGCGATGACCGTGGAACGCTGGATCGGGTTCGGCGTGGTGTGGCTGGCCCTGGTTGTCCTCACCGTGGACATGCTGGGGACGGCGCGCAGGAACTCGGTGGCCAAACGCGCAAAGCGGGGCACATGACATCACCTTTCCCGGGAAACACCAGGCGTGCCCGCATCCGTATCGCCCTCGCCGCCTTCCTTGCGCTTGCTGTCCTGGGGGCGCTGGTGCTGGTCACAAACCTCCCGGCCCGGGACCAGGTGCCCGGACCTGCCAGCCCTGAACCGTCCTTGCCCACCACCTCGGCACCGGCGGCCAAGGGACCCGCGGTGGAGACGTCCAGCTTTTCGGGATCCGGCGACGTGGCGGACGACGCTGCCATCTGGGTGGACCCTGCCAACCCGGCCAACAGCGTGGTGATCGCGGGCAACAAGGCGGACAAAGGCGGGGGCATCGGCGTCTTTGGGATGGACGGGAAACTGGTCCAGTTCCGCCCGGACGGAAAGATCGGCAACGTGGACCTGAGGACGGGGTTCCCGCTGTCCGGCAAGCCGGCCGTACTGGTGGGCGGCAACAACCGGACGGATGACACCCTTGCCCTGTGGACCCTGGACCCCAGGACCAGGACCCTCGCCCCCGTGGCCGCGGGCAGCATCAAGACGTTCGCACCCAACTACGGCTTCTGCATGTACCGCAGCAGCGCCAGCGGCAAGTTCTACGCCTTTGTCACCCCGAACGAGGAAGGGGCCATCCAACAATTCGAGCTGGTTGACGACGGCGAAGGCCGGGTGGAGGCGGAGCTTGTCAGGGAGCTTCCCATCGGCAGCATCACGGAAGGCTGCGTCGCGGACGACGAACTGGGGCACCTCTATGTTGCACAGGAGGACGTCGGCGTGTGGAAGTACAACGCAGAACCCGATGCCGGAACGGAACGGGCCGCCATGGACAAAACCGGCGCAGGGCGCCTTGTGGCGGACGTGGAGGGAATGGGCATCACCTACGGCCCCGGCGGCTCAGGCCATTTGTTCGTGTCCAGCCAGGGAGACTCCACCATCGCCGTCTATGACCGCTCCGGCGACAACGCCTTCATCAGGAAGTTCGCGGTGGGCGGGAACGGGAATATCGACGGCGTGTCCGGAACCGACGGCCTGGACGTGACAGCTCTGAACGCCGGGCCGCAGTTTGAGCAAGGACTCCTGGTGGTCCACGACGAAGAGAACAAGGGCGGGGCAACGTCCAACCTGAAGTACATTCCGCTTGCATCAGTTTTGGAGTAACAAAACCCCAGGCCCCGGAAGCGTTGCTTCCGGGGCCTGGGGTTTGTTGGCGCCGTTGCGAGGGGGCGCTGGCTCTGTGCGGGGTGTTACGCGTTGGCCCTGATGGCAGCCGCCAGGACGTCCAGGCCATCGTTGAGCAGGTCATCGGTGATGACCAGCGGCGGCAGCAGGCGGATCACGTTGCCGTAGGTTCCGCAGGTCAGGATGATGACGCCTTCCTTCAGGCAGGCAGCGGCAACGGCCTTGGTCAGTTCCGGGTTGGGTTCCTTGGAGCCGTCCTGGACCAGTTCAATGGCCAGCATGGCGCCGCGGCCGCGGATATCCCCGATCACGGCAGTCCCGGCAGCGGCGAGCTCGGCCTGGAGCTCGCGGAGCCGGCCGGTGGCAAGTTCCTCAATGTGGCGCGCACGCCCGTTGAGGTTGTACTCCTCCATGGATCCGATGGAGGCAAGGGCAGCGGCGCAGGCAACCGGGTTGCCGCCGTAGGTGCCGCCCAGGCCGCCCGGGTGGACCGCGTCCAGCAGGTCTGCCCGGCCGGTGATGGCGGACAGCGGCATGCCGCCGGCGATGCCCTTGGCCATGGTCAGGATGTCCGGGACAACACCTTCATGGTTGACGGCGAACCATTCACCGGTGCGGCAGAAGCCGGACTGGACCTCGTCAGCGATGAAGACGATGCCCTTGTCCTTGGCCCATGCGGCCAGTGCAGGGAGGAAGCCCTCGGCCGGGACAATGAAGCCGCCCTCGCCCTGGATGGGTTCGATGATGATCGCGGCAACCTGGTCCCCGCCGATCTGCTTTTCGATCATGGTGATGGCGCGCTTGGCGGCCTCGGCACCGGTGATCTCCGGGTTTTCCTCGCGGTAGGGGTAGCTCATGGGCATGCGGTAGACCTCGGGCGCGAACGGGCCGAAGTTGGTCTTGTACGGCATGGCCTTGGCGGTGAGCGCCATGGTGAGGTTGGTCCGGCCGTGGTAGGCGTGGTCGAAGGCCACGACGGCGTCGCGTCCGGTGGCGAGGCGGGCCACCTTGACGGCGTTCTCCACGGCCTCGGCGCCGGAGTTGAAGAGGACGGTGCGCTTCTCGTGGTCGCCCGGGGTGAGGCGGTTCAGCTGCTCGGCAACGGCCACGTAGCCTTCGTAGGGGGTCACCATGAAGCAGGTGTGGGTGAAGTGCTCCACGGCTTCCTTGACGGCACCGACGACGGCGGGATCGGACGCTCCGACGCTGGTCACGGCGATGCCCGAGCCGAGGTCGATGAAGGAGTTGCCGTCGACGTCGTGGATGATCCCGCCGTCGGCGTCTGCAACGTAGACGGGGACGCTGGAGGCGACGCCGGCAGCGACGACTGCCTTGCGGCGCTCGGTCAGGGCTACGGACTTGGGGCCGGGGAAGTCAGCCTGGACCCGGCGCTTCTGCTCCAGGCGGAAGGTGATATCTGATGCTGTGGTGGTCATGGGAAGGCCTTTCTTTGAAGCCTGGGGTTGGTGCGGTGGGGATTAAGAGTCGAGTGCGGACATGACGTGCTTGATCCGCGTGTAGTCCTCCACGCCGTACATGGAGAGGTCCTTGCCGTAGCCGGACTGCTTGAAACCGCCGTGGGGCATTTCGGCGGTGAGCAGGATGTGGGTGTTGATCCAGACGGCACCGAAATCGAGGTCCCGGCTGAGCCGCATGGCCGTTCCGTGGTTGGACGTCCAGACGCTTGAGGCGAGGGCGTAGTCCACGTCGTTCGCCAGCTCAACAGCCTCTTCCTCGGTGCTGAACTTCTGCACCGTGATAACGGGTCCAAAGGTTTCCTTCTGGACAATGTCGTCTGTCTGCCTGGCGCCGGTAACGATGGTGGGCTCGAAGAAGTAGCCCTTCTCCCCTGCGCGGTGGCCGCCAGTGACAATCTTGCAGTTGGCCGGCAGGTTTTCCACCACCGAGCTGACGGCGTTGAAGTGGTTGACGTTGTTGAGCGGGCCGAAATAGTTGTCCTCGTCGTTCTGTGAGCCCGTGCGCAGGGTCCTGGTGTGCTCCACCATGGCGGCCACGACGTCGTCGTGCACGGAGTCCTCCACCAGCACCCGCGTGATGGCCGTGCAGTCCTGCCCCGCGTTGAAGAACGCGAACTCGGCAATCGCCGCTGCACTCTTCTTGATGTCGGCGTCCTTGAAAACAATCGCCGGCGCCTTGCCGCCAAGCTCCAGGTGCGCACGCTTGAGGCCCTTGGCCGCACCCGAGGCTACGGCGATGCCGGCGCGGACGGAACCGGTGATGGACACCAGGCCGGGGACCTTGTGGTCCACCATCATGGCGCCGGTCTCGCCGGTGCCCAGCACCACGTTCAGTACGCCGGCCGGGAAGATCTCGCCGGCCAGGCGGGCCAGGACCAGGGTGGATTCCGGCGTGGTGTCCGAGGGCTTCAGCACCACGGTGTTGCCGGCGGCCAGAGCGGGGCCGATCTTCCAGATGGCCATCAGGAACGGGTAGTTCCAAGGTGCCACCTGCGCCACGACGCCGATAGGCTCGCGGCGGACATAGGAGGTGTGCCCCTCGAAGTATTCACCGGCGGACTTGCCTTCAAGGATGCGGGCGGCACCGGCAAAGAAGCGGAGCTGGTCGGCGCCGGCAGCCACTTCCTCCGACGCGATCAGGGAACGCACCTGACCCGTGTTGCGGTGCTGTGCCTCCACGAGTTCATCGCTGTTGGCCTCGACGGCGTCAGCGAGCTTGAGGAGCATGAGCTGGCGCTGGCCCGGGGTGACGTGCTTCCAGGTCTTGAAGGCGTCCTTCGCCGCGGTCATGGCAGCATCCACATCGGCCTGCACCGAGACGGGCGACTGCGCCACAACCTCGCCGTTGGTGGGGTTCACAATGTCCAGCAGGGCGGTGCCGGCAGGAGTGACGAACTTTCCGTTGATGAAGTTCTGCAAGGTTTGGACCACGGTGTGCAACCTCTTTCGTAGGGGCCGTCCGCGCCCGGGCGGAGTTCAGGGCGGAGGGATGGAACTGCCTTGAGCCTATGCCAGCACCCCTGCCCAGTGAATAGCCACCTGCACACCCTTCCTGAGCCTGTTTAGTGCGGTTGCCCAGCACCCCTTTATCCTTGATCCATGGCCATTTCCCTTGCCGCCCTCCTGGGTGTGAACTCCCTGAAGCTGACCAAAGCCGGGCTCGCGGAAACCACCTGGCACCAGGACATCAACTGGGTGGCAGTGACCGAACTGGAGGATCCCCACCGCTTCATCAACGGCGGCGAACTGATCCTCACCACGGGCCTGCGGCTGCGGTCCGCACCGGAGCAGCGGCGCTTTGTCCGGCAGGTGCAGCGGGCCGGCGCCGTGGGGATCGGCTTCGGCGTGGGGCTCTCCCACGAGACGGTCCCCCCGGCCCTGCTGGCGGAAGCCAACCGCTGGGGGCTGCCCGTGGTGGAGGTCCCCTACGAGACGCCCTTCATCGCCATCGGCAAGCTGGTGGCCGATGCCCAGTCCGCGGACCACTACGCAAAACTTGAGCGGCTGATCGCCGGGCACCAGGTGCTGGCACGGGCGCTGCTCACCGGGGGCGGGCTTGCCGAACTCCTCAAGCACCTGGGGGGCATGCTGCGCACCGATGTTGCCCTGAGCCAGTTCACGGCCCAGCTCTACAACAGCAGCAGCGAATCCCCCACGGCGGATACCTGGTCCTCCTACCCCGTCCCCACCGGCCGGCGGGACGCCTGCACCCTGTGGGTCCGGCAGCCCTTCGAGGACTCAGGCATTATCGGCTACGCCCAGAACCTGATCAGCGTGGAGCTGAACAACATGGTCAAGCAGCGCCAGGCACAGCGGGCGCTGTGCGGCCAGGTCCTCGAGGACGTGATCCACGGCGCCCTGGAAACCAGCGAGGCCCAGCGGCGGCTGGCGGGCGTGGGCGTCAACAGCACCCGGAAGAACGTGGTGCTGCTGGCTGTCTCCGCCGCGCACAACAAGGCGCTGGTGAGCACCTCGGTGCCGCGCGAGCTGGAGAACGCGGTGGCCGCCGTCGTGGGGAAGGACCTGGTCCTGGTGATAAATGACGACGGCGCAGGCGCACCTGCGCTGGCCCGTAAACTGAGCGACCACCTGGCCGAGGCGGGGCTACACGCGACCATCGGCATCGGCGGGGCGTACACCAAGCCCAACGGCCTGCGGTGGAGCTACTTCGAGGCCCGGGACGCCGCCAGCCACGGTCTGCCCGTCAATGAACCGGAGCGGCTGAGCCTGACGTCGCTGCTGCTGGCCAGCGAGGACGTGCCGCTGGCGGACATGGCCAATGAGTCCCTGAACCCGCTGCGGACCTTCGACGCCGCCCACGGTTCGGAGCTGATGGCCACCCTGGAGAGCTACCTCAACAACAACGGCTCGGTGGCAGCCGTGGCGGAGGAACTCACGCTGCACCGCAACACGGTCCGCTACCGGCTGGCGCAGATCACCGAGCTGACCGGGTACGACCCCGCCGTCACCACTGACCGCGTCCAGCTCTGGCTGGCCCTGGCCGTGGCCCGGCTGGGCGCGCGGCAGGGCAAGTAACCCCAGCGCCGGGATTGCCCGGGCCCTAGAGAACCCCGCGGCGGAGCAGCCCGCGGGATTTCCTGCGGGCTTTGCCGTACTTGGCCTCGGCTGCACCCATCTCTTCGGCCTGGCGCGTGCGCAGCGCGGTCAGCGCCGCCGCCTCGGGGGCGGCCATTTCCGTGTCCGAACTTACGGCGCCCAACAGGTCGCGGGCTATCACTGCGTCGTGGAAATTGCCCAGGATTTTCTGCTGCCGCTGCGCCGCCTTGGCCACTTTCCGGGCGCGCTTGCCGCGCACCAGGGCCGCCGTTTCCGCCACATGGCGGAGCCGCTTGGCATCCTTGCGTACCTGGTGGAGGGCGATTTCGTGGTCCGTCCCACGCCTGGCACGCGTTGCCGCCCTGTGCGAGCGCTGCAGGCGCCTGGCCGACTTGTCCACTGCCTTTGCGGACACCCGGCGGCCGCGGGCCACCGCTTCCGCCCGGACCGGAGGGGTGTCCCGGAAGGCTTCGAGTTCGTCCAGCAGGCGGAAGTAGCGGTCCGAGCGCATCGCCTCCTGCAGGTGCCGGTACCCTTCATCGAACGCGCCGCCCACTTTGCCCTCCACCAGGTCCGTGGCGGCGTCAACCCCTTCGCCCGGCGGCAGTTCGGCCAGGTGTCCGCGCAGCCTGTCCAGCAGGACCTCGGCATCCCGGGGTCCGCCCAGTAACTGGCCCAACCACTTCAGCTCGTCCCGCAGATGCCGCACGGGCCGGGCGGCATAGAGCTTGCGGTAGGCCGCGAGCGCGGAACGGATGCGGCGCACGGCCGACCTCATGTTGTGCACGGACTCGGGTTCCTCCAGCCGGACCTTGGGGTCCTGGGCCAGGATCTCCTGGATCTGCACGGCGAGGTACGCGCTGACGACGGCTGCCGCGGGCGCTTTCTTGCCGCCGGCAAGGTACGGGGTGCTTCCGTCCCGGGTGCTTTGGGCCTGAATGCTGCCGTCCCGGGTGCTTCCGTCCGTGGACGGGCCGGCGTCCGCCGAAGGGCTGCCGACCGCGCCGCCCGGTTCGCTACCCGGCTCGCCGCCCTCTTTACCGCCCAACGCGCGCGCCAGCTTGGATGCGTGGCCCGCAGGGCGGGCGCCGGCCTCCACCAGCAGTTCCTCCGCCGGGGCGAAGAGCCCGGGCTCGCCGTGGACAAGTTCCAGTTCCCACTCACGCCACTGCTGCTGCCCGCCGGAGCCTTCCCGCCCCCCGGGGTGCAGGCGCTCCGCCGTCACCCGGTCATCGGCCAGGTCCGCCAGGTGCACGCCGTCCTCGCCGTAGAGGGCGTGCGTGGTGCGCCGGGTTTCGAGCCGGACCACTGGCGCCACGGGAGCTCCGCGAAGATAGGCCTGGATGTGGTCGAGCAGGCTGTCCGGCACCACGCCGGGCTGCCCCAGCGGGGCGTGCAATTCCCGCCGCTGCTGGGGTTCTGCGGCGGTGGCCCCGGCTTCCAGCGGCGGCAGCTTCAGGTGCCAGCCTGCGTCGGTCCCGCCTGTCCGCCGGCGAAGGGTGATCCGGCGGGACGCGAGGATGTGCCGGTCGGTGTCGAAATAGACGGCCTCCAGGACATCGGTGTGGGGAGCTGCCACCCTGGCCACGCCGGGAAGCCTGTCCAGCGCGGGCACGGCGGCGTCATTGCCGACGTCGTACTTCTTTTCTATCTCAAGTCCTTGCGAAGCCTTCACAAGCTGTCCCTCCCGCATCCGCGCGTCCAGGGTCCGGACCAAGGCGTCCGGGCTCCCGCTGGCAGTCTATTGCCCCGGCCGGGGTGCCGGGAGAGCTTGGCCACAGAACCACAGACATCAAACGTCTAACCTTTAGAGTGGAGGGATGTCCGCCCCGAATCCTCCCGCCACCCGAGCGTCGGCCGCTGCTCCGGCGGCCGCAGCACCATTCCCGGCCCCCACCCCGGCAACGGGGAATGCCAAGCCGCGCTCCGCCGTCGTGTTCGGCGTTATTGCTCTGGTGCTGATCGGGCTAAACCTGCGGGCGGGCATCACCGGAGCGTCCGCGCTGCTGCACGACCTCCAAGCGGTGCTGGGCTACGGGGCGCTGGTGGCTGCCATCATCCCGTCCATTCCCACGCTGTGCTTCGCGCTTGCAGGGGCAGGCACGTCCTGGCTGACGGGGCGGCTCGGCGTGGAGAAGGCGATCCTGGTGGCCCTGGCCATGCTGGCCGGCGGGCTCCTCCTGCGCGGCATTCCCGCCACCGGGATGCTGGTGGCGGGCAGCGTCCTGGGGATGTCCGGCCTGGCCGTCTGCAACGTGGCCATGCCCTCCTTCATCCGGGAACACTTTGCCCAGCGGACGTCCCTGATGACCGCCGTCTACACGGTGACCATGACCACCGGCGCCACCGTCACCGCCGTCGCGGTGGTTCCGCTGGCGCAGGCACTCGGCTCGCCCTCGGCCGCCGTCGGCGCCATCGGCATCACCGCCGTGGCGGCGCTCCTGGGATTCCTTCCCGTGGCGCTGCATGCGCACCGGAACAGTCCCCGGGCGGCCGGCGGGCGGATCTCCCCCTGGCCGCTGCTGCGGACCCGCAAAGGGTTGCTCCTCACCGCGATTTTCACGCTCCAGGCCCTGCTCGCCTATGCCCTGCTGAGCTGGTTCCCGTACATGCTGACCACCATGGGACTGGGCGCGGCGGACAGCGGACTGATGTTCGGGCTGATGCAGCTTGTCTCCGTTCCGGCCGGCATGGTGCTGATTGCCGTCGGTTCCCGTCCGCGGATGCTGCGGCCCGCGTTCTACCTGGTCAGCATCACCATGGTGGCGGGCCTGGTTTCGCTGCTTGTCCTGCCGGTGGGGCTGGCCGCTGTCCCGGCGGCGCTGCTGGGGTTCGGCCTGGGCATCTTCCCGCTGGTGATGGTGATGATCAGCCGCAGCGGTGTGAGCACGGCCGAGACCACGGCCCTGTCCACGCTGGCGCAGTCCACGGGCTACCTGCTGGCTACGGCGGGACCGTTCGGAATGGGGCTGCTTCACAGCGCCACTGGCGGCTGGACCCTGCCCCTCCTGCTCCTCCTTGCCCTGGCGCTGGCCCAGATCGTGGTGGCGCACCTGATCACGGGCAAGGCCATGACCAGCGCCGTGGGAAGGAAGTAACAGCCATGGCCCTGAGCCCTTCGGCCCGCCCGCCGCTCGCCGACGAGGTCACTGCCAAACTGCGCGCCATGGTGCAGTCCGGCGAATGGCCCCTCCACCAGCGCATCCCCTCCGAACCGGAACTGATGGCCGGCCTGGGGGTTTCGCGCGGCACCCTCCGCGAGGGCATCAAGGCCCTCGCCCATAGCGGAATGCTGGAGGTGCGGCGCGGCGACGGCACCTATGTCCGCGCCACCAGCGAACTTTCCGGCGCCGCCCGGCGCATGTACCAGGACCATACCGAGCAGCACATCCTTGAAGTCCGGCTGGGCCTGGACACCCAGGCTGCCCGCCTGGCGGCCCGCAATGCAACGGCCGACGACGTTACGGCCCTGCGTGCGCTGCTCACCGCCCGCGACCAGGCCTGGAGCCGCGGAGACTACGAGGCCTGGGCCAGGGCGGACTGGGGGTTCCACGAACGGGTGGCGCAGGCCTCCGGCAATCCCCTGCTGCACGAGCTGTACCTCAGTTTCGGCAGCGCCTTCCACCAGGACCTCCTCAAGCAGCAGCGCCGGCCCGGGTTCGACGGCCGACCCCGCGAAGGCCACGACCTCCTGGCGGACGCCATTGAAGCGGGGGACGAGGACGCCGCGGCCGCCACCGTTGACCGGAACTTGAACTCCTGCGCGGAGTGGCTGGCAGGATAGTGCAGCATCCGGGGTTTCGTCAGGGCTTAATCGGTCAGTAGGCTTACTATCTGAAGAAGGTAGTCCCGTCCGCCGTCTATTCCGGCGCGGCGGGCTCCGCTGACGATGAGGAGTTTCCATGGCGCGATCATCACGCCTGACCGAGCATGAGCTGGGCAAAGAGCCCTCGCAACCGGCAGGGACCGATTCAACCGGGACGGAGTTAAACGGGACGGACTTGTCAGGGACGGACTTGTCGGGGACGCCGCAAGCGCGTCCGGCGGCCCGGATTCCCAGGGAAATAAAGTCCCCCTCCCAGCTGTGGGGTGACGGCCTGGGCCGGGTGGGCATCAGGTCGGCCCAGATACTGCTGATCCTTACTGTCGCGGTGGTGTCCGTCTACGCGCTGATGCAGATCAAGCTCCTGGTGATTCCCATCCTGATTGCGCTGATCCTGGCCGCCGCCATCGGCCCGTTCGTGAACATGCTCCGGCGCCGGGGAATGCGCGGCGGACTGGCCACAGGCATCGCGTTCATCGCGCTGCTGCTGCTCCTCGGCGGGGTTGGCACGGTGATCTACTTCTCGGTCCGCAGCCAGTGGGGCGAACTGGCGGCCCAGGCGTCCTCAGGCCTGGACGAGCTGGAGCAGTTCCTGCTGACAGGTCCAATTCCGCTCGACCAGGATCAGCTCGACCAGGCGCGGCAGGGAATCATTGACTTTGCCGCCAGCAGCCAGGTGCGTTCCGGCGCCATCACCGGGCTCTCGGTGGTTACCGAATTCCTTGCCGGGGCCGCCCTAATGATTGTGATCCTGTTCTTCTTCCTCAAGGACGGCGCCAAGATCTGGAACTTCTTCCTCCGCCCCTTCAGCGGCACCCGCGAGGCGAAGCTGCGCCGGGTAGGCAGCCGCACCCTGGAGGTACTCGGCGGCTACGTCCGCGGCACCGCGATCGTGGCGCTGGTGGATACCGTAGCCATCGGGGCCGCGCTGCTCATCCTGCAGGTTCCCTTGGCTGTTCCGTTGGCCATCATTGTGTTCATTGGCGCTTTCGTCCCCCTGGTGGGCGCCACTGTGGCCGGCATCCTTGCGGCCCTCGTAGCCCTGGTGGCGAACGGCCCGGTGGTTGCCCTGATCGTGGTGGCCGTGGTGATCGCGGTCAACCAGCTCGAAGGCGACCTCCTGCAGCCGATCGTCATGGGCAAATCGCTCCAGCTCCACGCCCTGGTAATCCTGATGGCATTGACAGCCGGCACCATCCTGGCGGGCATCGTGGGCGCGGTCCTGTCCGTTCCGTTGGCGGCCGTCACCTGGGCCATCATCCAGGTCTGGACGGCTGAGGACCCGCACCTCGAAGACATGAACCCGGACCTCCCCCCGGCCGGCACCAAACCCATCTAACCTCCGGAGTTTTTGTCCAGATATGCAGACTTCCAAGGCCTGAAACCCGCCATATCTGGACAAAAACTCCTTTAAGGGGAGGGGACGCACGACGACGGCCCGGCACCTGGGTGCCGGGCCGTCGTCGTGCGTTGCCGCCTTGGCGCCTGCAGGCAGGCACCGGTCCGCCTAGGAGCGAAGCCCCGCAAACACGTTCTTGGGACGCTGCATCTCGCCGTGCTTGGCGCCCAGGACCACGACCGCTCCGGCAAAGGCCGGGATGGCCCACTGCAGCATCTTCAGCTGCTGCTGGGCGGCCTTCAGCTCCTCCGAGGCGTCAGGGCGCGGTTCCGTGGCACCCTCGGCGCCTTCGGCGGCCAACTTCTCCACCTTCTTGCCCAGGATGCCGGAGTACAGGGTCACTGCGGCGCCCACCACGGTGACCGCGGTCTTGATCACGGTGTCCCTGGCCACGCCTTCCTGCTTGGCGATGCGGCCCTTGTTCTCCCAGGCGATGGCGAGGTCCGCCACCAGGTGCGAGGCGAACGCTGCCGTCTGGAACGGCGCCCACTTCATCCAGCCGGCGCTGGAGAGCCGCGTCCGCTCGGACGGGTCCTTCGCCTCCGCTGCCGCCCCGTTCAGGCCGATGGCGCCCATAAGCGAACCGCCAAACCAGGCCGCGGCCGTGAGATCGTGAACTGAACGGGCAATGAGATTTCCTGCCATGGTGTGCATTCCTATCGTTGAGGTGCCTAAGATGCCGCGCCTGCGGACTTCAGTTGCCGTGTCCCATCAAGGTCATGGTCCGCCCATGGTAAGCACACTTACTAATGTTACGAAAGCCCGTCTTCCACGGGCGGAACGCGTAATATCGTGGCCATGGGAAACACAGGGACGCTGTTCGGCTGGGCATTTGGTGACCCGGCGCGGGAACAAGAAGACGCATACGTAGGAAACCTGCAGGACGAGGCCCTGGCCAACGCCCGGGAAACCGCCAAGGCCAAGGGGGTGTCCGTCGTGGCGGACTCCCAGGTGTTCACGGTCCTCAGTGCGGACGATTCACTTGTGGAGCTGGACAATGCACCGGGCAAGCTTGTGGTCCGCTGCACCGTGCACGTGGAGGGACCGGGTGCCGAAAAGCTGCGCGCCGAAGGGCCGATGAACGGCTGACCGATGTCGGACGGGGATTCCACCATCAGCCAGGCCGCCGATGCCGTCGAGCAGGTGTCCAACACCAAAACCCTGGATGTCCTGGCCCGGGCCGGCTTCGCCGTCATGGCCCTGCTGCACGTCATCATCGGCGCCATTGCCATCGCTGTGGCCTTCGGGCAGCCCGGCGAGGCGGAACCCACGGGCGCCATTGAGCAGCTGGCCGCGAACCCCTGGGGCACGGCAGTTATGTGGTCCTGCGTGCTGGCGTGCTTCGGCCTGGGGTTGTGGCAGGCGAGCGAGGCGACCCTGCGGGCCCGCCCGCTGCCGCGGAAGGAGCGGCTCTCCAAGCTCATCTCCTCGGGCTTCCTGGCCATCGCCTACACCAGCGTGGGGCTCAGCTTCGCGGGCTTCGCCGTGGGCATGCGGGGGGACTCCAGCGAAAGCACCCGGGATTTCAGTGCCTCCTTGATGGCCACGCCCGCGGGACTGTGGGCGCTGGTGGCCCTGGGCCTGACAATCATCGGGATTGGGAACTACTTTGTGGCCAAGGGTGTGCGGCGAGGGTTCAAGGAGGAGCTCTTCCACTTTGACGGCACCCGGCGCGGCCGGCTGATCGACACGCTTGGGGTTGCCGGGCACATCGCCAAAGGGATAGCGCTGTTCCTCACCGGGCTGCTTTTCGTGATCGCCGCCGCCAAGCACAACGCCGAGGAGTCCACCGGACTGGACGGCAGCCTCAAAGCCCTGCGGGACCACCCGTTCGGGCCGACCCTGCTGGTGGCCATCGGCGCCGGATTCATCGCCTACGGGTTTTTTGCCCTGGTCCGGTCACGGTTCGGCCGGATGTAGTTCCAGCCTGTTTCGGGGTACGGAGGAACCATGAAGCATTCCGCAGCCATAGACCAAACCCCCGGCGCCGGCCCTGCCGCACCCGGGGATGTGACCCCCGCCGTCACGGAGACGGCAGGCCGCGCCTTCGCCGGCCTGTTCCGGATGCTGAAGCTGGCCAGGCCGGACCGGCCCATCCACCCGGAGGGCATCGGCCTGGCAGGACGGCTGACGCGGACAGGCAGTTCCGGGGCAACCAGCGGGGTGGAGTGGCTCGATACTCCGGGCATCGACTCCGTCAAAGCCCGGTTCTCGCGATCGGTGGGGCTGCCCCAGCAGCTTCCGGACATCCTGGGCCTGGCCCTCCGCATCACGCCATCCTCCGGCGGCATCACAGACGTGCTGTTCGCCTCCACCGGCTGGCGGCTTCCCGGCAGGTTCCTGCTCCAGCCGAAACTGGACGTTGCCAGCGCCGCCTTCACAACACTCATGCCGTACCGGGGCGCGAAAGGGCCGGTGTTGCTGGGGCTGCGGACCAGCGAGCTGCCGGCCGGGCCGCTGGCCTCCGGGGAATGGGTGCTCAACCTTTACTGGGCCAAACCCGCGGGGCCCTGGCGCGAATGCGGCGAGCTCCGCCTGCGGGCGGAACCGGCACCGGCTGATACTCCCCTGCGCTTCAATCCCCTGGAGAACCAGCCGCCTGGAGCCCACACCTACGCCTGGACCCGCAGGCTGAGGGAACACTCCTACCGGGCGGCGCAGCGGCCCGCACCAGCCGCGGTCGCAACCTCCGCCCCTGCCTCAGCCGCACCCGCCGCTACAGAAAGGAACACCATGTCCACCGTGTCGCAGCTGTTCAACTCCCCCGCCGCCGACGTGTGGCGGGTCATCGCCGACGGATGGCTCTACTCCGGCTGGGTGGTGGGAACCTCCCGGATCCGGGCCGTGGACGACCAATGGCCTGCAGAAGGCGCCCGGCTCCACCACTCCGTGGGCGGCTGGCCGCTGGTGATCGATGACAGCACGCAGGTGACAACCGTCGAGCCGGGCCGCCGGCTGGAAGTCACCGCCCGCGGCTGGCCGATGGGTGAAGCCAAAGTGGTGATCACGCTGGAGGACCAGGACGGGCAATGCCGGGTCACCATCTCCGAGGACGCCGTCCGCGGGCCGGGGAAGATGATCCCCAAATTCCTGCGCGACCCCCTGATCGCTGTCCGGAACCGGGAAACGCTTCGGCGGCTCGAGCTGATGGCCGCAGGCGGGGCCGGGAAGTAGCGCGGCCGGGTTAACGCAGAAAGCCGGCAGCGGGAATGATCCCACGCTGCCGGCTTTCCTGCCGTCTGAACCCTTGTCCGTCAGACCTGTGCTGCCACGCCGTCGCGGGAGATGTTCACCATGTCCTCGCGCGGCACCACCTTGATGCGCTCACGCTTGACCTCCACACCATGCGATCCGCCGGCTTCGGTGGCCGCTGCGCCGAGGGCCAGTTCGTGGGCGTCCAGGGCCAGCCAGCCTTCCCAGCTGGTGAACTGCACGCCGCGGGCATCCAGGAGTTCAACGACGGCTTCTTCCTGGGGTGCCTGCGCCACGGGAAGGTTTTCGCGGTCTTCCAGCAGGTAGGTCACGGTCTCCAGGGCATCGCCCTTGGTGTGGCCGATCAGGCCGACGGGTCCGCGCTTGATCCAGCCCGTGGCGTAAATGCCCGGCACGTGGGTGCCGGCGGCGTCCAGGACGCGTCCGCCGTCGTTCGGTACCACGCCCTTGGTGTGGTCGAACTCGATCTCCGGCAGGGCGGAACCGAAGTAGCCGATCGCGCGGTACACGGCCTGGACCGGGTAGTCCACGAACTCCCCCGTTCCGCGGGCGTTGCCCGTGCCGTCCAGCTCGGTGCGCTCGAACCGCATGCCGGCAACCTTGCCCGGCGTCTCGGCGTCGTCGTAGATCTCCACCGGGCTGTGCAGGAAGTGCAGGTGCAGGCGGCGGGAAGCCTTCAGCTCGGAAAGGTCTTCGGGCTGCTCGGCGATCCAGTTGGTGAGCGTGCCCACCATGGTCTTGGTCTGGTTGTTGGACTGGATCTGGCGGTCCGATTCCTCGTCGAACTCGAAGTCCTCCGGGTACAGGATGATGTCAACGTCCTTGGAGTGGGACAGCTCGCGCAGCTCCAGCGGTGTGAACTTCACCTGGGCGGGGCCGCGGCGGCCGAACACGTGGACGTCGGTGACCGGGGAGTTTTTCAGGCCGGCGTAGACGTTGTCCGGGATCTCGGAAACCAGGAGGTCGTCCGCGTGCTTAGACAGGACGCGGGCCACGTCCAGTGCCACGTTGCCGTTGCCGATCACGGCGATTTCTTTGGCGTCCAGCGGCCATTCGCGCGGCACGTCGGGGTGGCCGTCGTACCAGGAGACGAAGTCCGCGCCGCCGAACGAGCCTTCCAGCTCGATGCCGGGGATGTTCAGGTCCGCGTCCTTGATGGCGCCGGTGGCGAAGATGACGGCGTCGTAGTGGGTGCGGAGGTCCTCGATGGTGAGGTCGGTGCCGTAGTCCACGTTGCCGAAGAAGCGGATGTCGCCGCGGTCCAGGACCTTGTGCAGGGCGTTGACGATGCCCTTGATGCGGGGGTGGTCCGGGGCAACGCCGTAGCGGATCAGGCCGTAGGGTGCCGGGTAGCGGTCAAAGAGGTCGATGCTCACGGTCAGCTCGCCGCTCTTGACGGCTTCGCTCTTGGTGAGGATGTCGGCGGCGTAGACGCCTGCCGGGCCGGAGCCCACGACGGCGACGCGCAGCGGACGTTCGGCAGAACCTACGGTGGTGCTTGATGACACGGCTGTGTTCCTTTTTCTTCGGTCCAGCGGGGCTAGGTGGTGAGGACTCGGGGCTTGCTGGTGCGGGGGCTGTTCGGGGTGGTGGTGCTGTAGTCAGCGGTTTTGAAGTGCGACGGCGCGAAGGGGCTCACGCGCACAACGTCGCCGATGACAATTACTGCGGGATTTGCGACGCCGGCGGCTTCCGCCTGGTCTGCAATGGAACCAAGCGTGCCAATCGTCACGCGCTGGTCCGGCAAGTAGCCGTTTTCCACGATACCAACTGGCGTACCGGATGGCAGGCCGGCTTTGCCCAGGGCGGACGCGGATTCGCGCAGCTGGCCAACACCCATCAGCAGGACAATGGTGTGGTCGGCCCGGGCCGGGACTTCTGAGAGTTCCTCGTGTCCGGTGACCACACTGAAGCCCTTGGCCAGGCCCCGGTGCGTGACGGGAATGCCTGCGGCGGCTGGAACGGAGATCGCAGACGTGACGCCGGAAACCACTTCAACCTCGACGCCGTGCTGCCGGCAGTATTCGGCCTCTTCGCCGCCGCGGCCCAGCACGTACGGGTCCCCGCCTTTGAGACGGACCACGCGGTGGCCGTTCTGGGCTTCCTCGACGAGGATGCGGTTGATGTCGGTCTGGGGCACCGGGTGGTGGCCCGGGGTTTTGCCCACTTCGATGATACGGACGTCCGGAGCCAGTTCGTTGAGGAGTTCGCGGGGCCCCAGGCGGTCTGCCACCACGACGTCGGCCTGGCCCAGGAGGCGGCGGCCGCGGACGGTGATGAGGCCGGTGTCGCCGGGTCCGCCGCCAACCAGTGCCACGGAACCACGGTGCGCGCGGCGGCGGCGCAGCGGAAGGTCGCCGGTTTCCAGGGCGGTGGCGACGGCGTCGCGGACGGCCATGGCGCGCCGCGGGTCTCCCCCGGCGTTCACGGCGATCTTGACGTCGTCCACTTCGGCAACAGCCGGGGTCCAGGCTGCGGAGGCTTCATGGTTGGAGGCGTTGACGCACCAGACGCGCTGCGCCTCGGCGTCGGCCGACACCTGCGCATCCACGGCGGAATCGCCGGTGGCGGTCTGGACGAACCACACGCCGTCGACATCTTCGGAAAGGTACGGGCGCGGCTCCCAGGTGAGGAGGCCGGCGTCGGCCAGTTCCTTGAGCGCGGCGGAGGCAACGGGGGCCACGACGGTGACCCGTGCACCGGCGTCCAGCAGCCCCTTGGCGCGGCGGGCCGCAACGGGGCCGCCGCCGACCACCAGCACGGGGCGGCCAAGGAGGCGGAGCGCCGTGGGGTAGATATCCTGAATTGCCATGAATCAACGGTAGGGCGGCGTCACAGATGCCAACAACGGGGCAGCAACACCAGTTCACGTAAGGTAACGCTGCGTCACAAAGCCTGCCGCCCGCCGTCGTGCTCCCTTGCAGGGCCAGCCAGGAAGTGTCCGCGGTCCGTGATGAGCCGTTGCAGGTACGGGCGCAGGACCAGCCGCTCCACCACGCGCCCCAGCGGGCCGAACGGCGCCGTGAACTCCACCCGGTCCGTCATGATGCAGCCGCCGCGGGTGGGCTCGAATTCGTGGATGTGGCGGAAGGACCTGAACGGGCCTTTTACCTGTTCGTCCGTAAAGCTGCGGGGGAAGTCGAACGCGGTGACGCGGCTGGTCATGGTCAGCGGAATTCCGAAGTGCCGGGCCCGCCAGGTGACCTCCTGCCCCGCACCGATCAGCCCGGACGTCACCCCTGCCACCGCCCGCTCGCCCGAGCCCCTCTGGGACTCCACATGGGCGTCAACGCTGCGGGCCAGGTCGAACAGCCGCTCCGGGGGCAAGGCTGACGCGGTTCGACACACAAAACTGGCGGTCATGGGGCCAGTCTGCCACTCCGGGGCCTGAGCCCGGCACGGTCGTGGGGCACTATGGTCCTGGTCTGGCACCAGGCAGTCGGGTTTGCCGGCGTGTCCGTGTCAATGTGCCCCAGTTGCGTCAGGACGGGACGCAGAAAAGCAGAGAGCCCGACGGCGGGTGGCGCCGTCGGGCTCTGCGGGTTACGGAAAGCGGGGGTGCTTAGCGGGTGCTGCCGGCCAGGAGCCCGCGGCTGCGGAGGAGCCGCTTCTCGATGGGCCCGAAGACCAGCAGTTCGATCAGGATGCCGACGGCGAGGATCAGCAGGATTGCCGACATCACCACGGCCATGTCGGAAAGCTGCCGGCCCTGGTCCAGCAGCGAGCCCAGGCCGAAGCCGATGGTGCCGCCCACCGCGATGATTTCCGCGGCCATGAGTGAACGCCAGGAGAAGGCCCAGCCCTGCTTCAGCCCGCCAAGGTACCCGGGCAGGGCTGCCGGGAGGATAATCTGCAGTGCCATCTCCAGCCGGGATGCGCCCAGGACGGTGCCCACGCGCCGGTACTGCGGCGGGATCTGGTCCACGCCTGAGATCAGCCCGTTGATGATGGACGGAATGGCGCCCATGAACACCACGAAGTACACGGTGGCGTCGGTGAGGCCGAACCAGATGATCGCGGCCGGCACCCAGGCCACCGAGGGCAGGACTTGAAGGCCGGAAATGAGCGGCCCGAACGCGCGGCGCAGCGGCGCCACCTGGGCCAGCAGGAGGCCCACCGGAGTCGCGATGGCCACCGAAATGACGAAGCCCACCAGCCCGCGCTGCAGCGAGGTCCACACGGACTCCTGCACTTTGCCCTCACTCCAGAGGACACCCATCTGGCCCAGAACATCCAGCGGCCCGGGGACTTGGTCGCGGCGTTTAAAGCCCAGCGACACATAGAACTGCCAAATCAGTACCAGCACCACCAGAGCTGCGATGGGCAGCAGGATGCGGCTCCAGTCGATCCTGTTCTTGCGGGCGGCGTCGGACTGCAGCGAGTCGAGCCCGGATTCGAGTTCCCGCAGGTCCTCGTTACCGGTGGAGGTCCGGGTGAGTGCAGCGTGGATGTGCGGGGCTTCGGTGGCCGGCGCGGAGCCGGACAGGGACTTACTTGGCATGGCGGCGGATCTCCTCCCTGAGCCGGGCGGTGATGACCCCGGTCAGCTGGCCGGCAAGCCCGGCGTCGGTGCGGTGTTCCTCGGTGACGGCCCATTCCTGGACCACGCGGCCGGGGCGGGAGGACAGCAGCAGCACGCGCTGGCCCAGCCGCACGGCCTCGCGGACGTTGTGCGTCACAAAGACGATGGTCCGCCCGGTTTCCTTCCAGATGCGCTCCAGCTCGTCGTGCAGCAGGTCGCGGGTGATCGCATCGAGCGCGGCGAACGGCTCGTCCATGAGCAGCAGCTGGCGGTCCTGCGCCAGGGACCTCGCCAGGGACACGCGCTGGCGCATGCCGCCGGAAAGCTCGTGCGGGCGCTTGTCCCCCGCCGCGCCCAGGTGCACCAGTTCCAGGAGCTCCTGGGCCTTGGCCTTGCGCTCGGCCTTGCCCACGCCGCGGAGTTTCAGGGCGAGCTCGATGTTTTCCCGGGCGGTCAGCCAGGGGAACAGCGCGGCGTCCTGGAACATGAAGGCGGCACCGTCGCTGGGCACTTCCAGGGCGCCCGACGACGGCGGTTCCAGTCCCGCGATGATGTTCAGCAGGGTGGATTTGCCGCAGCCGGAGGCACCGAGGAGGGCAACGAACTCGCCCTTCCCGATGGTGGCGTTGACGTCGTCCAGTACCGGGGCGCCGTCGCCGAAGCGCTTGCCCAGGTGTTCCAGTACGACTGGCATGGTGCCGTCCTTAGGTAGGGGGGTGGATCAGTCCTGGCCGAGGCCGGCTGCTGAAATCTTGGTTGCTGCGGCTCCATTGAGCGGGCGGAGGTCGAAAAGGCCGGTGATGTCCGCCTGCTTGGTGGTGCCAGCCTCGACGCCGTCCTCCAGGAGCCGCGGGTAGCTTCCGGCGAGGGGGTCCAGGGTGAAGGTGATGTTGGCCAGGGACCGGGCCAGGACGTCGTCGGCGAGGGCTGCCCCTGCCGATTCCTGCAGGGCGGAGTTAATGACGGTGGCCTTTTCCGCGGCAGGGGCCTCGTTGAGCCAGGCCACCGACTCCGCGTGGCCGGCCAGGAGTGCCTTGACGGTCTCCGGATGGTCGGCGGCAAACTTCTGGTTGACGATCAGGACGGTGGTGGGGAACTCGCCGGGTTTGCCCGTGCCGGCCCCGTCCCAGAGGTCCTTTTCGTCCACCAGGACCTCCGCTCCGGCCTGGAGCACCAGCCGCGAGGCCCACGGCTCAGGCAACCACGCGCCGTCGAGCTTTCCGTCCTGGAACAGCTTCAGTATCTGGGCGTTCTCTGTGGGATTGATGGCAACGTCGCCGCTGCCGTCCACGTTGGTCTGGTACCCCTCGGACGCAAGCCACGCGCGGAGGGCGACGTCCTGGGTGCCGCCGAGCTGCGGGGAGGCAAGCGTCTTTCCCACGAGGTCCGTGGCGGAGTTGATCTCCGGCTTGACCACCAGCTGCGCACCGCCGGCCGCGGCACCGGCGATGATCCGCACGGACTGGCCCTGGCTCTTGACGAAGGAATTAATGGCCGGGTTGGGGCCGATGTAGGCGGCGTCGATAGCACCGGCGTTCAGCGCTTCGATAGCCGCGGGCCCGGCGTTGAATGTTTCGGTGCTGAGCGCAGTGCTGCCCAGGGCCTCTGCCAGGAAGCCTTGCTTGATGCCCACCAGCGCGGGTGCGTGGGTGACGTTGCCGAAGTACCCCAGTTTGAGCTCAGCGGCGGGCGTGGGTTCAGCGGCCTGCGCCTCCGTGTTGCGTGAAACAGTCGAGGCCACCACGGCGCCAACGGCGATCAGCAGGACCAGCCCGATGGCCAGGGCAGCCTCAATGGCACGCTTGCGCTTGGGTACCGCGCTCTCGCCTGCCACGATGCGGGTCATCCCGGGCTTGGAACTAGTCATTGTTTCACCATAGGGAGTGCCCCAAACCCGTTCAATGACGCGGAAACGGGGGGTCACGCGGGTTCATCTAGCGTCATATTCGGACGCTGTCCGCCGGATCGCCGGAACGGTACCCGCTCGCCGTTCCGCTCCGGCGCGGTGGCAGCGTTCCGGCGAACGTGCGGCGCCCCTTAGCCCTTGACCGCTCAGTTTCCTTTGACGTTGACCAGCTGCCGCAGCTTGTGCCGGACGGTGACCAGGTCCGCGGCGTCCTGCATGACGACGTCGATGGGCTTGTAAGCGGCGGGTATCTCATCGATGAACGCCTCCGAGGCCCGGAACTCGATGCCCCGCATGGCCTTCTTCAGCTCCTCCAGGGAGAACGTTTTGCGGGCGGCGTTGCGTGAGTATTCCCGGCCCGCCCCGTGCGGCGAGGAGTTCAGCGACGCCACGTTGCCGAGGCCCTCCACCACGTACGACGACGTCCCCATGGACCCCGGGATAAGTCCAGGATCGCCGGGAGCGGCTTTGATGGCGCCCTTGCGTGACACCCAGACGGACTTGCCGTAGTGGACCTCCTGCTGGGTGAAGTTGTGGTGGCAGTTGACCCGCTCGAGTTCCGTGACGGGCCCGCCCACCCACCGGCCGAACTGTGCGCTGACCCGGTCCATCATTTCTTCGCGGTTCAGGAGCGCGAAGTGCTGGGCCCAGCGCAGCTCGGCGATGTACCGGTCGAACTGCGGTGTGCCCTCCTCCAGGTAGCCGAGGTCCGGGTCCGGCAGGTAGATTTTGCTTTTTGTCACCACGCGCTGGGCGACGCCGATGTGGTGCTGGGCGATCTTGTTGCCGATGCCGCGCGAACCGGAGTGCAGGAACAGCCAGACGGCGTCGGACTCGTCAGCGCACACTTCAATGAAGTGGTTGCCGGAGCCCAGGGATCCCAGCTGGAGGTCCCACTTCTCCACGTACTGGCCGGGGTTGAAACCTGCTTCAGCGGCCAGTCTCTTCAGCTCTGCGATGCGTGGTTCCGCGGTGGCCTGCACTTTTCTGTTGTTGTGCCCTGCGGACAGTGGAATGGCCCGTTCGATGTCCTCGCGCAGTTTCTTCCTGTCCCTGGGAAGGTCCTCCAGCGAGTACTGGGTCCGGACGGCGATCATGCCGCAGCCAATATCCACCCCCACGGCCGCCGGCATGATCGCGTGCAGGGTAGGGATGACCGAGCCGACGGTGGCGCCCTTTCCCAGGTGCGCGTCGGGCATCAAGGCAAGGTGCGGATAGATGAACGGCAACTGCGAGGCCTGCACCGCCTGCTCACGGGTCTTGTCATCCAGGATGGACGCCCAGTTCAGGAGCTTCTGATTGATCGTTTCCATGCTTCGCCTCCAGCCGCGCCAAGACTAACGTGGTTCCTAGGCTAACCCCCGGCAATACAACGGCACCCCAAAGGAGACGCATCATGGTGGACGTCCAGACTGACATCCTCATCAACCGCCCCCGCACAGAGGTGGCGGAGTACGCAGCCAACCCGGACAACGCGCCCAAATGGTACGTGAACATCCATAAGTCGCAGCGCCTGACCACCGGGCCGCTGGGCACTGGCACCAAGGTTGCCTTCATGGCCAGGTTTTTGGGCCGCGAGCTCAACTACACCTATGAGTTTGTCGACTATGCCCCCGGCGAGCGGCTTGTGATGCGGACGGCCCAGGGTCCGTTCCCCATGCAGACCACCTACACGTGGACGGACGACGACGGCGGGACCCGGATGACGCTCGGCAACACCGGGAGCCCCTCAGGTTTCTCCAAGCTGGCAGGCCTGTTCATGGCACCGATGATCCGCCGCCAAACCAGCAAGGACCTACAGAAACTCAAAGCGGTCCTGGAAAGCTAACGCCGGACGCTGGGGCGGGCTTGGAGCCTACGCCGTCCTGCGGTGCAGGCCCCGGGGCTGCTGCCTCAGGCCTGGCCCCGGCTGCGGCTCGCGCAGCAGGCGCAGGTTGAACCAGCAGAACATGGCCAGTGCGAAGTACAGGCACAGTTCCATCGCCTCGGCATACTCGGAGATAACGAAGGTGGGCTCCGGCCAGATCAGCAGGCGGAACAGGCGGTAGCCGGCGGCCAGCGCGAAGGCCGGCACCAGGCTCAGCGGCGGGACCAGCAGGCGCCTGGATTTCAGGTTCTCCCACCGTTTTCCGATGCCTGCCCATACCAGCGGGGCACAGGCGCCATAGAGGCTCGCAAGGAGCATGGCCGCGGGGACCAGTTCCTGCACGCCGCGGATGTTGTGCACCGTGGTCTCGCCCTGGCGGTTGACCTCGTTCAGGGATTCGGGCGTGGCCCAGCCGAAGATGCGCTGGCCCCAGGAGATCTCCTCGCCTGTGAGGAACCAGACCCCTAGCGCCACAACCCCGTAGAGCGCGGCAATGCCCCAGCGTTTGGCCCGGACCAGGTACACGGTGATGAGGGGCAGGAAGATGCTGGCCGCCAGCAGGCAGGCAAACTGGAGCCATTCAATCAGGGAGTCCTCGTTGACCAGCCAGAGGTAGAAGTCCTTGAACGGGAGGGCTGCCGCGGCAACCACGGCGATGATGAAGGGAGTCAGTATGAGCAGCCGCTCATGTCGGGGGGAGATTTTCCAGTCCTCGGAGTCCCGCCGCAGGTGCCCTGCCGCCCGGGTTTTCCACTCTTGGATGGCCGGCATGGTGCCTCCTCAGCTGTTGCGTCCACGTCCCTAAGGAAGCTCGTGCCCCCGCTGACCATTAAGTCTTGGTGTTGCAGCACCCCGCACGAGTAGCCAGTACTTGGATTTGAACAGGGCAGCACTGATGGCTGCTTCCGGTACTCACCGCCGGGGACAACAAAACCGCGGCTTGTTCACGGATCCGGACCATCAAGGCCAGGCTTCGCGAACAAGCCGCGGTTTCGAAGGAAAGATCAAATGCTGTAGCGCTCGTCCTCGTGGTCGCCCGGGTGGTCCTTGACCAGGCCGGCAGCAAGGGTGTTGCCGTCCAGCGGGTCGATCACCAGGAACGCGCCGGTGCGGCGATGGTGCAGGTAGTTCTCGAGCGGCAGCGGTGCGGCCAGCCGGAGCTGGGCGTTGCCGATGTCGTTGAGTTCCAGGGTGGACGCCGGCTCCAGCTTGAAGGAGGCGAGGTCCAGCTTGCCGCCGACGTTGCGGACCAGGGCATGCACTGTTCGGGTGCCGTGTTTAACCAGCACCTTCTGGCCCTCGCGCAGCGGCTTCGGGGACAGCCAGCACAGCGAGGCGTACAGGTCGGCGGAGGCTTCACGGACGGTGCCGGCAGCAGCAATGGTGTCACCACGGGCGACGTCGAATTCCTCCGCCAGGCGGATGGCCACGGACTGCGGGGCGGCGGCTTCCTCCAGCGAGGCGCCAGCGAAGTCGATGCCCACCACGGTGGTGGTGCGCGGGTCCTGGCCGGGCGTCAGGACGGAGACCTTGTCCCCCACCTTGACCGAGCCTTCGGTGATCTGGCCGGCATACGCGCGGTAGTCGCGGTAGGCCTCCACGTCCAGGCCGGCGGCCACGGCGTCGGGAGCCAGCGCACCCTGGGGACGGATGACCAGCTGCACCGGGAACCGGAAGCTCTCCAGGTGGCTTTCCAGCTCGTCGGCGGCGGGCAGGGTCTCGAGCACCTCGAGCAGCGCCGGACCGGTGTACCAGGGGGTCCGCTCGGAGCGCTCCACCACGTTGTCACCGTCCAGGGCGGACACGGGGACCACCAGCAGGTCGGTTATCCCATCGGAACCCAGGCCCAGCTCGCGGCCCACCTGCTGCACGTCGGCTTCGATCTCGCGGAACACGGACTCGCTGAAGTCCACCAGGTCGATCTTGTTCACGGCCACGATCACGTGCGCCACGCGCAGCAACTGCAGCACGGACAGGTGCCGGCGGGTCTGCTCCAGCACACCCTTGCGGGCGTCAATGAGTACGACGACGGCATCCGCAGTGGATGCGCCGGTCACCGTGTTCTTGGTGTACTGCACATGCCCGGGGCAGTCGGCCAGGATGAAGCTGCGCCGGTCGGTTGCAAAGTAGCGGTAGGCAACGTCGATGGTGATGCCCTGCTCGCGCTCGGCACGCAGGCCGTCCGTCAGCAGCGCCAGATCGATACCGCCAGCAGCGCCGCCGAAGCCGCGGTCCGCGGAGGTGCGGGCAACGGCGTCGAGCGTGTCAGCCAGGATTGCCTTGGAATCGTGAAGGAGGCGGCCCACCAAAGTGGACTTGCCGTCGTCGACCGATCCTGCGGTGGCGAACCGGAAAAGGGTTGTGGGCAGGCCTTCGGTGAGTGAGCCTGTCGAAATCTCGGAAATCGTGCTCATTAGAAATACCCGTCCTTCTTGCGGTCTTCCATGGCGGCCTCGGAGATGCGGTCATCTGCGCGGGTGGCGCCACGTTCGGTGAGGGTGGAGGCGGCGACTTCGACCACAACGTCGGCCACCGTGTAGGCGTCGGACTCGACGGCGCCTGTGCAGGACATGTCCCCCACCGTGCGGTAGCGGACGGTCTTGGTGATGACTTCCTCGTGCGGCAGCGGCTGGGAGACCTCGCCCACTGCGCGCCACATGCCGTCGCGGGCGAACACCTCGCGCTCGTGGGCGTAGTACAGGCCGGGCAGCTCGATGTTCTCGCGCTCGATATAGCGCCAGATGTCCAGCTCGGTCCAGTTGCTGATGGGGAACGCGCGGACGTGCTGGCCCACGGTGTGGCGGCCGTTGTAGAGGTTCCACAGCTCGGGGCGCTGGTTGCGCGGGTCCCACTGGCCGAACTCGTCGCGGAGGCTCAGGATGCGCTCCTTGGCGCGGGCCTTGTCCTCGTCGCGGCGGCCACCGCCGAACACGGCGTCGAACTTGTTCTGCTGGATGGCGTCCAGCAGCGGGACGGTCTGCAGCGGGTTGCGGGTGCCGTCGGCACGCTCGGCCAGCTCGCCGCGGTCGATGAACTCCTGCACGGAGCCCACCACGAGCTTCAGGCCCAGGCGCTCCACGGTGCGGTCGCGGAAGTCGATGACCTCCGGAAAGTTGTGGCCAGTGTCCACGTGCAGCACAGGGAACGGAACCTTGCCGGGCCAGAAGGCCTTGGTGGCCAGGTGCAGCATCACCACGGAGTCCTTGCCGCCGGAGAACAGCAGGGCGGGCTTCTCGAACTCGGCAACAACCTCGCGGATGATATGGATCGCCTCGGATTCGAGGGTGTCCAGGCTGGAGAGGCGCGTGGAAACGGCGGCGTCAGTCACCTGGGGGGTCTCCTCGGTCAGTGAAGTGCTCATACGTGTAGTCCGCATTCTGTCTTGTCGGTCCCTGCCCAGCGGCCGGCGCGGGGGTCGTCGCCCGGCGCCACCTTCCGGGTGCAGGGCTGGCAGCCAATGGAGGGGTAACCCTGGGAAAGCAGCGGGTTGACGGGCAGGAGGTTGTCGTCCGAGTACTGGACCAGCTGGTCGAAAGTCCACGCAGCCACCGGATTCACCTTGACCAGGCCGTTGGCCTCGTCCCAGGTGACCAGCGGGGTGTTGGTCCGGGTGGGGGCTTCATCGCGGCGGACGCCGGTGAACCAGAGTTCATAGCCGGAGAGGGTGCGCCGCAGCGGGGCCACCTTGCGGAGCGCGCAGCACTGGGCGGCGTCGCGGGCAAACAGGTCCTTGCCCAGGAGGCGGTCCTGCTGCTCCACGGTGTTCTCCGGGAGCACGTCCACCACGTTGACGCGGAGGTTCGCGGCCACCTCGTCGCGCGTGGCGTAGGTTTCCGGGAAGTGGTAGCCGGTCTCCAGGAACAGCACGTCGACGCCGGGCATCTGGTCCGCGACCAGGGCCGGGAGGACGGCGTCCGCCATGGAGCAGGCGACGGCGACGGCGGGCAGCTCGAAGTTCCGCTCCACCCAGGCGATGACGTCCCGGGCGGGGGCGTCCCAGCCGAGCTCGGCGGCGCCGGCTTCGGCGATTGCCTTCAGTTCTTCGTGGGAACGGAGCCTGGGGGCGGTTGCCACCACAGCCTCAACCTGGGCTGAGGCCTCAGCCGGGGCAGCCACCGGATCCACTCCAAGTGCGTGCTTACTCACTGGAGTGCCTCCTCGTCTGCCGCGTGGGCCCACTCGGCGAACGTCTGGCCCTCGGCGCGCTGGGCCACGAAGGTGCGCACAACGCGCTCCACGTAGTCGGGCAGGTCATCGACGTACACCTTGAGGCCGCGGACGGTGCGTCCCAGGCCTGCTTCCTCGCGCTCGTTGGAAGCCAGCCCGCCGCCCAGGTGGACCTGGAAACCCGGGGAGGGGTCGCCGTCGGGCGTTGGAAGCATCATGCCCTTGAGGCCGATGTCCGCGGTCTGGATGCGGGCGCAGGAGTTGGGGCAGCCGTTGATGTGCAGGGACAGCGCGTGCGGCAGCTCGCCGGAGGCGGCGAGGTCGGCCAGGCGGCGCTCCATCTCGGCAACTGCGGTGGCGGCCGTGTACTTGGTCTCCACGATGGCCAGCTTGCAGTACTCGATGCCGGTGCACGCGATGGTGCCGCGGCGGAACACGGACGGGCGGGCGGACAGGCCCAGCGCGTCCAGCTCTGCCACGAGGGGCTCCACCTGGTCCTTCTCGACGTCCAGGACAACGAGCTTCTGGTGCGGGGTGGTGCGCAGCCGGTAGGAGCCGCGGGCCTCGAGGGTGTCGGCGAGCTTGACCAGCGCGGCGCCGGAGAGCCTGCCGGCCAGCGGGGTGGCGCCGATGAAGAACTTGCCGTCCTTCTGTTCGTGCACGCCGATGTGGTCGCCGGGGGTGGTGGGCTTGGGCGCGGCCGGACCGTCAGCCAGCTTGTAGCCCAGGTATTCGTCCTCCAGGATCTGGCGGAACTTCTCCGGACCCCAGTCCGCCATCAGGAACTTCAGGCGGGCCTTGGTGCGCATGCGCCGGTAGCCGTAGTCACGGAAGATGCTGGTGACGCCGAGCCACACGTCGGCAGCCTGCTCAGGCGTCACGAACGCGCCCAGGCGCTTGCCGAGCATCGGGTTGGTGGACAGCGCACCGCCGGCCCAGAGGTCGTAGCCAACCCCGAGTTCGGGGTGGCGCACGCCCACCAGGGCGAAGTCGTTGATCTCGTGGACCACGTCCTGGCTGGGGTGGCCGGTGATGGCGGTCTTGTACTTGCGCGGCAGGTTGGACAGCAGCGGGTTGCCGATGAACCGCTCCCCCAGCTCCTCGATGAGCGGGGTGGGGTCGATGATCTCGTCCTTGGCGATGCCGGCCACGGGCGAACCCAGGATCACGCGGGGAACGTCGCCGCAGGCTTCGGTGGTGGACAGGCCAACACCCTCCAGGCGGGTCCAGATCTCCGGGATGTCCTCCACGCGGATCCAGTGCAGCTGGATGTTCTGGCGGTCGGTGAGGTCGGCGGAATCGCGGGCGAAGTCCACGGAGATCTGGCCGATGACGCGCAGCTGCTCGGTGGTGAGGGCGCCGCCGTCGATCCGCACGCGGAGCATGAAGTACTTGTCCTCGAGCTCGTGCGGCTCAAGGGTTGCGGTCTTGCCGCCGTCGATCCCGGGCTTCCGCTGGGTGTAGAGGCCCCACCAGCGGAACCGGCCGTGCAGGTCCTGGCCGGGGATGGCGTCGAAGCCTTCCTTGGAGTAGATGGTCTCGATACGCTCGCGCACGTTCAGGCCGTCGTCTTCCTGTTTCCAGGTTTCGTTGGCGTTCAGGGGCGTCTTGCCGTCCACTTTCCACTGCCCGTGCGGCTTCGCGGCGGGACGGGACGGGCGGGCCGGGCGCTTCGCGGCAGCGGAATCCGCCGTTGCTCCGGCTAGAGCTGTATCAGTCATGCATCGACTGTAGGTCCCGCCCGAAGAGCGTCACAAAGGCCTGGAAACGCTAAGTCACCTAGGGAAATATTTCGTCACGAAACGCCGGACAGCCTTGAACAAGCCACCCTGCTGTGCATTTGCGGCCGGTTCCACGGGGGCCTTTTCGGGGGCCTGCGCTGTTGGTTCGGCCCGCGCGTGGGCGGCGGCTTCACAGGCCTTTTCGACGGCGGCGTCATACCTGTCGAGGGCGATCTCGGCCAGCACCGGGGACGGCAGCAGGGGTTCGGTCACGACGTCAGCCCCGGCCTTGGCGAGCTGGTCGTGGAAGAAGCCCGGCGCCAGGAGGTAAGAGGCAATCACCACGCGCCCGCCAACGTCGACCGCTCCTGCGGACTCCCCCGCCCCGGCACCGCCTTCCAGCTCCTCGCGAAGCATCGCGACGGCGTCGGGCACGGAAGGCTTTGCGGAGGCACCGTAGGCGGCCACTATCCGGTTGGACCGCAGACCCCGGAGCTGGCCCAGCAGTTCCTCGACGCTGACGGCGGCGTTGGGGTTGGAGGAACCCGCCGCGGCCAGGACGATCACATCGTTGTCCGTCACGCCGGCCTCGCGCAGCCGCTGGTCGAGCAGCGCGGCCAGGCGCGGATCGGGCCCCAGGGGCGCGGCCGCTGCACTGCCCGGCCTGCTCTTCACCGCCCGCGCAATGTCCACTTTCACGTGGTAGCCCACGCTGAGCAGCAGCGGAACCACGACGGCGGCCTCCCCCTCGGGCAGGCCAGCCACCACGTCCACCAGGTCCGGCTGCTGGACGTCCACATAGGCCTCACGGACGTCAAGGCCGGGGCGCAGTCCGGCGATGGCGGCGCGCAGGGCGTTGACCTCGGCGGCTCCCTGCGTGCTGGACGTCCCATGGGCGCAAGCGATCATGATGGGGCTGTTCATACGGGCTAGCGTAACGTTGGAGCCGCCCTGTCCGCCCTCTTTTGAATTGCCGGGACGCTCCATGACATTCGCCTTTGACAACTCGCCGGTGTGGCTGGATCTGCTGGGCGTCTTCTTCTTCGCGGTGTCGGGATCCCTGCTGGCTGCCCGGAAGCACATCGATATTGTGGGCTCCCTGCTGCTGGCTTCCCTGGTGGGACTCGGCGGCGGCGTAATCCGGGACATCATCCTGAACAGCGGGCCGCCGGCGGCGTTCACCAACCCGGCCTACCTGGTGCCGCCGCTGCTGGCCACCGCCCTGGTGTATTTCCTGTTTCCCAGCGTCCAGCGCTATACGTCCCTGCTGACGCTGTTCGACGCCGGCGGCCTTGCCCTCTTCTGCATGACCGGCACGCTCAAGGCCCTGGCTGCGGGGATGAACCCGGTGGCGTCGGTGCTGCTGGGAGTCACGACGGCGGTGGGCGGCGGGCTGCTGCGCGACATCACTGCCAACGAGGTTCCGGAACTTTTCAACCCCAAGGACATCTACGCGCTGCCGGCATTCGTGGGGGCCGCGATGACCGCCGGGCTGTGGGTCATGGGCATCTTCAACGTGCTGACGGGATCGGCCGTCGCGGCCGTGGTTTTCACTTTCCGCATCCTGGCATGGCGGCGCTCCTGGCAGGCGCCGCTCGCCGTCCACGGGTGGCACCGGCGGGGCAGCGACTCCGGGGTTTGAAGCTGTTCCCGCGGTGCTCCGCTGTCACTTTGCAGGGGCCGGGATTGGCTAGGATATGAAGCATGACTGACATGTTCCTCGAGAAATTCCGTGCGCTTGTTCCGAAGTATCTCGAAGACGAATGGCAGGCAGAAGACGGGCTCACCCAGGAGGAGCTGGACAAGGCCCTGGCCGACCACCAGTTCCAGATCCCCCTGGTACTCCGCGAGTTCTACCTGGCCGTCGGTGGCTGCGAGGACCTGATGGAGGCGTACCACTACTTCTGGGATCCGGACGAGCTCGAGGTCGACGACGAAGGCTTCCTGATGTTCCTTGAGGACGAGGAAGAGGAATACACCTGGGGCTTCCGGGTGGGCGACCTCAGCGTCCCGGACCCCATCGTGTACCGGCGCAACAACGCCCGCGGCCAGTGGAAGTCCGAGGAAGGCACCTTCTCGGAGTTCGTGTTCGACATGTTCGAGTGGGCTTTCGAGGACGACGACAACTAGGGCCTCCCTCTCTTCCGTTTCAGCGTGGCTTCGAGATCCTCCGGCGCCCGCTGAGTTTCCTCACCTTTTGGGGTGCGCGGCGGCGTGTCCCCCTCTGATGACGGCGTTTCCCCCGGTTCGCCAGCAAAACCTTGCGAATCTCAGCGGATAACCCGGCCCCGGAGGACCTGCCACACCTCGGCCATGATTCTTTCCGGGTGATGAACCACGTCGGCGTACCCGTAACGTAGTACCGCATATCCGGTGAGGGTGCTGGCGTTGTTCCTGGCACGGTCCTTCTTTACCTGCCGGGGCTCAAGGTGGGTGGCGCCGTCGAGCTCGACGATCAGGAATCCTTCCAACAGGAAGTCCACGATGCCGATGCCGGGGAGCTCCACCTGTGTCTCCGTGAAAATGCCCGCCGCGCGGAAAAGAATCCGGGCAACCACCTCGATGGGCGAATCTGCGGTACCGTCAACGAGCTCGAGCACGCGCCTGGCTGCACCGTTCCGCTTACCGGGCAGCCGCCCCCGCAGGTAGCCGAGGGTGGTAAGACCCTGCCGCGCTGCACTCTCCACCATGACGGCAGCTTCCATAGCCGGAAGGCAGCGCAGGCTGTGAATCAACACGTCAGCGGTGCTCGCCACCGGTTTTGGTGAATCCGGAGGAATCAGGGACCCGCGGTGCACGATGGCGTCCGCCGGCCCACGGTGCCGGCAGAGGAGGTGAACCCTTGACGGTTCCCTCAACAGCCAAAGTCGGCGATGTACTGCGGCAGAAGCACAGGTCAGCAGGCCACTGCCCAGGACAGCCGCAGTCATGTCCGCCGGGGCCCCGGGCAGTGCCACCACCCCGTGCCGGAGACGGCGGATGTCGCCCAGCGCCACCGCATTGCGAATGCTCCGGTCGGTGAAACCAGCCTGCAGAAGTGTGGATGTGCGGGCAACTGAGCCTGCGTACATGAGAAATCGGGTGAGGTCCATGGAGCCAGCAGACCCAATCTTCGACGGGAAATGCAGTTCCGGGGAGGCCTATGTGGACAAAACTCCTGCTGAATTTCCCCGGCTTTCGAGCTGCCTGTCGGCGGGTCCCGGCAACTCGCCGGGTTTCCTGCCAGTTCGGGGGAGAAAGGTGGGGAAACTCAGCGCCGACAAGTCCGTGACACCAGTAGTAAATTAGTAGTTGCATCTTGTGACAAAGCTGTCATAGACTGTTCACGGATCCGCTAAACGCCTCCGGCGGGTCTGATGCGAACGGAGAGATAGCCTCGGTTCAAAGCAACGTATGACTCGTATCGTTGCTGCGGACCGGGGCTATCCCGTTTTAAACGCATGTTGCCCCTGCGCAGCGCACCAAGAAGCCCGGCCCCTTACGGAACCGGGCTTCATGAAAGCTTGTCTAGCTGGCGCGGTCCACCACGGCCAGCGCGAAGCTGGACAGCGAGTCCTTGACCACGCCTTCGGGGAGCGGCGCCAGGGCGTCGATCGCCTCGTTGGCCCACTGGCGTGCCACAACCCAGGACTCGGCAGTAACGGGATGCTCGCGCAGGCCGGCCACGGCCTCCGCAAGGGCTTCGTCCGAGGTAAGGTCGCCGTCTATCAGCCGGAGAAGTTCGACGGCGGACTGGTCACCGTCCGCGGCGGCCCTGCGCAGGAGCAGCACCGGCAGGGTGGGAACCCCTTCGCGCAGGTCCGTGCCCGGTGACTTGCCGGACTTGACCTTGATGCCCGTGACATCGATGACGTCGTCCGCAAGCTGGAAGGCCACGCCCACCTTCTCGCCGTACTCCACCAGGACGGATTCGTAGGCGGGATCGGCTCCGGCGAAGATAGCGCCGAGTTGGCCGGAAGCAGCCACCAGCGAGCCGGTCTTGTCCGCGATCACCGACAGGTAGTGCTCCACGGGATCCTCGTCCGGGCGCGGCCCCACGGTTTCGTGCAGCTGGCCCAGGCACAGCCGCTCGAAAGTACGGGCCTGGATGCCGAGCGCCCGGGAACCGAGTTCGGACACCAGGATTGAGGCGCGGGCGAAAATCAGGTCGCCGGTGAGGACCGCCACGGAGTTGCCCCAGACCTCGTGGGCGGTGGGTGCACCGCGGCGGAACGGGGCCGAGTCCATGACGTCGTCGTGATAGAGGGTGGCAAGGTGCGTCAGTTCCACCACGACGGCGGCCTGCACCACGGCAGGCAGCGATGCGTCGCCGAGGTGTGCACACAGCAGGGTCAGCAGCGGACGGATGCGCTTGCCGCCGGCTTCCACCAGATGGCGCGACGTGGCGTCAGCAAGCGGATCGGAGTTGGCGATGGCTTCGCGGAGCTTCTTCTCCACCTTGGCCAGGTTGTTGGTGATGGCCGGCCCCAGCTCAGCGTCTCCGGCGATGGCGGCGAAACCGGCGGGCAGCTGGAGGCCGGTGGCAATGGCGCTGGTGTTGAGCGAAGGTTCAGCGGCGGTCACGCCGTGTCCGGCGCGGGTCCAGCTGTGGTCTGCGGGGTTGGTCACGGGTTAACCCTAACTTTTTGTTGCGGATACCGCTGATTCGGGGCCGGCGGCGTATTGGATGTGGCCGGAACCAGCGATTCCAGTACGCGGATCACCCGGTCCTGAAAGCCCTTCGCGGACGGGTCCGTGAGGTTGGCCAGGAGCCGGACCACGAACCGCATCAGCACCGGGATGGGCATGCCGGTCCGGAGTGCGAGCTTCATGACCGCAGGTTTGCCAATCAAAGCAGCGAACGCCCGGCCCAGGGTGAAGTGGGACCCCCACTGTTCCCGCACATAGCCCGCGTACCGCGAAAGGTGGGCATCGGCGTCGTACGTTCCGCCCGCGGCCGACGAGCGCGAGGAGGCGTCAATGATGAACTCCGCGGCAAACCTGGCGGACTCCATGGCGTAGGAGATGCCCTCGCCGTTGAAGGGGGACACCATGCCGCCGGCGTCGCCGAGCAGCAGCAGCCCGGGCGAGTAGTGCGGCGTGCGGTTGAAGCCCATGGGCAGCGCGGCGCCGCGGATCTCGCCCACCTGGTTCTCCGGCGTGAAGCCCCACTCTGCGGGCATGCCGGCAGTCCATTCGCGCAGGACCTGCTTGTAGTCGAGTTTGCCGAATTCCTTGGACGAGTTCAGGATGCCCAGGCCCACGTTGGAGGTGCCGTCCCCCACGCCGAACACCCAGCCGTAGCCGGGGAGCAGTTTTCCGTCGCGGCCGGGGAGCTCCAGCCAGCCTTCCATCCAGTCGTCGTCCGTCCGCGGGGACGTGAAGTAGGTGCGCACGGCCACGCCGAGGGGGCGGTCGTCGCGCTTCTGGATGCCGAGGGAGACGGCGGTGCGGGTGGAGTTGCCGTCGGCGGCGAGGACGACGTCGGCACTGAACCCGCGTTCCTCCCCCGTCTTGCGTCCGGACTCGTCAAGGAGCGCTGCGCGGACGCCGGTGACGCGGCCGGCGTCGTTACGGATGGCCTCGGTGACGCTGTGCCGCTCAAGGATGGTGGCACCCGCGGACTCGGCGTGGCGGGCGAGCTCCTCGTCGAAACCAAGCCGGGTACGGATCAGCCCGTACTGGGGGAAGTCCGAAACCTCGGGCCACGGCAGCTCGATGGTGCGCCCGCCGGCTATCAGGCGCAGGCCCTTGTTCCGCCGCCAGCCGTCGCCCTCGGGGTGGGGCAGGCCCAGCTTCTGGATTTCCCGGACCGCGCGGGGTGTCAGGCCGTCGCCGCAGACCTTTTCGCGCGGGAAGCTCGTCTTCTCCAGGACGGTGACGTCCAGGCCTGCCTTGGCAAGGTAGTACGCAGCGGTGGAACCGGCCGGCCCTGCGCCGACTATCAGTACTTTCACAGGTCAGCGGGTGATGTTGCGGCGCAGCTTGGCCACGGGGCCCTTGTGCGCGGCGATGGCGGCAGCAGCGTTGTCCGGCGTTGATTCTGCGGCTTTGAACGCGCGGTGCACCGCGACGATTCCGCCGGTGAGGTTGCGGTAGGTGACCTTCTCCCACCCGGATTCCTGCAGCCAGGCGGCCAGGTGGTCCTGGTCCGGCCAGGCGCGGATGGACTCGGCAAGGTAGACGTACGCGTCCGGGTTGGATGCGACCTTGGTGGCAATGGCCGGCAGCGCCCGCATGAGGTATTCGGTGTACATGGTGCGCCAGAGCGGCACCACGGGCTGGGAGAACTCGGCTATAACCAGCCGGCCCCCGGGCTTGGTGACGCGAAGCATCTCCAGCAGCGCCTTCTTGGGCTCGTTGACGTTGCGCAGGCCAAAGGAGATGGTGGTGGCGTCGAAGGAGTTGTCAGCGAACGGCAGGTTGGTGGCGTCACCGGCAACAAAATTGATGTCGGGGCGGCGGCGTTTGCCAACCTTGAGCATTCCAAGGGAGAAGTCGCAGGCCACAACGTCTATGCCTGCATCGGCATACGGCTCGCTGGACGTTCCGGTGCCGGCCGCCAGGTCCAGCACGCGCTGGCCCTTGGAGACTTCCATGGCTTCCACCACAACCTTGCGCCAGCGGCGCGTCTGTCCCATTGACAGGACATCGTTGACGACGTCGTATTTCGGTGCGACATCGTCAAACATGGTGGCTACTTCGTCCGGACGCTTATCCAAGGATGCTCGGTTCACCATGTCATTGTCTCAAATGTTCCCGGCGGTGCTGACCAGCCGCGATTCGTCGCATTCCGGCTCCACCCGGGCCGGGGAAGGCCATCGGGTACGCGGGAGTAGTGTTGTCTCATCATGACGAGCACGTTCCGCACCCTGACAGTCCCCCTGGATGGAAATGATTTCCCCGGGGGGCTTCCTGCGTTTCTGGTCCGGGACGACGTCCTCTGCTGGACCCGGCGGGAAGCCGGGCTGGCGGGCTTCGGTGAGATTGCGCGTTTCACAGCCACCGGTCCGGAGCGGTTCCTTGAGGCGGACATCTGGTGGCGGCACCTCGTCCTTGAGGCCGACGTGGCCGATTCCGTTGAGCTCCCCGGCACCGGCCCCGTGGCTTTTGGCTCCTTCGCGTTTTCCAAGACCTCCGCCCACGAGTCCCGGCTGATCGTCCCGGAGATCGTGGTGGGCGTGCGGGACGGGCAGGTCTGGCTGACACAGTTGACGTTCGACGACGGCCCCCTGACCGAGGACACGGCAGTCGCCGCACTGGACCGCTGGCTCCGGAGCGCTGCGGTTACTGGGGCAGGGCCTGCACTAAGTACGACGGCGGCAGGGGACCCTGCCGGGGACGGCACCTTGACTGCCGCCCCCGCCAAGGCGGGTGGCGCCGTCGTGCGTCCCCTCCCGCTTGCCGCCGGGGCAACCCTGCATACAGGCTCACTGAGCGAAGAAGCCTGGATGGCGGCCGTGGAGGCGGGCGTGGCCGAGATCCGGACCGGGGCGCTCGAGAAGCTGGTCCTGGCGCGGGACGTGGTGGCCACCATCCCCTCGGGGGTGCACGCGGCCACGGTGCTGCGCGAACTCGCCGCACGCTACCGCGAGTGCTGGACGTACGGGGTGGACGGCCTGGTGGGGGCCACGCCGGAGATGCTGATCCAGGTGGAAGGACGCACGGCCCAGGCGCGGGTGCTGGCGGGAACACTGGACCGCCGGGACGCGCACGGCGAGGACGGCCTCCCGATGGATTACGCCACCCGGGTGCTGGCCGGGTCCGAAAAGCAGCGGCACGAGCACGAGATCGCCATCCAGTCACTGACCACGCAACTGGCGCCGTTCTCCGAGGCGATGAATGCGCATGACGAGCCTTTTATCCTGGAGCTGCCCAACGTGTGGCACCTGGCATCGGACGTTAAGGCCGAGCTGGCCGAGATCGAGGGCCACGTTCCCACTTGCCTGGCACTCATCAATGCGCTGCACCCTACGGCCGCGGTCTGTGGAACACCCACGCAGGTTGCCGGTGCACTGATCCGGAAGCTGGAGCACCTGGACCGAGGGCCGTATGCCGGGCCCGTGGGCTGGCTCGATGCGGCGGGCAACGGCGAGTGGGGCATCGCCCTGCGCGGAGCTGTGATCGAGTCTCCGGACACGGTCCGGTTGTATGCCGGCTGCGGAATAGTGGACGGGTCGCAGCCCGAAGCCGAGCTGGCGGAGACCTGGGCCAAGTTCCGGCCGATGCTGGAGTCGCTGGGCATCGCCAACTAGGTGGCAGCTGATGTCGTTGTGAAGCGCCAGAAGAGCATCTGCTGCTACTCAGTTGGGCACCAGTCCGGGATGGGAGACAGGTTGTGCGCCTGCGGGCTTGCTTTCGCCTGTGATTTAGTTATCCAATGGTGAAACTTAGTTTCCTGTGATGCACATCTCATAATCGGCGCTACACTATGAACCGATTTAGTACCGCATACTCCCCGCAACAAAAGGTAAGAAAACATGCAGCTCAAGTCCCTGGCTACGGCCAAAATGACCGCCAAGGCAGCAGCAGTCTTCGCCGCCGGCGCCCTCACCCTCACGGCGTGCGGCGGCAGTTCCACCCCTGCAGCCTCCGAAGGCGGCATCCAGCTCATCAACGCCGGCAAGCTCACGGTCTGCTCGGACATCCCCTACGAGCCGTTCGAGTTCGAGAAGGACGGCGAGACCGTCGGCTTCGACGTGGACATCGCCAAGGAGCTCGCCAAGGACTTCGGCGCCGAACTGAGCATCGTGGACAGCTCCTTCGAGGCAATCGAGACCGGCACCGCGCTGACCCAGTGCGACCTGGGCATCTCCTCGATCTCCATCACCGACACCCGCAAGTCCGTCATGGACTTCTCCACCCCGTACCTTGATGACGATCTGGCCCTGGTGGCCAGCGAGGACTCCGGCATCAGCGGCCTGGAAGACGCCAAGGGCAAGAAGGTTGGCGTGCAGCAGGCCACCACCGGCGCCGACTACGCCGAGGAACAGGGCATCGACGCTCAGCAGTTCGAGGACACGGGCCTCCTGGTACAGGCTCTTGAGGCCGGTACCATCGACGCCGCCCTGGGCAACCAGTCAGTGCTGGGCTACGCCATCAAGGACCAGCCCAAGTTCAAGAGCGTTGAGGACTTCGCAACCGGCGAGCAGCTGGGCATCTCCATCAAGAAGGGCAACACCGCAATGCTGGAGAAGGTCAACGGCACGCTTGAGCGCCTGACCGAGGACGGCTCCCTGGAGAAGTTCAAGACCACCTGGTTCGGCGAGACCGCCAAGTAGCCAACCACCGCCAAGTAGTCGCCGCGCAGGCCTGGGGCTCCCCCGCCCCGGCCGTGTCACGGCCCTGAGAACTACGCAGCCGGGGCCCCGGACGAGCTGTACCGCAGTCCGTCCGGGGCCTCTGCCACGCACAACGAATGTGAGCAACCCATGGCAATGACCGCACGTCAGCGAGCCAGAGTAAGCCTGTATGTCCAGGCCGGAATCTTCGTGGTGGCCATCGCCGCGCTGATCCTCGCCACCGACTGGGAGACCATCGGCAACAGCGTCTTCAACTTCGGCAAAATCGGGCCCATGTTCCCGGGCATCTTCGTCACCGGGCTGACGAACACCCTGATCTACACGTTCCTCGGCTTCATAGTGGGCCTCTCCGGCGGCCTGCTGCTTGCCCTCATGAAGCTTTCCAGCTTCCCCCTGTACCGCTGGATCGCCTCTGGTTACATCGAGTTCTTCCGCGGGATCCCGGCGCTGCTGGTGTTCATCGCCTTCGGCTACGGCGTGCCCCTGGCCTTCGGCGTTTCCTGGAACATCACAGTGATCGTCATGGTTTCGCTGGGCATGGTGGCCTCGGCCTACATCGCCGAAACCCTCCGCGCCGGCCTGCAGGCGGTACCGAAGGGCCAGCTGGAAGCCGCCCGGTCGCTGGGCATGCCGCAGTGGCGGGCCATGATCACCATCGTCATCCCGCAGGCCTTCAAGATCGTGCTGCCGCCGCTGACCAACGAGGTCATCCTGCTGACCAAGGATTCCTCGCTGATCTACGTCCTGGGCCTCACGGCCTCGCAGTACGAGCTCACAAAGTTCGGCCGCGACGGCATTTCCAGCCTGGGCGCAGGCCTCACGCCGCTTCTGGTGGCCGGTGCCTTCTACCTGGTGATCACCATTCCCCTGAGCTTCCTGGCCCGGAAGTTCGAAAGCCGCACCGCGCGGAACAATCGATAGGCAGGGAAGACCATGAACGACGTCGTAAATTCCTCCGGCAGCACCAGCACCATCCAAGCGGCCGGCGTAGCCATCAAGGACCTGCGCAAGTCCTACGGTTCCAACGAGGTCCTCAAGGGCATCAGCCTGGATGTGGCTCCCGGCGAAGTGGTGTGCCTGATTGGGCCTTCCGGTTCGGGCAAGTCCACCCTGCTTCGCTGCGTCAACCTGCTGGAGCAGCCCAACGAGGGCAGCATCCATGTGGGCGGCTTCGAGGCCACCGATCCGGATGTGGACATCGACAAGATGCGCCGCAAGGTGGGCATGGTGTTCCAGCAGTTCAACCTGTTCCCCCACCTGGACGCCAAGCGCAACTGCTCCATCGCCCAGACCAAGGTCCTCAAGCGTTCCCAGGCCGAGGCGGACAAAGTGTCCATGCACAACCTGGAGCGCGTGGGCCTCGGGCACCTCGCGGACCGTTTCCCGGACCAGCTCTCTGGCGGCCAGCAGCAGCGCGTGGCCATCGCCCGCGCGCTGAGCATGGACCCGGAGCTGATGCTCTTCGACGAGCCCACCTCCGCGCTTGACCCCGAGACCGTGGGCGACGTGCTCTCCGTCATGCGGAACCTCGCCAAGGAGGGCATGACCATGCTGGTGGTCACCCACGAGATGGGCTTCGCCCGTGAAGTGGCCGACCGCGTTGTGTTCATGGACGGCGGCGTTGTGGTGGAGGAAGGCGTGGCTGAGCAGGTCATCTCCTCCCCCACGCAGCCCCGCACCAAGGAGTTCCTGCGCCGCGTCCTTGACCCGACGCACATCGACATCGAGGAGTAGGCGCTCCGTCGACCCGCTGGTTCGTTTTCGACCCCCATATGCCCTGGCGCTGCTGGTATTCCAGTAGCGCCAGGGCATTTCCGCGTCGGCAGGTGATTAGCGCGTCGAAATCAGACGAAACGCGTACGACGGCGGGGCGCCGGCTGATGCACGTTCGTCGCGGGGCCCTTTACATCGCCGCATGGTGGAGCCGACAATGGGTCCTTCTACAGCCTCCACTGGCTCAGCAGCGTGCTGGCAAATCCGCCTGCCGCCACAACCGGCGGCCGCTAGAGGAGCGCTGGCATGACAGATTCCGCCACCCCGTCCCGGGCCACCGCCGCGGTATCGGATCGCGCTGCCCGGCTGGCGTCCATCCCCTCCTTCCAGCGGGTCGATGCCTACATCACGGCGGCGAACGTGCGCCGGAAGGGCCAGTTGGCGGAAGTCTGTGATTTCACGTTCGGCAACCCGCATCAAATGCCGGCCGAGCGCTACGTCAACACGCTGCGGGATGCCCTCACTCCGCAGCACGATCAGTGGTTCGCTTATCAGACGAACGGCGAGGCTGCCCGGCAGGCGGCGGCGGAGTCCCTCGAGCAGCTGCTGGGCCTGCCATTCCGGGCAGAGGATATCTACCTCACTACCGGGGGCTTCGCCGCAATCGCGTTGGCGCTTAAGACGGTCGCCGATCCGGGTGATGAAGTCATCTTCAGTTTGCCGCCGTGGTTTCTGTATGAGCCCCTCATCCTTGAAGCCGGTCTGGTTCCGGTGAAGGTGAAAGTCAACACCACCACGTTCGATCTGGATCTCGGCGCGATTGAGGCTGGCGTTACGGACCGGACCCGGGTTGTGATCGTAAATTCGCCCAACAACCCCACCGGACGGGTCTATCCCCCCGAGCTGCTGCGTCGGCTGTCGGAGCTGCTGGAGGCTGCCTCCGCAAGGATAGGCCGGCGGATCTACCTGGTGTCGGACGAGGCCTACAACCGGATAGTGTTCGACGGCCTCCGCTTCCACAGTGCTGTGGAGTTTTATGCCCACACCCTGCTGGCGTACTCCTACGGTAAAACCCACCTTTCCCCCGGCCAGAGGGTGGGCTACCTCGCGCTGCCGCCCACGATGCCGCACCGGGAGGAGATGCGCCCCGCAATTATCGGCCTGCAGGTGGCCATGGGCTGGGTGTATCCCAACGCCCTGCTGCAGCATGCGCTGCCTGAACTGGAGAAGTTCACCATCGACGTTGGCCAGCTGCAGCGGCGCCGGGACCGGCTCGTGGATGCCCTCAGCGGCATGGGTTACCACCTCCACCGGCCGGAGGGCACGTTCTACCTGTATGCAACTTCCCCCGTTGGGGACGACGAGGCGTTCACAGAGTCCCTTGCCCGCCGGAATGTCTTTGTTTTCCCTGGTGTGCTGTTTGAGACGCCTGGATTCTTCCGGATCTCCCTGACGGCCAACGATGACATGATCGAACGCAGCCTGCCTGCGTTCGAAGCGGCGATGAAGGAAAGCAGGAACAGGACCGGGGCATGAACCAACGGACCTACCCGCAGGGTGTCCCGTGCTGGATCGACGCGCAGCAGCGCGGCGGGCTTATCTTCCGGTGCGTACTGCAACCACCTGGAAGGCGAGGTCGAAGTAGCGGCCCACGAAGCCCCTTGCACCCGTGATCCCGAACAAATAACGGTCCAGATGGTTGGCCCGCGCCGTAACGCGGATTTGGCCGGGAGCCGGGGACTCCCAGCACAGGGCCGTCACTTCCACGGCAGCTTCCACTCCGTGCATGGCCACAATGCCGGCAAGTATGGCACCTCCATCCTCGCGAATCCCCGTTGACGAGAACGCGATGGTCGGAAAGGCGGCCACATCGAGCAGGCCCCGGCCTTTGACGTCGCGGTCCCGCCGCTGATTGGCGGAGTCGAAACTGGCCGCGTCGATGGTGGCACTGGCGCTGCTCCCTGCCAATGTTGAGGAGATGTTCAGTAGCCCGGAGGAGATGGTGAAGTTGCCGCGGACCCTTCCCAGGCCGAACATGTGCCGGCAGGCGTAGGTGACGCTGGAGCGTTGGGGGTCAACCCGGTACGTGCCGGCGTCCGGCAGCGTCGGGACGTCTGTGGCTGATTGCGTGGTCATGGCGTTGTTCCTTAGGGCTTGGCCCGCTTCCCCCGCGCCGGGAAATTGCTGATGTGTCAACAACACTGCCCCTGTTATGCTGACGTGTCAACAACTATATGGTTCCTCCAGGAATAGGATGCACGTTGCCTGAGTATCGCCGCCTGACCCGGGACGAAGAGGAAGTGTGGTTTGCCTACATCCTCTTCAGCCGGCAACTGGCAGCCGGGATGGAAAGGCAGTTGGCCGGAAGCGGCGTATCAGGCGCCGACTACCAGATGCTCGCTCCCCTTGCCGCGGCCGGCGCCGGCGGAATGCGGGCCCGGGACCTCGGCCGCAGTGCCGGCTGGGACCGCAGCCGGCTTGCGCATCAATTGCGACGGATGGAAGAACGTGGGCTTATCAGCCGGGAACCGGCGCACGATGATGCCCGCGGCATTCTGGTTCATATAAAGCAGGCAGGCCGGGCAGCCCTGCGTGCAGCAGGTCCCGGGCACATCGAGTGGGTCAGGGAGAACTTCCTTGAGGTGATGACTCCTGAGGAGCGGCGCATGCTGGTCGAGCTGTCCTCCCGTGTCATGGCGAAACTTGAGCCGGACTCCCCCTCTTAGCGCGCCAATACTCCCCCGACTGCGGCGGCGACGGCCTCTTTGATCCTGGCGTGCAGGGCCCTGAGCCCCTGCCGGTCAGTGCGGACTTCCACGATGCTGCGGCCCTCAACTGGCCGTGCGAGGGCCTCGGCGAGTGCCGCCGTCGTACTCACCGAGCAATGCCCGACGCCGTACGCTGCGGCGAGTGCCGCGATGTCCACTGTGTGGGGGGTGCCAAAGAGGCGTTCGACGGCGTCGCCGTACGTTCCGGCCTCACGCACCGCGCCATGTTCCAGCAGGTCGAAAATGGCGCCGCCGGAGTCGTTGAGGACAACGATCCGCAGCGGAGGCTGTTCTTCCCCGGCGCCGAGGAGCAGGCCGCCGACGTCGTGCAGGAAGGTGACGTCGCCCAGCAGGACGGTGGTTTCCTGCCGGCCACCGATGGCGATGCCGGTGGCGGTGGAGAGGGTGCCGTCGATCCCAGCCAGGCCCCGGTTGGCGTACACCGTGGCAGCGGGCTCGGGGGCGGGCAGGCCAGCGAGGTCAACGTCGCGGATGCCGTTGGAGGAACCCAGGAGGAGCTGGCCGCGGGTGTTCTTCCACACCAGCGAGCCCACTGCCGGGCCACTCGCGGGAGCTTCGGCCGAAAGTATGCCATCCAGGGCATGCTGGGCCGCCGAGCCCGCGAGCAGCCAGGTATCCAACCAGTCTGCCGCCCCGCGGCCGGCGAAGTCTGCAAGGTCAGCGAGGCTTTCCAGCGGCAGCTCGGTGCGCCGGCCGGGCTCATACCAGGCCACCGGAACAGGTTGGTAAAGGGCTGTCTGAACGTCGGCCCTGGCCAGAAGTGCTGCCACCGGGCGGGAGAGCGTGGGCCGGCCGAACAGGACCACACGTTCAATGGGCGTTGCCGCGCCTGGGCCGAAGTGCTCCAGCAGCAGCCGGTAGGGCCCTACCGCATTCGGCCCGAACCGGGCGTTGGAGGACGGTTCTGCCAGCAGCGGCAGGCCATGGGCGCGGGCAAACGCCTCGGCGACGGGCCCGGCGTCGTGCCCGGCAAGGACTACGGTGCGCCGCTCGGGCAGGTCGGCTGAAGCCGCTGGCAGGTTCATGATGAGCGGCTCAGTGCCGATCCGATAGCGCGGCCGCTCCGTTGCAGGCGGCAGCTCCTCCCCCGCCGACGGAACCAGCGGATCCCGGAACGCCAGGTTCAGCTGAACAGGCCCCGGCGGAAGGTCCGGGAACGCGCCGGTGGCGGCGGAAAGCCCCGTTTGGATGGCGCGCCGGGGGTCGGCACCGGCGGCTATATCCGCGGCGAACCGCACCTGCTCGCCGAAAAGGTCAGGCTGGACGGTGGTCTGGTTGGCGCCGGTTCCACGCAGCTCGTCCGGCCGGTCGGCGGACAGCACCACCAGGGGAACAGCGGCATGATTGGCCTCCATCACCGCAGGCATCAGGTTCCCCACGGCTGTCCCGGACGTTGTCAGCACGGCCGCAGGAGATCCCGTGGCCAGGGCCAGTCCCAGCGCCGTGTACCCGGCCGAACGCTCATCGATCCTGACAAGCAGCTCCACTTTGCCCTCGGCCGAAGCCTCGGCAAGGGCGTACGCCATGGGGGCCGAGCGGGACCCAGGCGACACCACCACGTGCTGAACGCCGCCGTCGACCAGCACCCCGACGGCAATCCGCGCCGCCGCCAACGCGCTCAGCTGGGTTCCGGCACCGGGCGTGCCGTCAGGTGCGTCCTCAGAAGAGGTGTCAGTCGCGGTATCAGAAGCGGGGTCAGGCGTGGTGTCCGGGGAAGGTTCGTTCAGCGAAGTCACCAAACCAGTCTGCCACCCCGGACGCTCTCTCATTTGATGCGGGTTTTACCGGAACGCTCTATCACTTGATGTGGGTTTAACCGGAACGCTCTATCACCTGCCGCCCAAGGCCGGACGGCAGGTGATAGAGCGTCGCCAGAAAACCGCTGTTAAGTGATAGAGCGTCGCAGTGGGGCTTAGCCTCGATCCACCGATGAGCCTTCGGCTGGCCGTCCTGGCGTGACCGGTGCGAGATGATGCGCCGCGGGCAGGGGTGTGTTCCGGGCGTCGCAT